>CAYMWF010000004.1:0-127655 GCA_964394085.1 uncultured Gemmatimonadota bacterium | reverse complement strand
ACTCCGCTATGTCCTCCGGGCAGAAAGGCGCTCCCTCCTCATCTCCCCGGTGACGAAATCCGGAAGAAAGTATCGGAAACTCATATCCTCTTTTTAACCCAGTCTGACGTGAAAAATCAGGAAGAGAGCAGACCCGAAAAGAGAACTGCTTTATTTTTCTCTTTTCCCACGTGGGAAAAACCAGCAGGCTTCTTTTTATAGGATATTTTGCGGAAATTATGCGATTTTCCGGGTTCTGCAAGAAGCTCTATATTTCTGTTCCACTACCGGCAAAACGCTGCTTCGGCGGATACGAGTAAAGAAGCAGACGGATGCTATGTGGATGAACCTGAAAGCGACAATTCATCGAGTCCGGCTGCTTAAATGAAGATATCCAAGTCGGAGTATTCGTCTTCATCAGCCCCAGGCCCGCGACCCGAAAATCCCAAGTCGAGAAGGTCGATGATCCCCTTCTAAATCGATCGGGAATTCCCAGGAAACCGGATCAATGCTGTCCGTTTCCACTACTACGAGCCTGTCCGCTTCTGAGAATAGATTTCTAAAACACACAACTCATTACTTCACAGGCTCATGCGACAGTAATCCTGATATCGGCCATCCATCCTCAGGTGGACTCCCGGATTTTGATTTGACATACCGGTTATTGCCGGATAGACTTTTTTGATGTTTCGATTTACCAGGAGGTATGCTATGATTAAATTCCAGATTCCAGATTCCAGATTCCAGCCTTATTCTGTCCTTCTAAGTGTAGTTTTCTGCACGCTTCTGATGATGACGCCCGCTGATTCTGCAACTTTACTCGTGCCTACTCCGGAATATGAAACGATCCAGTCCGCCATTGATGCAGCGTCTCATGGTGATGAAGTCCTGATTACCGATTCAGCCACTTATGCGGAACAGGTTACGATCGTCCCTCATGGGGTTGAGTATGCAAACGCGTTTCATATAACTTTGAGAGGTGCCAACTCGAACGATCCTCCTCGCGTGAAATTCGAGGATACTGAGAGGCGCGATCTCTACAACGCGGTGATACGTATAGAAAATATAATGCAAAGCAGAGATATGCGAGTCACAATACAGAATCTCGAGATTGTCGGGAAAGGGGATTATACGAATGCTGTCTCCATAAAAGACGGCGAAAACGATACAGATCACGAGTACAATACCGGGCTGTTCCTATATGACAATTTTATCTACAGCGAGCCGGACCTTCACCAATATGCATCTATCTACCTCGGCACCAGATACCCCGATACTCCAACGCCGCGAAGATACGATCTCACGTCATTGAAGTGGGGCGAAATCAGGAACAACACAATTATCGCGGGTGGACTGGATATGGATGCGATCTCCGCGTGGCACTTTTCAGGTGTAATCGCCAATAACGTAGTAACCAGCACCCAGGAAGGCTGCCATCTCAGCTTCGCGAGGATAGAAAGCGGCACAAAACCTGATTTCATACCGTCCGAATACGCGAGCACGACGATCAAGCACAATTCCTTCGTCTGCAACAACCAGAACGCCCTGCATTTCACCCACGGTTCAGCGGGAGAGATATGCAATAATTTGTTCATGGGTTCGTGGCGGGATGACGCCGACCCGAGAGATTCTTCGATCGGTCTCCATGTCGGCCCGGGCTGCGTTACCGATTGCGAAAACTGTCCTCCCGACTCATCAGAGTGCTATGATGAAGATCTGTCCGACGATCTCGGCAAAACGGTCGCAGTGGCTCACAACAACGTATGCGACAAAAACCAGGGCCCTGGAATTCTCATTCATAATGACGCGACACAGGTCACTCTCTTCGGCAATATCGTCACTCGTTCCTGCAGCATATTCAACTCTTCGCAGTGCGGCGGCATTCAGTCCCGCGACCGCACCACTGTACCGTCCGGCTATTCTTCTCAGAACAACCTTCTCTGGAAAAATGAGCATCTGATCGAACCCGGTTTCACCGATTACCTCCCATCCGGAATGGTCGGAACCAACGACAAGAACCATTCGACGGGCAACAATCATCCTTATTTCGAGGGAGTCATAGGCAGTCCCCCGACAGGTTACAGTTACATGCTGCAGCATGACGAAGACTACGAAGGTTACGACGAATGTTACGAGGAGTCGGAAGAAAACAAATCGGAAGCGATAGACCAGGGACCAACTGGTGAGACATTCCATGACAAGCAACCCCCGGGACTTGGGAATCCACAAAATGATGCCGGCGCGTACGGTGGTCCTGATGCTGAATGGGGCGGCGCTGCAGAACCGTGTCTCGAATATGTGAACCTTCCGCCTTTCACTATTTGCGAATAAGCAAGCTGAGGATTCCTCATGGATCGCCATCGAATTCGTGTGCTCTGCTTGGTTCTCTCCTTTTTAGTCTATACGGAGATAGGGGCTATTGAAGAAAATCAAGGGTGGCCTGTAGATTGGCATATGAACATGAGCTGCCCTCTTATTATCGATTTCAACGCCGATGATTCCCTTGAAGTGATTATAGGATGCGTCGGAGATTTACTCGGTGTCTGGAATTCAAACGGGAAACTTCTTGATGGCTGTCCGATAATACTTCCAAATCCTGCCTATGACGAAATTTGTGGAGGAGATGTCGATAACGACGGCAGGATAGAAGTCGTGATCGCAGTATGGGACACCTCTACGACCGCTTTGGCTCTAAGGAGCGACGGCACGCAGCCTGAAGGTTGGCCGTTCGACCTGCCGGCTAAAGCCACGGTAGCACCAGCACTCTACGATCTGGATGGAGACGGAAAACTGGAAATTCTTGTGAGCTCCACCTCATCCAATGGTGGGACATACAGAGGGCGGGTTGGTGTTTACAGCAGCAAGGGAGATTTACTCAGCGGTTGGCCGTTTTTCATTATCCATAGGCTTCTCGAAACGACTCCCTCAGTCGCCGATATCGACATGGACGGCGATTTCGAGATTGTATTCGCTACTTATGAGGACTATTTCTGGGGTCCAGGTTGGATACATGTTTATAACCATGATGGTACCCCTTTTACCGGTTCCATCGATTTTAAGAAGCTGGACAATGCGATATGCACACCACCAGTATCACTGGTAGATATCCATGGTGACCAGAAACCTGAGATTATCGGTTGCGATAATAACGGTTTAATTCATATTCTTGATATCGAAGGGGACTACGTGCCGGGTTGGCCTCAAAGCCCTTCCGTTGGTAAAATGTGCCATATGCCCGTCGCAATCGATGCAAAGGACGGCCCCGCCCGATTCCTTTGGGGCGAGTCCGACGCCGCGATAAGCTTCATCTTCGATTCGGAAGGCAACATGCTCCCGGACTGGCCGTATTACGGGCCGGGCACGATGCGCTCTCAACCTGTCGTCGGCGACCTGGACGGCGAGGAGAATGACGCGACGCCCGAAGCCTTCCTGGGCGGCTCGCGCCCTTATGACGTAGTTCTCGACTTCTACGCGGAATATCCCGAAGGCTGGCCGGTATACATCGATAACCAGGATTTCGGCACCGGGGCGCTCACCGACCTGGACGGCGACGGTGATACCGATATCATGTTTCTCGACTACAGCGGCAATTTCCACGCATATGACACGCCCGGAGTGTACCGTCACGATCTCATCGAATGTCCCCGATACATGTACGACAACTGGCATACCGGCGCGTATCACAAAGACCTGTACCGCGAAGCCGAATCCGCGCGGGAGATTATTGGCTGGACCACCGTTCACGACACAACCGCCTGGGGTCACTACTGCCTGAGACCGGTCTCTTCCCTCGAAGGACCGGGTCGGTATCAACTCACTTACCGCACCCAGGTGCCGGTCTGGAAAAACTACAGTGTATGGGTCCGCGTCCGGAAACTCGTGGAAGATAAGTTCGACTTTTCACCCGAAGTGACCCTGGACGGCAAAGACCTCCAAGGGGGAAGCGCCGTCGAAGATTCTCCCGACGACTGGCGCTGGCTCGAACTCGGCGAAGTCCAGATCAAGCCGGGATCCCACGAGTTCAAGATTACTCTGGGCCGCTGTCGCCACGATGTAGACCGCATTCTCTTCACAACCCACAACTCTCTCCCCCTCCTGGATGAATCGCCCCACGAGTGGCAGATCCCCTGCCCGGGATGTGCGCCTCACGTCGAA
Source organism: uncultured Gemmatimonadota bacterium (assembly GCA_964394085.1). Classification (GTDB taxonomy): domain Bacteria; order CAYMWF01; family CAYMWF01; genus CAYMWF01. The sequence continues at coordinate 123,521 of CAYMWF010000004.1, read as the reverse complement.
CAATGCCAACCGGAAACAGCGTCGGAAGAACCCGCCGGTAAAAAGCCTACTTTGCTCTCGAAAATCGGCGGTTTCCTCGCCGGGCTGACACGCTGATAAGCAATCTGAAGTTTACATATTCAATACCAACCCGCATTTCCGCGTCACCGCTGTAGCGAACCGCATCCGTCAAGAAATCCGGGTATCGATTCGCTGTCCATATTTTATTATCTCATTTGCGATCGGGTTCGAAAGAAGGGAACGGTTATATCGGAAGTAAGCCCTGTGCTCTCGTACGACCTTCTTGGGTGGTACCGTTCTTTGCAGTTCGAGCCACAGCCACCGAGTCTACGGAGACAATTGGACCCGACATCCCACTGCGAGGAGCCGCTAGAGTGAGGTTCTGTGCAAAAAATGAGCAGGCTTCTTTTTATAGGGTATTTTGCGGAAATCATTCGATTTTCCGGGTTCTGCAGGAAGCTCTGTATTTCTGTTCCAGTACCGGCAAAACGCAGCTTCGGTGGATACGAGTAAAGAAATCGCTTGAATCGGACGATCCCCATCCACAGGATGGGGCATTACGCCCGATTCATGGCTCCTCCACCGCGATTTCTCACTGAGAACTGAGCATTTCGCATTCATCCCCGTCCACAGGACGGGGCATTCTGCGGGCTTTCGTAAAGAAGCAAACGGATGATATGTGGATGAAACTGAAGGCGACAATTTATCGAGTTCGGCTACGTAAATGAAGATATCCAAGTCGGAGTATTCATTTTCATCGCCCCAGGCCCGCGGACCGAAAAACCCCAAGTCGAGAAGGTCAACGATCCCTTTCTGAATCGATCGGAAATTCCCAGGAAACCGGTGTAATGCTGTCCGCTTCCACCACGATATTCAGAATGAAACTATCCGCCGTTGCGCCGTCGGTGTTTTTTACATAAACGCTGACGGCAGTGAATCTAAGAGGGTAAAATTCATTGTTTCGTCGAAATGTAGCCTTGCTTCAGGTAGATGTCGTTCAGGGTTTCTAAGCCAGGCTTCGAGTTTTCCCACACGAAAGCTATGCGATGACCGGATACGGCGACTGACTGGTAACACTTGCATTCATTCTCGTTGTCGCTGATATTGTCGATATAGCTTAAAAGATCGCCACCGTCGGCAATCTTTGCATAAGAGAAAAAATATGTCCAACCATTTACATCTTGGTTGAATACCGCATGGATAAATCCGGAGTCGTCCATGTCAATTGCAATTCCCCGGCTACACAATCCGTCCTCATAATCGATGATGTTGACCATTTCGCCAATTTGATTTCCGACCTGATCCAGTTTGAGGTAGCATGGGTCATATTTGTATTGCAGAGCCCCGTCCCGATAGTGAAATAATAGATGAGAATTACCTATTTGATCAGTTATGATTTTCGGATAGAAACTGTAATAGTCCTGTTCCTGAGATGTTACCGGTTTCGAATCGACAACTAGAGTTCCTGATGAATCTACTTTTGAAAAATGTAAAACAGTGGATCCCATATTTTGTCTCGCGAAGACCATATTCGCCGAACAGTCCGGCCCTACTGAAAGATCAGGGTGCTTATGAAATACTGTTTCGCTTGAAACATGTATTCTGTCTACGAGCAGATTACCCGTGCTGTCCAGCTTAGAATAATAAAAATCGGTTGAATGCTCCGGCCATAGAATGTGGACAGTTCTCCTTTCATCAACCCCGATTCCGCAGCGTAATTCACCGGTCTGCCAGCCTTCCGCATCATTCACGACTGTTTCTGAAACAACTACATTTCCGCTTGAATCAAGTTGAATGTATCTTACGTCGTATCCGTTCGTCCCGATATCGCGGAATACTATATGAACATTGTCGATACGATCGACAGCCACCTTGACGAACCAGCTGCGGAAATCTCTATCCGTAAGCCGTAATTCGCCGGTGAGGAAGTTCCCGTGGGGTGAGATTTTTCTTGCATATACTTCGGCATTTCTCAATACATCCCCGGGAGGCGAGTGCCTGTAATCCTCCCAAACAACCCAAGTATTACCTCTTGAGTCCATGTCACAATCGGGTTCGGATTGGAACGTCGAATCGTTGCAGACTATAAAATCGGTCGAGATGAAAGGAATCCTCACTTGCTGAGTATCTTTAAATTGGCTTGTAGTAAATAGTTTTGTAACGGTTTCACCTGCCTCTAACATGTTTGTAAGGAGAAGCACGAGAAACATCGTCGAAACCAGTATCTTGATTTTCATAATCCGCCTCTTTAATTCACATCCGAAAACAGAAGCATAAATGTATCAATGGACGACGTTATTCATCGTAGCACCCGGTATGCGCAGGATCGCGCCGGAACACAGGCCACTCAGGAGTTGAAAGACTGTCTGGCGGGTCACCACCCGGATTCATGTCCCACACATAGAGATAATTATCACCCCCGCAAACCACGACGTCGAGATAGTCGTCTCCGTCAAGATCTCCGATCGCCGGCGCGCCGACGGATGACAAGGCATGCACATTGAATGGCCATGCAAAGTTCGTCAGAGAATAACCATCTTTGTCTATTGAATATACATAACCGTTCGTTGTTACTGCCAGCACATCATGCCGTCCATTCGAATCAACATCTCCGATTATTGGAGAACCGATAATCGAGCCGACTTCGCTCTCAGAACCAATAAAAGAAAAGGTCACATCTCCTTTATAATCAAACAAATTGATTTCCAGACCGTCATGACCGGTAACATTACTCCAATCAGCCCCTATGGCAACATCAGTAAACTGATCGATATCCACCTTCCCAAGAGCCGGCGTGGAGGGCTTCTTCCCGCATTCCTTTCCAATCCAATCGGGATTCTCGTCGTAATTCGAGTCGACACTTGTAAGGTTATGGTTGCCGCTTTCATCGAAGTACGGTACCAGACACTCAAGGGTATCCTGGTTGCCCCAGTTCACAAGCGCAGAGGCGGTTCTTGATACGGGGAGTTCTTCCATTTCCAGAAGAACCTCTCCGTCCCATTTCAGCCTGGTGAAACAGCCGTCTGTGTCACCCCAAAGGTCGGTAATTAGAGGATGGAATACAATTTCCGGGTTGTTTTCATCTGTAAAGGCACCCAGGGCCGGCGCGCCAGGTATAGAATATCCATCCGCATATCCATAATCGTATGACCATATCTGGTCGCCCTGGCCTGAAAAGGTTCTTATCTGGTCATCGACGATGAGTATCTCGAGGCCGGTTGTACTCGAGTCGAAATCTCCGAGTATCGGGGAATGATCAATATTTGCCTTGTTGAGGGAAACCGGCCAGTTCATTGAAACCGGCAGACCATCGTGCTGAAATGCGTACAAATCGGTTGTTTTTGTGTTCGGCCAATACACGATACAGACCACATCGGGGTTTTCGTCACCGTCGATATCACCGACCGCCGGAGACGTTCTGATCACTCCCCGCTCTTCATAAGTCGCGAATTCAACAGGCCAATATTCCGGCAGTTCTTCGCCATTTTCCTGGAATACATGAAGCCAGCCGTCGCTTGCTCCCAGGATGATTACAAGGGTGTCGTTGCCGTCGAGATCGTAGAGAACCGGAGACGAAGAAAGATTCCCGCTCAATTTGACCGGCCAGCCTTCGCGATCGGGCTGGAGCTGGATCTCGTCGCGGGCTACCGAGGCCGTGTCGTCGGCGACCCAGGATTCCACCTCTTCCATGGATACGGATGTATCGCTGTAAGAGAAGTAGACGTTCATGTCTACGTCTTCAATATGCGTCGTCATTCCCGTTACATCCCACTTGAAATCGAAATTCATACCCTCGCGGGCTTCGAGGCTGTCTATCGGAAAACTCCATGATTCCGAACCTGCATTTGTGCTAGTGATGTCTACATTCAGAAGAAAGCCGTCCGCCGTTGCGCCGCCGGTGTTTTTGACATACACGCTGAGCGGAAGCGAATCACCAAGCGCGTTACGCCACGGTAGATTCAGATACGAAGGAAGCAGGAATGGATTCGGGAGATCCGGGTAGGCTATGTGCTCTCCTATATCCGACAGGGGATCCCCGAGCAGTGTCAGAATGAATTCACCGTCAAGGTTGAGGAGCTTGATTCCGACGAGGACTTTACCCATTTCAGTGATGTTGTTGATGAATATATTTTCCACTCCCTTGAACAGGTCCCTGTTATAATCCGTACTTCCCGGTTTAACATATCCGAAATAAGCCAGAGCTCCCTTGTTTTCGGTGCTCAGGAAAGCCTCGCCTACGGTTTCCTGTATGCCCTGAGTATCTTCATAGTACTTCGCAGTCCAGCAGCAGACAGTTACCATTACCGGAAACTCCACTTCCTTTTCTTCAAGATAATAAGACCCAAGAACATCGTCGACGTTTGCTTCCATATCAATTCCCAGATATATGTAGTCTCTGTCACCATGAGCGTCGACGTAGACGAGGTTCCGGCCGATATTGAACTCGTCGTAGAAGTCGTCCAATGTCAATTCAGGATCATCATCATAATCGAGACAGGAAAGAGAGTAGCCGATCGGATCGAATATCTCTTCGGCCAGATCGTCACACCATTTCCTGCCCTCAAGGTTTGCACCTCGTACATATGACGCATTCCTCCGCCAATTGCCTCGGTATTCAGGGAGGTAGCGCTCGTAACGGTAGACCTTCTTTGCGATGCGCTGCATCTCATCCGAATTCGATGCAGGGAACCGGCCTAACAGCACGTCGGGGATATCGTCGTCCCCGCTCAATGTCTGGTACCAGTGATCCGTCGGAACATCCTGTTTCTCAGGCACATTTTCATTGTACGGGGTAGGTACGTGCTTCTCCGTATCGTAGGGAATGCAGCATTTCCAGCCATGCTGGGGATGCTTGTACATGCAATCATCACCCAGTATAAGCACGTAACCGATCTTGTCATCCTCCATATTGGGCGCTTCATAGTGTTCATAGGCATATTTGAGAAAGGCCTGGATTTTCACCCAGCAGCCACCGGTTTCGCCGAACTCCTCATCGATCTGCTCGGTGGACGCGACTGCGACGCACAGTTCATTGAAATTCTTGCGCCAGAGCAGAAGGGAGTCCATGTACGATTCTCTCGGGGGATAATACAGTTCATCGTAGTAAGCGGGTGCGGCGATCACGATGTAATCGGCCAGTGTGCCCTCGACTTTCAGTTCTTCTAGGTACTTGAGACATTTGACCGGACCGGGTTGAACGCCGCCGTCCTGACCGCCGCCGAGGTTCAGAATTTGACCCGCATCGGCGCCGCCGGAGCTGTCCGGTGGAGCAGGGGGTGGTGATTCCCAGGGTTCGTAGCATACGCTGCCGAGGCCGGCGATTTCCTCGAACGGACCAAGGCCTTTTGTGTTGAAATACGGAGTGCCCTCATATGAAATATTGATGTGCGAAAAGGTATTTACGAAGAGCTTTTCTGAAGAAGGGTCGCAACGGATCGGAAAGATACGAAGCTCGACTATCTTCTGCTCTCTCATGTAACCGGTCTGCGACACTTCGAATGCAGTCTCCGGGTACAGGGTTTCTGTTTCGTAAAAGTCCGTATCCGGGCAGAAAGATTCGATGAAACATAAGCATCCGGTATCGGGATACGAGACGCACGGAGCCGGATAGACCGGGTAGCCGGGCAGTGTATAGAGCGATGTGTCGGAGAGGGCTATATGAAGGGTGACCGAATCGGGTACAGCTACGAGTCTTCTTACGACGGGCAGCCGGGGTTTTCCCTCTTCGGAAAGATATTCATGGACTCCGGGCAGGGTAATCTTCTGGTAAGTGGAATTTCCTTCGATTATCGAGGTTGTTTCAAAACCGTTCATCCGGAGTTCCAGGGCAACGTGAGACGAATCGGAGTCGACGGCAATCACCGACGGACTTTGAACGGTAGAATACGAGCCCTCGAGGATGACGGGCTGGGGAGAGGCTGAGAGTGGATGGGCTGAAACGAGAACCAGGGTGAATATCAGCGAAAAAAAAAGCGAAAACCTTCATATCATCCTCTCTTCTCCGAGTATTCAGATGGATTTCACGTAGAATTTAATCTCCTTCCGGGCAATGATTACTTGTAATGATAAACGATAATCTGTTCGGAATCCAGTTATTCCAGAATGTTCGGCAGGATGGGCATTGCTGTTCGGCTGTAAACCTTGCTGATGGGAATCTCTTTTGAAAGGATAGTAAAACAAAATCGACACCCGTTGAACATCCTTTGAGCAATCCCAGAAATTCGATGATTTCAAGAGTTTCGACCTCCCCGTTTATCGAAGTATCTTTGTTGTTTTGAGCTTATACAACTGTTTGAAGGAAGCCGCCCGCTTAAGCCGATTTATTTCACCTCTGTTTGCTATATGGCGCGATGAAGAATTGAAGGGAGCCGCATCGACTCTCGTGGCCGCGTTCCGAGAATCTTGCCAGACTCCCTCCCCCCACATCTTGCTTCGGAAGCGGTTGGAATACGCACCGTAATATCGAGGACCGTTCTCGTATGGGTCCGGAATGTGCGGAACGAGGCGTCCTATGAAGTCGACCGGTTACATGGAGACGAGACCATTCTTCGTGCGGTAAAAAAATTATGCAGGCTTATTTTTAATATTCCGTCGAGATGTAACCCTGCTTCAGGTAGATGTCATCATGGGTTTCAGCTTCGGGTAAGGCATTTTCCCATACAAGGGATATACGATTTCCGGATACGGCAACCGAATGATGTTCTTTGAAATTATCCTCATTATCGCTGATATTGTCGACATAACTCAGGAGTTCACCCCCATCGGCAATCTTTGCGTATGAGTAGTGAAATGTCCAAGCGTTGATGGCCTGGCTGAATACTGCATGAATTGACCCTGAGTCTTCCATATTAACTGCTATTCCCCAACTATTCAGCCCTTGTTCATAATCGATGATGTTGACCATGTCGCCGATCTGGTTACCCAGTTGATCAACTTTGAGGTAGAATGGATCGTAAATATATGTAAGAGCTTTATTACGGTAACTGAATACTATATGATTATTACCATCCGAATCGGCCACGATGTTCGGGTAATGACAATAATAATCAATTGTTTCAGGCGTAAGTGGTTTAGAATCGACAATGAGATTACCGGCTGAATCAACTTTGGAAAAGTGGATCACCTTGTATCCCGGACTCTGCCTCATGAATACCATATTGGCTGAACCATCCGGTCCAACTGAGAGGTCGGGATATTTATGAAATACTATTTCGCTTGAAACATGTATTCTGTCTACGAGCAGATTACCCGTGCTATCCAGCTTCGAGTAATAGAAATCGGTGGAATGCTCCGACCACATGATATGGACATTTCTCGAGTCATCGACCCCGATTCCGACGCGCAGTTCACCGGTCTGCCAGCCTTCTGCATCATTCACGACCGTTTCCGGAACCACGATGTTTCCGTTTGAATCGAGTTGGATGTATCTAACATCGTACCCATTTGTCCCAATATCACGAAATACGATATGAACATTGTCGATGCGATCGACAGCCACTTTGACGAACCAGCTTCGGAAATCTCTATCCGTAAGCCGTAACTCGCCGGTGAGGAAGTCACCCCTTGGTGAGATTTTTCTCGCGTACACCTCTGCGTTTCTCAAGAAATCCCCATTTGGCGAGTGTCTAAAGTCCTCCCAGATTACCCAGACATTCCCATTTGAGTCCATGTCACTGTCTGGTTCTGATTGATAGGCTGAATCATTACACACTATAAAATCGGAAGAAATAACGGGAATACTCACCATCATCCGATCTCTTAGCTGGTCTGATATAACATGATCCATTGCGAGCTCACCCGCATCAAGGTTTAACGTAAGGAGAAGGCAAAGAAATATCGTTGGAAAGAAGAACATGTTACTCATAACCTGCCTCAAATTGTTCACATCCAACATTTAGGTACAAAGACTCGGTTTGAAAACCTCATTCATCATAACAGCCTGTGTGTTCAGAATTACGTCTGAACATCGGCCACTCAGGAGTTGAAAGACTGTCTGGAGGGCTACCACCCGGATTCATGTCCCAAACATAGAGATAGTTATCCCCACCACAAACGATAACGTCAGCGTTATCGTCTCCGTCAAGATCTCCGATCGCCGGTGCTCCGACGGATGCCAAGGAATGTACATTGAACGGCCAATGGAAATTGGTGAGTTTTTCACCAAGCCTACTTAATGCATACACATAACCATTCGTTGTTACTGCCAGTACATCTTGGTATCCATCCGCGTCAACATCACCAATTATTGGCGAACCGATAATCGTACCAACTTCTCGCTCAATACCAGGGTAATAGAATGTTACATTTCCCCTGTAATCAAACAGGTTGATTTCCAGTCCATCATGACCGGTGATGTTACTCCAATCAGCCCCTATGGCAACATCTGCGGTCTGAAACGTTTCAACTTTTCCGAGAGCCGGCGTGGAGGGCTTCTTCCCGCATTCCTTCCCAATCCAATCGGGGTTCTCGTCGTAATTCGAATCGACACTTGTAAGGTTATAGTTGTCGCTTTCATCAAAGTATGGCACCAAAACCTCAAGCGTATCTTGATTTCCCCAGTTTACGAGAGCAACCGACTTGGAGGAGATTTCAACGTCACTGCTCTCAAACAGGAACTTTTCAGTGCCGTTTTCGGCTCTCAGCCGCACAAAACGAATCGACGGCATCGTCCCACGTGTGTACGGATGAAAAACAACCTCCAGACTGTCCGCATCCGTAAGGGGGCCGTATGCAGGTGAGCAGGGAAGACGCCAGTCGGGAAACCCAAAATCATAGGTCCAAATTTGATATCCGCGTCCGGAAAACGTTCTTACCTGATCATCAACGATTAAAATTTCCAGCCCGCTGGAGTCCGGTGCGAAATCACCCAGCATCGGGCAGACATCTTTTTCCGCTGTATTCAACGATATCGGCCAGTTCCCGGCAACAGGCAGGCCATCATAATGAAACGCGTATAATTCGTTTGTAAGCGAGCCTGGCCAGCTCACTATACAAATCACTTCGGGGCTTGAGTCCCCATCGATATCACCGACAGCCGGGGATGTATTTATCACACCCCATTCTTCGACAGATGCGAATTCCACCGGCCAGCCCGGCAGATACACGCCGTTTTCACGGAACACATGCAATCTGCCGTCGCTTGCTCCCAGAATGACTTCCAGTGTGTCGTTCCCATCGAGATCGAAAAGGACTGGAGATGACGCAGGACTCCCGTTCAGTTTGACAGGCCAGCCTTCCCGGTCGGGTTGAAGCTGGATTTCGCTGATAGATACTTCAGCATCATCATTCCCCGTCCATGACTCGACATCCTCAATGCTGACCGAGGTGTCGGCGTAAGAGATAGAGGCTTCAAGAGATGCGTTTTCGATATGAGAGGTCAGTCCTGTAACGTCCCACTTGAAATCGAACCTTACGGCTTCTCTCGATTCCAGATCATTTATGGGGAATTCCCATGAAACCGGTGTCATGTTATCAGCGTCAACAACAACGCTAAGAAGAAATCCGTCCGCCGTCGCACCACCACGGTTGAACACTTCGGCGCCGAGGGGGAGGGAATCCCCTAGTGAACCACGCCACGGCAGGCTCAATTGTGAAGGATTAATGCTCGGATCAGGCATATCAGGATATGCGATATGTTCGCCGACATCCGAGAGCGGATCACCGAGCAGCGTAAGATTTTTCCAAGAATTAATATGGGAAAATTTAATACTCATCAGGGCCTGTCCGAGCTCCGTGATATTGTTGAGCAGAATAGCTTCAACGCCTTTGGTAAGGCTCTGTCCGCTGATTCCCGTTGGAGAGATAAATCCGAAATATCCGAGAGCACCCTTTTGAGCTACTTCAAGAAAAACCTCCGATACTGCTTCAGAATAAGATAACTCGTTAAAATAATAGAACTGACCCGTATAGCATGATTGGGCGAAGATGACGGGGAAACTGATCAGGGTGTCCAGGTCGTCCAGACTTGCATCGATTTCGTCATTACAGATGTATGCAAAGGTGTCACAGTTCAAGGTTATACTTTCTTGATGCCCATGTGCGTTAATATATACCAGGAGCCTGCCATCATTCATTTCGTTATAAAAATCGGATTCGGTGAGCTCACCGTTTTCTTCATAATCAAGGCATGAAAGATCGTAACTGATCGGATCGAAGAATGTGCTTTCGAAATTGTCACAATAACCTTCACCTGTTTGCCCTGTTCCATTGATGAAGCTTCCTTCTCGTCTCCAGACACCTCGATATTCCGGAAGATATTTTTCGTATCTGAAGAGCTTCTCGGCTACTGTGTTCATTTCAGCTATACTTGACACGGGAAGTCTGCCAAGCATTATATCGGGAACATTATCATTCCCGTGAAGGGTCATATAGAAGTGATCCGTCGGGAAGCTGTAATCAACTGAAAATCCGGTCGGAACGAATTTTGTAAGCTGGTAATCGTCGCAATAATCCCAGACTTCGAGGTTTTCATTCATGCAATCGTCACCCAGTATCAGCACGAAACCGATCTTGTCATCCTCCATGTTGGGCGCTTCATAGTGCTTATACGCGTATTCAAGAAACGCATACACTTTTTCCCAATACATCTCGGAAGGGGTGGAATAGTCGAACTCCTCATCGATCTGCTCTGTGGATGCGACCGCGACGCACAGTTCGTTGAAATTCTTGCGCCAGAGGAGCAGGGAATCCATGTACGATTCTCTCGGGGGATAGTACAGTTCATTGTAGTAAGCGGGTGCGGCGACTACGATATAATCGGCGAGGGTGCCCTCCACCTTCAATTCTTCGAGGTACTTGAGACATTTGACGGGACCGGGCTGGACGCCGCCGTCCTGTCCGCCGCCGAGGTTGAGGATTTGGCCTGCATCGGAACCTCCGGAACTGTCAGGGAGAGCCGGAGGCGGCGATCCTTTCCAGGGTTCGTAGCATACGCCACCCAGGCCGGCGATTTCTTCGAACGGACCGAGGCCTTTCGTGTTGAAACACGGAGTGCCCTCGTACGAAATATTGATGTGCGAAAAAGTATTTACGAAGAGCTTTTCAGTAGATGGGTCGCAACGGATCGGAAAGATTCGAAGCTCTATGATCTTCTGCTCCCTCATGTATCCGGTTTGCGATACTTCGAACGCGGTGGCGGGATACAGGGTTTCGGTTTCGTAAAAGTCCGTATCCGGGCAGAAAAACTCGATGAAACATAAGCAGCCGGTATCGGGATACGAGATGCACGGAGCCGGATAGATCGGGAAATCGGGCAGTGTATAGAGCGTTGTGTCGGAAAGGGCGATATGAAGGGTGACCGAGTCGGGTACCGCTACAAGTCTTCTTACAACGGGCAGCCGGGGTTTTCCCTCTTCGGAAAGATATTCATGCACTCCGGGCAGGGTGATTTTCTGATAAGTGGAATTTCCTTCGATAATGGAGGTCGATTCAAAGCCGTTCATTCGGAGTTCCAGGGCTACATGAGATGAGTCGGAGTCGACGGCAATCACCGACGGACTTTGAACGGTGGAATAGGAACCTTCGAGGATGACGGGCTGTGGAGTGGCTGAGAGTGGATGGGCTGAAACGAGAACCAGGATGGATATTAGCGAAAAAAAAGCGAAAGTTCTCATATTATCCTCTCTTTTCTGAATTTAACGGCAGAGTTGAACAAAATGATCTCCCACCACACAAGGGATGCAAACATTATATACCGGAACCTGCAGTGAATCCAATTTTTCTCGTTGAAACCAGAGGTGAAAGCCCGGCAGCCTTGTTTGCTGCCTCCGGAGACAAGTGGACCCGACATCCCACTGCGAGGAGCCGCCAGATTTGGGTTCTGTGCCACAAAGAAGCAGGCTGATTTAGTTTCATTTTTCTTAGCGCATACACGGTAGAAGGGAACAATACTCATGAACCTCAACATCAAATCATTCGCATGGGTACCCGGCGTTTGATTTCTTGGATCATACCTGATCGAGAGAAGGAGCGAAGAGCCAGGCCGCCGGAACCGCGTAGATGTTTTCGCCGAACGATTTTATTTCCCTGTCCATCGAAATAATCATCGAACAGAGCAGAGGTTTATCAAGAATCGTATCAAGATTCCGAAGGTGTCGTGCGTCGGTAAAATGAGCATGCTCCGACCTCTTAATCTCAATCGCTATAAAACCATGTTCCAATTCGAGAAGAAGATCAACCTCCCGGCCATCTTTGGTGCGGAGATGGAAAAAGCCGACATTCAGGGAAGCGTTGCTTATCTGCTTGATGATTTCCGCAACGACCGCAGACTCGAACTCTTCACCGGTGGGTTCGCCTCTCCTGCCAGTTATACTGCGCATGACTCCTGAATCCAGAAAATGGATTTTAGGCATTTTCGTCAGCCGCTTCTTTCGATTGCGAAAATACGGCTTCAACAGGATAACCTGGTAGCTGAGTTCCAGGTACCGCATGAACCTTCTCGCTGTTTCCGGAGCTGTTTTCGACTCGCGGGCCAACTCGCTGAAATTGATTGCGGTTCCCGTGCGATCCGCCGCGGCTTTCTGTGCCGCCGAGAAAGGTTCCAGGTCGTTCAACCTGGCCAGATCCGCTACGTCCCGCTCAAGATAAGTTCGCTGATAATCCTTCAGCCAGTCGAGGCGTTCTTCATCATCGAGCTCTGGATCGCTGACAACCGGCATCCCCCCGAAATGCAGGTACCGCTTGAAATTTTCTTCATGTTTCGTAAAGCCGACGTTTCGAGCGGGAATATCATTGAATAATCCCGGTTTCCAGGTGTTTTCTCTCAAACTGGCTATCAGCCTCGATTCAATAACCGGATCGCTCCAGGAATCGGTAAGCATTTCAGGAATCGTCAACGGCCAGAGATCAACAATGGTCGATCTGCCGGCAAGACTTTCCTTCACCCGTGACAAAAGGAGAATCTGGCTGCTGCCCAGCAGGATATACTTTACGGTGTCATCTGCATCAACAGCCGCTTTGATCGATTCAATCACGGAAGGAGTTTTCTGGACTTCATCGATTATCGCGGCAGGATAACGTCCAATCCATTCCGCAGCCGGGATCCTGGAATAGGCCGACCTCAAAGTCGGGTCTTCCACCGAAATGTAGGCCATTTCCGGAAAGGTCTCTTTTATCAAGGTGGTTTTACCGGTCTGGCGAGCGCCTGTCAGAACGATAATCCTGCTGTATTTCCGCCCTGAAAGCCTCGTGAGCCTGTCCTTTATCGTCCGATTTTTCAATATACATCCTGTCTTAATTGGGCGACTATTTAAAGATGCTACTACAAATATACGCCCTATTTCGTTTTTGTCAAGCGTAAATCGATAGTCTCACGCTGGTTTCGGCGGTATGAATCATTTCATGAAAAGGGCGTTTACCCCCCAGACGATCGGGGATGTGAAAAGTGAGACGGGTTTCTGGCGGGGATGTTCTAGCGGTTCGAACAGAGGGGATGAGGTTTTCATGCGGCTGTCAAACTGGTTCAGGCGGCCGCTTTTTTGTCGGATGATTTAGAGGAGGATTTTTTCGAACCGCTTTTTTTCGAGCTATCCACCGCTGAAGAAACGCCGGAATCGCGGTCTTTTCTCGCTGCGTCCTGGTACGATTTGCTCCTGTAATCGGTTATATAAAAACCGGAACCCTTGAATATCAACCCGCCGCCCATACCGATGAGACGTTTCACCCTTCCGGCGCACTCGGGGCATTTGTCGAGCGGGTCGGCCTTGATACTCTGGAACTCTTCAAATTCGTATCCGCAGTCGGTGCAGCTGTAATCGTATGTAGGCATAAGTCTAATCCTTAAAACCAGCGGTTCGGTTCGGATTTTCTTGCTTTCAACTCCGGTTTTCCACCCGCGGGCCGATCTCCCGCGGGCGAAATACCTGTTCGGTGCCGTAACTCGGAGGCACCGGGAGAAGAAGGAGCGCGGAGCCCTGCTCCGGACCTGTATCCGGACCGCAGCAGCTGTTCCGCGCGGTTCACCCGGCCCACCCGTCGCAGCCGAAGCTTCGACGGGTGGCGGGCGCCCTTCTTCAGAACGACGTCCGGGCCTAGTACATTCCGCCCATGCCGCCGCCCATGCCGCCGCCCATGCCGCCGCCCGGAGGAAGAGCAGGCTCTTCTTCGGGAACGTCGGTGACGAGAGCTTCGGTGGTTATGAGAAGACCTGCGATCGAAGCAGCGTTCTGCATCGCCGACCTGCTCACCTTGGCGGGGTCGATAACGCCGGCCTTGAACATGTTCTTATACTCACCGGCTTCGACGTCGAAACCTTCGTTCGTTTCCATGTCCATCAGCTTCTGCACAACGACAGCGCCTTCGATACCGGCGTTGTCTACGAGCCTGCGGAGGGGTGCTTCGAGGGCTTTCCTGACGATGGTCAGGCCGATATTCTCATCGCCTTCGAGGGTGAGTTTATCGACAACTTCCATGCAGCGCAGGTAAACGACGCCGCCTCCGGCCACGATACCCTCGGCCACAGCCGCGCGGGTCGCGTGCAGAGCATCCTCGACGCGTGCCTTCTTTTCTTTCATCTCGGGCTCGGTGGCTGCTCCGACGTTGATGACCGCAACGCCGCCTGCCAGCTTGGCGAGTCTTTCTTCCAGTTTCTCACGATCGTAATCGGAGGTGGAATTCTCGATCTGCTGGCGGATCTGGTTGATACGTCCCTTGATGTCTTCGGTGTTGCCGGCGCCCTCGACAATCGTGGTGTCTTCTTTGTCGATGGTGACGCGCTTGGCGCGGCCGAGGTCGGAAAGGGTTGCATTTTCCAGCTTGAAGCCGATCTCCTCGGAGATGACCCTGCCGCCCGTAAGAACGGCTATATCTTCGAGCATGGCTTTTCTGCGATCGCCGAAGCCCGGAGCCTTGACGGCCGCGACCGAGAGGGTTCCGCGGAGCTTGTTCACCACCAGGGTGGCGAGAGCTTCGCCTTCGACATCCTCAGCGATGATCAGGAAGGCTTTGCCCATCTGCGCGACTTTCTCGAGCACGGGAAGAAGATCTTTCATGTTGCTGATCTTCTTGTCATGGATAAGGATGTAAGGATCTTCGAAATCCACCTGCATCCGCTCGGCATCGGTCACGAAGTAGGGAGAAAGATAGCCGCGGTCGAACTGCATACCCTCGACCACGTCCAGGTAGGTTTCCATCCCCTTGGCTTCTTCAACGGTGATAACGCCGTCTTTGCCGACTTTCTCCATAGCTTCCGCAATCATGTTTCCGATTACGGTATCGCTGTTCGCGGAAATGGCGGCAACCTGAGAAATCTCTCTCTTGTCGTTGATCGGCTTGGATAAATCGTGAATCTTCGCCACTACTTCGATTACGGCCTTCTCGATGCCGCGCTTGATCGCCATCGGATTGGCGCCGGCGGTCACATTCTTGAGACCTTCGCGGAAAATCGCCTGGGCCAGAACCGTAGCGGTGGTGGTGCCGTCGCCGGCGACGTCGGAGGTCTTGGACGCGACCTCTTTTACCATCTGCGCTCCCATGTTCTGGAAGGGATCTTCGAGTTCAATTTCTTTCGCCACGGTGACCCCGTCCTTGGTGATGGTGGGGGAACCGAATTTTTTGTCCAAAACCACGTTGCGACCTTTAGGACCGAGAGTGACGCTTACCGCGTCGGCGAGGGCGTCGACGCCCAATCTCAGCTGGTCCCTGGCCGAAGTGCTGTAGGAAATCTGCTTCGCCATTTTGTTACTCCTTGTAAATAACGAACTTATGAGAGTAGGTGTCTCTCTAGCTGTTGATCACGGCCAGAATGTCGCTTTCGCGCATGATCAGGTAATCTTCTTCGCTGACCTTGACCTCGGTGCCCGAGTATTTTCCGTAAAGGATCTTGTCGCCGATTTTGACTTCGAGATTGATCCTCTCACCCTTCTCGCTCACCCGTCCCGTACCGATCGCAACGATTTCACCCTCCTGGGGTTTCTCTTTGGCAGTATCGGGAATGATAATGCTTCCCTTCTTGACTTCCTGCTGCTCGATCGGCTTCACGAGAACCCTGTCCGCTAACGGTTTGATATTCATAGTCTTCCCTCCAGTGAAGCTAGTGGAGCCTTGCACAGGGATACAGGGTTCTCTCATCTCTGTTCTGTGGATGAACCCCTGTGAACCCCGATTCAGGCCGATAAGGTTCTTAATTATACTGTTAGCACTCACCGTTGTTGAGTGCTAATAGCGGGAATATAGACGCCCTTTCAACTCAATGCAAGAAAAAAATGAACTTTTATTGCCGAACTGAAGCGATTCGCCTACTGAACATATCCTAGAGCCTGCAGCTGCTCCCGGATCGACTCCTCTACGGAATCGCCCATATCAGGAAGGTTCGATACCTCGGAGGGAGGAACTATCCCGTATCCCGCGCAATAGTCCACCTTCCGGCGGGAACCGGAATCGAAAATCCCGGTGAGGACGCGGCCGTCCATGTCGAGCGGCACCGGATACCCCAGATAATGAAGAAGCGTGGGTGCGATATCCAGTTCCGAGCACCTCGATATCCGCCTGCTCCTGATACCGGGTCCCGACACGGCGAAGAAACCGTCGTTCCGGTGCCATCCCGATATATCCGACTCCACGAGGAACTCCTCGGCAGGCACCGCGGCGCCGTCGATCCGCACCTGCTGGTTGAGAAAGCCGACATTCACCATCCCGGTGATAAAAATCCTGTCGCCCCCGTCGGCGATGGCGAGCTCGCCGAAGAACCGCTCGCCGCGGATCGTCCGCAGCCCCTCGAGTTTCGCCCGCAGCTCAACCGCCCTGGCAAAAAACAGCTCCCGGCCGGCTTCATCCGCGAAGGTGTCCCGCCCGTCGACCGCCACCTGCATCTTCTTAACAAGGTTCACTATTCCCGTGCTGACGCGGCAATCGAAGAGAGAGCTCCGCGACAGGTCCACGCGCCCGCCGTCTTCCTCGAAGGCGAGGAGGCCCATCCGGGAAAGCAGCTTGTTCATGTCGTACGAATACTGGCCGGGGAGCTTGAAACCGAAACCGTGATCGGAGAGGACGCAGACCAGCGTGTTCTCGGAGGTCAGCTCGAGCAGTCTTCCCAGGGCCCTGTCGTTCCACTCGTACACCGCCTCTATGAGCATCCGCTCCGTCAGGCTGTCGACGGCGGAGGGTTCCGTTGAGTAGAGCCGCCGGGCGATCCCCGGGAAGTTCAACGCCATTCGGTGCTTCCAGAACAGATGGCTGGCCACGTCGGTGCAGCGGAAATAGACGGCAAGTGCGCGGGGAGCGTTTCGGCTATATAGCTCGACAGCGGTCTCCAGGGAGGCGGCATCGCGAAACAGGGCGTTTTCCAGGGTCCTGAAAGCCCGCATCCTCCGTCCCTCGGCCGAGTCGAGGGTCAGCCGCGCGATCGAATCATCCAGGCCGGCGGCGGCGGAAGGATCGATTCCGGGAAGCTGGGGAGGCAAATCCGCCAGGATCGAATCGACGACGGGAACCGCGGCCTCCGGGTATATTCTCCCCGGCAGCCCCGGGAAAGCGAACCTGTCCGAGACCAGAAAACCTCTGACGGGCCTTGCCGGCCAGGATACGTACCAGTTCACCACGCCGATCGAGGTTCCGGCTTTCGACAGGATATCCCAGAACGACTCTACCTTGACATCGAGGCTGTTGTAGAGCTCCTCGCCGCCCGTTTCTATATTGTAGAAACCGAAAACGCCGTGCTTCTGGGGACGGCGGCCCGTGGCCACGCTCGTCCAGACCAGCGGAGACAGGTTCGGAACCACCGACCTGATCCCGGCCGTGGAACCTTTCTTTATGATACTTTCGAGATTCGGAAGGCGTCCTTCCCGACAAAGGTCGTTCACGATGGCCCAGTCGACGCCGTCGATTCCCACCAGCAGGAGCCGCAGGCCGCTTTCGCCGCTTTCGCCGCTCTCCCCTCTCGAGAACCCGGCGGAATCATCCCCGGTCCGTTCCCGACCGGTTTCCTCCACGGCGGGGGGCGGCACGATCCTGCGGCGGGCCAGCGACTGTTTTCCTATTCCGGCGAGGGCGACCGCCAGAACCAGGAGGAGCGTCGCAAATGCGATCCTGAATAGGAGCCGACCTTCCCCGCCCGTTCCGTTTTCAACGTCCGGCCCGGCAGATCGACCCCGCCGGTGCAGAAGAGCTGCGACGGCGAGCACCAGTATCAGGGTGGTAATCCCTGAAAAAGCTGAAACGAGCAGAACGGCCCACAAGAAGCGGAAGGTCACCGGCGCGAGCGTGTGGGCGATGTTGCCGAGCCATATCAGGCCGTACAGCAGGATGTTCTGCGCAACGACAAGACCCGCGTGAGAAGCGAACACGAACCTGAACCCTGCATCGCGTTTCAGTACTTTGCGGGACAGTGCGAAAATCGAACCGAGCACCAGCGCGTTTGCGAGACCCATCAAAGCGCCGCCGCCGGTGAAGAGAAGCAATATTCCCGGCACCGAGTCCAGTTTCGATGAGAGAGGCGCCGAGAGTCCGTATACCGCCTGGAGCCCCACCTCCAGCGCCGTAAACAGAAAGCTGACGAAAGGAACTCCCGGAAGAAACAGCAGCACCCCGGCCACAAAACCCGCGGCGGTCCCGGTGAACAGGCCGGCGTGCAGGTTCGGTCGCTTTTTATTCATGTCCCTTTCACCCCCGCCAAAAAAATCAAACAGACATCCGACACCCGCTGCAATTACAGCGGGCCAGTCGTGGATACATGGCCATCATCCGGGGCACCGATTTCTTACGTGGTGCTGTTCCGTGACGGCGCGCCGGATAGACCGGTAATTATCACCCCTGCGCCGGTCTTCCACAAGAAGGTTCTGGCTTTTCCGGATAATTCGTATTTCCCATCATACAAAGAGTCGTTTGGACAGGCGATTTGCTTCCATGGAAGCCGGAACGTCTGCGGCGCTGATGGAGTGTCTTTCCACCCGGCGGAGGACGCGCCATCAACACCTCCCGCTTCGTGCGGTTCTGCGAAGGCCGAGGGCCGAAATATAGTTCGGTTCGTTCATGCATACACCGAACATTCGCAGGTATGATCACGGTTTACGCGGAATCTTCATATTCCTGATCGCGCAAATGCAAAAATTATTGACAAGAGAGGGCCGAAAATGTAAAAATGTTCGTCTTTATGAAGACATGTGTTGCGATAGAAAACAGAAAATCACGGCTTCTGCGTCCGAATGGATCGTGGCGGTGATACTGTTGATATCGAAAGGAGAATTCTCATGTTGTTAAAAGACAAATTTGCCAGTCTGCTGCCCGGTTGGCAAAACGATGCGCGCAACATCGTCAAGAACCATGGCAGCAAAGTCATCTCCGAAGTGACGATCCAGCAGGCTTTCGGCGGGATGAGAGGCGTGAAGGGCATGATCTGCGAAACCTCTCTCGTTCAGCCCGACACAGGATTGATCATCAGGGGCAGGCCTCTTCTCGACATCACCGAAATGTGGCCCGAAGAAACATTCTGGCTTCTGCTCACCGGTGAGATGGGAAACAAGGAAGAAATCGCCGACCTCCGCAAAGAGCTGATGGACCGCAGCGAACTTCCCGACTACGTAATCGACGTGCTGAAAGCGATGCCCGCCGACTCTCATCCGATGGCCATGCTCAATACCGGTATCCTGGTCATGGAGAAAGAATCGGTATTCCGCAAACGCTACGATGAAGGCATGGCGAAAACCGAGTACTGGATTCCCACGCTCGAAGACGCTCTCAACCTGCTCGGCGTTCTTCCCAGCATCGCCGCGGCCGTATACCGCATCCGTTATAATAAGGGCAACGTCATTCCCGCCAACAAGGATCTCGACTGGGGCGCCAACTACGCGTACATGCTCGGCCTCGATGACCCGACCGGCAACTTCGCGAAGCTGATGCGGCTGTACCTGCACTTCCACTCCGATCACGAAGGCGGAAACGTCAGCGCCAATACCTGCCACACGGTAGGATCCGCGCTCTCCGACGCCTACTACTCCGTAAGCGCCGGCCTGAACGGTCTCGCCGGTCCGCTCCACGGCCTCGCCAACCAGGAATGCCTCGGCTGGGTCCTCGAAGTCATCGACAAGTTCGGCGGAGTCCCGACCGAAGAGCAGATCCGCGACATGGCTTTCGAGACTCTCCGCGCCGGAAAGGTTATCCCGGGTTACGGCCACGCCGTGCTCCGCGTCACCGACCCGCGCTTCACCGGGTTCAACCAGTTCGGTAAAGAATACATGCCGGACGACCCGGTATTCAAAACCGTCGATCGCGTTTTCAACGTGGTCCCGAAGGTGCTCGAGGAGTTCTCCGAAGAGCGCGTAAAAGCCGGCAAGAACCCGATCGCCAACTTCTGGCCGAACGTAGACGCCGGTTCAGGTGCGCTGCTCTACCACTACGGATTGACCGAATTCCCTTACTACACTGTTCTCTTCTCAGTGAGCCGTGCAATGGGAATGGTTTCTCAGCTGGTATGGAACCGTGCCATGGGCACAGCCATCACACGTCCGAAATCCGTCGGATTCAAGTGGCTCAAAGAACAGACCGGTATGTAAAAGAAATAAAAAAGAGACCGGGCTTCCCGCCCGGTCTTTTTTTTTATTCAACCTTTCCGGCTGGAACTCAACCGGACTCGCCGGCGGTTGAATCGGCCGGGGCAAACTTCCCCGTATCGGGGTCATACAATATCTCCACCCGCCAGCGCTCCATCAGCTCGCCTGTAAGCTCTTTGAACAGCCTGTGCGTTTCCTTCTTCTTGAGTATACTTCTGATAGACGGGGAAACCTGCTCGAAGGTTCTCACGGTCTCTTCTTTTCTGTTCGAGGTGAACACGATGTTGAAATGACCGTCGGCTTCGAATACGTGGCTGTATTCACCCGCATCCAGCTTGAAGCCTTCGCTGACGACCAGCTTCGGCTCGTCCTCCGCGGTAAGGAACCCTAGATCGCCCTTTTGCTTTTTTACCGGCTCTATCGAGACCTCCCTGGCGAGTCTCCTGAATTCCTTGAGCACATCGCCGCCTGAAGCAGCCAGCGAATCCAGATGCTCGTGAATCTCGAGAGCATAATCCTCATCGGGAACTTTTATCTGGAAAATCCTGACCTTGGCCGGAAGCACGTAATTTTCCCTGTTCTCTTCATATAAGGCACGGATTTCTTCTTCGGTCACCTTCACCAGCGGCTCTATTTCACGCTTCAACATTTCATTGGCGAGCAGCTGGTCGCGTATCCGCTCGAGCTCCATCATCACATTGCCATCCTGGGCGACACCTTTTTCCTCGGCGAACTCGGCCAGAAGATACTGCTCCACGGTCTGAACGATCAGATCGTATTTACCCCTCTTCGTCGTAAATTTCTCACGGATGTTCGCCGGAATATCATCGAGAACCATCTCGAGGATCGGCCAGGTGATCACCCTGTCCCTTACCACCGCGGCCACCTCGGGAATGTTCCGATTGAAACATCTTTCCGCGCCATCTTCAGCCCGCTTCTTATACAGGCCCTCCTGGAATGAGACCACGAGATCACTGTAGGCCAGGCCCGCGTTCACGAAATCATCCATATTTTCGTAACATGCGGCGGTCCGGAAAAAATAGCGCTCGACTTCAGGGCTTTCTTTGTAAAGAACCGAGAGTTTCATATACCTGAAAAGCGCCTGCTCGAAATCCTTTGCATCCTCGAACAGGATATCCGCCGCCATAGCGGCCATTTCTTCGCGATCTTCCGGTTCGCACATCCTGTCGTGCAGCGAGTCGCACTCCATGACGGCCTCGTCGAAATGACCGGCTTCCACCAGAAGATCGACGTGCTCCATGTGCCGGAGAAAATTCCCCGGCTTCCCCGGGCATCCGCTTCTGATCGGGGTGCAGCCCGCGAGCAGGAAAAGTAAAGCCGGAATCGTCACCGGCTTGAAGTATTTGTTGATATAGGTTCTCATTCGTGCCGTTCCTCCTGTCAGGCAAGAATCTGCATTATGAATCCTGAAACGAGTGGTATCCTGAAATTGTCGTCGACGGGGCTCGGGATCAGCTCCATCACCGTGGCCACGGCCGCTCCCGCGAGGATGGTTTCGCCGTTCAGACCCGGCAGGGCCAGTCCGACGATAATGCACGCCAGGAAGCAGGCCATGCTCCCTTCGACCGATTTATCGAGCAGCTTTATCCTCCCGTACGCCTTTCCCACGAGGGCGGCCGCCGTGTCTCCCAGCACGAGGAACGTGATCGCGGCAACCGCCACGTATGTGTCGAAGATGTAAATGGTGAGCGTGCAGGCCATGAGAAAATAGGTGCCGCCGACAAGGGTTCGATCTTCGAAACCTCTCAATACACCGCCGAAAAGTTTCATGTACAGCGCCCGGACTTTCATGTTTCGCAGCTTCAGCATGTCAGCCACGAGAAACCCGATGGTCACGGTGACCAGTATCGCGCGGGAAACATGTTTATCAGGGAGAACGAGGTAGAGTATGGGGATGCACAAAGATGACAGGTGCACAAGCTTTCTCTGGAATTCCTTCAGTAAACTACTGCTCATCCGGTCTACCCGATTCGAAACCCCGACCTGCGTCGATAAATAATCAAGACTCAGAATATCGCGACGAATTGCCGCCACCCGGAAAGCGATGAATCATCGCCGGGCGAAAGGGGTGTACTCTAGAAAACCGGTGGGACAGTGTCAATCTAAATTAAACTTGCACGGCAGGCGGGCGGGGATTATTTCCTTGCGACCTTTTCATCGAAGCGGCGCTCGAGGAACCGATCGATCTTTTCAGTAAACAGGTCCGCGAAATCGAGTAGCGCCAGGTGACGACCGCGCGGAATGATAAAATCCTCGCCGTTTTCGGCGAGAGCAGCCATCTCTCTCGTGACGGACGGGGGTGACCATGGGTCTCTTGTTCCGGTGATAAAAAGCGCCGGCGATTCCATGAGGACAAGGTGCCTGTGAGCTGAGTGACGGCACATCTCCTCCGCGTAATAACCGAATGTTTCGAGATCTATCCTTCCGAAATTCCGCAGGTATCCGTCTATGTCGCCTTCCCGCAGTCCGGCACCGTCGAGGGATGCGACCGAAGCGGCGAGTTTCACCGCGGGGGAACCTGAAAAAGGAAACCATACCGGGTTTATGAATTTTCCTGTTTTTTTCATGGTCTGAGCCGCGAGCATGGAGAGGAAAGCCGGCGCCCCCTTACAGAACAGGCTTGCATACGGCGCTCCGTAAGTTCCCGAGATGCAGATGACGCCCGCTGTGTCCGAGCGGTATCTACCGGCGTATTCAAGGGCAACCTGAACGCCCATCGAATGGCCGATCACTACGGATTTACCGATGTCGAGATGGGTGACGAGCCTGTGCAGATCTTCGGCGCAGGTGGTTATCGAAATGTCGTCGCGATCCCCGGTGTCGGGGGAACTTCCGCAGAACCTGTAGTCCCAGAGAAGGATCGGCCTGTAACCATAGTACGCCCTGAACAATGCCACCCAGAGAGAAGTATCCATAACCAGACCGTTGTTCAGAAGGAAGGGAAGACCCTCGCCGCTCTTGTGATACCTGAACGATATGGCGCTCCCGCCAGGCAGATCCAGACTGCCGGTTTCCACCTCGATTTCAGTCGATCGTTTCAATGTCCCGGTCATCTTTTTTCCAATCCCGCTGTTCGAGTTTCAAGTAGGCAAGACGATTTAAACTGTCCAGTTCGATTCTCATTCTCCACTGATGCCGCGTTGCGTTATTTTAACCCATAACGAGAGAAAAGTCCCCAAAAATCCGTCTTGATTCGTCTTTTTGCGGCAGGATTTCCTGAACCCGGAGAAAACAGGACCACCCGATCGGCTCAAACGGATAGACCGCCGCGCTTACCTGTATCTATTTAAAGTATCGACCACAACATCGATTATTCCCACCTTTTCCGAATCCGCCGCAGTTGAACGGATTATAAAATGTCTCTTGACCGGCAAAGCGGACAAGGCTATACTTAGTCACGTAAAGTTGACAAAATTGCATTTCACTGAAGGTGTAGTCAGCGTTTCCAACAGGGTAACTCGGCTTGAGAGGATAATCAGGCATCCTGAACCCGGAGATCCAGCTTTTCAGAAGTCTTTCTTTTTCCGAAATCAGCTGCTCCGGCGAAGGAACCAGGTTGTCACATGGAGAATATCCGATGGTTCGAAGAGCGTGCATGCCGGTTGAATACGCCGAAGTCGTCCGCCCGGGATTGAACTGGTCGAATACCGCCGTCGTCATGATGCTTCTCACAATGGTTCTCACGGCCGGCCTTTTTTCGCCGGCTGCGGGATACCAGACCGAAAAAGTAGTGCTCGTGGTCGTCGACGGCATCCGCGATCTCGAAGGGTTCTCCTATCCGTTCGCCCCGGGAGATTCGACTCACCCCTACATTCCTTTCATCTGGCACGAGCTGAAACAGCAGGGGACCTTTTTTCCGAACATGATGAATGACGTGGCCACCATCACGTCCCCGGCGCATGCGGTCATGCTCACCGGCGACTGGGAGATGTTTCCCAATTACGGGGACGGAGGACTGCGCCGTCAGACCAGGCCGTGGAACCCGACGGTTTTCGAATATGCACGAAAAGAATTCGGCTGGGACAAGAACGAAACCTGGTGCATCGTCGGCAAGCTGAACTGCGTCGAAACCAACTGGAGCGTTCACCCCCTGTACGGTCCGAGATATGCCGCGTTCCTCGAACGCGAGCCTAAGGGCGTCCACGATCTCACCGCCGATTCCCTCACTGTCGATGAAGTCGAGACAGTTATAGAGACCGACCAGCCAACGCTGCTTTTCATAAACCTCAAAATGGTCGATGAAGCAGGGCACTCGGGCGACTATGAATTCTATACCGACGCTTGTATCGCCGCCGACCGCGCAGTTGAAAGGATCTGGGAAATACTCAATACGGATCCGGAATACGCGGGCCGGACGACGATGATACTGACCACCGACCATGGACGTCACCTTCCGGGGTACGGAGATTTCACCAACCACGGCGGGATTTGCGACGGGTGCAAGCACGTGTTCTGTCTTGTGTTAGGCCCGGACACACCCGAAAACGTCGAAACACGGGTATCTGTAAAGCAAACCGACATAGCTCCCACCATCGGCGAGCTGCTCGGGTTCGCAACGCCTTTCGCCCGCGGAAAAGTGCTTGCTGAAGCTTTCCCGGAGTATGCGGATCCGGAAAGGTACTTTTACAAGCAGCCGGATGCTGCCGCGTACATGGGGAAGTTCTTTACCGTCTGGTCCGACAACCGGTCCGGCATTGACGAAATCTATCTTACAGGCTCACCCGACCGGGGCGTCACATGGCTGGATACGATCAAAGTCAGCGACAGCGGCGTCTCCGCCACCCAGCCTGAAATAGAAGTCGACGGTACGGGTGTTCACGTCACCTGGCTTGATTACCGGGCAGGTATATACCAGATGTATCATCGCTGGACGAGCAACTATGGAGCCAGCTGGAGCGACGAGGAGCTTCTTCTTTCTTCGACATTCGAGGATGAATACGGCTTGGGTATGGAATGCCTGTGGGAACCGTCGCTGATAGTAGAAAACGGAGCCGGATGCGCAACCGTATCGGGGGTCCAATACTCTATAAACGTCCTGAGAACCTTCGATTTCAATGAGGAATGGCTTTTCGAGCAGGCGGATGATTACTCAGACTTCCCCCGGGGAACCAAGAACGTAAGGATGGGACAAACCATCGGCTTGGCCTGGTGTGATCATTCGGTCAACCTGCACGGCTGGAAGAACTGGGAGATCTTTTTCAAGAGGACCGGACCCGGTGGAACTCCCTGGCTCTACCATTCTTTGACCCAGCTCAGTTTCACAGCCGCATACTCGATCATGCCGGCGATAGCGTCAGACGGCTTGGAGACGGTGACTGTCGCCTGGGCGGAAAACGAATTTGACGACTTTCAGATCTGCCTGAGGGAGAGCACGGACCGCGGAAACACCTGGGGGAGGACGCAGATGGTGACCTGCAGCCCGATCGGCGCCTGGGAACCGGCGCTCGCACAGGATCGCCGCCCGGGAGGCGCCCTTCACCTGGTCTGGACCGACTACCGCCACGATCACGGGGAAATCTACCACAGGTCCCGCTCCGGCTCCGCCTGGTCGCCCGAGGAGAGGCTGAGCTGGTCGGAAGGTTCCGCAATTCATCCCCGCGTGGCGATTGACGCACTCGGGAACGGATTCGTTGTCTGGGAAGACCTGTCCGACACCGGCAGCCGCCTCGGCATGGCACGAATCTCTGTACAATAGAAACCGGCCGTGGGGAAAAACGAGCATGAAAATCCACACCATTATCCTGCTTCTCACCTGCTCCGTCATCTGCTGCGGATTCACGATTTCCGTCCCCGAAGACCATGCACTGATCCAGGATGCAATCGATGCCGCCGTAGAGGGAGACACGGTTCTCGTAGCTCCCGGAGAATACCGTGGAGACGGCAATCATAATCTCAACCCCTCTGGCAGAGCTATAAAGATACTGGCGTCCGCCGGCCCCGATTCCACGATAATAGACTGTGAAAACATGGGGTGGGGTTTCATTTTCCAGGATGAGGGGGGACCAGGAACCCATGCGGTGGGGTTCACTATTCGGAACGGAAATACACATTACGGAGGCGGCATTGTCTGTAACGGTGCTTCAACAACGATTATAGATTGTGTAATGGAATCATGCACCGGCAACCTGGGCGGCGGCTTCTACTGTAAAGACGCCGCACCTCTTCTGGAAGGATGCACCGTCACCGGCTGCCTTGCGAACAACGGCGGAGGAGCCTTTATCCTCGACTCCCAGCCGACACTATACGGCTGCACTTTCGAAGGGAATGAATCCGAGAGCTCGGGAGGCGGCATCGTCGCGGTAGGGACGGATATGATCGTGCTCTCATGCGTTTTTACCGGCAATAAAGCCAGATCGGGCGGCGGAGGAATTTGTTGCTGGAATAACGAACCGGTAATCCTGGCATCCGTATTCGATTCGAACTTCGCGGGTTTGTCCGGCGGCGGGATAGATTTCAAATACGCGTCTCCAACAGTATCGAACACGATACTCTCCGGAAACAGCGCCGGATTGAACGGCGGCGCTGCGGCCCTGTGGGAGTCGGCCGGTTTGTGGACGAATTGTCTGATCGTTGAAAACAGCGCCGAATTCGGAGCCGGGCTAGATATCATGGCCTCTTCGCCGGTGTTGAAACACTGCACCACGTCCGCAAACGGGGCGTCTACCGGCGGAAGCATCTATTCAGGCATGTTCAGCGACGTTGTCGTGGCGAACGCCATCCTCTGGGGGAGTTCCCCTGACGAGATATTTCTCGAATCCGGCGACGTGCTGGTTACCTCCTCCAATATCGAAGGCGGATGGGCCGGCGCCGGGAACCTGAGCGCCGACCCGCTTTTTTCAGACCCGGAAAACGGAAACTACCGGATAGTCGCCGGCTCTCCGTGCGCGGATGCCGGTGAAGACGTCTCGGTTTCAATCGACCTCGACGGAGACCTGCGTCCGCTGGGAGCGGGTTTCGACATCGGCGCGGACGAGCTTATACCGGTGGGAGCGATCCAGGTCGAAGCGTCCGGTTTCGATGATTCGCTTTCCACCGGCGACACCCTCCATTTCCTCGTGGAAATAACCAACCCGGATACGGTGACGCACTACTTCGACAGGGCGAATTACCTGGTGGAAGGCCCCGCATCGACTGAAAGACCGATGTACTCGGGAAGCCTTTTTTCGCTGGAATCCGGCGGTCATTACGAAGCGGCGTATCAAATCGGACCGATACTCGACTCGACGCCCGCGGGATGTTACACTGTCACGGTCAGATTCTTTTACCGGGGTACCGTGATCGCGGATACCGCCTTTCAGGTTGAAGTCATACACGCCCGATCGGCGAACAACGGCTCTTCCGCATAAGCCGTCCCCCCCAGGGTCGCTCACCGTGCAGATACTCGATATCCTCATCAAACTCACGCCCGTGCTTCTGACGTTCGCCGTCGGCGTGCTGCTTCGCGTCGCCGGTATCGTCGATCGCCGCGGGGCGGATGTCCTGCTGCGAATCGTATTCTTCGCCGCGGTGCCGGCTCTGATCCTCAGCACCGTGAGCAGGCTCGAGATATCCCCCTCCCTCGCCGCGCTGCCGTTTCTCGCCGCTTCCACCTATATATTCACCTTCACCGCCTCGAACCTGATTCTTAAAAGGACCGAAGCCGATCGAGCGACTCTCGGCGTCGCAATGGTCGGAGCGATGATAATGAACATAGGCTTCCTGCTGCCTTTCATAATAGCCGTATACGGAAACGAGGGGTTTGCGCTCGCCGCCATCTACGATTCGGGGAACGCGGTTATCGTATTTTCGTTCGCATATTATACCGCCTGCCGTTTCGGCAGCGGCAGCGCCGCGGCGCCGGGGGCGGCGGTCCGCAAGCTTCTGACCGCCCCGCCTCTCTGGGCTCTCGTCGTCGCATTCGGGCTCAACTTCGCCGGCCGGCCGCCCACCGGAATGGTCAATACTTTCCTGGAGATGCTCGGCACCCTGACGATCACCCTCGTTCTACTCGCCCTGGGCGTATATTTCGAACCCAGGATATCCCACCCCCGGCTTCTGTTCAGCGCCCTGCTCGTTCGGATCGGGGTAGGTCTTCTCTGCGGACTGGCCCTGACCCACCTGTTCGGGCTCACCGGATTGACCCGAACAATCGTCATCCTCTGTTCGGCCGCCCCCGTCGGATACAATACCCTGACGTACGCCTCCATCACCGGGCTCGACACCGCATTCGCGGCCAACCTCCTCTCCTGCTCCCTTGCCATCGGTATTCCCGCGGTTCCCCTGCTCATGATGATACTCGGCAAATAATATACCGGGTCATCAATCCTGAGAATTCCATTCCGCTGAAACCGCTGAGCAGACGCGTCGAATCCGCTTGCAAAGGCGTGCGGCCGCCCTATAATGCGCTGAACAAGCTCGAAAGGACTTGAAGAAATGGACCGATGGAAAAAAATCGATGAAGAGAGGGTCGAGCTCGAAGGCGGGATTGACGTGGACAATTACATGAGCCCTCTCAACAGAAACGAGGAATATGCAAAGGTTATCGAGGCCTTTAAAAAAGGTGCGAAATACGAGCCCGTATTCACCTATCCGGAGCTCCCCGAACTCAGGCGCCGCGAAATAGAGGCGTTCGAAGACAAGCTCGACGGCAGCGATCCGATGGAAGCGGTTTTCAAGAGGTGGGCGCAGTACAAGCTCCTGGAAATCGAGATGGCGGAGTCGCACGACGCGGCGGTGGTCGATCGATGTTCCCGCGAGATGTTCGGTTTTCCGTCCGATGAACTTCTGAAAAAATCGTGGGTGAACCTGAAAACCATACCGCCTGATGCCGGAGCGCCGACAGGCAGGCTGATCAAGGCCGATGAATGCGCCGAGCTGCTCAGAGACGCCATGAGAGATTACGGATTCGACTGGGAAGTCCGTGTTTTACCCGATATGGGCATAAAGGCGTGCGTCGACAACATCGCCCGGGAATTCTGTATCAGGGCCGACGCGTCATGGCACGAATCGGTGATCAAGATGATAGTGGTTCACGAAATCGGGATCCACGTGCTCCGGGCATCCAACGGGTACCTGCAGCCCCTGACCATTTTCGGCACGGGTCTTCCCGGTTACCAGGAGACGGAAGAAGGGCTCGCGGAATATATCGAAGTGAAAGAGGATTGTTTCAGTCCGGTGGTCCACCGCAGGATATCGGCCCGGGTAATCGCGGCGCAGTCCGCCGCGAACGGAAGTTTCTACGACCTGTTCAGCGAGATGACGGCATATTATGAGCCCGACGCTGCTTTCGACGTCGCCCTCAGGGCGAAAATGGGTATATCCGATGTCTCCAGGCCCGGCTCATACGTCAAAGACTATCTCTACCTGCACGGCCTGCACAAAGTGGAGCGTTTTTTCGAAGAGAGCGACGACGAGAAGAAGCGTCTCCTTTTCGCAGGTAAAATCCGAATCGAGGATCTTCCGCTGGTGATCAAGCTGGTAAATGACGGCTACCTGTCGCCCCCCCGTTACCTTCCCGGGTTCGTCGCCGGGTGAACCTGTTAGAAAACACCATCCCCTTTTTGATAAAATTCTCTGTATTCCTTCTTTTCAATATGCTATTTGCTTCCTGACCCGTTCACCCCTAGTGGTGGGATATAGCAGTTAACACTAATTTCGATCGAATCGACTGTTGAACTTGGTTTCCCGGACTGAATACAACCGTTTCCCCTCCTCCCTCGAACCCTGGCCGTACTATTACAGGTTCAGGGGAGCGGAGCTGGATCTGGTAAAAAGGGCGCTTCCCGGTCTGCCGGGAGGTCTGTGGCTCGATATCGGATGCGGCATCGGGTTCATGTCGATGCTGCTGGCCGAGCGGGCCGACAGGGTTCTCGGCATCGATCTGCCCTATATAGATGAATCAGCCCACAGCCGGGGACTGGACGCTACCAGGGAACTGGGAAAAAACGCCGCGAAAGAAGGCGTATGGTTCGCCGGCGGTTCGGCGGTAGAGCTTCCGCTCGCCGATGAATCGGTAGACCTCGTATTCAGCGCCTATACCTTCGAGCACGTTCCGAACCGGGAAAAGGCTGCCGCAGAAGCGGCAAGGGTGCTGAAACCGGGCGGGACCTTCGTTTTTCTCCTGCCGGGCGCGGCGGAAAGAGTCACTTTCATACCGGCCTACTACATGAGCGTTGCAGGCGAGATGTGGAAATGGTTGAGAAACAGGGGGAACAGGCCGGCTTTTTCCGGAGAGAGGCGACAGGAGGCAGAGCTGTCCGCCGCCGATCATGAAAAAACACACCTGAAAAGATTTCGGCAGCGGCATCCTGAATTTCCCCGTGTCGCTCCCCACGGAGATTACCCGAACTCCTGCCGGGAGTTCCAGGCTCACAGGCGCAGCGCCTGGGTCAGGCTTCTCAGCGGGAACGGACTCGAAGTCGAAAGCATAATAGCCTCGTTTTTCGTGCCGACCCAGTTGATAGACCGCTTCTCCAGCAGACTCCGAATGCGGCTCTACGACCTCGAAAATGCGCTGCTGCCGTTAGAAGTAAGGAAAAACCGCCTGTTTCTCACCCTTGCCCAGGGCCTGATTTTCACCGGAAAGAAACAATGAGCTCCTGGTCGCTGGCGCGAAAGCTGCGCCGAACGATTCTGCGCGGCATCAGGGAATACGGAATGATTCCCCCGGGTTCGGAAGCCGCGATCGCCGTGAGCGGCGGCAAAGACTCCCTCGCTTTGGCCGCCCTGCTCCATGAACTCGTCGACAGGGGAGAAATCGACTGCAGACTTCACGCGCTCCATGTGCACATGCCCCATCTCGATCCTGCAAGGGAGACCGTTTCGGCGCTGGTCCGCCATTTCGATCAGCGGGGATACGGTTACGACATAATCGAATTCGATCCGGACTCCGAATCTCTGGAAAACCGGAAAACCGGAACCATCGACTGCTTCCGGTGCTCCTGGGTACGCAGGAAGCACCTTTTTCTCGGTGCCCGAAACGCCGGATGCGGAATACTCGCCACCGGTCACCACAGGGATGATATCGCCCAGACGGTGCTGATGAACATCCTCCGCCATGGAGAGTGTGCACCGATGGAGCCCTCGGTTTCCTTTTTTAAAGGGAAGATCATCCTGGTGCGGCCCGGCTGCTTCGCGCGGGAAAAGGACCTCGCCGCCTATTCCCGGATGGCGGAGCTTCCCGTATCGGGGGGATGCACCTCGGTATGCGACGCCCCGGCCCGCAGGCATGCAGCCGAAATCCTGGCAACTGCCGAACAGCGGATTCCGCTGGCGACATACAACATTCTCAAAGCCGCGGGAATCAGGGTGGAACCACCCGCAAAGAAGAGACGACACTCCTCCCCAAAAAACAACGATCCCGATGCGGGCGCCGGTCAGGAGGGGAACTGAGGTGACGGCGGTCGACGAGGTCGGATATTACAGGATGAATGAAATTTTCACCGGTTACGAAAACGTTCAACCGGTTATACGGAGCCTGCTCCCTGGTAACCCGTCCGGCCGGATTCAAGGAGTGGAGATTCCGGCGGGCAGCAGTTCCTCACGTATCAGAGCCTCAGCCAGGCAGTCGGCCAGGAGAAAGTATCCGGCATCGGACAGGTGAACTTCATCCGTGAACCAGCGTTCGAGATTATCCAGCGTTTTTTCACCCATCCGCCCGATCATTACCGGCTCGATATCTATCATACGAACATTATTACCATTGTCAAAAGCCTCGAATATGCCCCTGTATGCGTGAATCTCCTCGCCCGAAATCACGGATGCGCGCGCCACTTCCGGAACCAGGACCAGGGGGACACCCCGCCGGATTGAATCGTGAGCGATCAGGTCGGGAGTTTTTGCCAGTGTAAAGCTGATGCTTCCGTTAAACCCGTGTTTATCTCTCCATTTTTTCCTGAGCTCGTCCATGCTGAGGATTAACCCGGTAACGATTCTCGAGCGGGTCGCAGTCTGCATCAGCCGAACCGTGAATCGGTTCACGACCGCCAGGTGCCTGGCGGTCCAGAGCTCTTCGCCGGTATCGATGAATGGATGATCAGTAACCAATTTTTTGTATAGAGCGTATTCTTCAGCCAGGCCTGCGGTATCCCCGTTTATGCCGAAATACAGAACAACCAGATCCGGCGACATCTCCAGGAGGATGTCGTGAAGGAATACTCTTATCGTATAAAGGGGTGCTCCGAGCACGCCTCCGTTCAAGACCTCGAACCGCTGGTCCGGGGCGGACCGGTCGTTGAGGATATCCTGGAGGGCGGCCGGATACGTGTGATCCGCGGAGCTCGCGCCTATTCCCCACGTGCTGGAGCTGCCGGCGCAGACAATCCTGAATACCCCGGGCGGTTTCTCCACCCGGTGGTGTCGCTCTCTCAGCAGAACAGGACCGGGAGGAGGGAAGTCGCCTAAAAGACTGGTGTAGTCCGCCAGGTGCCATAAATGCTCCTGCAGTACGGATCTGATAGTTAATTCTTCGTCAAACCTTGGATTCGCGCGAATCGTCAGTTCCGCCAGCCCGGGCAGAGCCAGAAGCAGAAAGACCGGCAGGAGCATCGTTCTGAAGACGGCGGTTTTCGCATTCACGGCTGATACCGCAATAATCCAGGCGAACCATGGGAAGATGACCAGGAAGATCAGCACCGGTTCCTGGGGGAATATGCCGGGATAAGTTGCCGCTCTTAGAAAAAATACCTGCAGCGCCGGGAAAACAAGGCTGTAAAGAAGCGTCGGGCTTCGGAAAACCAGGGTTCCAAGAAGACCCAGGACCAATGGCGCAGTCATAAAAACAATCGCTGTGCCGGATTCTACTTTAATCACCTCGGACAGGAGCGAAAACCGGGGAAGAACGGCGAATCTATAGGCGATAGGTCCTGCCAGCATTAAAAGAAAAGGTTGAGAGCCCGGCAGTTTCGAAGGAAATGCAAGAATGCAGCCCTCGCCGGCGCCCCTGGGGTTTCCTGCCATTCTGCCCCCGGCAAGCAGGCATATGTTCACGACCAGTACGACCGGGATCACGAATAAAAAAGAGACGATGGGTAAATCAAGGTAGGACCGCACCAGGAACGCCGCCAGAACCTGGAGTGGAATAAACAAAAAAAGCAGGTCACGCCACCTGACGGCAAAAAGCAGCTTTCGCACGATGCAAATCCTGGCAATCCCCGCCAGCAACAGCGCCGTCACGGCGGCGGCGACCACCGAAAAGACGAACCCGGCGAACTGTGCGGTCCCGCCCGTTCTCTCGACTCTCATCAAATCCGGAAGGGAGACCAGCGGTTTTTTTCCGTATGCAGAGCGCTCGATTGCACAGGAAGTTTGATTTTCTGCGGTGGTTCGGTAGGCCGCGAACCTTACAATTCTGAACCCGTACCCCTCCACTGTCATAACACACCGTTCAGGTGGCGCTTCCAAACCGCTGTTCAAAACAATGTGATTGACCTCAACTTTGAGATTGCCGTCCGCGTACCCGAGAGAGATTTCCAGTGCCGGCTCCCCGGCGTAAAGCTGATACAGGTTTGAAAAGTCGAATATTGCCGCCTCTTCTCCGTTTTCCTCCAGGTAATAAATCCCGTTGGCGGCCGGTTCCGTATCACTGTATGAAAAGTAATATTCACCGGAAGCAGTTTCAGCGAACCGTATGTAAATGGAAACCGGCTTCATTGCCTTGACGATGAATATCCTGCAGGAAAAAGGCGCAGGGCAGTCGAAATCCAGCGGCGGGAGCCTGGTTCCCATTCCTGCGAGTTCCTCGACCCCGACGATCTGATCCTGCAGCTGCATTGCAAGCTCATAAGGGAAGAACGCCTGTTTGAACGCCCGGGATTCTTCAAATTCAGCGAGAAGACGGGCACCGAAGAAAATTCCTGCTCCGGCGATTACCGCCGCCGCGAAATAGAGTTTCAGAACAGCCCGGTACGAGCGTCCGATCACGGCTGTTTCCCTTCGTTCAGATAGTGCAGGGGTTTGCCCC
The DNA here is from genome assembly GCA_964394085.1 of uncultured Gemmatimonadota bacterium. Lineage (GTDB taxonomy): Bacteria > CAYMWF01 > CAYMWF01 > CAYMWF01. Next base: position 89,081 of record CAYMWF010000004.1, on the reverse strand, counting down.
CGGTTCACCGCGTTTCAGGCCCGCATCCACGCCGGCCATGGAATCAATAGCGCTCCAGCTTGAAAAGACTGCTGTAACAACCGTCCTTCGCGGCCAGCGTCGTGTGATCGCCTTCTTCTATGATTTCGCCGTCCTGCAGGACGAGGATACGATCGCATCCCGAAATACTCGATACTCTGTGTGCCGCGATCACCATGGTTCTTCCCTCGAAGAGTTTCTCGGCAGCCCCGAGCACCTCTTCCTCGGAGATCGGGTCGAGGGAAGAGGTCGCTTCGTCGAGTACGATGATCCCGGGATCCGCCCCGGCCAGCCTGATCAGCGAAAGTATCTGAAGCTCCCCGGTGGAGAGCTCTTCCGTTCGGGCGTCAGGACCGCCGATCCTGTCCAGCAGATCTCCGATTTCGCTGCCTTGCGACGGCAGAGCTCCTTCTAGGAATTCCCGCGCTGTACCCCTGAAAGGCCTTTCGTTTTGAAGAACCACGCCGACCTTCCGGCGCATTTCGTTAATGGGAATCCGTCTTGCGTCCCGTCCTCCTACCAGGAGCAGGCCGTCATAATCGTCATAAAACCTCATGAGCAGGTGAAGAATCGAACTCTTTCCTTCCCCCGTCCGGCCGACGAGGGCGACTTTCTCACCTTCGGCGACCTTGAATGAAACACCTTTCAGCAGCTCCGGTTCGCCCGGATAACCGAAACGGATGTCTCTGAATTCTACGGCGGGAGGTTTCAGGAGCAGCAGCCGGTCGTTTTCGAAGCGATTCCGCGATCCGGGAGCTCCGCCGGCTTCCTCAATGGAGAAAACATCCTGTTCTTCTTCGGGAGGTTCATCGAGGAGCTCGAATATCCGGTCCGCCGAAGCGAGGGAAGACTGGATTCCGCTGTAAAGAGCGGAGAGCTCGCGTACCGGATGGAAAAACCGCTCGATATACGCGATAAAAGCCACGAGGACGCCGAAACTCATGGTTTCGCTCAGTATACCTCCCGTGGATTTATACAGGACAAATGAGATGAGCAGGGCGTTCAGAAGTTCGACCACCGGGTAGAAGACCGCATCGAGACGGATATGAAAATCTTTCCGTTTCCTGGTCGCCCGGCTCTCAGTGCGGAAAAGGTCTCTCATGCTTCCGGCCATCCGGAACATCCTGAGGGTTGCGAGACCCTCGAATGTTTCGAGTATGCGGGAGGTTAGCCTGCCGGAAAGATGCCTCAACTCCCTGAAATTGTTCCTGTATCGCCGCCGGAACAGTTCGCTGATAACCGCGAGGACGGGGACGATGGCAAGCACCGGGAGAGCGAGGCGGAAGTCGAGAAGGCAAAGCATGACGGCGATTCCGCCGAGGACGGCGATTTCCCCTGCGCCGGCTATGATTCCGGCGGCCAGGACCTGGGTCAGGGCCTGCATGTCGATAGACATCCTGCTCACGATATCGCCTTCCGGCGTGCGATCGAAGTAAGAGACCGGCAGGCGGAGCAGATGACCGAACAGCCTGACTCTTACATTTTTCAGAAGGCGATGGCCAGTCCTGTTCATTATATATATCTGGCCCCCGCGGCATATTCCCTCGAAGATCACAATCACCGCGTATAACAGCGCCACTTTCCACAAGCCCTGCCTGGACGGTATCAGGATGTAATCGTCGATGGCGACCTTGTAAAAATAGGGACCGGCCTGGGCCAGGACGGAAGCGACGGCCAGGAGAAGAGCTGCGAGCAGGAGCGGAGCCAGGGCCGGTCTGAAAAGGGAAAGCAGCCTCGTGAAGCTCCCCCTGAAAGATTCGTTCCCGGGTTTTTCGGGATATTCCGTTCTTCCCTTCATTTACCCAGCTCCATTATAGCGCAATACAGCCCGCGCCCTTCGAGAAGGGATTGGTGGGTTCCCTCCTCGACGATCCTGCCCTGATGCAGCACGATGATCCTGTCGGCAAGGGCGGCGGCCGTCTTCGACCTGGAGGCGAGCAGGATCGTCCTGTCCTCCGCGATCTTCCATAACTCTTCGAGAAGCGCCGCCTCGGTGGCGCCGTCGAGGAAGCTGAACGGATCGTCCAGCAGCCAGATCCCGAAATCGATCGAAAGGAACCGGGCCAGCCCCAGCCGCTGCCTCTGCCCCCCCGACAGGAGTCCGCCCCTGGAACCGACTTCCCTTGCGGCTCCCCGTTTCCAGCGTTCCGTTTCCCGATCCAGGCCCGACAATTCGAGGAGGCGCCCGACCGGAGGTCGTCCGTCCTCACCAGCGGTGATATTCCATTCCACCGAACCGGAAAAGATGTACGGGTAGCCGGAAAGGAGACCGATCCGGGACGCCGTATCCGGTTCCCGGCTCAGCTCCTGGTTCCGGTCCGTTTTTACCGTCCCCCTGTCGGGCGTCAGGTTTCCCCCGAGGATGGAGAAGAGGGTGGACTTGCCGCTCGCCGTGGTTCCCGCCAGCAGCACTTTTTCACCCGGCTCGAGACGTAGAGAAACCCCGCGCAGTGCGGGTTTCGCAGCGCCCGGATAGGTATATCGGATATATTCGCAAGTCAGGAGAGGCGGAGCGCTTCCGGCGTCACTCTCCTCCGCTTCTTCCTCCGAGGAATGGACGGCTGCGGACGCGCTGCTTCTCGCGCCGGCGGGGTCGCCTTTCGCGGTTTTTTCGAGGATTTCTTCGATCCTGGACGAAGCGGCCAGGCTTCTCTCCCGGGCGGCGAAAGCGAGGCCCAGGGATACTACAGGCCAGAGCAGCATCGAAAGGTAGACATAAAAAGCGGTGAAATCTCCCAGGGAAATCCGACCGGCCCGCGCTGAAACGCCGCCGGCAAGCAGCATCAGGACTCCCGCGGCTCCGACCATGGATATGACCGCGGGCAGGAGCAGACTCTGCAGCCATGCGAGATCGATCTGCCTCGTCGTAAACCGGTCGGCGGTTTTTTCGAATTCGGCGGTAGTCAAAGGTTCGAGCTGTTCGGCCTTGATTGCACGGATCGATTTCACCGCGTCGTGGATTTTCCCGGAGAGGTTGCCCGCATCTTCCTGGACGATGCGGAATCTTTCGTGAAAATAACGGGAAAAGTGTTTTGTAGTGGCCGCGAGAATAAACAGCGGCGCCAGGGCGACCAGGGTGAGCAGGGGGTCGATGACGAGCATGAGGACCAGGGCCGAAATCATTCTGATCACGGTCGATACGAGGTCGTATACACCCTGTCCCCAGAAAGCCGATACAGCCTCCAGGTCTCTCGTAAGGCGGCTGGCGAGATCTCCGGTGCGGAAACCGGCGAAGGCACGGTGAGGTGCGTCCATCACCTTGTCGTGTATGGTGTTCCGGAATTCCTCCTCCAGCCGGACCGAGGCTCCGAGGATCCCGAACCGCTTGAACCGCATTCCGGCGAAGCGAACAAGACCAGCCAGGATGATAAGCGGCACAATAGCGCTCGATCTGCCAGCTGCGAGGTCGTCGATGATGTCCCGGATTATCCACGGGATGGAGAGGCCGGCCCAGGTGGACAGGCAGGTGGCGAGTATTCCCGCCGCATACCGGCGGCTCTGGCTGACGAACGGCCGGATGGTGGAAACGGAAAGTGATTTATCCATCGAGCGGACTGATCCGGTTGGGACCGGCCGGCGCACCGGCCTCTTACCGCGAGTATCCGCGGGGAAACTTCCTGTGCCAGTTCCAGGCGGTGCTGATAATCGAATCGATGTTGAAAACCGGTCGCCATTCCAGCAGGGATGCGGCCAGGTCGGCGCCGGCCACGAGTATTGGAGGGTCACCGGGACGGCGTTCCGTTACGGTTGTGGCGATCTTTCTGCCGGTCACTTTCTCCACCGTGCTGATCACCTCGTGCACCGAGTAGCCGTTGCCGGTTCCGAGATTCAGTATCATGCTGCCGCCCCCCGCTTCGAGCCTTTCGAGGGCGCGCATGTGGGCTTCGGCCAGGTCGAGAATGTGAATGTAGTCCCTTATGCATGTGCCGTCCGGCGTGGGATAGTCGTCTCCGTAAATACTGAACGATTCTCTGAGCCCCGTCGCGACCTGCATAACGAGCGGTATTATATGGGTTTCAGGTTCGTGCGCCTCGCCGAACTGTTCGGATGCTCCGGCGGCGTTGAAATAACGGAGAGATGCATAACGCAGTCCCTCCTCCTTTTCGAATCTCTGTATCTCTTGTTCGAATCGAAGTTTGGATTCACCGTAAGGATTCACCGGATTTGTCGGAAATTCTTCCGTAATCGGCATGGTTTCCGGTTCGCCGTACGTGGCGCAGGTAGAAGAAAAGATCAATTTCGATACGCCGTGGTTCTTCATTGCAACGAGCAGATTGCGGCCGTATTCGACATTGTTTCTGAAATAGAGCTCAGGATGGTCTACGGATTCGCCGACCAGAGCGTAAGCGGCGAAGTGCATGACACCGTCGAATCTACCCTCCGCGAACATCGATTCGAGGATTTCGCTGTCGGAAAGGTTGCCCCGGACAAATTTCGCCCTTTTGTCCACCGCGTCCATGTATCCACGTTCGAGCGAGTCGAAAATGGTAACATGCCAGCCTCGATCGAGCAGATACTCCGCCACTATGCTGCCGATATATCCGGCTCCTCCCGTCACCAGAACATGCATAACCTTCTCCCTCCACCGATGTTATCTGTCTAAACTCAACCCAAACTTTACGAGAACCGCGCACCGTTCAGTATAGACAAAGAGTTAGAGAGTTCCTCACATTTATACAACTTAATCCACAAGTTATCCACAAACACCACCGGGCCGCCAACGTTTTGCAATTCAACAAGATACCGGGTCATAAAAAGCACTTTCTCCCCATTTTCACCTTCAACCCCGGGTGTTTTCGTCGACCCACGAGAAGTACCGGTCGAGCCCGGATGAAACAGGCACGGCCACGATCTCGGGGAGTTCGTACGGATGGAGAGATTCGACGCGGTCCACCACGTCCTCCACCTTTTCAGGGGGAACCTTCACCAGGAGCAGAATCTCCTCCTCGGTCTGGATCTCCCCCTCCCATCGATAAATCGATTTTACCCGCGGAAGTATCGAAACACAGGCCGCCCGCCCTTCCGTTACCAGTGTCCTGGAAATAGATTCCGCCCTGGCCGCGTCATCGATGGAGGACAGAATAAGGTACATTTTCGGTTTCATCTGCATCAGCTTCTCTTTCGCGGATGGTTCGGTTCGAATTCGAACAGGCCTGCGAACAGGAGCGTTCAGCGGGTAAGCCGTCCCGGTAGTGGAACCCGCACCTTTAAACAGTGAAGAAAGGCCTGTCCGGAGCCGGCGCCGATTAACCGGTGCGGTAATCCTCTGTACCGCCCCCGGTCACCTTCGCCAGGATCCTGCCGCCCCCGGCCTCGACGGGCTGGTCAGCAACGGTGATCGCCGCCTTTATCCTGGCGGCCGCCGCATCCACCCTGGCCGCGGAGGCTCCTCCGATTGTTCCGATGACCTCGCCCCCGGCCACGCGATCCCCTGTTTTGCACTCGAGTTTGAGACCGCATGAATAATCGACCGGATCGGTGACCCGGTTCCGGCCCGCCCCGGCCGACACGATCGCCTGGCCCACTTCCAGGGTGGCGATCCGCTCTACATAACCGGCCCTGGGCGCTTCGATAACGGCTTCATGCCGCCACCGGGGAAGCAGCCCGGGATCATCGATCACCCTCGGATCGCCTCCCTGGGCTTCCACCATTTCGGCGAATTTTTCGAGAGCCCGGCCCGAGTCGATGGTTCCGGCCAGCCTGTCGCGCGCCCCTTCTTCCGAGGCGGCGGCACCGGCAAGCAGGAGGAGCTCGATTCCCAGGGCCATGGTTACTTCCAAAAGATCATCCGGCCCTTCACCCCGCAGGGCCGCGATGCTTTCGGCGACCTCGGGTGCGTTTCCGGACGCGATTCCGAGCGGTTCGTCCATACCGGTAACCAGAGCGGCGGCTTTCCTGCCGGCACCGTTCGCGACACGCACCAGCTTCGTTGCGAGATCCTCGGCCTGGGGGAAGGTGGACATGAATGCGCCGCTGCCCGTCTTCACGTCGAATACGAGAAACTCCGGACCTGCGGCGAGTTTTTTGCCGAGGATGCTTCCGACGATCAGGGGGATGCTTTCCACGGTGGCGGTTACATCCCTGAGGGCGTACAGTTTACGGTCGGCGGGCGCCAGGGCTTCGGACTGGCCGACGATGGCGAGCCCGTGCGCCGAAACCAGCTCCACGACTTCCTTCTCGGGCATTACGGTGCGGAATCCCGGAATCGATTCCAGCTTGTCCAGGGTGCCGCCCGTATGACCGAGCCCGCGCCCCGAAAGCATCGGCACGTACAAACCGCAGGCCGCGAGCATCGGCGCGAGCGGGAGCGATACCTTGTCTCCGACGCCGCCGCTCGAATGCTTGTCGACGGACGGACCGGGAAGACCGGACAGGTCGAGAGTGACTCCCGACTCCATGATCGCCAGGGTGAGCCCGACCATTTCTTCCTCGGACATCCCCTTGAAATAGACCGCCATAAGCCAGGCGGCGACCTGGTAATCGGGGATTTCACCCCGGATATACCCGTCGAGGATAAATTCCGTTTCGGTCCGGGTAAGCGATTCCCCGTTCCTTTTCTTTCTTATCAGCTCAACAACGCGCATCTGATGTTATCCCCTTCAACGGTCTCAGAATCGAACCTTCAATCCCGCCGCGAAACGGCCGCACCGCCCCGGTGCCGGGGCCGTCACCATCACAACCGGCTCCCAGCGCTCCCAACCGTCGTCCACCCTGCCCGAAAACCCGCCGGTGGAAGCCGAACCCTCCGGCTCCAGGCTCCTGTAAAGCAGGTATCCGCTCGCAACAAGCGCGGCCGCGCTTCCCAGGAAATAGTTCCGCCACATGTTTCCGCGCTCCCACGCATCATATGCATCCCTGGAGAGCCCCCTGACCTCGGTATAATCGACTCCGGCAGTATCACTCGCTGCGACCCATGCGGCCGCGGCCAGATCGTCCGAATCGCCCCAGTCATCCAGCATCCGGTCCGCCGTGTAGACTGCCAGGACAGTGGACAGCGTCGTCACCACCACGGCCCCCACCGTCCTGGAACCGCGGCGTCCGTCCACCGGGTTCGAAGCCTGAGTCTGCGCAGGTGCAGGCGCCGCGAAAAACAGCGCCGTCAGAACCGCCGCGACGACTTTGGCCATGCTACGGTTCATGGATCACCTGCCCTGGTAGTATTCGCCTTCGAGGTTGCTCTCCACCAGGCGAAAATCACCGTTGCCGGTAGTATCCGAGAATTTGAAATATCTCTCTTTTCCGGCGATTATGTACGTCCAGATCTCGCAGGCTTCATCATCTCTCTGGTAAGGGCTCCGTTCGAGATCGACGGGCTCTCCGTACTTGATGTAAATACGGCCGCGGTCCGTGCGCCACCCCGTTTTATATGCATCGGCGTACCTCGTATCGGCGATATTCGCTCTCACGAGTACAGTATGCTGGTATTCAGAAGCCGGGATTTTCATCTCCTTCGCGATCCTCCTCCACCACTCCTCTATGAACATCCGTTTCGCGAAATCCGTGGTCATTTTCTCGAAATTCGAGACATCCTCGGGCTTCCCGAGATACTTGAGGAACTTGTCGGCGTATTCGGCCATGTCGTCTTCCTCAAGAAGCACCGAGTGGATATCGAGGGGGTCCACCTTGCTCTCATCCTTCTTGAACAGGAACAGTTTCCGGAAAGTCAGAACCTCTTCTCCCGCCTTGTTGTTTACGCGTACGGACAAGAAGTAGAAATTACTTGGAAGGGTGATTATCGGCAGCTTTCCCCACTCCGCGTTGATTCCGGGCTCCCAGCTCAGCTGCGAAGCCGGGAATGAACGGTAGAGCTTGCCGTACCGGTCTGTTATATCGTAAGAAACCAGCAGGTCCTTCTTGACATCATGGTTCAGGATCGCCTCGTAGTAGAACGTGACGAACGGCTGGGTCTTGTAGTATGTGCGGACGGCGTTCGGGATAATCGTAACGCCGTACTTGGTCAGGCGTTTCGTCAATTCCGTTGTCGCGGGCTCCTTGCCGAAATCCCATGCGATCTGCATGTCCCCGACCCCCCACAGCTTGTCGTCCGCAGGCCAGCCGCGCACATCAGAGAAGAATTCGACCGTCCCGGCGCTCGCACCGTGAAGATCCGTCAGGGTGATCTCGCACCGGTATCTTCCCGGAAAAACCGAACAACGGAAGAGATCATAGACGGACTCGCCAGGGTCTCCGGCCTTCTCCTTCGCGGTTCTGAATGGAAAAGTGTATTCATTCGCAAGCACCGTTTCGCCTTCTATATCCTTCAATTTAATCGATGCCTTGAAACCCGCTTCCACGGCTTCAGCGCCGGCGACATCCACGAATGTAAGTTGATCGTACGGGACACGGAAATAAATCTCGAAAAGTGCATTACCGGCTTTCTGGGGAAAACCAGCACAATCGATATTGAATCTCAGTTCCCCCTTGGCCGTATGAGGGAAATCTATCACTTCCTGGGCGCCGGACCCCACCGTCATCAAAAGAGCGAACAGAGACGCTATGAGCGCTCTGCAATAAACCGGGTATCGTCTCATTTGCCTATACCTCCCGTTGGCGTAACCGGCAAAACGGCGCCTGTCAAGCCAGGCTCCGTCGCCGGCTCCTCTCAGGATTCTCCTGATCGGATATCGGCGGGTTCACCGCCGACTCTCTTTCCCAGATCCCATATCAAGCTGCACCGGCGGACCGGACAACTTCGGATTTCATCATAGGTAACACCTCGGCGGGTCGCAACCTCTTTCTTCCGGGAAGGAACCGGGGAGGCGGCGATACCCGGGAAGGTTTCGAATCAAAACTGCTTCCGGGAGTATGATCGCCGGGGGTTCGGACAGAAGGTGTGATAATCAAGCTCCGGATGCCGTCTCTCTCGAAGTACCCAGATCTTCACCCGTGCTTCGGAAGGCCCTGCAACCGGAACCACCTCGGTGCAGGTGATAGATGCAGGAACGCTTCCTGTATTCGTATCAGGGAGTTCCTTCGTACACGAAGTCCTTGAACGTGGTACATAGGGGTGAGCAGGTGCGGCGGGAATCGGTTACGAGGTGGAAGTGACGCTTAAGCCGGAGACCTTCCACTTCCACGACTTTAAGCAGTCCTGTTTCTATTTCGGTCCGTACGGCCCTGGACGAGATGAACGCGAGCCCGGCTCCGCACTTGACTCCCTCCTTTACAGCATCGGAGCTCCCGAGGATGCATGCGATATTCAGCGAGTCGATTCCCCCGGGGAGCCGCCCTGCCAGCTCCGCCGTGAGGGTCTGCTGGGTGCCGGAACCGGGTTCCCTCATGATCAGAGGTTCGGTCGTCAGATCCCGAATTTTGACCCTCGCCCTCGAAATCCAGTGGTGCGATTCGGGCGCCACCAGGACCAGATCATCATCCCAGAGCCTGGTATACTGCAGCATGGAGAGATTTCCCACCGACCCGACGAAACCGAGCTCGAGCACCCCGTCCGAAACCAGGGCGGCGACCCCGTTCGAGTCGCCTATCGTCACATCTACGATAATCCCGGGATATTCCCTGCTGAATTCTCCCATGATACGCGGCAATATGTAGTTACCCGGGATCGTGCTCCCGCCGATCCGGATAGACCCCTTCAAACAGCCCGTGAAAGCCTGGAGCTCGAACCCGACACCGCGCTTCCGCGTCAGCAGATCGACGGCCTTCGGGTACAGCAGCTCCCCTGCCTTGGTCGGTACGACGCTGCGTCCGAGCCTGTCGAGGAGCCTGGCGTCTGCAACCTCCTCCAGGTTCGCGATCCGTTCGCTTACCGAGGCCTGGGCAAGGTTGAGAGCCTTTGCAGCCTTTGAAAAACCTCCGAGCTCAACAACCTTGCAGAACGCTTCGAGCTGACGGAAATCGAAATCCAAAGCCACCTCCCCTTTAAGCCTTCTCTCTCATGGTGAAACCTATGGCGATACAGACGACAAGTCCCGCAACCACGGAGGCGGGTCCCCATACACCGGTGCCCGCCGGTGAACTGGCGGTCGAGAAATTATGTGCGAATGCCGCGCCTGCGAGCATCCCCAGCACGAACACCGCTGCATCGCCGTCCCCCTCTCCGGAGAGGAACAACTGACGCCCCGGACAACCGCCCGCGAGGGCGAATGCAAGGCCGGCCAGCACCATGCTTCCGAAATTCCATAGATGATCGGCGTGGGCCACGGGCTGGGAAACGAAACCGGGATTGAACTGGTTCAGGATAAGGTTCGTTACCGATGCTCCGGCCACCAGGCCGGCGACTCCGCTGAAGAGGTGAAAATCCCGCATGAGTATCAGGTCCCTGATCGCCCCCATTGTGCAGAACCTCGTTCTCTGGGCCAGAAATCCTATCATCATCGCCGCCACGAGGGAAATGAGAACAGGCGCGTGTTTCGATCCCGGGCCCTTGTCGCTGAAGAACGGTGCCCCGGAGGGCAATTCAGGCCGAAACAGCAGCAGGAGCAGCAGTCCGACAGCGAACAACTGTATCACGAGCCCCGCACCGGTAAAGGTTTTTCTGGTTCGTCCCAGCGAGAACCCGGCTTTGAGGAACAGAACACCCATCCAGATCCCCGCCGCCAGACCCGCAAGACCGACTACGGCGTTTCCGTCCCCGCCCGCGAGACGAAGCAGCGCCCGCCAGGGGCATCCGAGAAAGACCAGGGCCCCCACCATCGCGAAGAAACCGAGCACGAACCTGATTACAGGGGCGGATCCGGTCCTCGCCTTGAATTCCCTGAACAGCAGCGCGGCGACAAACGAACCCAGGATTAACCCGATGATCTCGGGTCGGATATACTGAACCACGCCGGCCCTGTGCAGACCGAGAGCGCCTGCGATATCCCTCTCCATGCAGGCCACGCAGATACCCATGTTGGGAGGGTTGCCCAGCTTCTGGAGAATCGCCGCGGTCGCCCCTATGAAAAGCCCCACGGCGGCTATCCCGGTTCGTGAGGATAAAAATTTCATCATTACGCTTTCTCCCCTTTCCTTGATGTCACCCCTGCCCGCGATTGGTGTCGCCTTCAGCAAAGCGGGCCTTTCAGTTGCCGGCTCGAGAATACTACCGGTGCTTCCTGTTGATCCAATAGGAATTTCCGATAATTTTAAAACACACTGAAGGAAATTTCGATACTGACCCAAAGGCGCCGGTCGAAGCTGGAAACGTTCTCATACCGGTATTAGAACGTTGAGTTGAAAGCATCACCCACATATAGTAATATTGTACTGGTGATCGGACGAAATCACATATAGATTGATCGCCTACCTTCATTTCCGAAAAGCCGGAGGTGACCAGATGGCCGGTAATTCGCCGAACCGTTTGCCCCGGGGTATCATACTCACGCTAGTCATAATAGTTCTGGCCGCCCTGGTATATTATTACCAAAGTGACGGTAAACGTATTGCCGGAGAACCCATTAAAGTAGGAATACTTCACTCCCTTACGGGAACGATGGCCATAAGCGAAGCATCCGTGGTTGACGCCACCTTGCTGGCGATCGAAGAAATCAACGGCAGGGGGGGGCTTCTCGGAAGAAATATCGAACCTGTTCTCGTGGATGGTCGCTCCGACTGGCCGACATTCGCAAAAGAGGCGGAAAGACTCATAACCGAAGAAAAGGTCAGTGTGGTTTTCGGCTGCTGGACTTCCGCGAGCCGGAAAACCGTCAAGCCGGTTTTCGAAAAGTACGATCATCTGCTCTTCTATCCTGTACAATATGAAGGGATCGAACAGTCGCCGAACATCGTGTACACCGGTGCGGCGCCTAATCAGCAGATTATCCCCGCGGTAAAGTGGTGTTTCGACAACCTCGGGAAAAGATTTTTCCTGGTGGGTTCGGACTATGTTTTCCCGCGAACCGCAAACGCGATCATAAAAGATCAGGTGGCCGCTTTGAGGGGGGAGATACTGGGCGAGGAATATATAATTCTCGGGAGTAAAGAAGTCAAACAGGTCGTAGGAAGAATCATTGAAGCCGAACCGGACGTCATTCTGAACACCATCAACGGCGACAGCAACGTCGCCTTCTTTAAAGAACTGCGCGCGGCCGGCATCAGCCCGGACAAAATCCCGACCATGTCATTCAGTATAGCCGAAGACGAGCTCCGCATACTCAGTGCGGAGAATATGATCGGCGACTACGCCGCATGGAATTATTTCCAGAGCATCCAGACCGAGGAAAACAGCCGGTTCGTAATCGCGTTCAAAAGACGGTACGGACCGCTCCGGGTTACCGATGATCCGATGGAAGCCGCGTACCTGGGTGTTCGTCTCTGGGCCCAGGCGGTGCTGGATGCGGGTACCGATGATGTCAACACGGTCCGAAAGGCTGTAAAAAAGCAGAGTCTTTGCGCACCTGAAGGCATAGTCTGCATCGAGGCCGAAAACCAGCATACATGGAAAACCGTAAGAATAGGCAAGATAATGCGGGACGGTCAGTTCAACATCGTATGGAGCTCGGAGATACCTATTCGCCCGGTACCCTATCCGGTCTACAGATCGAAAAAGGAATGGGAAACATTCCTCGAGGACCTCTACAACGGCTGGGGACAAAGCTGGGCCAACCAGGGTACATGAGCGCCCCGGCCGGTCACGACGCCGTTCAACAGGAGTTCGAAATGGAGATGCCGGGAGTCTTTAAAAATCTGAACATCGGTCCACGGCTGCTGATATCGTTTCTCCTGATTTCCATCCTGCCTCTGGCCGCCACCACCTATGTAACTTACCGCATCTCAGAAAGATACCTTCGAAATAATCTTATGGACGATCTCCTTGCCGTCGCAGAGAACAAGGCCAACCAGATCGAAACATACATTCTCGAAAGAAAAAGAAATGTCAGCGCCCTGGCCCGGATGCCGAGTATTGTCGACAGCATGGAAAAGTTCGATAAGGCTTTTAAAACAGGCGGTCGCGATTCCCGGGAATTCAAGGCTATCGATAAGATGGTGAGACCGTTCCTGACCTCTTTCAAGGAGACCTCGGGATATTATGATCTGTTTCTGATCTCCCATTCCGGGGATGTAGTATTCACACTGAACAAGGAAGCCGATTTCGGGACGAATCTTGAAACGGGCATATTTCGAGACTCGGAACTGTCCAAAGTTTTCGACAGGGCGAAAACGTTGATGGAAACGGAGATTTCCGATCTCGAGTACTATGCGCCGTCTCGGGGTCCCGCGGCGTTTATCGCCGCTCCGGTCTTCAGAGAAGGCGTAATTACCGGGGTTGTCGCCCTCCAGATGAGCAATAAGGAACTCCACGAAATCGTAAATGATTATACCGGTCTCGCAGAAACAGGAGAAACGGTCGCAGCATTGAAAGTCGGCAGAGAAGCGGTGATCATGACGCCTCTCAGACATGACGCTGAAGCGGCATTCAAAAGAAGCATACCCCTTGGCACCAAAAAATTTATCCCCATGCAGGAAGCTGTCCAGGGGAAAAAGGGCTTCGGGACATGCGTGGATTATCGCGGCGAAGAGGCTCTGGCGGTCTGGGAATACCTGCCCTCCATACGATGGGGGATGGTGGTCAAAGTCGATACCGCCGAAGCGCTTGCGCCGATAACCAGAATGCGAAACACCCTGAGCGTTCTGGGCGTTTTGATTCTCTTCCCCGTGATCCTGATTGCGCGTTTCGTCGCAAAATCGATTTCCGGACCGATTCGAAACCTGACCGGCACAACCGAATTGATCGCTCAGGGGGATCTGTCAAAACGGGCCTCAGTCTTTTCGAAAGATGAAATAGGACAGTTATCCAACTCGTTTAACGAAATGACTGCAAAACTGAGCGATTCGTATTCTGACTTGAAACGGTCGGCCGAGGAACTGGCTCGATCCAATTTAAAGCTTGCAAGAGAAATCAATGAACACGAGCGTGCAGAAGAAGCTTTACGGGAAGCACAGGAGCAGCTGGTCAGACGTGAAAAACTCGCGGTTCTTGGCCAACTCGCCGGCGGTGTGGGTCACGAGCTGCGCAATCCCCTTGGAGTCATCAAAAACTCGGCCTTCTTTCTGAACATGGTGCTTGCCGATGCCCCCGAAAAAGTCAGTGAACACCTGGGAATAATGGACAAACAGATCGGCATGGCGGATGAGATTATCACGAATCTCCTGGACTTCGCGCGAGTAAAGCCGGCCGCGCTGGAAACAATCCCTGTAGGCCCTCTGGTCGACAGGGCCATCGCCGAGTGCGCTATTCCCCATGTTATTGACGTGAACATCGATGTGTCCCGAACCGTCGGACCCGTCGTCGTCGATCCTTCCCAGATGCACCATGTGCTGCTGAATCTGATCCGAAACGCTGTTCAAGCCATGCCGGAGGGAGGTCGGCTATCGATTACCGCCCGGACCGGGAACGGTGCTGTATTGCTCAGTGTGGCCGATACCGGCTGCGGCATCCCGACAGAGAACCGTGAAAAAATATTCGAACCTCTATTCACGACAAAGGCGAAAGGCACCGGTCTGGGAATGTCCGTCTGCCGCAGCCTCGTTGAAGCCAACCATGGAGAAATATCGGTCGAGAGCGTAGTCGGTGAAGGAGCCACACTGATTCTCCGTCTTCCCTCGAAATAAATTGCGTCCGGTAGAAACGGGTTGAGGAGTCGGGAGAAGAATGCCCGGGAGGAAGGGATGAGACGTTTCATGACGGCGGCAGCCTCCGCAGCGCTGCTGGCGATCACTGCCGGGTCGCCTGCTTCCGCATTCGATGTCGCGCTGGGTAAAATCAGGATCCGGATGGAAATCGACGTTCTGAAAGCCAAGGTCGAGATGCTCGAATACCTCACTGAGGAAAACTGCACCATCGACGATGAGCTTCGACACCGGCTGGGCCTGAGGGCAGGCGACCAGTTTCGTCTCACGGTCAAGAATGCTCCCGGCAGGTACGGGCTGGTGACTATCCATTCCGACTACGAGGACGGTCCTGACGACGACGATATACGGATGAGGGAATCGGGCCGGCAGCGCTTCGGAGAAATCGATTTCTTCGAAGCCTCTGCCGAGTCATGGACTCCCTGTCATGGAAAAACAGATTCCTGGTTGAGACTCAACAGCGAGATGGGTGAATTCAAGGTCGAAACGAGCCCGGTTCAAACTTCGATTATAATCATGGCCCCCCACGGGGGAGCAATCGAGACGAACACCGACGAAATCGCAGTGCATTTTTACGATCAGCTGACAATCGCACATTCCAAAAATGCCGGTCTCTGGTATTGCTGCGGGTACCAGGACAGCCTGGGAGCATTCGATGCCTGGCATATCACATCCACGGATATTTCCGAAAGATCGTTCCCTTACCTGGGTGAAATGGCGAATCGCTCGTACGATTTCGCCGTAAGCGTGCATGGTTACTCAGGGCCGGATATCCTTGTCGGAGGCGGGGGCTCCCGGGAGCTGAAGGAAGAAGTAAGAGATGCTCTGGCCGGAATTCCGGGGTTTCCATTTATCGTAACCGTTGTCACGAGCGGGGGATACGCTGGTGTCCATCCCGATAATATTGTGAACAGGTATTCGGATGAAGGAGTACAGCTCGAGCTTCCCTACCTTGCCCGAGTTTATTGGAAAAACCAGATTGCGGAAGCGCTGGCGGAACTTTTCTCACATAAGATTTGAACGCGAAACCGGCGACGCATTTCAGCATCCGCGAACCTTAACTTTTTCCCGGTCAAATCGCTATCGCCAGCAGAAAGGATATGTTTGTTATGAACAGATTGATCCATCTTTTATTCTGTTGCTGCCTTCTGTTCGTCACCGGCTGCGCCGTGCATAAGCACCATCCGCGGGACACCGCGGAGGTCGGGAATGGAACTGCACCCACCATGGAGCGTGAATCCGACTTGGATACGGGCGACTCCGCGGAGATGGCAGGTGCAGGCGATGCGGCTTCCGTCAGGGGCAACGCCGTACCGGACGAGAGCACCTTTGAGCGGATGCGGGCCGAGATAACCGCTTACATGAACTCGCTGCCCGCGGCCACCGCCACTTTCGAAGGCGGCACCTCCGAAGTCACGATACCGTTCCGCATGATCGACGATCACGTGGTGGTGACCGTTACCGTGAATGAAAATCTCGATATCGATATGGTGCTCGATACGGGCATGGGAATACCCGGCGCTATCCTGCTGGATCCTGTATTCGGTGAAAAACTGGGACTCGAATACGTAGGCAAGACACAACTGGGCGGCGGTGGTGAAGAAGATGTAAGGGTTGCCGGCGTCGCTGCCGGGGCTACCTTTTCCCTGCCCGGAATTTCATTTTCCGACCAGCAGCTTCTCGTTGTGGAAGATCGCACCGGACTCGACGACTGGCCGATCATGGGAGTTATCGGGCGCACCATTTTCGGCTGCGTCGTCTCTATCGATTACGAAACCGAAACGCTCGTTCTAACGGATCCGGCGGCCTTCGATCCCGAAGGTTACGGTGAACCGTTCGACGTGGAATTCGTCGTGGGTCTTCCCGTGGTAACCGGTAAAGTCGAAATGGACGACGGAAACTCCGTCCCCGCACGGTTCGTGGTGGATACGGGAGCGGATGAGCTTCTTCTCTTTCCTTACTCGGATCACCGGCTGGCGGCGCCGGCCGAAACGCTGCGAGGGGTCCACGGGATACTCGCCGAAGGGATGAGCGGCGAGGTCCGCGGCGTTACCGGAAGGATCGGCTCGCTTACTCTCGGTCCTTTCAGCCTCGATGATCCGATCGCCTGCTTCACCGAAAAAGAATCTATGGGTCCGGCTCTCATTATCGGGCAGAACGGATATATCGGCGGCAAGATCCTTGAACGCTTCACCGCCACTTTCGATTATAAGGGAAGTAAACTATATCTCAAACCGAACAGCCGTTTCGAAGCTCCATTCGAAACGAATATGGCCGGACTGATCATGAATATCGGCATCGATCATGTTCTTCACGTGCTGGATACCGTGAGCGGATCTCCCGCCGACGAAGCGGGCATCCAGCGCGGCGACAAAATCCTCGCATTGAACGGAAATGGTGTTGACAACCTCGATATCGCCGACATCGTGGCTTCTTTCTTCAAGGATGGCGAACAGCTCAGGCTCACTTTCGAAAGAAAAGGGGTTTCGATGGAACGCACCGTGCTCCTCCGGCGACTCATTTGACCCGTATCCGTGCAATGCCGTGGCATAAGCACAGTCTGTCGAGGCGACGAAAACCGATCTCGGCACCGTGAGTCCTGGGTAACTTAAAACCGGTCTCGGTGCGGGAGACCGGAGTAACCGAAACAGGCTCGAAAATACCTTTTCCATCCCTTTATTTCATCGTTTCAGGAGACTGGATATGAAATATTGCCCAGAATGCTCGAGCCCCCTGTCGAAAAAGGAGATAGGCGGAAGGAGCCGTCCGGCTTGCCCCGAAGCCGATTGCGGCTGGGTTTTCTGGGACAATCCGGTACCGGTGGTCGCAGCCCTCGTGGAACTCGACGGCAATGTGCTGCTCGTAAGAGATAAAAACTGGCCGGACAGGATTTTCGGGCTCGTTACCGGCTTTCTCGAGCGCGGAGAAACACCGGAAGAAGCCGTACTGCGGGAGGTGAAGGAGGAGATCGGGCTGGAAGGAGTCATCGAACAATTTATCGGGTACTATCCTTTCACCAGGATGAACCAGCTCATTCTCGCTTTTCACGTGAAGGCAGCCGGGAACGTAACCCTGGGCAGCGAACTTGCGGAGAGCAAGCTGATCCCTCCAGGGAAACTCCGCCCGTGGCCTTTCGGCACGGGTCTCGCCGTTCGGGACTGGCTCGACGCGAGGTCTGAAACACAGATCTGAAGATTTTCTTACTCTAGGAGCGAGAATCCGCCCTGTGCGGGCCGGGAAGGAGTTCGTATTCGTAAAGGACCTTTTCTATCTGCTCGGCGAGAAACAGATATCCATCCCTGTTCATGTGCACGTCATCGACGATTGCCCAGGCAGCGACTTCAGGTGAAAAGGCTCCCAGGATATTCTTGTAATACACGCCATTACCGCGGTACTGTTGAGCCATATCCTCAAAAACAGCGTAACAGGGATGAGCTCCGGTTCCGTGGATTGCATGGCTGAAATCGACTTCCGGCACAAGAAGAATCTCGACTCCATTCTCGACACAAAGCCTGACGATCTCCGAAACCGTTTCTTCCAGGAAAACCCGCTCTTCCGTGACATCATTTGAAAAATACTCATCCCGGCGGAACAGATCGGCGAGCAGGATGCACCCCATGAACAGGCGGAACTCGGCGGCCTTCAGGAATCCGTCGAGCAGCCAGGGGGGATTCCACCTCAACCGCGTGGCCGCCCACAGCTTCTCACCGTCGCATATAAACGGCGCGTCTCCCGCTTCTTTTTTCAACATTTTATAATAGGTGTCCAATCCGGGCCGGTCCCCGTTCCTCCCGAAATAGAGAACTACCAGGTCCGGATCGAGTTTCAACAGCACTTCTTCCAGGTAGATTTTCAAACTGTACAAGGGAGCTCCACCCATACCGCCGTTCACCACCTCGATATTCCGGTGGTTTTTAGCGAGGATGCCTTCGAGGCGCCGGGGATATGATGAGACGGATATATCCTCAATACCCTGACCCTCGGTGCTGGAGCTGCCGAGGCATACTATCCTGAACCGCTCCGGTGGTTTTTTCCGCTCGTGTTTGACGCCCGCCAGTTCGAGAACCTCTGTCTGCGGTATCCGGTTGAAGAGATCCGAACGATCCACAAGGCCCCAGAGACTCTCACGCCAGTATCGCTGGACATCCATTTTGTTGTTTAAAAAGCCGTTTCCCCGGACGCCCAGCTCGACGAACCAGGCAAGAAGAACAATTATTGAAATGAGAAATAACCGCGAAGCAACAATGGGTTTCCCGGGATTCTTTGCTGTATGGATGATTGCTGAAAGGAGCCATGGGATAAGGGCGACCGCTCCGAAAAGGTATTCACCGGTTCCCGGGCTGAAGCTGTTGAACAGGTAGAAGCTGAAGAGCTGGATCACGGTAAGAAGAAAGGCGGCCGGCTGGAAAGATTGTGTAAACACCAGTCCGCAGACACAGACCGCCCCCGCCGCCGCAGGTATAAGCAATCCTGTTGCTGTCGGTTGCGCGGTGTGAGGGATGTAACCTGATGACAGTTCCGGCGAATAGAAGAAAAGTACGAGTAGGCTCAACGCCGGTATCAGTGGAAAGAACCTGCCCGCTCCTCCTTTCAGTGACTCGGATTCTGTTGTATCGGAAACCAGCAGGTGGATGAATTTAGCTATTCCGATCAAAACGACAGCAGCGCCAAGCGAGCAGACGGGAAGGGCGAACGTGCTTCTTAAGAAGGATAAAAAAACAACCTGAACGGGGATCAATAGAAAGAGGAATTCTTCCCAGCAGAGGTGCTTTAAAGGCCGGAAAGCCAACAGGGAAATTGTAACCGTATCAAAAAGAAACGCGCAGGCCAGTATCAAGACCAGGGATGCGATAACAATCGCTCCCTCAGAGACATGGTTCCTGAGATTCGCCGGGACATTGAAAAAGAAGGGAACGAGATGGAATCCACCGTAAGCCAGCATTATGGAATCGCTGTCCTCATTCCGCTTTTCGATAACCGCCTTCTGAAGAAGGAGGTTGTTGGAATAATCTCTGGGCTCCAGCCTGAAAAGATAATATTCTATATCCGCTGCTTCAAAAGTTTCGCGGGAATGACCATTTATACTTGCAGTAATGTATTTCCCATCGTTGAACAGGTCAAAACGCGGCATGTGGTTGAACTCAGGAAAGCGGAAACTCTCACCTCCGGAATCCAGCTTCTCCTCCCCTTCGGGTGTCTCGAGGAAGAATCCGCATTCGTACGGTGCATTCTCATTGTAGGAATAATAATATTCACCTGCAGGGGAACGCGCGAAATAGAGTTTGAAGGCAATACTGGGACTTAAAACCTTGAAGATGTAGTATCTCGAAGATATTCCCCGGGTAAATTGGAGGGTGTACCTGAAAGGCGGATCGATCCTTAAATCCTGATCCGATTTGACAAAATGCCCCTGCTCAAACAGGTACAGGGTTCCGTCACTGGCGGGAGCCTCAACATTGAACCCGTAGTATTTACCGGACTCTCCCGGGTAAAAGGAGTTGGAGAGGACGGGATACAACCTGTCGAAATCCGTGATCCTGGCTCTGAAAATGAAAAATAAAGTCCCTGTAATGACCGCAAAAATCAGGTACAAGATGAATAGAGAATAAATTTGCCGTGACGATAGGAGCCACCGCTGAAAGGTTGAAGATGGATTCTTGAAGTGCCTGTCTTGATTCATCGAAACCCAGCTAAAAAGGAGCGGTGAACAATTACGGCCTGTTCCCGCCCACCTTCACTGAAAGTAAGCATCGTACCCGGAGGAGTCAAGCAGTAACAACTCTTTTCAGGGCCGTGTAAGAGCTTTGTCGTATTTGACTATTTCAAGGTTCTCCTCTTATAATTTTATGGTTGAATGCGGGGAAAATGCTTAACCGGCAGAAGGAGATCGCCCGTCATGGTCAACCATGGTATTTTCAACCGGGAGGGTAGCATGCTGAGGAATATCCGGCTCGCAGTGCTCTCTGCCGTCTTTATAGCCGGCTCGGCCGCTGGTCTCGTCGTCACTGAACGCCCCGCCGCTGTCATGATGACTGACGAGACAGGCATCCGTTCCGGGCAATCCGAAAAGAACGGCTATCCCGATCCTGACTCAATAATGATTGTTTGCACCGACATCGACTATGGTTCGGAAGCGAACGGTCCCACGTCATACGCCGCCCAGCGCCATATCGCCTTCGGACGAGACACCTATCACGTGGTCTGGGAGTGGGGACTTTCCCGGGATAACAACGTGTCGCATTCATACTGGGAAAGCTTCGGCTCGATCGGGTACTGGACCTGGCCCGACTACATGAACGGCTGGGGAATCGACTGCGGGCGGCCCTCGATAGTCGCCGGAAACGACGGCAGGATGATCGCCTCCTGGCACCAGACGAACGGATCAGGATACAACATCTATACCGGGTACAACGACGGCGACCACTGGTATCCCCGGGCGGCAACCGACACGACCGATACGATAGCAGAAACCTTCGCAGCCTTGGCCAGGAGCGCCGACGGCAGAATCTGGCTGGGGTACGATGAGTACAATCCCGGCGTCGGAGACTATATCCGGGTCAGATATTCGGAGGATAACGGTGAAACCTGGTCCGACGCCGAGCAGGTGAGTCCTTTCCCTGTGGCCGGCGGCTGGGTCCAGTGCGCGCTTGCGGCCGATCCGTCCAACGGCGATGTCTGGCTGGCTTACCACGACAGTACCGGAGGACCGGGTGACGGCGGCACGGATATCGTGGTGCATCGTTACGACAGCGCAACAGAAACCTGGGGTACACGGCAGATTCTCGATGAAGGCTATTCCGGAGCGCAATCCTGCCTTCCGTCAATCGTCGTCGATACCAATCACGATGTGCACGTCGCTTTCGCAGTCAACCAGAATCCGACACTTCAGGGGTTGTACGTTTACAGGCACACCGGTCCTTTCGGCCCGATAAAATACGTGTACGGATACGAAGACGACTGGAGCGCCCCGCAACTGGTAACCGGCGGAACACCTACCGATTCGACTTCGGGCATGCCTTCCCTCGGAATCGATCCCGCGAACAACCTCTATCTCGTCTTCACCCAGATCGATTCCTCTGACGGTAATTACTTTTTCAACACCTTCAACTCTTACATGACGACCAGAACGCCGGCAGGCGACTGGTCCGGGCGTATCGATCTATCAGAGCTCGGGGCGATCAGCTTCGCGGACTCATTTCACTGCATATATCCTCATGTTACCCAGGAAGCACCCGGAGCCGGTCCCGGTGTAACTTGGGCGCAGATGATCGATCATTCACCTCCTTCGACCATGCTCTTCACGAGGATGGAGTGTCTCCCGGGGCAGCCCGGGCCTTCGATCCTGCACGATCCAGAAAACCTCGAGTTCGAACTCGCAAAACGAAGCGAAAAAACCGCCGTCATCACCATCGGCAATATCGGGAACAGGGATCTAATCTTCGACTTGATGAATTATGAAGAGTGGCTCACGATAGGCGATTACATCGGAAACGTTCCTCCGGACTCGGAGGAAGAGGTGCAAATCACGGTACGCTCGCACCGCCTGGCTCTCGGAGAGCATAACGATACAATCGTCGTCACCAGCAACGATTCGCTCCATCCCCTGATCGAGATTCCCGTCATTATGACCGTAACCGAGGCGGGATCGGTCTGGATAGATTGCGATCCGTATGTCGGAAGGGGTGAAATGCTTCACTTCGATTACGGCATAACGAACCTTACCCAGGAAGCGATCACCTTCGAGATCTGGCTCTCCGTCACCATGCCGGACGGCGAGCCCGCACCGATCGAACCGATCGCCGGCCCCATTCCCCTCACCCTCGGGCCCGGGGCACTGGTGGAAGGGGAATCAGAGCTCGAAGTCCCGATGCCGGCGCCTCCGGGCGGACCTTATACGCTCCATATACGAGCAGGGATCTATCCATTAATCATATTAAAGGACGGTGCGGAATTCACCATCCTCCCTTTCATGGAGGATTGACACTGACAGGGGCCGACGGTTAATAATGAACAGGAATCCGCAAATCACCGACGTCGGGAGAGCTTCATGAACTCGGTTGAAAACTCCGGATACAGGATTCCGCTTCTACAAATTCTGCTTTTTGCGGCGGTTCTGGTTTTATCTCCCCCGGCACCCCTGTCTGCGCAATCGATCATCGGGGACGAGATTCCGCTGCCTGTCCTGAAGGTTAGGCCCGCGACTCTCGTTTCCAGGGATACCTGCACCGTTCTCTTTACATTATACGTGCAGCAGCATCATCGGCCCGGGACCGAATTCCACCTTGAAATTCCGGTGTCTTTTACTGGTGAAAATCGGGACGACATGTGGGAATTCGTCCAGGCATCCGAGCCGGATTCAGGGGGTTACATCTGGGTGGAAGCTCCATCATCGGTTACGGCGGAAGCTTTCGCACACAAAATTTCGGTTATCGGAGCCAGGCTGGTTACCGGAACTCTTTCTCCGGGCGACAGTCTGAATATCTGCTACAGGGGACGAATCCAGGCTGCGGCAATCCCGTTCAGGTTTCGGGGCAGATTCATTTCTCCAGGGGGAAGCTGCCGCCACTTCTCTGCAGAGTCCGACACTCGGGTCATCGGACGAAACGGAACACTCGTAAAGGCTGCAACGCCGGCCGATGTGATTTCAGGAGAGCCTTTCACCGCAGTTGTGACAGTACTGGACGACTTCGGAAATCCCGCTTTCACTTACGGCGAACCTGTATACCTGTCGATTCCTGGAGCCGGAGAATACTCCGCTCATTTCTGTCCCGAAGATTCCGGCCGAATCGAATTCGAAGATATTATCATCGATACGACCGGGGTAATATATCCCGAACTGCATTCGGGAGGTCTGATGGCGGAAACGGCGCCTTTCCTCGTAACCGAATCATCCCCCGGGAAAAAACGCCTTTTCGGGGACACGCACTTCCATACGGGCGGGGGAAATGGATACCGCGGGTGGGTCAACCCGGGTTTTTTCTACTCCGGAGGCGATCACAGGGGCAATTACAGCCGCCAGTCTTTCGCGTATAAATATGCCAAGGAAATCTCCAGCCTCGACTGGGTTGTTTCTTCGGAGCATGACGTTGCGGATATCTTTCCCGGATACACCGGGGAAGACTGGGTAAAAAGCCAGGACAAAGCCGACGCCGTCTACGAACCCGGCACCTTCACGACATTCTACGCCTGGGAGTGGACCAGCTGGCTCTGGGGTCACAGAATAGTCTATTACAAAGACAGGGGCGGTTCGGTTTTTCACAGAACCGACGAAAATTATTCTACCGTTCCGGACCTGGTCGAAGCCCTGGAAGGTCAGGAGGTCGAGAGCCTGATCATGCCCCACGTGATGCAACCCTTGCCCGACGCCCGGATCTGGCTGACAGACCCGATCGATCTCCAGCGCCTGGTTGAAATCTATTCACATCACAACGATGACTCCGGCGTCGACATCCCCGACCTCTTCGAAGTTGAAGCCCGGGATCTATGGTCACTGCAATATGCCTGGTCGGTCGGGCATCGCTTCGGGGTGATCGGCTCTTCCGATGATCATTTCGGCCTGCCCGGCAGAAATGGAATAGTACCCGATTCCGAAGGATCCGGCGGTCTTGCCGTAGTGATCGCGGAGGAGAACAGCCGCGACAGCATCTGGGAAGCCCTTGTCGCGCGTCGAACATATGCCACGACGGGAACGAGGATTCTGCTCGATTTCCGGGTCAACGGCCACCGTATGGGGTCGGAAATCGACTGGGAAGGCGGGTCACCCCGAATCGAGATAAAGGCTGCGGGAACAGATACCCTGGATCGAGTGGAACTCGTGCGTTACTCCGGAGACGAATACAGTCAGCTCAGCTTCCCCTGTCCCGGGTGGAAAACCTGCGACTTTTCTGTTACGGATCAGACCGTCAATGAATCTGCGATGTACTACGTCCGCCTGGTTCAGAAAGACGGCGAAATGGCATGGTCCAGCCCCGTCTGGCTCGATGTTTCCGGCTCCAGGTAATAAGTATCTGCGGGGAAGAGGCCGATCGGTCAAACAGGCGGTTCAACGCCCTTTAATCTCAACAATCTGTCATGAAGGTATCGTGAGCGGAAAATGGTGAAAAAAAAGTCGGTGCTGATCGGTTTATTTGCGTTTGCAGCGATCCTGGTCATTTCAGTCGTTTTCAACTCGGGCAACGGAAACGACAGATTCGGTTCGATCAAATTTCCTGAGGACGAATGGCCCCACGATGAACTGATCGAGTGGTATTACTGGGTCGGCCACCTGAAAACCGAGACGGGCAGATGGTTCGGATATGAACTCGTCTTCTTTCTATTCGATATGGGGGGGAGGCGGATGCAGGTCGTCAACCACGCCGTCACCGATATTCAGAACGGTAAGTTCGTTTATACAATCGACACTTCTTACGGTCCTGTTCCCGAGCAGGGAGAGCCGCTGCTGTTCGAGGCAGAGAATTTTTCCGCGCATCTTGAGAACGGCAAAGATACTATTCACGGAGAGGTGGACGATTTTATCCTGGATTTGCACATGGAAACGACGATGATGCCCGTGCTGCATCACGGAGACGGCTACACCGATTACTCCTTCGGCGGATATACCTATTATTATTCCCGCACCCGGATGGAAACCAGCGGTTCGATCAGCATAAACGGCCAGCCGCACCCGGTTACCGGCGTTTCATGGTTTGATCATCAATGGGGCGGTCTGAGTAAAATATCCGACCTCGGATGGGACTGGTTCGCCATCCAGCTGGATGACGGGCGGGAGATAATGCTGTTCTACGTGCATACCACAAAAGGTGAGTTCCTGGTCGGCGGGTCCTTCATAAAAGACAATGGTTATGTGGCGGAAATCCACCCGGAGAGTTCATCGGTTACCGCTCTGGGAGAATGGATCAGCCCCAATACCGGGAAGAGATATCCCTCGGGCTGGGATATCCGGATATTCGATATACAGCTGACTGTTACTCCCGTTTTAGCAGATCAGGAACTTGTATTCGAGGAATTCAACATATACTGGGAAGGAGCCTGTGTCGTCGAGGGCGACGCTGCCGGCAGGGCGTATGTCGAGCTTTTCGGGTATTGAATAAACTGCAATCCTGGTGAATCATTTAACCAGGTAATCTTCCACTTTTCTTCCGTCCCGCAACCTGACCTGACGACTGCAGTATGCGGCGACATCGTTTTCGTGGGTAACTATGATAATAGTTCTGCCTCCCTCATTGAGCCGCGCCAGGACATCCATGATTTCCCTGCCTGTTTTCGAATCGAGGTTGCCGGTCGGTTCATCGGCGAGAATGAGCGAAGGTTTGAGGACGAGCGCCCTGGCAATGGCCACCTTCTGACACTGACCTCCGGACAGTTCGGTCGGCCTGTGATTCATCCTGTCCTGAAGACCGACCATCTCGAGGGCTTCGACAGCTTTACTCTTACGCCCATTCTGCGGCATGCCGCTGTATACGAGCGGGAGAATCACGTTTTCCAGAGCGCTCGCCCTGGGCAGCAGGTTGAACATCTGGAACACGAAACCGATCCGCCTGTTCCGCTCCACGGCGAGTTCATCGTCGTTCAAGCTGGAAATGTCGCGCCCCTCGAGAAAATAGGTCCCGGACGTCGGTGTATCCAGACACCCGATTATGTTCATGAGGGTCGATTTCCCCGAGCCTGAAGGCCCCATGACTGCAGCGAACTCGCCTCTCGCGACCGTCAGGTCGAAATCCCGCAGAGCGTGAACCTCGTTCCCACCGACAGGATATACCTTGGACAGGTTCCTCCCCTCAATGACATGGCCGTTTCCGGGGGTGCGGGCTGTTGTGTAACTATTTGTCATGGTTGATGTTCAAAGCCTGCCTGTAAGCGCTTGAAACCCACTTCAGAAAATAAGCGAACTCTTTCAATCCGCCTTTCGAGAGTGTTTTGTCGAACTGCGGCCAGGTTCCAGGCACTGGACATGCCTGTCTACATCCCGAGGTAAAAGGAAACCTGCGCCTCTGCATTCTTCAAGGTATAAAGCACTTCGAGCCTGCCGACCCGGGCGGCTTCCAGCCCTGTCCTGGCCTGTATGACTTCCAGAAGGGTTACCAGGCCCTCGTTGTAGCTCTCCTCGGCGAACCTTACTTCCTCCTCGGCAAGCTCTATCCTCGATTCGGAAAGCAGATACCGTTCACGGGCCGAAAGCAGCTCGAGCCTGGCGGCATCAAGCTCTTTTCTTGACGATCTGAGCAGTTCCTCGTGGGTCCACTCGGCGCTTTGAAATTCTGATAAAGCGACCTTGTAATTGTGATATGTGCTGAAACCCCTGAACAGTGGAACAGACATGTTCAGACTCACTCCCCATCTGTACTCGTCGTTTCTATACTGTTCGATCAGATCGGGGCCCTCGTCCTGCAGGGCGTAAAAATATGAAAATGACAAACCCGGCAGGAAACCGGCCCTGGCCGCAGTAACTCCATTCTTTGCTGCGGATACACCCAGCTCCGATATCTGCAGGTCGTTCCTGTCCCCGGGCATGTCCCCAGACATCAAGGCTCGAATATTTTCCGTTTCAGAGAACTTTCTTTCCACTTCGAATGAAATTTCGAGCGGAAGCCCCAGCAGGTGAAGAAGCTCGTAAAGGGCGATCCGGTAATTCGTTTCGGCGAGAAGAAGCGCTTCCCTGTACCCCGCCACCTCCACCTGCATGCGAAGGACATCGGTTCGCGGTACCAGCCCGAGTTCATACCGCTTTTCCACCTTTTCCAGCATCAGTTTCCCGGTGGCGAGACTTTCCTTCTGCAGATCACTGCTGCATCCGGCGAGTACGGCAGTGTAGTATTTCAGTCGAGTCTCCAGGGAGACCGCCCGCTTCGTCTCGATCAAGTTCAGATCGGCTATCCGCACCGCGCTGACCGCACTCCTGTAGCCGGAAAGTGTCGCACCGCCGGTAAAGAGAGGAAGGTTGAGATTCAAACCCGCGGAATATATCTCGCTGGTATATGTCCCCGACCCGAAAGAAAAACCATCGTAATAGATCGGCCCGCTGTTGGTTATCCTGCTCCCTGACAATGAACCGGTGGCCGTGGGTAAAAACCCGGCGGCGGTTGATAATCTCGAAAGCCTGGCTCGCTGCAGCTCCAGTGCCGCTTCTTTAACCAGGAAACTCCGCCCCAGGGCTATTTCCACGCATTGATCGACACTGAAGACGGCACCGGTCTCTTCTACTTTGGATTCTCCGGAAATTTCGTATCCATTACCGGCGGCTCCGGAACCCTCCGAAACCGTTTCAGCGCACAGGGCCTCCCCGTGCATCACCGCCAGAATTGCGAAAACACCCAAAACCGGTACAACGAATCTGAGTATCCGAGCTCCTCTCACATTATCCATCCTTCCCGCCTGGCGCCGCAGCCGAGTTGCGCACCCAGGGTGATCAATCGTCTGAAAAAAAGGAAAGCACCTCGCACGAGGTGCTTGGTTCCGATTCGGAGTCCGCGGCCGCGGTTGATTCACCACCCCTGCCGGAGTGCAGTCCATCCGATCGACTGCCGTCGATCCGGATAATCGACAATCCACCGGCGCCCGGCCAGGATCTACCGCAACCTGAATGTCACGGGAATATTCACCTGGACCGCCACCGGCTTACCCCCCTGCATGGCCGGTTCGAATTTCCATTTCTTCACAGCGTCGATGGCGGCCTGATCCAGCACCTCTATCGAACGCATGATCTGGACCTTATCAACGCGCCCTTCGGTGTTTATGAAGCATTTGAGGACGACGATTCCCTCGATTTCGAACTCCTGCGCCTTTACCGGATATACCGGTTCTACTTTCTTGAGAACCTTGACGTTGCTCTGCGCCATCGGGATATATTCGATATCTTCATCGAGAAAATCGTCATCCTGCGGAGGCGGTGTCCAGATACTGTCGATAACCGTCTCTGCGATAGTCATGTCTTCGGGAATGTCTTCACTTTCGCTTTCGAGAGGAATGGACGGCCGGGGTGGAGCCTTAAGTTTGACCTGCTGTTTCACTTCCGGGGGGATATCGAAACTGACCATCTTCTCTTTGGTGCTGCGTTCGACTTCGATATCCGGCAGATCCCGCATCACCAGGAATGAAACCGAACAAAGAAGCAGAGTCAACAGGACCGCTTTCTCGAACATCTCGACTGAAAACCGCTGGAGATCCGCCTGTTTGTCTTTCTTCAGCATTACAATCTTTCTTTCGTCGCCGCAAGGTTCACCTGTAGCGCATTCCCCTCTTTCAGTTCTTCGAACACCCCTTCGAGCGTGCCGTACCTGGTGAACTTATCAGCCTTGACTGAAATTACAGCTTCGGGATTCTGGGCGAGTTTAGCACCTATGACCGTCGCCACCTGGGAGAGGTCGAGCATGATGTCATCGATGCAGATTTTACCCCTGCTGCTCACCCAGACGCTGACGATATTCTTTCTCTTGTCTTCTATCTTGGCGGACGACTGTGCATCGGGGAGCATAACGTCGATACCCCTGAACCTCACGAACACGGTCGAAACCATGAAGAAAATCAGCAGCAGGAATGCGATATCGGCCATCGAAGCGGTAGGGATTCCGGTGGTGGGTTTGTTTTTCGAGGCAAACTTCATGACGTTATCCCTCCGGAGACATCAGTGATATACGCTTGGCGTCGGCCAGTTTCAACTCATCCATCACGTCAATCATCGTCTGGTACGAAGCCTGGGTATCGGTCTTGAGCGAAATGATGAGCTTCTCGTTTTCACGCAGCCGATTCCGGATTTCGCCCTCGATATCCTGCATCCTTACCGGCATTCCCTCGATGGCCACCAGACCCTCCGCATTGATCCAGACGTGACAGATGTTCTTCTTCCGCACTTCGGTGGTCTGCCCGGATGCCGGTAGAATGATCTTCATCCCCTTGTCTTTGTCGAATGTCGTGGTAACGAGGAAAAATACGATAAGAAGAAATGCAATATCGGCCATCGACGCTGTCGGGATGGTGGAGTCCGCCTGCAGTCTTCGCTTTTTCATTGCAACACCTTTGCTGCCGGAAACCCGCTGACGCCTCTAAGCGAGGTTCAGATCCTCAAGCATGTCCACGAGTTCCGTTGAACTGTCTTCCATCTCGGTGACGAGCTTGCTTACCTTGGCCAGGAAGAAATTGTAGAAGAACTGGAAAGGGATCGCCACGAGAAGCCCGCCTGCAGTGGTGATGAGCGCCTGAGAAATACCCGAAGCAACGATGGTCGGTTCCACCTCACCCGCTGCTGCAATAGCGTCGAACGCCGAGATCATGCCTATCACCGTACCCACGAACCCGAACATGGGAGCGAGGTTTGAAACTGTGGCGAGCCAGATAAGCCTCTTTTCGAGAAGCGACATTTCAACGACGCCGGCATCCTCGATAGCTTTCTGTACGCCCGGGATACCGCGACCGGTCTTATCGAGCCCCGCCTGGAAAATTGAAGCGACCGGCCCCGGAGTCGACTGGCACTTCTCCTTTGCGGCGTCTACGCTGCCGCCTTTCAGCAGTTCCGCGATATCACCGATGAACTTGCCGGTGTTGACCCTGGCGCGCTGCAGCGTGAACAGGCGCTCGATGGTTATCGCAATGCCGAAAATCGTGAAAAAGAGCAGGAACCACATTACCAGCCCGCCCTGATGGAAGTATCTTGCAAGGTCGAAGAACATCCGTAACCTCCTGATGTTAAGCAGGATAAACTTCTTGAATCAACGTAACGCGCAGGTTAGCCCACACCGAAAGACGTGTCAACCGTTTTCACTTTCTCTCTTCCGGAAAACCACCATAAGTCAGTCTTGCTCGGCGGCGCCCTGGTTGTGTTTGCAGATTGAAATTCTCGTATGGTGTTCGGTCGCATGGAGGAGGGTACCGGAGAGAGAGGCTTCGATACGGGCTGCGGCGTGGCCCTGGGGAAAGTCGGGGGGTACGGTGTAGCTGAAAGGATATAGAGCGACGGCTCCGGGCGCGAGGGTCAAAATGGAATCGGAAAGGGTGAAGGAGTCGACTTCGGCGGCGGCGAGTGTGAAAAGCAGAAGGTCGAGGGACCTTTCAGTCACATCGTTGTTTCTTACCGCGGCTCCCAATTCGACGGAGCTTCCGGGGTCGATGCATGCAGGTAGGCTGCCGAGGAAAGTTGTTATGCCGGAATTCACCGGCTTATTTACTATCCTCCCCGAACCGTCGAGGTACCAGCCCTTGTCGAACTCGAAAGCCCCCATGTCTCGACGCGACCCGCCCCAGGGCACGTTGGGGGTTTCGGGATTCCCTGCATCAATGCACGGCGAAGCCTCGAAAAGCCTGAAGTCGCCGTTATCCGGGTCGAGGAAAAGAGGATCGTCCCTTATATTAGGAGGATCCACCCAGTATTCGTCTATTACATTATATTGCACTAACGGCTCCCCAGACCAGCCGTTTTCCACTTGGTCGGGTTGATTTTGCCAGAAAATATTATTCTCCACAATTCCATCAAGAAGTCTCTGCAAGTATATCCCGCCGCCATCGCTGCCGGATTTGTTATTATAAAAAGTACAATTTCTTAAATATATGATTTCCTCCCCACTGAAATCTCCTGAAGCATAGCATCCCCCCCCCCATTGACGAGCCGTGTTACCTTCGAATACACATTGATGGATAACTATATCGGTATTACGTATAAAACATCCTCCTCCATGGTCAGTAGCATCATTGTCTCTGAAACGACACCATTCGAGGACAGGTGCGGCATTGTAAGTGTACACTCCGCCGCCGTATTCGGAACCATAGTTTTCAGTCGTACCGTTTGTGATTGTGAATCCTTTGAGTGTCGAAAGATTGTCCTCGTCGGTATGGTAGTAGAAGGCGCGGCCCTTGCGATCGCAGTCGATGACGGTGGCGTCCCAGCCGTCCGATGACATTATGGTCAGTTGTTTGCCGTGAGGGTCTATATCACGGTTGAAAGGACCCTTGTATGTACCGGGCGCTACGAGCACGGTATCTCCGTTCACGGCCGCGTCCACGGCCGGACGTATCGCGTTGAAATTACCCGGCACATGGATCACACCATGAGTATAGATCGAAAGCTCCACCTTGATCGGAAGCTGCGGGTTCGACGGGTCGCTGCTCTCCACGGTCAGAGTGTCGATGTACCTGCCTGTTGAAAGGCTGTCACAGTCGAAAAGGCATCGGATGTACGTGTCTTCATTCCAACGAAGCTCGCCCACAAGGGCTCCGTCGAGGGAATACCATGGCGCGCCGCCGTGCTTCACTTCGTATTCGAGAGTATGGACTCCACTGTTTACTATGCGGAACCGGTCGCTCTTCGATTCGCCGCCCTGGAGGGCCGAACCTCCAAGGCTGTCCGTAGAGATGTGAACCACCGGGTCGAGAACGATATATCCGGGTCGCACAGACACCAGGCCGCAGTGTTCCCGGGCTCCAATGTCTGGGCTCTCACCGCAATAATACTCGTCCAGACCGGCAATCTCGATGCCGGCGTCGATGCACGGGGAATCTGCGGGCAGCATGAATTCCCTGTCGGGATCGGTGAGCGGATCTTCGAATATCGAGCCTTCACCAGGTGAATAAACATCGCCGTCGGCATTGTTCCAGTAGCAGTTGTGGTGGTGAGTCACTCCTAAACCATACGTCAATGCGCGACCTGAAAGTGTATTCAAGAATATGTTGTTTATCACACCGCCGTTTCCAGGCTCCCAGTGAGAAACGGATCCACCTTTGACATCACCCCATACTCCCGGGTAAGAGCCGTTGCCGAAAAAGGTGTTGTTGAATATCCCGGGAAAAACATCAACTCCGAAGCAGTACACCGCCCCGCCGGACCCGGAGTACCAGTAGTTTCCCGCCCGGTTGAAAAGGAACAAATTACGTGCGATGACGCTGCTACTCCCTTTCTTTACCGCTATAGCGCCGCCGTAACCGGCTTCGTTACGCATAAACAGATTGTTCCTGATGTCAGGCGACCCCAGACTTGTCTTTATCGCACCGCCCTCACTGCTGTAATTGCCTACCTCTGCCTGGGGCGTCGAATTGTTCGAAAAAACGTTGCCGCTGACAACAAGCCCATCGCAGTCGTAAAGAAGAAGAGCGCCGCCGTCTCCACCGGTGTAATCCCCCCCGTCTATCTCCCCGAATGCGATGTTCCCTTCGAAAAGACAACCAGTAATCATTCCTTTTGCTGTGTAGAACCTTCCCCCACCCCCGCGACCCGCCTGATTTCTTATAAACTTCGAGTCTTGTATCACTAAGTATGGACATGCATATACATAGAGCCCTCCACCAGAGCTCAAACCATCAATTGACCCGACGATGTTATCACTGATAATGCATTTCAATACCTTGAACGAAGCTTCACTGGAGTTTATGCCTCCACCAGCCCAACTATTACCACCGTAATATTTTCCACATCCGTTCCGCAAGGTTAGCCCTTCAATCACACTAGTCGTGTCCTCTCCTGATGAGTATGTTATGACGCTGCCCGTTCCGCCGCCGTCTATTACGGTCTCCGCGGCTCCGGCCACGCCCTTCACCACTATCGCCTTACCGAGGAAATCAAGATGCTCGTAGTATGTGCCTGGATACACAAGGATTGTGTCACCATTCGACGCGTGATCGATGCACCACTGGATGGCCGGATTGCCCGGCTTCGAATGCCAGATGCCGTCCGGGAGACCGGTGGAACCTGAAGAATCGTTGTTCTCAGTGGGGATGTAACCGGCGAAAGCGCATGCAGGCAGAAAAACCGCGAAAATGATTCGGAGGATTAGACTTTTAAGTCGTTTCTTCCCTTGCAGACGAATCAATGCTACTGTTTGGTGGACGTTCTTATCCATTGCTTCCTCTCCAACATTTTAACCGAAATTCCACCTGCATACCACTTGATGATATTACACACTGACCGTTATTACAGGGTTTATTCCAGGCAATCCTCCTCGCCGATTTCATGAAGGTATACTGCCGGGCAGTCGCCTCCGCCTTCATAACAAGGCACTTTTTCCGGAATCGTATCATAGGTGCCGGGATCACTACCGTCCCAGGCGCTGCCCGATAGATTCTCCTCGAATGCACCGTTTCGCATCTTTATCGCTTCGGTCATCTCCACGTACGGCTGAAAAGGTGCATTTTCCGGCTCAGCAACCATGCAGGGGCTCAGAATACCCCAGTTCTCAGTCTGTTTGCGTGAATCCGGATTTTGTATCTTCCCACCATTCGCATATTGGTGGTCGTAATAGCCATGGTAAATATTTCCAAGAACCAGGTTGTAAGCCGTACCACCCAGCGTCACGGGATCCAGAAGTATCGACGTGGCGATATCATAGTCGTCACCCCGACCCAGGTGTTCAACGCCATTATCCGGATCGACCCAGGAATCGCTGAGGCCGGATTCGGTATAATGGTAATTGTTCGGATTGAGACAATTGTTCTCTCCCTGGGACACACCATGAGGGAAAGGCGCGAAACAGACTTTTTCCGCAATTTCTACTTCGAGCACGGGGCATTTGGGATCAACCTGCAGTTCAATACCCATATTATAATCCATTTCGTTTTCCCAGTCGGCGTGGGATGTGAACTCGCCGTTTAATACCGGCATGACTCTGCCTGAATTATTAAAGACAAAATCCAGGCATTTTCTATAATAGTCGAACTCGTCCCAATAAGAATGGTAAGTGTCATCGCCGGGAATATCCTCGGGTATTTTCGAATAGAACTGGCCTGTTATCGCATCGAAATCTTCACCGGTAAACTTGTGGCCCCGTGCGTTAGCTATGCTCAGCAGAATGTGCTTGCTGTCAACCTTTCTCATGGCCTGCCAGTTGATATTTTCGGTGAATATCAGGTGGTTCTCATCGAAAAACCTGATGGCGTCGATCGCTATCGAATGGTATTCGTCCGATATCGCAACCTTGAATACACCGGCGTCTTCATTGGTGAGAACGTAACCGAGATCGGAATCCCAATCGCCCGTCAACCAGTTTTTTAAAGCATTACCGTCTCCGTTACAGCATTCGCTTGTACAGTCCTCCGGCGGATAATATGGTAAAATATCGAGTATCGGATCTATACTTTCGGGGGGAACTTGTGAATCGATTGTTTCGAGAAAAACTTCATCACCCCCCGGGGTAGCACAGTCATTAACACAGAAATAATCGATTCTGAAGCCCTCCTCAGTCTGATCATCATAGTATTCGTAATTCCATGCTGCTATAGCCTCGTTGTAATCGTCGTTGTTCTCGCTCTTGTATTTATCTTTCATGAGTTCCGCGAATTTCAGACGGGCAGGCGGCACTTTTGGTTCCTTTTCAGGATTATAATTCCGACCGAGAAGTATACGTATCCAAGGCCTCCGCTCGCCTATCCAGCACGGCATGTCTTTCAGTTCCCATCCCCAAGGTACGTCGAACCCCAGATTATAACAGATAAGTGCATGTTCGTTGCACAGGCCGTTCGGGTTATGGCATTTCCAGAAACCGGGAACCTCGAGACTGTCTTTCGCAGTATTGTATTCCGCATAGTCCAGATCCGGGTTGTCACTGTAGAACCATCGACCATGGTTTTCCGGATCACCATCCGAAATGAAAAGGAACGCCCTCAAATACGCATCCCGTTTGAACTCCTCGCAAAATACATCGGGCACCATGCACAGATTGATTTCAATCTTTAATGGATGGGAAAAGTACAAGTACGCAGTGTATGGAAAGAATGGATGAGGGTAATTATCAGGATCACTTCCATGGTATTCGTATTTGGGAAGCTCGTTATTAACCATTTTATGTAGAAGGACTGATGATCCTGCCCTGTAATATCTGAGATCACCCTCAACCAGACCGTTACAGGTACCTCCTTCGTAGTCGTATCGAAATTCCGCGTTCTGGTTATACCACAACTGCTCCTGATAGTTATCGAAACTGGAGCGTGAGCCTATAGTGTTGATATTATGAGAAAATAGGAACTTCACCTGACCCTCGGTCCAGTTGCGCTTGCTTTGTAGATACGGTTCTCCTTCGCCGGGTTCCCAATAGCCGCACCAGTCCTGATCGGGAGGATCATCACAACCATCCCGGAACATTTCACCGTTCACCAGGTCGCAGCCGAATATCATGAAATCGTCGCCCGCGTCATCTCCGTAATCAGTGATATCCGGGACCTTCAAGATGAACCTTTTCAGGTCAGGATCCGGCGGATCAATCAATGGATCGACGATTTCGGCGATATAGAACCATTCGGTAGGGTCGCCGGTTTCTCCGAAAGAAACCATTGGGCGGCAAAGGATACCCGACAGGATTAAGAGGCTGAGAGTTAAAGTCCTAGTGAGTGAGTGAGGAAGAAACGTACCATCCTGAACCTCCTTCTGTCCGGGTCGTTCAAACGACCGGCCATCCTGATACACAGAAAATTAACGATTACAATGAATATAGCATTCGATGCTTCTCGCGACAACAATATTATAAGCGAGCTATTTACGATGCGGGGGTTTCTCTATTTTCTATCCAACTCTTTCCCCTGCCTCCGTCGCCGCAAAGCTGACGAGGGAGCGTCTTCCCGCCCTGCGGAGGACGCTCTCTCGTCAGCTGATTCGTGACGGCATCTACGGGGTCAAGTCCCC
This sequence comes from uncultured Gemmatimonadota bacterium, assembly GCA_964394085.1. Classification (GTDB taxonomy): domain Bacteria; order CAYMWF01; family CAYMWF01; genus CAYMWF01. Next base: position 52,909 of record CAYMWF010000004.1, on the reverse strand, counting down.
GCATCGCAAATAGCTTGATGGACCTGGCGGAGGTCCGGCGTACCGATGCCGGTGTCCAGCGGTTCCGCGAACTCGGTATAATCAGGCGTGAACGCCGGTGGCGCTGGCGAAGAAGTCGGCGACCCGCCGCTCGGTCGTGCCGGCTATTTCTTCCTTCGTGCCCGCGAAGATGACGCGGCCGTCGGCGAGGAAAGTGATTCTGTCGGCGATGCGGAGGATGCTCGACACTTCGTGGGTCACCACGACGAGGCTCATGCCGAGCATTTCCCTCAAATCGAGGAGGAGTTTGTCGAGAGATTTCAGTGTTACCGGATCAAGGCCGGCGGAAGGTTCATCGGCGAGAAGGATGAGCGGATCGAGGGCGAGAGCCCTTGCCAGTGCGGCACGTTTCTGCATGCCCCCCGAAAGCTCTGTCGGCAATTTGTGGAGAGCCGCGGCGAGGCCGACCATGTCCAGCTTCTTCAGCACGATCTTTTTCACCACGCTTTCAGGCAGGGAGGTGTTCAGAAGAAGCGGGATGGCCACGTTCTCCTCGACGGTTGCGGAGCCGAGGAGGGCTCCGTTCTGGAAAAGCATGCCCATGCTCTCGTGAAGGACGTCAAGCTCCCGCTCACCGAGACCGGCCAGATCTTTCCCGAGAACGCGAATCGTCCCCGCAGCGGGCTCGAGCAGCCCCACTATCTGTTTCAACAGGGTGCTTTTTCCACAGCCGCTGCCTCCGACCACGACCATGATCTCACCCTGCCGCACATCCATCGAAACATCTTCGAGGATCACCTTGTCGCCGTATTCGGCCCGGAGGCCGTTCACCTCTATGACATTGGTCTGTTCAGCCGGATCCGGCAAACTGCGCTCCTTATAAATAGATAATCAGAGCCATCACTGCATCGGCGATGATGACGAGAAAGATGGAGGTCACCACCGAGGAGGTCGTTACCTTGCCGACACCCTCCGGACCTCCGCGGGCCTGCATCCCGAAAAATGACGCGGTCACCACCACGAGCCAGGCGAACACGACGCTCTTCCCCATCCCTGTGATTATGTCGCCGAGGGATATCGCTGCGGAAGCTTCTCTCAGAAACACGGACGGGGTGATGTCGAGAGAAAGGAAACCGACGATCATGCCGCCGGAGATCCCCACAACCACAGAAAGAAGCGTGAGGAGAGGAAGCATCACCGAAATGGCCCAGACCTTGGGAACGACAACGAATCTCACCGGGCTGATACCCATGGTCCTGAGGGCGTCCAGCTCCTCGGTGACCTTCATGGTGGCTATCTCTGATGCGATCGCCGAACCGCTTCGCCCCGCCATGATGATCGCGGTCATGATCGGTCCCATTTCCCGCGCCATGGCGACGGCCACGAGGTCAGCCACGAAAACGTTCGCGCCGAACTGCCGGAGCTGCCCAGCGGAGAGCACGGCCATGATCAGACCGACGAGAAAGGTGGTAAGGCTCACCACCGGAAGAGCCTCAACCCCGATAGTGACGCTCTGCTGGACAAAAGCGCCTTTCCGGTGCCCTTTCCTGGAGAAAAGACCGGCCACGGCCCAGAAAAGAGCATCGGAGAGGAGTACCATGAATCCGGTCAAACTCCGGACTGACTCGTATGCACCGTCACCCAGGCGCTCGAAAAAACCGGTCTGCGCCGGTTCAGGGGGTGATGCGGTCTCACCTGTTCCGAAACGCCGGTAAGCCTTCTCCATTTCGGGAGAAAAACCCTTCACCGAGACCCGCCGCGCGCCGGCAAGCTCATCGAGCACGGCGGCGCCCGCGCTGTCGAGGCGCGTGACGCCCGACATTTCGAACACGGTATCGGCGCCGATCCTGCGCGCCCCCCGTCTGCCGGACACCTCCTCGAGCAACCGGTGCGCCCCCGTCCGGTCGAGTTCTCCGGAGAGCGAGATTATGTTGCCGTCGCGGTTAATTTCGAGCATGGCAGGTTAAAACTCAATAGATGATCCAGGAAAGGCGCACGAGGATGTTCTGATCGGTGAGTATCTTCTCTCCGCCCGTCTCCTCGTTGCTCATCCGGATCCGGTAATCGAGATAAAGGTTCTTGGACAGCCTGAAATTGATAACGTTTTCCCAGTATTTCATTACCGGGTCCTCTTTCTTGAACGGAAAAATAAAATCGAGATCGGTGGTGAACACAACCCGGCGGAACAGTCTGAAGTACCCCACCATCGTCGCCTGGGTGCCGTAAACGTAAGCAGACTCCAGCCCGTCGAAAACAAACAACGAATCGGAGCCGGACTCGGGGGAGTAGACGAATACGTCCCGGTTGAAGGTCTGCTGAAGACCGAGCCCGGAACGGAGGTTGAGGTTGAACCGGCTCGATTTGAGCAGGGCCAGGCTGACTCCGAGCCCCTCCTTGAGCGTTATCGGAGAAAACATGGGAGAGATGACGAGATCGTCAATCCCCGTCCACCTGCCCAGTTCAGTTCCGTTCTCCCTCTTCACGACCGAAACGGTATCCGGGATATCCCTGTGATACGCAGGCAGCAGCTTGGTATTTATTCGCAGGCTTCCGTAAATCCCGAGTCTCGGCAGGAAATAATAAATATAGGTGTTCTTCAGTTCGAGTCGATCCAGGTAAGCCCTGAAATCGAGCCCCTCCTGTTTGTTCCAGGCGAGTTCGAGCATAGAGTTGGAAAGGAAATAATGGGGGCGCCGGTCATACTTGATCCTGGTGTCGAACTGGGTCGTGAAAGTCATGTGGTCGGTGGGTTCATCCATCCCCGCTTCCTCGTCTCTGCTCAGGATGAAGCTTCCGCTGAACGCGCCGAACACCCGCCAGGAGCGGATGCTGAGAGCCCGGAGCTCGCGGCCCAGTATGCCCGACCCGATGAAATGTTCGCTTTCGGAATCGATGACGATCGTGAACCTGGTGTGATGCCCGGGTATAAGCCTGACCGATGCGAAATCGGTATAGGTGCTGTAACTCTCGCCCAGCCGCACGATCTTGTAGAGACCGGGCGGCAGAATCATCGTCCTGATCTGCTCGCCGAACTCTTCGCTGAAACCCGAGCCCACCCCGAAAGACTCCCCCTCGGGCATCCTGAACACTTCATAATTGAGAGTGAGATCGTTTCTCGATTCGTCCATGAGATGGACCGTGAGAGCACACCAGTCGGGTTCGAGCACGAGGGTGTCTTCCTCCAGGATTTCCACTTCCCGGCTCATCATCTGATCCAGGGTGCCCGAACCGTATTTAACAGTGTATTTCCCTGGTCTGAGAAAAATGCTCGAGCCCATCGGCATCTCCCCGACCTTATCGTCACCCCTGAACACGACGTAGAACGGTTCCGCCTCCAGGCTGCTCATGGTAGGCAGGAAAAGGCGCCCCAGGCCTTTACGATCGTCGATGCCCTCGCGATCGAGCTGAATGGAAGGAGGAGGCGACAACCATCCCTTTTCAAGGACCCTCCTGTATTCACTGCCGGTATCCGAAAATGAAACTCCGGCTCCGGCGGTAAGCAGAAAAACCAGGGCAGGCAGAAACAACCGCACCGGGAGCGATGGGGAGTATCGGAATTTCGGCTTACCCACCTTCCCCCCCGCCTTCGTTCGCAGCCGCACCCGAAAACCCGGGTTCTTCAGCGTCGCCGGTCGTTTCCACGGGATATAAATCCTCGATTGCCGGCTCGGTGTCTTCCTCGGGAGGATAAATCTCGCTGAACTGCCGGATCAGCATGCTTATGAACAGATCCGTTTCTTCCCTGATGATGTCGCTTATCTTTTTCGCGAAAAAATTGAATTCGGCCGTTGTAAGCTCAACATCCCTGTCGAATTCATGTTTGCAGACCACCTCGTTCGTTCCGTAGTTGTAGAGGTAGAAATCCGCCTGAAGATGCGCGGCCCTGTAGATCCCGCTTTCGTATCGTTCGATCTTGTGGATGTATCCCGTTATCTCGTAGTCAGGGCGCTCATCGAGGAACTCTCTCTGGCTCCTGTCGAAAGTATGATAGGCGTTCAGGTGGGCGGCTATCAGGTCGGCGATCACCACCTGGGGTCTCACGGCCCACAGGCTGTACCGGAAGTAGTTGATCTGATGGCTCGACTCGCGGGACACGATGCGGACCGAATCGTACGACCGCGGAATCTCGAAATCGCTTATCAGCATCCTGCAGGGGAACGGCTCTTCGACGGCAAGGTCCGGGTTCTTGAGAATCGGTTTGTATTCGAGGATATAATACCTGGTGCGGGGAACCTCACGGACGCACGATGCTCCGAAAATAGTAAAAAGAAGAACCGCCGTCAAAACAATCGAACGGCGACGGAATATCTGTTGAAAAAAAAGCCGTCCACGGCGGCGGCCGGGGTCGGCGTAACGATTGATGAATCGTCGGACCGGTATCATCGCTTACCTGCCTCCAACGGCTTTCGGAAGCCGCTATTCGTTCATCCCTCCGGTAGGAGTGCCGCCTCTGAACATGAGGGACGGATTCTCGCTTATCATTCTCGTGAATTCGTTGAAATAATCCATGCTCTCGCGCAGCGATTCAAGGGAAGCGAGGAGATCCGTCCGGCCTTTCAGTATGGTAAGATCGAGATGCGTCAGGGTACGGGTGGCCTGGTCCGCCGCATCCCGCAGCCGCGCCACGGCTTCCTGCACTCCGGCGTCCCTCAGATCGGCCCCGAGCGTATCCACCGCCGCGAGAGCTCCCGACAGCCCGGCCATAACGGCATCGAGCCGCTCCATGGTTTCACGGGTTTCAACCACGAGATCGTCCACATTCTCGGCGACCCTCCCGCCTGTCTCGATAATCGACGTCACCTGCCCCCTGTTATCAGAGATAAATTCTCCGATATCCGCGGTGAGCGCCGCCATGTTGCCGAGAATGACCTCGACGTGCTCCCTGTTCATCTCCGAAGTGAGCGAAACCATGTTCGTCAGAAGCAGCTCGGCCTTCTCGGCGATGATCTCCGCTTTTCCCGTTATGGCGTCGAGAGGCGACTCTCCGGGAATTATGAAAGAACCCGGCACCAGGTTCGCCGCCTCGTTCGTGCCCCCCACAAGCTCCACCCGTTTTATTCCGGTAATCCCTATGGAGGATATCACGGCGCGGACATCTTCCTTTATGGGAGTTCCGGAATCCATGGCCACCTCAATGATGACTCGGGTAACATCCACCGGATCGATCGATACTCCGGTGATGCTGCCGATCCGGATTCCATGGTACTTGACCTGGGTGCCGACATCGATGCCGCTTACCGATACATCCTTGTACGCGATGTAATAGATATCTTTCTGCTCGAGCAGCTTTTTCCCGGCCAGGAAGGTTGCCAGGGACAGAAAAACCGCCGCTGAAAGAAAAAGAAAAATACCAAGCCGGATCTTCTGAGATTTAGTCACCACTGCTACCACTCCGGATCATGCGGGCAAAGATAACACCACAGACCGCACAACGCAAGAGTGCATGCCAACTTGAACCGGTGTTTTATTTCCATCCGCTTCAACGTGTCATCCTGATCGGTCCGGTATCCGGGACGCACCAGTCCTTGACTTGAAGGATACCGCGGTTTAACGTCTCACCGATCGATAATTGCGGCCTCGTCGCACTGAGATTTTCGGGGAGCTGAATAGATGAAGTCGTTTCTCAGAACAGTTTCATTTTCGTCTGCAGCCGGTGTTCTGTTCGGACTGCTTGCCGGCATCCCGTATGTTTTATGGCAGCTTCTGCTGGTTCTCGATATCTGGTACCTGAAGCTTTTTGTCACAGGGGTTCTGCTGCAGATACTCCTGGGCCTGTCGTTCGGTTTTCTGCTCGGGATATTCCTGGGACTTTTCCTTGTTGCGATCCGCCGTTCTGATCACTCGGACTCTTTCGTATCGACAGCAGTCTTCTCGGCCGGTGTTTTCGGTTGCCTGCTCACCTTCACCTTCCTCTCGTTCCTGCCCGACGGGATGGATTTTTTGTCAGTGAAGGGATTGATCTTATCCGTGGTTCTGCTGCTTGCCGTCTTCGGGACGGGTTTCGCTGCCGCACGCTTTTTCAACGGGAAATCCGGCGGTCGATGGTCTATATCCTCCCGACACCCCCTGAAATTGTGGGCCGCCGATCTGGTCATCCTTGCAGCTGTTTTTCTTGCTGCCGGAGCGGTCTCGGGAGCAGGTTCCCTGTTTGACGGGTTTTCGAGCCGGGCGCCAATCGCAGACAGGGAATCCAGACCCGACATATTCCTGTTCGTGCTGGACACCCTCAGGAAAGATCACCTCTCGTGTTACGGATACGAAAAAAACACCTCTCCGTTCATCGATGAATTCGCATCCGGAGCAGCTCTGCTCAAAAACGCGGTTTCCACCTCGTGTCATTCTCCCCCTACCCATGCCACGATGCTGACCGGCATGTTTCCCGTCACTCACGGCGTATACAAAAACAACAGGTTCTTCGCAGGGAGCAATCCGAAACTTCCGGAGATACTGAGAGAGGCCGGGTACTACTGCACAGGCGTGGTCGCGAATTCAGCGCTCCATGGTCTTTTCGGATTTGATCAGGGCTTCGACTCTTACGATTACAAGATGGTTCAGGTGTTCGCTCCGGGCGGATACTGGAAACGCACGGGTCTTCTGGGGAAGATATCGAGGGCGTTTCCTCTGGGCTTTCCGGTAATCGGCCTGCCGGTGCCGGGAGGAAGCAAGGCTCAGAATACGGCGGACATCACCACGGATCATATCATCACCGAAGTGAGTCAAGCACCCGCAGACATCCCTCTCTTCCTCTTCGTCAACTACATCGATCCCCATTTCCCTTACGACCCTCCAAAGGAATTCCTCGAACGATTCCTGCCCGCGGAGTTCCCGGATTCCAGTAGAATGACCAGGGAGGAGATGAGAACCCTCCTTTTCAAATGGAAGACCGATAAAAAGAGTCGCGGGAAAGTCAAAATTTCCTCCGACGTTACGGATTTTCTAAGAGCAGCCTACGACGGGGAGATCAGTTATCTCGATCACCATCTGGAGAGACTCTTCACTTTTCTCGAAAATACGGGGAGGCTGAGCAATGCCCTGGTGATAATAACCGGGGATCACGGGGAACAGTTCGGTGAGCATAATCTTTTACTGCACTCGAACTCGCTCTACGAGGAAGTGGTGGCGGTTCCCCTGATCATCCGGTGGCCCGGCAGGATCGTGCCGGATGTGTATGAAAAGAGAAGATCACTGGTATCGCTCGCACCGACTATTATGGAAGCTGCGGGAGTTCAGACCGGGGATTATCTGGAAGGGAGAAGCCTTCTTCCGGAGCTTTCGGCCGGTCCTCCCGAACCCGTGGAAACGATTGTGACCCAATGGTACGGGAACCATGCCGTGTATAACGGTCCTTTGAAAAGCATATTCTACGTAAACGGGAACGCCGAACTTTTCAACCTCGAGAGAGATCCGGATGAAAGCATCAACCTGGCGGCGGCTTATCCCGGAACGCTGTCGGCTTTCAGAAAAACTCTCGAAAAATGGGAACTCTCGAGTGGAGAAGCGAAAAAAGATGTGACATTGAAGATGTTCTTAAAGGAAGGGAAAGAGAACCCCGGAACGCCCGGTTACGTTCAATGAAGAGACTGCTCTCGATTTACCCGGTGACGGCCGGCCCGTGCGGATAGAAGCCGGGAAAGGAGAATGCTGGACGGATTGACGGCAAGACCCTCGCGGAGGAGCGCCGTCGCTTCCCCGGCTTTGCCACGCTTTTCGTAAACCAGAGAGAGGTTCGCCCAGGCGTGCTCGAAGTCCGGCTCCCTCCGGATAACCGATCTGAACGCACGCTCGGCCCTGTCCAGGAGCTCCATTTCAAGGTAGCACTCGCCCATGAGATTGAGTGCCGTATTATCCTCCGGCGAAACCTCGACGGCGGCCCGGGCATTGTCAAGGGCAGCCGCCGGTTCTCCCATCTGCAATAGACAGGAAGCTGTTTTCAAAAGAGCGTCCCTGCCGCGGGGATTGATTTCAAGCGCATTCTTATAATGTTCCGCCGCCCCGGCTTTATCGCCGCCGTCATACAGGATGCTCCCGTAAGTGCAATGAATGAGATAACTTTCTCCGAACCGCCGCACCAGAGAATCGAGGTGTGCGAGCGCATCCCTTTCCCTGCCTGCTTTCGACAGCAAAAGGGCCAGGTTGACTCCGATTTCGATGTTATCCGGTAAAAAACGCGCAGCGCTTTCCGTAAGCTCCAGTGCTTCGGAATATCGGCCTGTCTCATAGCAATAGAGACCGTGATCCGAATATAACAGTCCCGCTCTCTCCAGATAATGCTGCTCGTTGAAATAAGGAAGGGAAAGCTCCCCTGCACAACCGGCGGTTTCTTCCTCCCGGCTCCCCCTTAACAGTTCGAACAACGGTCCGCACCGCCGCAGCTGCAGGGGAGGTAAACAGAAATCATCGTCGGGGGTGTAAAAAACCTTCCATTCCACTGCCTGCTTCAGCAGAGCGGTCAGGATTCCGGCTCCGTTTCGCTCGAGTGATGCTTCGGGAATCGGAATCCTCGATCCGACCTTCTCCCTGAACCATTCGTATTCGAGGAGCTCCGTATAAACAGGAACCACTTTTGACCGGAGCTCGGGATTCAGGTAAAGCTGATAAAGAACGAGGAAATAATCGACCGTATTCCCAGTGATGAACAGTGCGGACTCAGCCCCCCTCAAGGGAGAGATAAGCTTTTCCGAATATGATTCACCGGTTCCGCGATCGAAACTCCGCCCCGGAAGCATGAGCGCGGCGATCAGCACCGGCCCGAAAAGATAAGCAGCGGATCCGGCAGCGGATATCCTTTTCTTCGCACTGCCCGATAGTCGTCCCGAATCGAACCGTATCCCCGTGATACGAGCAAACCCGCTTGGCGCCGCCGAAACAACAATTCCTGCCAGAATCGCCGCTGCGGCCGCGGGTGGAATCATGTATCCGGCCAGATCTATCCCCCCCCCGAACATGATACCGTACCAGGCGAAAAGCACGAAAACCGAGCAGAGGCAGACCGCGGCGCTCCTGTTCCATCGCCACGTATAAACCAGTCCGGCCAATACCAGAACAGCGATTACCGCCGTCGCAAGAGGAGATCCCGGATTCCAGGGCAGGATTACGGCTGATGCGTCCGCAAACCGGGCGGAATACTCCAGGCCCAGCAGGTCGGGAACGAATTCCCGCGCCAGGATAAAATCGGAGAACCGTTTAAATACCGAGGGGGATCCCCAGTCCAGAAGAAGTGTTCGGCCGGCCCGGAGCGGGATGTAAAGATTGGGTGTGAAGCCGAGCAGGAAGAATGCGAAGGAAACGCCTGCCGTCCGGACCTGTTTCTTCCACGAGAAGCTCCGGCTGATTTTAATAAATAACGCGACCAGCGGAACTGCAAGCAGAACGCCGGTCAGGTGAAGACATGACGCGATTCCGGTGATGAATGACGCAAAAAAACAACTCCGGGTGGCGTTCGTTTTCCTGATGCCGGAAAGAATGAAAGTGCAGGCCAGCACAGTGAACAGAAAGGGGATATACGTCTCCGCCGTTCCCGCATATTCAAGAACACCGGGAATGCCGAGAAACACCAGCCAGGCGGCAAGTGCTGAAACGAACCTGAAACGGGAAGCGGGTACTATCAGGAGCACGATCTTTGGAATGAGTATCCCGGCAAGGACTGCGAAAAAAACGGATACCGCATTACAGGCCGTCGCGGCCTGCATTCCCGACAGAACGAAAAAAAACCGGCAGAGCAGCGGATAGAGCGGGGCGCCGGGAGGATGCGGAATCCCCATGGTGCCGGCGGCCACAACGAACTCGGCACTGTCTTTCCATCCTACCCCGGTTTCCATACTCCCCAGAAACAGGATCAAGGATCCGGCGCCGCAACCTGCCAGCAGAACCCGGGATTTGGAGAGTAGTGATGTCATCACAAGCTGCTTCTTTTACACGATTTGCACGAAGGCTTCTCCGGGATCATCTCCTGAACATCAGCCTGAGCACGAACCGGAAAGCCACCAGGTTCCTGATGAACCTCTTCAGGTTTCCCGTCCGCACCAGGTGCTTCGCCAGTTTCCCGGGACGAAGGTAGAAACTCCTGTTGGCTTTCCGCAGCCACCACATCATCCTTTTTCCGCTCATCCCGGGAAGGGAATGCACTGGTGGCGTATAAATGCCAAGCCGTTCATATCGCTCGTCTTCCAGCAGTCCGTCACGGATGAGAGCCTCCCTGAGCGGAGTTCCGGGGAACGGTTTTACAACCATGAATTTGGCGAATGCAGGATCGAGAGATTTCGCGAGCTCGAGTGTCCTGCGGGCCGTCTCGTCGGTCTCCCCGGGATAACCGAACAGAAAAAAAAGCCAGACATCGAAGCCGAGGCGACCGGCAAGCCGGATATTTCGCGTGACCGCATCGATGTCGAGATTCTTGCCCATGGCTTTTCTCAATTCAGGATCACCCGACTCGATTCCGAAACCCAGGTTTCTCGTACCGATGCTCCTGAGGGCTTCCAGGATGTCCCTGTCGACCCGGTCGGCGCGCAGGCCGTTCATGAACATGAAACTCCGGATCGAGAGACGTTTCCTTGTTTCATCACAAAAAGAGAGGAGCCATTCTTTCGATTCAGTTATCGAATCATCCGCGAAATGGGTTTCTTTCGTCCCGTGTTCTCTTACGCACGAATCGATTTCTTCCACGACATTCTCCGGATCGCGGTAACGCAGTTTTCGCCCGAAAAGAGATCTGGAAGCACAGAATCCACAGTTCCAGGGGCATCCTCTCGATGCCAGGACGTGGATGATCGGGGCTAAAAAGGCATCAGGGGGGGCGTAAACGGCATCGGGCGGTATCAGGTCACGGGCAGGGAACGGAAGCAGGTTCAGATCCGGACGCCGGGCGGTCCGCGTAGAAGGCGTTTGAATTGAATCTCCGGATTTACTGAAAAGTCCCTCAATCTCCCCTGCCCGACCACCACCGGCAACGGCCTCGGCAAGCGAAACGACTGCCGATTCACCTTCACCCGCAATTACATAATCTATGGATGAATACAGGAGCAGATCTTCCGGAACGGCACTGGCGTGGGGACCACCCGCAACGACACTCACCTCCGGAGCGCCCGCTTTCACTGCCGCCGCTGCGTCAATCATATCGGGATGTGAAGGGCTCGTTCCGGTGATACAAGCCAGGCCGGGCTTGAAATCAGCGCTAGCCGCCGCTAACCCGGAAACCGGCAAACCCTGGGCATCCATATCGATAAACCGAACCCTGTGACCGGCCTTCTGCAGCACCGCACCGATCGACAGCAGCCCCAATGGCGGGTAGGGCGGCCTGATCCTGGTCCCGTAGGCCTTGAACTGTGAAGGTGCTACAAGCAGGATATTCATTCTGTTCCGTTTCCGATGGTCCGCTGCGTCTCTACCTTCAGCAGGTTTCTCGCGAGAGCGGTCCGGAAAATTCTGTTTTCGGGTTCGAGAGCGACCGCCCGGCGAAAATATCGGATTGCATTCTCAGGATCGCCCAGTCTGTTGAAGCATATCTGCCCTGCGTTGAAGAATGCACCCGCATTAGTAGTGTCGATCTCTTCACTGATGATTAAATACTCCCGTAACGCTTCGATCGGTTTACCGGTGGCTGCGAAATAGGCTCCCCTGTATCCGTGAATTGCTGAAAGTCGTGTTACTGCATGTCTGTTTCCGCCGGAGAGAAGTTCATCGAGAGCGTTCAAGAGGGCTCTATCCCTTCCCGTCTCGCCAGCTTCAACAATCCCGCCTGATTCGGTTCCCGGTTCGGGCATGTGCGGATCCGGTGAACCGGCACCGGACCGGGAGCGATCAACGTCCTGTGCGACGGCCTCGCCCGACAGCTTGAAAAAAGGTCCCGCAATCGTTAATAGTTCCTCCGGAAAAACCAGCTGCTCACGCGGGGTGAAATAGATCTCGGCCGGCTTCGGATCCGATCCGCCTTCACCTGCCGATCCCGGTTCGTCGAATAGCGGTGCAGCCGGAAACCTGATTCCCGCCACCGGCAGATATTCCACATGTATATTCTCAATCCGGCATCGCGCCAGTCCTTCCATCAGTGCGAAATAGTCTACCGTATTGTCCGTCTTGACGAAAATCGAAGTTTCCGCCGACCCCGGACCCATATCCCTGCGTTCGACCAGGTATTCGAGCAACAGATCGGCGTAAGTGACGCAGCGGATTTCCCCCGAGAAGTCCAGGGTATCCCAGCCGGTGGCGGCGGCTCTTGCTTCAGGTTCCCACCTGGTGACGGCGCTCCCTCCGGCGACAATCGACAGGGACGCTATAAACAGCAGGGAACCGGCCCGGTTTTCCAGAAGGTTTCCATCGTAATAACGGAAACACCCGGCTAAACCGAAACAAAATCCGTAAATCAGTATAACTGACGTCACCAGGGCCGGGAGCATATATGCATCCAGCACCATCCCGCCCCCGATCGCCGCTGCGGCGCCCAGGGATGTTCCCAGCGCAACCAGCAGTGTAATTGCAGACCTGGATGGTCTGACGACGGCGACCACAGCGCCGGCGGCTGCGATAAAAACAGCCAGTCCCAATTCTCCTCTGAGTATTGTCAGGCAGGCTGAAACGGCTTTAAAAGGCGCCGCTCCGGAAGCGTAGTCGAACCCCTGCAGTTCCGCCGCGAAGTCGAACGCGAGGAGATGCCGCAATAATCCCGTGAGTTCGTCGGGCCTGCCCCAGCAAAGAGCCGGCTCGGAAGCAGCCCTCAGCGGAAGGTAGAGAAATATGCTCGAGCCTAATATCCAGAAACACGCGGCAGGCAGAGTTTCGGAATTGCCGGCTGGTCGCCCCCCGCCGCGGATGGAGCCGCCGCTGTTCCCGGCCCGCCCGCTCCGATAAAACAGCAGCCATAACAATACCAGGGGCACCGTGAAAACGAAAAGGAGCATGTGCACCCCCGCTCCGAGAGCGGAAAGGTAAAGCACGATGAACATCCAGCGTTTTCTTGCCATATCGCTGCCGGCGCCAATCGCACCCGCACCTGCCAACAGGAAAATCAGGAAGAAAAAAAGAACCGCTCCATAAAGTTCGGCGATCCTGCCGTAGACAATAAGCGGGGGCAAAAAGCCTGTAAGAAAAGCTATCCCCGCCGCAGCCGCGCTTCCGACAAGACCGCCGCCCTGAAAGAATGACACGATCACGAGAGGGAGCAGCGCGACGGAGAGCGCCATGAATAGAGTGGACAGCAGTGTTACGGCTGACTCGGGGGGCAGACCGGTAAGCACGATTATCGCGCGGCCGAGCACCGGGTATAATGGATGCCCCGGCGGATGAAGCACCCCCAGCAGACGACCCGCCGTAATCACCTCCCCTGAATCGTCCCAGTAGTTTCCCGGACATCGGCCTGAACTGTAAAAAATAGTAAAAAATACCGCCAGGGCCAGGGAAAAAACCAGGTCACGCCGCGTCAATTTCATTCTTCGGCAACCTTCCGAAGGAGACCCAGTTCCCTCTGGGATCGTGCCGCCAGATGATTCCCCGCGATAAGGCCGTCTATGTTCGATTTCCGGAAAGAATCAGCCGCATCGTCAGGAGAGCAGACAATCGGTTCATCCTTCAGATTGAACGAAGTATTGAGAACCCCCGGACGCCCGGTGAGACGCTCGAATTCAGCGAGGAGAGAATGAAATCTCTTGTTCGTACTTTCAAAAACGACCTGCACCCTCGATGTGCCGTCTACATGGACCGTGGCGGGCAGGTTTCGACATGCGGCTTCTTTCGCCCGAACCACGTATAGCATGGCCCCGGCGGCGCCTGGAGAAAAAAACAGGTCGCCGGCATGCTCCTCCGTTACGGATGGTGCGAACGGTCTGAACGGCTCCCGGTGCTTCACAAGCCTGTTGATACGATCCCCGATGCCGGGAAGTCCCGGATCGGCAAGAAGACTCCGGTTTCCAAGGGCTCGAGGACCGAACTCCATCCTTCCCTGGAACCAGGCAATCACTTTCCCGTCCGCCAGAAGTCGCGCCGCGCTTTTTTCCGGGTTGTCGAGGCTGACCGAAGCAAGTCCGAACTTATCCAGGCTGCTCCGGATGTCTCCCCCGGAATAAGCCGGTCCCAGGAAAAGATGGCGCTGGCATTCGCCGTTCCGCTCCTCACCCAGGACAACATATTTCAAGTAGTAACAGATTCCGATAGCGGAACCCGAATCTCCCGAGGGCGGCTGAAACCAGACTCGTTCAAAAGGAGATTTTTCTCTTATCACACCGTTCAGACTCGAGTTGAGCGCGACCCCGCCCGACATGCAGAGATTCTGTTCTTTGGTAACGGTGAAAAGCGCTGTAAGCATTTTGAGAACAGTTTCTTCGAGAACCGCCTGGGCTGAACGCGCGATATTCTCATGGCGCGTTTCTATCTCGTCGCCGGGGTGACGCGGCGGCCCTAATCTTTTGATCCAGAGATCCGAAAACAGTCGGTTGGAACCCTTATGGAAAGAAAAATAATCAAGATTCAACCTGAAAAAACCACTGTCGTGCGGCGACAGGATCTTCCTGAACTCCCCGGCATATTCCGGTTCGCCGTACCCCGCAAGACCCATAACCTTATATTCGTCGCTGTTCGGCCTGAAACCCAGGTAGGATGTCAGTGTCTTGTAGAAGATACCGAGAGAATGGGGAAAACAGCATTCCGCCAGTTTAGATAATTCAGATCCGCGGCCGCTGCTGAAACAGGTGGTGGCCCATTCGCCCATCCCATCGAGAGTGCAGATGGCTGCATGTTCGAATGGTGAACTGAAAAACGCACCTGCGGCATGCGCAAGATGATGCTCTACCCACATGGATTTGCTGACCTGACCCGCGGTCCTTTTAATCAAGCGCCTTGCGCCGAACATCGAACCCCATCCTCCAACATCCTCACTGTAGGATACCAGGAAGCGTACCGATCCCGGCAGGTGCCTGATAACATGCCCGACCCTGTTTCCGACTCTGAGCCACGGGTTGTGATAAAAACCCGCCAGGATCGGAATCTCCGCCTTCTTCTCTGCTATATAACCGTCAGCCGGATCACCGAGCTCGTCCAGGCAGAAATTCAGCGCGCGGGAGGGGAACCGTCTGTCGAATTTAACCCGGGAGAAGCGTTCCTCCTCGGCGGCCAGCAGTCTGCCGTCAGGCGTTATGAGAGCCGCGGCGCTGTCGTGTCCGAAAGCGCTGATACCCAGAACGGCCGGTCTGTGATTCACTTGATCAACTCCAGGACGACGAACCAGGAGAACCAGCGGGCCTGCTTTACCCGCGACAGCAACCGGTCCTCGAACCTCACCAGTTTCCGGGCCATGCTGCCGAGGCTGTTGTCCACCGCACCTGCCGCGATCAGAAGCAAAGGCGGGGTGAAGAGTGATTTGAATGTCACCGAAACTCTGCTGAATCCTTCGCACATCCTCTCAATATCGCCCGTTGACAGATAAACCGGGCTCGAGAACCTTCCAACGGAAAAGAAAGAACGGAATGCGGCAACGAGAGGATTGTATTTCATCGGCTCAACCACCAGGAGCCTGCCGCCGGGCCGCAGCAGGCGCCTGCACTCCGCGAGAGTTTTTTCTTTATCCAGGTGCATCCAGACCGTCTGCATATGAATCCCATCGAAACCGGCATCCCGGAAAGGCGAAAATTCGGCTTCTCCGACAACAGGACTCAAGGATCCACTTTCGACCCCATTCCCGGACGCAGCGCGATCGGCGAGGATCCCTGCGCTCACCCGTGAGATATCCAGCGATGACACATGTGCACCTTCCGAGGACAGCCACAGCGACCCGGAACCCGCGCCCGGACCGATCTCAAGTATTCTCTTTCCCTTGATCCTCTCGTCGGGCCATAGCTTCTCCATGGACAAGCCGAGCAATTTGAACACTGGATCGAGATTATGAATTTTGACAGGACCGGTGTTCCTCCTCGCCCAGTAATTGTCGAAATAAGGGGAGTGCATACGCTGAAAGTTTCACCTATCCGTTCTGAAACGGCTCTCCTGCCGTTCTCAAGTGCGACCCATGGGTTCATGCGGCTTCGACCGGCACCGAGTACCCCTGTACGCGTCAATCTTTGCTTCGAGTCGTTTTCCGTCGATTTCGGTATCTCCCAAAGTGATCTTTTCAGGCAGAAGTACGCCATCCCCTGTTCCGATCCCGCCGCCGGGCAGTATTGTTCCCGGAGAGATAAGTCGATTGTCTGGATCTTTGCCGGTGGATGCCTGCCAGATTATCATCCTGGTTCCACCCAGCCAGGTAAAGGCCCCGGGGAAAGGATAAGTCACTCCCCTGATAAGATTCTTTATCACCTGCGAGGGGAGGTCCCAGTTTATCAATCCGTCCGCCGGCGTTCTTCCGGGGAAACAGGTGGCGGTTGTATGGTCCTGTGGATATCCGACCCAGGTTCCACGTTTCAATGTCTCCCATTCTTCTTCAAGCACTCGTTGCGCAGCCGACCTGATTTTCGGCAGGAGCGTCGACGCATCATCCTCCGGTTCGATGGAAACGCGGCGGCTGGCGATAATATCCCCGGCATCCACTTCTTCCGTCATCACGTGAAGAGTCGCACCGGTCTCTTTCTCACCATTGATCAGTACCCAGTTCAATGGGCAACGCCCTCTGTAATGTGGAAGTAGAGATGCGTGGATATTGAATGCGCCCAGCGGTGCAAGGGCAAGAACTTCACTGGAAAGGATCCGTCTGAAAAAAACCGACAAAATAATGTCCGGTCGAAGATTCCTGAGTCTTTCAATGAAAACCCGGGCATTGGGATTCCTTGGTAAGAAAACCCTGAGCCCGAAATCGGTCGCAACTTGCGCAACAGAATCGAAGTATTTTGTTTCAGAGGGCTGGTCGCGGTGGGTAACTACTCCGACAATCTTCTCTCCTCTCCCTGCCAGAAACCTTACCGAGTCACATCCAGGATTGTTGTAAACGAAAAGCAGAATCCGCGGACGATTCACGCAATCCGAATCACTCATAAAGAACCTCGATTTCCTGTTCATGGCTCACTGTATCGCCCATCCTGTTTACACTGAAAATGTTCGGCAGAAATGGAACGGCAGTCAGTATCACTCCCGCAAGAGCGGACAACAATGCAGCGATAGCAAAAAAATAAAAACCGACAGCTCCTATCCTGATTCCCAAGATGAGCAGCAGAACCGTGGAACAACCCAGCAATACACCGGCTCCCAGAATCCTGAGCTTTGCAATTCGGTCGAATTCGAAAATCATATCTGCAAGTAACTGAACGAGGCTTTTAATCCGATATTTCGAACTTAACCTTGTGCGGGCTTCCTGACTGTATTCGATGATCTTCCGTTGATAAGGCGAACCGTCAGACGCGGTTCCCCCGGATAGCGCCGCCGGAATATATCGCACGGGACGCCTGGCTCCGAGTACCATTCTTACGGGATGCTCGCCGAAGCCGCGGAACATGCAGCCCAGATCTCCAGCGTCACTCCTTCCACCGACTGCGGCTATCATATTGATCAACCTCGAATAGAGCTTCCGGACAGGGCTCGTGTTTCTTGATATCCGATATCCATCGACAAGGTCGGCGCCGTTTTGCAATGCATTAAGAAAGCGGGGTATCTCCTCCGGAGGATCTTGAAGATCGGCATCCAGTATTACATAGAACCGTCCCCGTGCCAGGTATAGTCCGGTAAGAATCGCACCGTGCTGCCCCTTGTGACGTCTGAGAACCGCAATCCGGAGGGGATATCCTCCTTTTTTCATTTCCACCAGCTTTCGAACCGTTCGATCAGTGCTTCCGTCATCGACAAAAATGACTTCAAACTCTATTCCGAGAGGTGAAAGCGCCGCAATAATCCGGTTGACGAGAGGTTCCACATTAGCCTCTTCGTTCCACACCGGCAGTACTACTGAAAGTTCCATGGCGCCATAATATAGACGGCCATAAAACGATGCAACCGAATTGCTGAAACCGGAAAAACAGGTTGACAATCGGGTGGTCGCTTTCTACAATCACTGCCTACTTCGGGGCATGTCCAACAGCCGAGGTCTGGAGAAGCGTCGAAGGCCGTACCCCAAATTCCGCTCCCCGGAAGGAGTTTTTCTATGACTTCCAAACGAGTATTCTATTTCAGCGCCGCCGGAACTGTTTTACTGATGGCAATCATCGCGGGATGTGCCCTCTCCCCGGTCGATCCAGGAAAGGTGAACCAGAATGTCCCTCCGGAGGTGTTCTTTCTCAACACCTACTCGATGCACGATACGACTAAAGTAAGATTCGAATCGATCATTTATTGGTACGGCACGGATGAAGACGGTTTCATTGACAGATACCAGGTCGTTATCGAGAAACCGATCTACAGCGAGATCAAAGAAACCACCTACGAAGGAACCGAGTATTTTTCATCTACGGATCTCATGGAAGACTTTATATTCGGTAATATCGCTGAAGATCCGGAGGAGGGTGAATTCACTGATTCCGAAGGCAACATCCTGACCCAGGGCGAAGGTGATCACTGTTGGGTGTTCCAGACTATAGAAGGCACCCCGATAGCCGAATACATCACCATGCCGAGTACATCCAGCACCTCCGACACAGTCCTCTTCGAAGCGCCCACCCTCGAAGATGTTCATCGACTCTGGTTGAGAAGTGTCGACAACAAAGAAGCCGCTTCAGGTGTAATCTATTCCGATTTCCTCGCAATCACCAAACCGCCGGAAATCGAAATCATGTACTTCAACGGTTACCCGGTCGAAGCATCAAACTCGGTACTGACTCTTCACGGGCAGGATCTCCAGATAATACTCAGCCAGGAGGGTAGCGATTACATCGCGCCTGATTCGGTCATCTCGGTATACAATACGAACCCGAACTGGCCGGGTATCTGGCTCACCTGGGAGGCGTCCGATCCTGATTCCGGAACGATAGAGTTTTATAAGTACAGGCTCGACGGCGGTGAAGTATTCACCGAGACCGCCCATGATATGCTGCTGAACTGCACCGAACATACAAAGACAGAGGGCTGGTCGGAAAGAAACGAGGCCTATCCCGGCATAATTCTTGAAGATGTTCCCGCCGGCGATCATACATTTTATGTATGGGCGGTAGACAACGCCGGAGCCGAGACGCCGATACCGTCGACATTCCATTTCCACACGGTCGTACCCGCGAGAGAGAAGGATATCCTGATCATCGACGACTCGTGGTACGGTGATGAGAGCGACATCTCACCCGGTGAAGCCATGACTCTTCATCCTCACCTTAAAAATCATCCCGAGTATGTCGAATGGTTTTATTCGGAACTTCTGGACGCTGTGGGCGTCACCTACGACTTCGTCAGAGTGCAGGAGCCTGACGGTACGCGCAATATCGACCGACAGCTTCTCGGGGGCTACAAATCGATACTCTGGTTGCAGGAGTGTGTAAATCCGCAGATTCTCACCAACCGCCGGCGGCTCAACAATCATTTGTTCATAATCCAGGAATTGCTCAATACCGGTACAAACTTCCAGTTCTGCGGCTATGCTTTCAACGTGCAGCTGGGCGAAGATGAGTTTATCGAGTCGTATGGAAACACGTCGGTCACCTACACGGGTGAAAACAATCTGCTGGAAGGTTTCACGGGTATGCCGGGCAAAGCCTTCGCAGACACTGATACGTTGCTTTACGACTCGGATTGGGTATGGGACTTCGGAGGAGAATTCTATTACTATCCGATTCCCTCCAGTTGTTTCTTCGATGATTTTACCGGTGAAAATACAACCGGACTCGCCTCATTCATCGGTACTACCTACGACGGCTCGACTCTCGCATTCTTGTATAAAGACTCCTACTACGGTTTCTCATCAATGGGGGGGCCTTTATATCCACTCGTAGAACCATGGGACGAAGGAGAAGGGGACTGGAAAGAGTACGATGCTTCGAATAAACCCTTCACAACCGGAATGGAGGATGATGTCCAGGACCTGGTCGTCACGTTTTTCAGCTCCATTCTCGATCAACTCGACGTCCTGTAAACACATGCACTGGTCCTGACCGACCCGGTCAATAGAAAACCGCCCGTCTCTAAACTGAAAGACGGGCGGTTTTCTTGTTCGCTCTTAAGAAGGGAGGCTCCTGTCAGACCCGGGAAATGTATGCACCTGTCCGTGTATCGATTTTCAATATGTCACCGGTCTTAACGAAGGGAGGTACATTTATTTTCGCCCCGGTTTCAAGGACGACTTCGTTCGTGAGATTACCTGCGGTATTCCCGCGGGCAACAGGATCCGCTCTGGTTACTTCCAATTCTACGGTAATCGGCAGTTCCGCGAGTATCGGGGTTTCCTCGTTGAACAGGACGGTCACTTCGTTTCCTTCTTTTAAAAAATCCATTTGCGACCCAAGCATTTCAACGCCTATCTCAACCTGCTCGTAGGTGCTGGTATCCTGCAGGTAGAGGAAACTGCCATCCCCATACAGGTACTGCATTTTTCTACCTACAAGCCTGACTTCATCAAGTTTATCCGAACCCCTGAAAGTGTTCTCTATCACCCGGCCGCTGGTCACATTCTTGAGCTTGGTTCTGGTTACGGCCTGCCCCTTTCCCGGAGTGATATGTTGAAATTCCGTAACTATAAACAACTCATTGTGTAAACGAATGACCATGCCTTTTCTGAATTCGGATACTGACGCCACAAAATCCTCCTTGAAGCCGAATCACAACCGCCAAAATACGCTGTTGATTAAAATTTACTCCCCAACTGATCCGTTTGTCAATATGTACCTTAGCAGGCAGGAATGTAACTGGAACCCATCGCTTCTTTTACGCGGACCGCCCGTTATGAGCACAATGCCCCCTTGGCGGTTGCACTGGATCAATCGAAACGATATACTCACGAAACGACGGAATATAAATGTCTGTCCAAGGTCCGATAAAAAAGAGTTGCTTACATGTTGAAATCAAAAACACCTCCCCCCGATATTAAGCTGGTGGCGACAGATGTAGATGGAGTTCTTACCGACAGCGGCATGTACTTCTCCCACAGGGGTGAAGAATTCAAGAGGTTCAGCACTCGCGACGGGATGGGCTTCGGCCTTCTGAGAAACGCCGGTATCCGTACAGCCATAATCACATCCGAGCACAGCGGCATAGTGCGAGCCCGTGCAGCAAAACTGGCCGTGGATTTTCTTTACCTGGGCGCAAAGAAAAAGGGAGATACAATCAAGAGACTTGTTGTCGAAAGTAAAATCAAACCTGAACAGATGGCTTATCTGGGTGATGATATCAATGATTTACCGGCAATCCGGCTCGTCGGTTTCTCAGCCGCGCCGTCAGACGCTGTAAACGCCGTCAAGCGGGAAGTGGACCTCGTGCTGGAATCCAAGGGCGGTTACGGAGCATTCAGGGAACTGGCCGACCTGGTGCTTCTTGAGCGAAGCGACACATTCCCCGGGTGAGAACCCGTCGTGTGTGACGGTATCCGATGTTGAAATTCGCTTACATCCTCCTATTGCTGTTCCCCCTGATTTTGATTGGTGCCGGTGCATTTCTCCTGAAAGCAAAACGTTCAATTACTCTTCGAACAAGACTGACGTCACTCTTCCTAATTGTATTTACCGGTCCTACAATTCTACTCACCCTGTTATCCATCCTCCTTGCCATCACCACTCTGCGAAGCTGGACCGCACCCAGGTTCCAGAACATACTGGTGGAGTCTATCGAGCTTGCCCGCGACTATAGAGCCGTCCTGGCGAAGGAAATCGCCGGCTCCGCCGAAATGATCGAACAATCAGGGAACTCTAGAATAAAACAGGCGGCAACCGCAGATTCCCTTATCAATTCAGGAGATATCCATCTTGCGCTCCGTCGATCCTCCAGCGGTGATATCACCATCATCGGCGCTGATTCCTCCTATCCGGATCTGCCTGAGACGGCAATCCGGGCTATTGCAGGGCTGATACCATCTGCCGATGAACAGCACGAAACCGCTCCCCTGAAGATCGAGGAAATTCAGCTCGGGAATGAATTGCTTCTCGCGACGATAGTTCCATTCAATCAGCACGACTCTGAAATCCTCGTCGGAAGGATAATGAAAAAAAGCTACATGGACCGGATACGAAAGCTTACCGACATGGCCGGTGATTCGGGCAGGTTCCGTTTCCTCTACAGCCGGGGAGGGGAGCGTTTGATCTGGGTTCTCGCCGTGTGCTGGCTGAGTATCTTCAGTGTTTTATCCGTCCTGATTTCAAGAAAAATCGCCGGGAGTGTTACTACTCCCTTGAACGAGCTGGTTACAGCTGCTTCAGCGATCACAGAAGGACGATTCGATTTCAGGGTAAGTGAAGAACCGGGCGCCGGGGACGAGGTCAGCCGTCTTATCGCTGCCTTTAACAGGATGAGTGATTCGCTAAACCACACTAAAGAAAAATTGATTGAAAGCCAGAGGCTCGCATCCTGGCGCGATTCGGCAAGGAAAATGGCCCATGAAGTAAAAAACATACTGACACCGCTCAGTATCCTGGTGACCAGGCTGGCGCGAATTCCCCCGCAGCCCGATGCTGAAAAGCGATATTTCGAGTGTCTTCAGGAACTCGACTCTCAGATAAAAGATTTGAGCGGAATGGCCACTACATTTTCACAATTCGCAAAAATGCCCGACCTGCGGAAGAAAAATACCGACCTGCCCTCACTCTGTGACGCAATAATGTCGAGATACAGAAAAAATCATCCGGATATCACTGTGCTGACCGACTACGATTCGACTCTGCCGCCCGTTCTTCTCGATCCAGAACAAACCCGCCGGTTGATCGTCAATCTGTGCGATAATGCCGTCAACGCAATGGCGGATACCCCTGTAAAAGAACTGTCAGTGTCTCTGAAAAACCGGAAAGGAAAGATTCTCTTCAGGGTAGCGGATACAGGTAAAGGCATCCCTTCCTCGGATCACCATCTTGTTTTCGAACCTTATTTCACTGGAAAACCGCACGGAACCGGTTTGGGACTGGCTATCGTTCGTGAGATTGCGGATCTCCATGGATGGTGGATTCACATGGAAAGCAAACCCGGAGAGGGCACCCACTTTTCATTAACGATAACCCCGGAGGTCATTTCGAATGCCGATGATATTCCTGATAGATGATGATCAGAAAGTCCTCGATTCATTGACGGGACTCCTTGATTCTGAAGGATTCGAAACGGTGCAGTTCAAATCCGCACTCCAGGCGCTCAAAACGCTCAAGGCCGATACGAACAGCCCCGATCTTATAATCCTGGATATATGGATGCCCGAACTCAACGGACTGGAATTTCTCGAGGAACTCAAGCTCCTTGACAGACCTGAAGTTCCCGTAATCGTTATTACCGGTGAAGGTTCTATCCAGGTCGCTATCAAGGCGACACGACTCGGTGCATTCGATTTCCATGAAAAACCGTTCAATGACGACAGGCTTATGCTCAGTATTCAGAACGCTTTGAGATTGCGCAGCCTGCAGTCGGAGAACCGACTTCTCAGACAAAGCGCTGAAGGTTTAGATACGATAATCGGTTCTTCTCCCCCGATGCAGACTCTCCATAAAAAAATCGAACAGGTCGCCCCGACGGACGGAACGGTACTAATCACGGGTGAGAACGGCACAGGCAAGGAACTGGTCGCTAAAAAAATCCACAGGCGCAGTAAACGAAGAGAGTTCCCCTTCATCAAAGTGAACTGTGCTGCAATTCCTGAAACCCTGATGGAGAGTGAACTGTTCGGATATGAAACTGGAGCGTTCACCGGAGCGATCCGCAGCAAGAAGGGGAGGTTCGAGGCAGCTGACGGGGGAACGATATTTCTTGATGAAATCGGAGATATGTCTCTGGACGCGCAGTCGAAATTTCTCCGTGTCGTACAGGAAAGGGAATTCGAGCGACTGGGCGGGACCGTTTCCCGCAGGGTTAATATCCGTATCATCGCCGCGACAAACAGCGATCTCCCGGGGAGAGTAAGGGCCGGAGCATTCAGAGAGGATCTTTT
The DNA here is from genome assembly GCA_964394085.1 of uncultured Gemmatimonadota bacterium. Classification (GTDB taxonomy): domain Bacteria; order CAYMWF01; family CAYMWF01; genus CAYMWF01. The sequence goes on along the minus strand of CAYMWF010000004.1, from coordinate 28,995 downwards.
TTTCAGGCTGAACGTAATCCCTATACATGTTCCGCCTCTGCGAAAAAGGAAAGAGGATATCCAGGCACTTTCGGATCATTTCCTTTCCTTGTTCAGTAAGGAGCATGGACGCGAGAAACTGCAATTATCCGAAGATGCATTAGACGAACTGGTGCATTTCCAGTGGCCGGGAAATGTGAGAGAACTGAAGAACCTCATGGAGCGACTTGTAGTTTTCGCAGAGCGGGAATTGATAAGCCGTTCCGAACTGTTATCCCTGCTGCAACAGTATGAGACGGAAACGACAGTCAACCAATCCACTCCGGTCTCAACACTTATTTCTCCGGCAGGTCTTTCCCGACAGGTAACCGATTATGAAGCGGCGGTAATTTCTTCCGCACTGAAAGAAACCGACTGGAATATCGCGAAGGCGGCCAGATTGCTGAAAATCGACAGGGCAAATCTGAACCGAAAGATGAAGCGCCTTGCATTAAAACGTCCGGGGAGCCGCGGCTAGCGTGTCGCTTCGACTCGCCGCAGGACATCCATAACCTGTTATAATAAAACACAATACAGCAAAACTGCAGGCATGAGTCTTTTCGACGCGAAATTGTCTGACCCACTATAAACGTCGTATAGTGTTATTCTGTAAAAGATTACACATTTCCCTCTTGTTTCGTCGTGTCGGATCGACACTATGATTTAAGCTCCGATACAGCTAATAATAGCGTAACCGTTTGACAAGTAACAAGATACGAATTGCTTTCATGCTGGCTTAACAATTGCTGTTACAATCAGCAGCTAAATAAAGGAGCATTTTATGAGGTACTTAGTGTTCATCCTGCTGATTCTCTTCTTGATTACTTCCGCTTCAGAAGGAGCGGATAACGGTGAACCCATTGTCGCCGCCCCTGAAGAAACCACAACGGAAATTACCGAAACAGACGAACTGCTGATAAAACTCAACGGTGCGGATATTGTCGGATACTGGGAGGGGATCGATATTGAAGAAACAGAGACCGTAGAGGGTAACGCCGTGTCGGTTATCGGAAACGTCACGGTCAAAGGTAAAGTCTCCGGTTCGGTAGTAGCCCTGGGCGGGGATGTGTTTCTCGTCAATGGCGGTAAAGTTGCGGGAGATGCGGTGGCAGTCGCCGGTTCGGTAAATGTCGAACCGGAAGCAAAACTCGCCGGGCGGCGGATCGAAACCATATGGGAAAATATCGAGATTGAAGGCCAGCTGGATGGTGACATTAAAACCATCAAGGTATCTTCCGCTTCGATAGGAGAACAGCAGTTAAAAAGCGTTTTTCCGGATCTGGATATCGAGATCACCAATGAAGAGGTGGTTTCATTTTTCGATGACGTGACAGTTGCACAGAACGAGGAGATCGAAGGTGACGTTGTGGCGATGGTCGGGGATATCGAAGTTGCGGGTCTTGTTCATGGCGATGTTGTTGCAGTGATGGGAGATATAGAACTCATTGAAGGCGCTGTCATTCATGGTGACATTGTAGCCGTGGCGGGCACAATCGACGACGGAGGGGCATTCGTGAAAGGTGATATCGTCGAAGTAAGCTCGAAGGGCGTTAATGTCACTGAAAGAACCGGTGCGATACCCACTGAATCTGATGATGAGGATGCGGAAAAAGTGGAGGTTCTGTTCTCTGAAGGCTGCGAGGATGAAACGGATTTTGAAGACGATGACTCCTCCTACTCCGTTACATTTTCTATGGGCAGCGAGCAGGATGATGTCTCCTATAACCGTGTCGAGGGTTTCGGGATAGGCATATCTCATAAATTCAAGGCTCCTGATTTCGATTTCTCCCTTTCAGGGGCATTAAAGTACCGCTCACTTCTAAACGACAGAAAATGGGCTTATCTGATTGGATTCGAGAAATCTTTCTTCGTTCCGCACTCGTTCTCAATCGGCGGCGGACTCCACAGACAGACAGACAGTAACCTGCTGGACAGGAGCAGAATCGGCAACACCGAAAACAGCCTGGCAGCGGTTCTTTTTAAGCAGGATTTCAGGGATTATTACGAGCGGGAGGGCATTTACGGAAACGTTTCACAGCGATTAGGCGGTATTTTCGGGAAGAACCCCGGAATGCTCACGATCGGAGTTGAATATCGCTACGACACATATCGTGATTTGACGACTGAGGCCGGCTGGTCCATATTCCATGGCAAACGGAGTTTCAGAAGCAATCCTGCTATGATAACACCGGGTCCGGAAGAAGAAACCCTTGGCAGTCTTACCTTCGAACTTGCGCTCGATACAAGAGACGATCGCGAAGATCCTGAATCAGGATGGCACAACAGGTGTATCGCCGAATCTGCGGGTGGTTATCTCGAAGGCGCTTATACTTTCGAAAAATATGATCTTATCCTGAACCGATATAATAAACTTACCGAATCCAGCTGGTGCGACGCGCGGTTGTGGATTTCCTACTCCGAAGATACGCTACCCCTTTTCCGGCAATACAGCCTGGGAGGCCCAGGTACTTTACGCGGATATGCTTTCAATGCATTCAGCGGACCTATGAATAAAATGCTCCTGGCAAATATCGAAGTCCGATCGGAACTTGGTGACGGCTCCATGCAGGGTGCAGTTTTCGCGGATGCGGGTGCCGTGTATCCTGTCGACGCATCAATCGATATCTCAGATCTCGCGGTCGATGCCGGCTTTTCGATACTCGGAGATGGAGCGGCTCCCAGGCTCGACATCGCCAAGAGCCTTACGGACTGGGACGAGCCCATACGGTTCGTTTTCAGGATAGAGCGGGTTTTTTAGCTGCTCAAGCTTTCATGGACCGGAAGGGGGGAATTCCTTTTCCCCGTCCGGTATGAATTGTAATAAGTATCTTTCAAGGATGATATAATCGGATCGATTGCCGTCCTGAGCAGTTTTCGATATCGTCAATGCAGTTCATGTTCTAAACAGGTTCACAATTTTTTCGATATCGCAGATGTCTCATTTCCTATATTCTATTCACCGTAACGGCATAAAAGCGTATTAGTCTTTTCGCATGCGGGAGGTTGGAAGCGGATTTTGATCAGATCGAATCAGACAGTTCTTTTTTGTTTCATCTTCACTTCGTTTCTTTTGCTGCATCCTGGTGTGGCGAAATGCGAAAAGATCATCCTGGACAAAATCCTGATCGACGAAAACGAACTTCTGGTCGATTTCACCATAGATAATATCATCGACGCCTCTCTCGCAACAATTCTCGACGAGAATTTCCGCATAAACCTGGTCATCGATATTGCACTCGTAACAGCCGGCCGGAAACTGCTCAACAGACCTGTAAGTGAAAAAACAATCGCTATGTTCATGGAACACGACCTCTGGCTGAAACGATACCTTCTTGAAAAGCAGGATACGGGAAAAAAAGAAATCTACGCAACCATCGAACATCTGAATCGAAGGGTATCCTCATCTTACAGAGTCAGGCTGCCCGGTGTGAATAACTTAAACCCCGAGGATTCTTACTACATTCTACTCTCTATCAATATCAACCCCGTGACCACCGGAACCTTCAGGGAAATAATAGGATGGTTCGTACCAAGAGACAGCCTGGACAGGCAAAAAACAGGCATCGACTCCGGCATCGCGCGTGTCATGCTCGGAGTTTTTAAACAGGCTTTCAACCTCGAGGATATCAGGTTCAGGAAAAGAAGCGATCCTTTCAAACTTGCTGACCTGCCCGCAAGATAAAAAAAAGGCGGGATACTCATCCGAGTATCCCGCCTCTATTTCTCTAAGATCAGGTGAAAGCTACTTCACCATCACCATCTTTCTGGTTTCAGTCGTTTCACCCGTTGAAAGCCTGTAGAAGTAAACACCGGATGATACTTTCGAACCGCTTTCATTGACACCGCTCCAGACCACTGAGTGTTCACCGGCTTCCTGTTTCTCTTTAACCAGGTTTTTGACAAGTCTGCCGGCCGTATCGTAGATAGTCAAACTGACATCTGAAGAGGCAGTGAGATTGTAACTGATTGAGGTTACCGGGTTGAACGGATTCGGAGTGTTTTGACGCAGCACGAAGTTCCCGCCTGTTCCGGGTGCGCCGCCTTCCACCTCAGATTCGATAACCATATTGAAATGAACGCTCGCAGGTTGTTCCCTGTTTATCATCTGTGACCAGAATACACCAGGGCCTTCGCCGGGTCCGCTGGGAACATTCTGAGTGATATGAGTGAAGTATGTATGGAACGAATCCGCGGGGCTGATCGCGCCCAGATGACTGCAGTCTATCCTGTCACTCCACTCGGTATCTCCGGGTGATCTCGTGCACAGGTAGGTATCTGCTGTGTTAAAGATATACGTTCCGTCCGCTGAATCGATCTGAGTAAAGGCGCAATACAGGTTGTCATTGGCGTCTATACCCAGGTTAGGCGGACCGGACACGGTATCGGTGGGAGCGACGCCGGTAATGGGCTCAAAGGTGCTCCACTCACCTTCGTTTCCGTATACATAAGCGAGGATTCCCGCGGATCCTGTGAAATTATATGCCAGGATTCCGTCGGTGCCGTATTCGACTTCATTGAACTGGAAAACGATATGTACATCGTGATCGCTGTCGACAACTACCGAATTGAATACGGGGTTCGCCGCAAACCAGCCTTCCAGCACCAGCTCGGGATCCTGCCATTCCCTCGTGGCCGAATCCCACCTTACCGCAACTACGTCGTTGAACTGATCGGCCGGTCCTCCGGCGAGAGAGGTTGTGTCAGTATATGTAGCCCAGACATCGCCGTTCGTCGGATCGGCTGCAAGTGCCACCATGTTCCAGTTGTTAGCCACGGCGTTTTCCGTAATCGGAACTTCATCGGTCCAGGTCGCGCCGTCGTCTTCTGAATAGCTATAGTAAAAGGGATATGTCGGACCTTCAATATCACCCCAGTCGAAAGCCGCGAAGACTATTCCTTCCGAAGTCACCACCATATCAGGGAACAAAGAAGTATCCCCATCATTGATGCTTAAAGAGGTCCATCCATCTGCTTCCTTCCCGAAGTATATTTCGTAGTTGGATCCGTCATTCGTCTGATGCCAGATCGCTATCGGAGTTCCGTCAGGCAGCGTTTCGAGACCGACACGTCCGGCGTCTACAGCCTCAGGGCCGTTCATGGCCTCGGCGTATGTCCAGTACCCAATCGGGCCGAATGTTTCCCAGTGGGATATTGTTACCTGATTGTCGCGAGAGCTTCCCCATTCCCATGCGACATAGAAGGTCTCAGTGACCGGATTCCAGCAGGTATGCCTCTGCTGAGGATAATTTGTCGGCGCGCCCTGTTCCCCTCCGTAGTCGATATCAGTGCAAACCACCATGGCTGAATCGAGCGGTGGAACTCCGTTACCGCCACCGGAGTAGGTTCCGGTTTCGCTGCCGACCAACGCGGCTTCCAACAATTCGGGCGCCGATTTGGGCATCATCGTATTACCAATTGCCAGGCCGGCAATCAGTAAGACACCTGCAACTATAACGCACACTCTCTGCATAATTCCTCCTTGCACAGATTCGAACCGTGCTCCAGCATCAAACTCAACAGGTTTAGAACATATATCTCATTGTTAAATAATGGAAAGGCATGTACGGGATCAGCTTGAAGCTTTGATATGCATAATCGAGGTTCAATTTCTGCTTGAAAAGCTTTACACCGAGGCCCGAAGCCCACCAGTAATTTTCTTCCATGTACTTGAATCCACCCCTCAACGCCAGAACATCGAACAGGGTATATTCCAACCCGCCGTGATATGTCTCGATATTGTCGTTCGGGTGGTTGAATTCAAAACTGCCAACCAGATTTTCGAAAATGTTGAGACTCGTGCCGACCCGGAAATTCATTGGGAGTTTGTTTTCCCAGGCATGGTATTTCGGCCTGGACCCGAAATTCGCGATAGACATTCCGAGTTTCAACCCTCTGAAATCGGTCTTGTATACAGTGCCGATATCGACACACCAGGTCGAAGTTTCGAAATCCGCGTCGGAAAGCTCTGCCAGAAACGATGCAATGTATTTAAACGTCATACCCGCTGAGAATTTGTCGGTTAAATCCATCGCATAGGCGCAGAAAGCCGCCCATTCGGATGTCCTGAAATTCAGTCCAGTCGGCCCCTCGATAGTTGTTTCGGCCATATCATCGGTCGTCAGTAAGGTGACGCCGAAACCCAGTTTCCCTCCGCCGATATAACCAGGCACCACAACTTGTCCTGAACCGAACGTGGCGCCGGCCGGATGAGGCATCCAGGTGGCATTGGCTTCACCTTTTCTGCCCATGAGACATAAGCCGGCCGGGTTATAGAAAAGAGCCCCCCCATCGTCCGCAACACCTACATAAGCATCGCCTAGTGCTATACCGCGAGCTGATGGTGCTATTTTAAGAAAAGTGAGAGAAGCCGTTCCAGTATTGCTACCACCCTCACCGAAAGCAGTGCCGGTAATAATAAATACCAGCAGGAAGAGGGACAGTGCACAGCCTTTTTTCATAATACGGCCCATACCTTTCATTCGAGTCTACTTTATTATCACGAACTTGCCGACCTGGTGGTCACCACCGTCGTCCGGCTCTACAACGAAGAAATACAGACCGCTGGCCACGATCTGATCGTTTTTCGATAGAAGATTCCAGCTTTCGATGGTGTCGCCGTCACGATTCCGCAGCGTCTGAACGAGATCGCCGGCCATTGTGAATATCCGGATGACGCAGTCGCCGGGGAGATCCACGAAATCGAGACGGCGGTCGAACTCGGTCCACAGGCTCTCTTCCGGTTCCCAGCCGCGCTCGGCACCCGCCGCCCTCCGGTAATCGACGTCGAATCGATACGGATTGGGAACGGCGTACGCTTCGCCGTCTCCGAGATACTCCTCGGGGGTATACGGAACTATCGATACCCGGCTGCTCAGCTTGTTGCTCTCAAGCGAGTTGAGATTGGCGGGAGGATATCCGTTGTCGTACGCAGTTACGCTGAGATAAACGGGCCAGCTCTTCTGGACCGGACCGTACGCGTACCGGTACGTATACTCGGTCGAATCGGGATCGTGGTTGATAATATCGGTGAAACCGGTGTTGAACCCCAGGCTGTCAGCCGCATATTCCGGGTCGCCGTAGGGGTCGACCCTGTAACGAAGCACCTGCGTTGGGTCGCCTTCACCGTCGACGGTGTCTTTCATGTACCATTGAAGAACCATGTCGAGGTCGAAGTCGCGAAGCTTGGTGAATTCGGATGAAACACCGGTGGTGCTCATGTATATGCGGTAACCCTGGAAGTCCCGCTGCTTCGTCAGCTCGGGGATGAATGAATCCACGAACTCCTCGGCATCGTCGTTCCACTTGAGAATCACCTCGCCGTCCCCCATCTCTACTTCCACCTTCGGCGCCGTCGGAGGAGGAGGCCCCTGGAAATCGGGGATGCCGTCGCCCTCGTCCATTACACCGTTCGCGTAACCGTAACGGTCGGTCATGCCGGCCGGAAGGAAGGTGTCTTCGCAGGTCTGGAGCTCACCGTCGCCCTCGCCGTCGTCGCCGGTGAAGGGGAGGCCGTCGCATCCCACATCCTCTCCGTAGAAACCGTCGCCGTCTGTGTCGACGTTCGGGTTGTCATACATGAACTGCACCCACCGGGCGTTCAGATCGAGGTCGGCGAAGTCTATCTGGTTCTTGTCGCCGGCCCGGTAGAAGTTTTCTGCGCAGAAGTAGCCGAGGGTGATCGGCAGCGTCTGGCCCGGCTGAATGGTGAAGGGGCCGGTTGAGAGGAGGAACCGGGTATCTTCGGGACCTACCGGCTGGCCCTGCTTCTTGGCGTCGAGCTGGTCGGGGTCGTTGCCGTCCTGCAGCCAGTTGCTCATCACCAGGTACTTGCTCACGTCGCCGTCGGGCGTTCCGGTGGTTCCGCTCGGCAGGCGGGGCCCCGGCCCCCAGTCCCTTTCGGCTTCGCTGTCGGAGAGCCACCAGTTGAAGTTGAAGTTCACGTATTTTTCAGGGGTTCTCACCACCCTGACACCCATCACCGACGGGGCCAGCACATCGTCGCCGCCCGGCCCCACGTAGTCGGCGAGCCAGGCCACGTTCACGTCCTTGCCCGAATCGTCCGTCTGCCGGAAACCGGTGATGTCGTCCTGGTGGCGTTTGGAACTCCAACCTTGCGGGATCGGGCCGCAGTCGCCGTCGAGATACAGGGCCAGGTAGACCTGTTTCAGCAGCTTGATGCCTATATTTTCAACCTCGTAATCGAAGATGATAAAATCCTCGGCGTAGGGATAACTCCAGCAATAACTCTTCTGGAGAATCTTGAGGTTGAGAGGCCGAGTATGGTTCGGTGAAACATCTGGAAAATCGGCGGTCAGAGTCGTGTCGGTGTATACACCTTCCAGATCGAGTTCGGAGATAGCGTTACTGTCAAAAACGCAAGAATATGTTGCAGGATCGTGAACATGGGCCTCGAAATTGTTCTGGCAGGCCATCCCATGACCTGCATCCGATCCGTCAACAACATAATCAGAGGAATATGGCGATAAATGATTGATCGAGCTCTCAATCAGTGTATCAGCCGCTCCCTTCCCAGGGAAGTATTCGAATTCGTGGGCCCATCCGTCGTGTCCGACCGAAACGAGAGTGTCGTCACCGACGATAGCGCCTATCCACAGAGCGCCCTGGAACAGATAGTCCCAGTTCGAACCCGCCGGAAACTGGCAGGATATGAACCCGGAATGCCCGTCCGTTTCATCCCAGTTATCTGTCGGATTGCCGAAAAAACCGTAGTTGCTGACCATCAGCCAGACGTTGCTTATGTCGTGCACCTTCCGCTGGATATCGACATCCCCTTCATCAGAGGTTCCAGTAGAGATGAATCTGATGGGAGGGCTTTCGCCATCATTTTCCGGCAAGGCGTTATACATGGTAAAGCCCGGCCCGGGAGCCAGCAAGAACGCCAGCATGATTGCCACAGACACACCGGCTATTTGTGCTTTTGTTTTCAAGTCAGTACCACCTTTACTTGATTGTCCCGTTAGAATCTCACCTCCAGGCCGAATTCAATCTGCCTGCCTTCAAGGTAATTAGCCGGATTCAGCGAATAATCGGTCTGATCACCTTCAGGAGTTCTGTACCATGAATCGATCCGATTCACATTGTCCGTGTCGAACAGGTTGGAGACTTCCATGGTAAAGCCATACTGCAGCCCCAACCAGTTGTAGTCCTTGTTGAGAATCACGTCCACGGTGGATGTCCATGGATATCGTTCCGAATTCTTGGCTCCCTCAGCTTTACCGGAGAACTCTGGTGTGAAGGGTAGACCGCTGCCGAGCTGCCAGAGTAGATTAAGACCCCATTTATCGGGCAGCGTCAGTCTGCCGATTTTCGGATGCTGATCCTCGAAAACCCTGAAATCGAAGTTGACCGTGAGGGAATGTCTCTGATCCCAATCGAGGGGGAACTCTTCAGGAGAGTCTTCACCCTGCGGATAACTTTCCCTGTCGGACGAATTCTTCCCCTGGGCGAACTGGTATGTATAGGAGATTGAACCTGACGTATAATTCGAATAACGCTTGTCGAAATTGAGCTCGAACCCCCTGGCGTTACCGTAATCGTTGTTCAGGTAGACATAATCTTCACTTCCTGTCGAGCGTTTGATCTTGGTTGCCTGAATCAAACCCCGGAAGTCTTTGAAGAAACCTTTAACGTCCAATTTAACATCATCGGAAAACGCATGTTCCACCCCGAACTCGTACTCGGTCGTACGGGGAGACTCCAGTGCAAGATTGCCCTTGAGAGTTATTGCCGAAGCTCCCTGCTCGTTGGCGTTGTAAATGAGTTCGAGATCGGGCATCTGCGAGAAATGACCATAGGAGAAGTACATCTTGTCATACTGGGATATCGGATAAGATATGGCGAACCGAGGGCTAAGCTTCGATTCGACCTTTTTATTCATCTTGCTTTCCCAGTCATCCCCGTAAATATCCTGGTAGAACAAAGTGTCCTTCGCGGTTTCAAGGTCTCCAAGGAACCAGAAATCGTACCTCAGACCGAATTTCATGATCATATCCTGGTACTCGAACTTGTCCTGGGCGTAGACCGCACCCTCGATCGGCTGCGCACTCCAGAAATTCCTGAAAACACCCCTGTCCGGCCAGGGACCAGTAGCTTCACCTGATCCGGATCCGGGTGTATAACGCCAGTAGGGATATTGGATCTCCCACTGTTCCAGGTCATGGAGCTTTATCTCGAAACCGGTTTTTACCTCATGTGCCTCGTGCACCTGCGACTCGACCTTGGCCTTGAACGAATAAATGATATCTCTGTGATATGTCCAGGGTATCCACTGGCTGTAAGCGCCGTCATACCGTTCATCCCAGGACCCGTTGAAGTTGGCGTCAACAAAGGGTTCGTCATTATCCCATCTGCCGTTCGGGCTGTTGTAGATCCCGTCCCCGTTCGCGTCGTAGTAAGGTTCGCCCTCATCCCAGATTCCATTCTCGAGCGGCCCGTCGTAAACGCCGTTGCCTTCGCCAATGTCGCCCGTCCCGTTCACCCCGTCCGGCCCGTAATCATCGAACGGTTCGCCAAAGTCATAAACACCGTTGTACTGACCGGGATCATACGTGTTAAAGGTGCCGTCAGGTCCGCAATCCGTGAACGGCTCTCCTCCGTCATAGTGGCCGTTGCCGTTCCTGTCGATGAAGCTGTCGCTGTCATCCCACTGCCCGTCACCTATGAGATCGTTGAACGGCTCTCCCGGATCGTACTTGCCGTTCCCTTCACCTTTATCGTGGGTACCCGGAATACCGTCGATGCCGACATCCCAGTATTCATCCGCTACGTCAGTGTCGTATACGCCGTTCCCGTTATAATCATAATAGGGCTCGTCGTAATTCCAGACTCCGTCGCTTTCGCCGGGATCCTTCGTGTTGGGGAGCCCGTCTTCTCCTACATCCTGAAACGGTTCGCCGACATCATAAAAACCGTTCGGGCCGTCCTGGAAATCCTCGCCAAGATCGAAAACCCCGTTACCGTTCGAGTCGGTCCACTCTTCGGATTCAGGGGAGTATACACCGTCATAATTTACATCGGTAAATGAATCCTCAGCGAATTCCTCGCCGTCCTGGAATTCTTCGCCGGCGTCGTAGTTTCCGTTTCCGTTAAGGTCGATAAACGGTTCGTGAATACTGGCATCGTATGGGTGAGAATCAAAAACGAAGTTACCTTCGCCGTAATCGTCCGTATCCGGAACACCGTCCAGTCCATAATCGAAATAGGGTTCCCCCGCATCGAATCGACCGTTGCCGTTCACATCCATGAACGATTCGGCTGCATCGAATACACCGTTGCCGTTCGCATCGGTGAATTCTTCTTCAGGGACGGCTCCGTCATAGAAATTATCGATATACGTCCATTCACCGTCACCAGTGTAATCGACGTATTCTTCACCTTCGTCATAGCTCCAGTTGGGAGCGTCGAACCGGCCGTTCGAATTGCGGTCGATAAACCATTCACCCAGACCCGCATCGCGTTCTGAAATGTCGTAGTAATCATTACCATTGACATCATAGAACTCGCAGATGTACAGACCGAGTTCAGGATACGAATCATACGTATTGAAATCGCCGTCGCCTTCACCGATGAAGGTGTTTAAAGTCAGGTAGCCTTCTACCGGGAGAGCTTCCCATTCTCCCGACTGGGCCAGGAATATCCACCTGTTGCATTTATCGCCGGTTCCGGGAACGCCGTCATAACCGTAATCGTAAAATCCTCCCCTGCCGCTCTTCGTGTAGGGGTTCCATGTCGATTTACTCGGCCCTGATGTTTCATCCCAGTCGTTCGCTATCCCGTCCCCTTCTCCTTCGTCGTATGTTCCCGGTTTACCGTCCTGACCGAAATCGTCCCACGGTTCGCTTCCGTCGACGAGTATATCTCCGTCGGCCCAGGCTTCAGGGTAATCGGCATTGATATAGTCATAGTACCAGTTGTAAAACTGGCTTTCTTCCCAGGGCAGTGTGGACGGATCAGCGGCATCGGGTTCGAGGGGCAGCTGATCGGGAGCGATACCGGCGTTCGAATGGAGAGATGTTTCAAACCTGCCGACGTTCATCTCCATGAAAGTTTTCGAGCTGAATGTATGGTTCCACGTCAGAACCAGCTGCTCGGAGTTCCGCTCGGACTGCCAGTGCCCATGTTCCGGTATGAAGTAGTAATCCTGGTAAAAAGGCTGACTCCTCGTTACCGATTTCAGGAAATTCAATTTGAATTTATCCATCGGCCTCGGCGAGTAGATAAGCTTGCTCTGGAAAGAAAACTTATTGCTCAGCCGTTCGTTGAGCTCGAGACCCAGGAAATTATGCGAAACGTCGGGTCTGTTCGGATAGGGTGTATAGGTGTCGCTTATATCTCCGGTCGCGGAAAATATGAATGAAAGCTTCTGACCAGGGAGTCTCAAACCCAGCGTGGGCAGGATATAGGTTGTTAGCGGTTCAGGTCCTGAAAGACTGAATTCGGCATAGTCGGAATTGAAAGAATAATTATCCAGGGCGGATATACCGAAATTGTCTGTTTTGTACCTTACCGACCCATGATACTCAGGTGTGCCTTCCTTGGTGACGATGTTGATGATCGCCGACTGAGCTTCACCGTATTCTGCGTCGAACCCACCGGTAAGAACACTTATTTCTTCGATTGCGCTTTTACCGACTTCAAGACCGGCGCCTGCGCCGCTGACCGGATCCTTGATCGACATTCCGTCAACCATATAAAGTGCTTCATTGGATCGACCGCCCCTGAAATGGAGCTGTCCACCCGTACTCACAACACCGGCGGAAGCATCAAGGATTTCGTTTACGTTGTTGACAGGCAGCTGTTCGATCTTTTCAGCAGTCACCGTCTGGACGCTTCCGGTCACGTCCATTTCAACAATCGGGCGCTCTGCTACAACCTCGATGGCGAATTCATCCTTTTCGATGGTTTTAAGACCCAGATCGAAATTGATGACTCGGTTCTGGTCGGTTTTTACAAGCACCTGTGTCTTGGTGACCGTCTGGTATCCGTAGTAGGCCGCGCTCACGGAGTAAGTTCCGGGAGCAACATTGAGGATAAAGTACTGCCCCTTCTCGTCGGTGCTCGCTCCCATCGTGGTGCCTTCAACTAAAACATCGGCAAAAGGAAGTGGTTCACCGGTGTCGCTGTCGACGACCCTACCGGAGAGCTTCCCGGTCTGGCCTGCCCAAGATGAAGTGACGATTAAACCAACAAGAAGCGCGATCAGGATTACATGGGCTTCCCTTCGCAATGGAACGCTCCTTTCTCAAGCAGTTCCCTGGGTGGGTATTGTGGCGATCGGCAGCATGATGTGCAAATCATTAGGCACAAACGCCTGGATCGAGCTGTTTATTTTATTTGATAAGGACCGGCAAGTCAATTCTGTTTTGGCTTCCCGGAGTTTTTTTTTTCGATCCGAGGGACTAAAAAATTGAATGGTGATCAAGAGCGGTGAACTTGGGAGCTGTCGCATCGGCCTACCGGTTGAAAGACATTGTTATACTTCAAGTTCAACATGTGGCAAGTCAGAACTGAGTTGTCTGCGAATTCTAATCGCTGCCCACGGAAACAGTGTGCCGGGTCCAGGCTTTTGTGCCGTAACGATTTACTCGAAGTTCACCGGCGAGAACTTTTTCACTGTCGGATAGTGACCGCCGGTGCAGACTCGTGCCTTGAATTCTGCCGAGAGCAGCGGTTATTTCACTGACCATTGTTTGAGACGACGGCACCTTGAGGTTGCCTCTCCGCAACAGTTCAGCGGACCCTGTTTTTAATCCGAGACACTCCTGGCTGCCATCGAAGATAATGCTGCCTTGAACCAGGACCGCCCGGCCGTGCCGTCTGAGAGCGCATCCGAATATTTTTCTGCCATAGCACTCAAGTTCGAATTTCGAAGACCGCTCGAAGCAGACCGATGGATATACCCTCTCTTCCGCGGACTCGGCGATTTCAGCCCTCACACCCGCAGCCTGGAGACCGTCCCTTACGACTTCAACCACGAACCTGTATGAAGGGAGTGTTCCGACACCGTATCCATGAACCCCGTCACAAAAAATCATCGACACAGTCAGATCGGTTCCGTGGAATACAGCTCCTCCGCCCGTTATTCTGCGGACAACCTCCAGATTTCTTGCCCTTACGCCGGGAAGTTTGGTCACTTCCCCGGATTTTTGCCTGTATCCGATCGAAACAGCCTGCGGAGAGATCCTGTAAAACCTCATGCAACCTGAAGCCGCCCTGTCGGGATCCTCATCGAGATCGTGTACAAATAGCCGGAAGATCGCTTCATCGACAGCCATCTGGTAGTCTGCCCTTCCAGTTGAATGTGAAATGATCGACCAGTCCGTCATGATTCGCGCACCATTCCTCTCCATCGCAGAACCGGATTCCTGGCTGCATTCAGTTCATCCAGTCTTTTCACAGGAGTTGTGTGAGGGGCTTCTTTTACGATCTCCGGGTTTTCAGTAGCCTCGGTGAGGATTCTCCCCATCGCTTCGGCAAACCTGTCAAGGGTATTGATATCCTCAGTTTCGGTAGGCTCGATCATCAGGGCTTCGGGGACGATCAGCGGGAAATAGACCGTAGGCGCATGGAAACCGAAATCGAGCAACCGTTTGGCTATATCGGCCGTCCGGACTCCTGTCGTTTTCTTCCCGTCGGGCCCTTCAAGTACGAATTCGTGCATACAGGGAACTCTTCCGTATGGAAGTTTATATCTTTCAGCAAGAAGGGTTCGAAGATAATTCGCATTGATTATAGCCATTTCCGAAACATCGGCGAGACCATCGGCGCCGAGCATCCGGATATAGGCATAAGCCCGGACGAGGACACCGAAATTGCCGAAAAAGGAATGTATCCGTCCGATAGAGAGCGGATAATCGCTTTCCAGCTTGAAACTTTCATCATCTTTAACGATCCGGGGCACGGGCAGAAATGGGATAAGGTTCTCCGATACCCCGACAGGCCCCGCACCCGGGCCCCCGCCTCCGTGAGGAGTCGAAAAGGTTTTGTGAAGGTTGAAGTGAACGACATCAAAACCTGCGTCTCCAGGTTTACTCCAGCCAAGTAAAGCGTTCAGGTTGGCGCCGTCCATGTACATAAGCGCGGCGACCTCATGGACCGCTCTGGAAATCTCGATGATATCGACTTCGAAAAGTCCGAGGGTATTCGGATTCGTGACCATAAGGGCCGCTGTATCTTCATTGAGTGCTTCCTTTAACGCGGAAACATCGATCAAACCTCGCTTATCGGAGGGTAGTTTTTTGACATTATAACCGGCCAGAACCACGCTTGCCGGATTCGTGCCGTGTGCGGAATCGGGGATAAGCACGTGTTTTCGCGGGTCGCCCTGGTGTTCATGCCAGGCTCGTATCATAAGCAACCCGGCCAGCTCACCATGAGCACCTGCAGCCGGCTGCAGGGTGATTCCGGAGAGTCCCGAGATTTCTTTCAGGTATTCCTGGAGATTCCAGAGAAGAGTCAGGGCACCCTGTAGAGCGGATTCTCCCTGAAATGGATGCAATCCTGTGAAACCCGGCAGTCTCGCCACGTCTTCGTTTATCTTAGGATTGTACTTCATTGTACATGAACCGAGGGGATAAAACCCTTTATCGACGTGGTGATTCAGAGTGGACAAACCTATGTAATGACGCAGACAATCCTGCTCGGAGACTTCCGGCAGCTCAGCCTTATTTTTTCTTAAATATTGCGCATATTCTGCAAGCGGTGTTTCTGGAATGGTGTTACGCGGTATCCTGTAACCCTTCCTTCCCGGCACCGATTTTTCAAAAATAACACTCATTTTTCACCTGTCCAGCACTTCAATCCGCAACACCACGGAGAAATTCAAGATAATCATTCATCTCCGATTCCGTGTGTTTCTCGGTCACCGCGATTAAGAGCAGATCGCGCCATTCATTCCTGAACCGGATCAGGGGGATTCCCGGCAAGAACCCATGCTCCGCACCAGCCTTATAAATAGCATCAGGGGGAACGGGGCACCTCACCGCGAACTCGTTGAAAAAGGGGCCGGGCATCGGATCCTCGAACCCCGGAATCTCGATTATCTTGTTTTTTAAATAATGTGCCTTATGGAAACATGCTTCAGAGAGCTCCGCGAATCCTTCTTTCCCAAGAAGAGAAAGGGTTATAGTACCGGCAAGGGCGCAGAGGGCCTGGTTCGTACAGATATTGGATGTCGCTCTCTCTCGCCGGATATGCTGTTCTCTCGTCTGGAGTGTGAGTACATACCCGTGTTTCCCCTCTTTATCGGTTGCCCGTCCGACCAGCCTTCCCGGCATCAGTCTTTTCAATTTGTCAGCGCAGGCCATAAAACCGAAACCTGGCCCGCCGAAAGACATCGGGGACCCAAGAGGCTGCCCCTCCCCGACAACGACATCCGCACCGAAACTTCCGGGTGGTTCGAAAATCCCGAGGGAGATCGGATTGACTGCAGCCACAAAAAGCGCACCGGCCTCGTGGCAGGCTTCCACCAGGTCTTCGAACTCTTCCAGGCGACCCAGGAAATTCGGATTCTGCACGACCCAGCAGATATCATTGCTGCTCAATGCAGGATCGGGCTGCACTATCCGACCGTCCATCTCATCGAAATACTGGAGCACCAGACCGGTGCTGCGGCAATATGTCGATACCACCTGGATATAATGGGGATGAAGCAGAGGTGAGAGACGAATTACCCGCCTTTTCCGAAGCGAAGAAGCCGCCATCAGTGCCGCCTCGGCCGTGGCCGAAGCACCGTCGTACATCGATGCATTTGCGACAGCCATGCCCGTCAGTTCACAGATCATCGTCTGGAACTCGAAGATCACGGTAAGGGTTCCCTGGCTGACTTCGGCCTGATAGGGTGTATATGCCGTATAGAACTCGGAGCGCAGGAGCATATGATTCACGGCGGCAGGAATGATGTGATCGTAAATCCCGGCCCCGAGAAATGAAACTCCCCCACCGGCCGGATCGTTCTCCGCAGCGAGCTGTTCAAGTAGAATTCCTATTTCATACTCACTTACACCCGCGGGGATATCCAGAGTCATACCGGAGCGTAATGACTTCGGCACGTGGGCAACGAGATCCTCGAAAGCGCCGACACCGATCCGTTCGAGCATCCTGCGGCGCTCTTCCAGGCTTGCGGGTATGAAAGTCATAACTGGATATTCTCCACTCTATTGAGCGGCTTCCACGAGATTCTTATATGATTCGCTATCGAGGAGCTGCTCCACTTCGGACGGATTACTCATTCTGATCTTTAGGAGCCATCCGTCTCCGTACGGGTCTTTGTCCAGGATTTCCCAATCCTCTTCGAGGCTGACATTCACCTCGATAACAACACCGCTCAGAGGGGAAAACAGATCAGAGAACCCTTTATAACTTTCGATTGCACCGAGTACATCCAAACGCCCGACCTCGTCCTCCAGCTCAGGGAATTCTACGAAAGTCACCCCGCCAAGCTGCTCTGCAGCATAAGCCGTGATTCCGGCAACGGCGATATCACCCTCGACCCGTACCCATTCATGCTCTTCGGTATACTTCAGATTCTCGGGGAAATTGCTCATAATTTTACCTCCTCGGAAACAGGATGAAATGATCCTGGAAAGGATTTCCGTTCCGGACCTCGCCGGTTCACCTGCCAGACTCGAAAACAGGAAAAGATCCTGCAGGAAACTTCATCTATGAGAACCTTCTTTGTAGAATGGAGTTTTTACAACTACAGCCGGAACCCGCTTGCCTCTGAAATCGACTTCAAGATCCGTTCCGGATTTCCTGTATTTCCATTCGACGTATGCAGTTGCGATGCTTTTTCCGGATACCGGGGATAAGGTTCCGCTTCTTACTTCTCCAACGGGTTCACCATCAAGATATACCGTAAAACCCTTGCGAGCGATGCGGCGTCCTTCCAGAACCAGGCCGATAAGCCTTCGTGAGAGGCCCGCCGCCTTTGCTTCCAGCAGGGCATTCCGACCCAAGAAGTCCCCTTTTTTCAATTTCACAATCCAGCCGAGACCGGCTTCCAGGGGATTCGTCGTATCATCTATATCATTACCATAAAGCGCGTATTTCATTTCCAGCCGGAGAGTGTCCCTGGCTCCCAGGCCTACCGGCTTGATACCGAAATCCTTACCGGCGCTCTCTACCTGTTCCCAGATAAAAACTGCGTCATCGGGCGACATGTAGAGTTCGAATCCATCTTCACCTGTATAACCTGTTCTGGAAATCACCATTTCCCGGCCGCAAACCCTTCCCTCTATGAAGCTGTAGAAATGAATTGCGTCCAGGTCTTCATCCGAAACACTAAGAAGCACTTCCTGGGATGCGGGTCCCTGAACGGCAAGAAGCGCGGTTGCATCGCTCCCGTTTTCAAGGACCACATCCTCGCTATCCTCTACGTGGCTATTCAACCATTCCCAGTCTTTTTCGATATTCGACGCATTGACCACCAGCATGAAACAATCATCGAATCTGTATACCAGCAGGTCATCGACTATCCCCCCATGCGGATAGCACATGCACGTATATTGCGCTTCACCCACCCCGATAGTGGACAGATCATTGGTAGTCATCCTGTCAAGAAAATCGAATGCATCTTTCCCCCGGACAAAAAATTCTCCCATATGCGACAGGTCGAACATCCCCACGTCTCGCCGGACAGCCATGTGCTCGCTCTGAATACCTGAATATTGCACCGGCATCTCATATCCGGCGAAGGGGACAATCCTGCCACCCCGCGCTGCATGGCATGGCGAAAAAGGTGTTTTTTTGATGTTCCCGCTTGACAAACTCCCCCTCCTGACAAAGCCCGAAAGCTATCCCAACATCACTATAACGTCAACTCTTTTCGGAGCGCTTGACCGGTATAAGAACCCGGAGCGGCCGCAATCTCTTCCGGTGTACCCGCAGCGACTATTGCGCCCCCTTCGTCACCACCCTCGGGCCCCAGGTCGATCACGTGATCGGCCATCTTGATGACCTCGAGGTTGTGCTCGACCACGATTACCGTATTCCCCCTGTCAACAAGGGTTCCGAGTACCTCGAGAAGCATCTTGATATCCTCGAAATGCAGACCAGTGGTCGGTTCATCCAGAATATAGACGGTTCTGCCGGTGGATGTTTTCGCGAGTTCGGTGCTCAACTTCACCCGCTGAGCTTCACCACCCGACAGTGTCGTCGCCGGTTGTCCCAGTTTAATATATCCGAGCCCTACAGCAATAATCGTAGAAAGAATCCTCCTCAGAGCGGGTATATTCTCGAAGAATTCAGCAGCTTCATTAATGGTCATCGCAAGAACTTCGCTTATATTTTTCCCCTTGTATTCGACATCCAGGGTTTCCCTGTTATATCGCTTTCCTTTACACACATCGCACTGGACATACACATCCGGAAGGAAATGCATTTCGATCCGGTTGATCCCGTTCCCCTGACAGGCCTCGCACCTGCCTCCCTTGACGTTGAAGCTGAACCTTCCCGGACGATATCCCCGCATCTTGGAAAGCGGAACCTTTGTGAAAAGAGTCCGAATATGTGTAAAACAACCCGTGTACGTAGCGGGATTCGAACGTGGGGTTTTACCTATCGGCGACTGATCGATGTTAATGACTTTATCAATGAAATCCAAACCGGACAAAGCCTTGTGCGGGCCCGGGACGGCTTGTCCCCTGTGAAGTCTGCGGGAGAGGGCGGGATGCAGGGTTTCATTCACCAGGGAACTCTTGCCCGAACCGGATACACCGGAAACGCAGATGAAACTGCCGAGAGGAAAGTTTACATCCACCGACTTCAGATTGTTTGTTGATACACCTTGGATCAGAAGTTGAGATTTATCGGTGCGCCGTCTTTCAGCCGGCAGGGGGATCCGGGATCGGCCGGCCAGGTAAGCGCCGGTAAGAGAATCTAAGTTCGCCGCAATCGACGCCGGAGGGCCTTCGGCGATGATTTTGCCGCCGTGCCGTCCAGCTCCCGGTCCGAGATCCAGAACATAATCCGCACGTTCGATGGTCGCTTTGTCATGCTCTACTACAATGACCGTATTCCCCAGGTTACGGAGCTCGATCAACGTACTCAACAAGCGCTGGTTATCCCTTGGATGAAGGCCGATACTGGGTTCGTCAAGTATATACAGAACACCTGCAAGTCCGGATCCGATCTGTGTCGCAAGGCGGATTCTCTGACTCTCTCCACCTGAAAGCGTTCCAGCCCCGCGGCTCAGTGTCAAATATTCCAATCCAACGTCGGAAAGAAATTTCAGACGGGCACGGATTTCCTTCATCACCTGCGCAGCCACTGTTTGCTTTGATGAGGAAAGTTCGAGAGTATCGAAAAATTCGCGAGCCCGGTGAACAGGTAAAGTTGTGACATCATTGATATTCCTGCCGCCTACCGTGACCGCAAGGGCTTCTGGTTTCAGCCTTGCGCCGTTACAGGTTTTGCAGGGATGTTTACTCATATATCGCTCGATCCAGTTGCGGATATGAGAGGATCTGGTCTGGTGATAGCGTCTTTCCAGGTTCGGTATCACCCCTTCGAATTTTGAACGGTATTCCCCCCTGCTGCGGCCTGATGAAGAGACCCAGCTGAATGTAATCTCCTGACCGTCGGTACCGTAGAGAATGACATCCTGATGAATCTTCGACAGGTTTTCGAACGGTGTATACATGGAGAACCCGTAATGCTCACCCAGGGTTTTCACCACCCGCATATAGTGGCGTGTACCGTCCACAGTGCCCCATGTCTCAACAGCACCCCGGGCAAGACTGAGAGAAGGATCCGGTACTATCAAAGCAGGGTCCAGGGTGCGAGTCGAACCGATGCCGTCACACTCGGGGCAGGCGCCGTACGGACTGTTGAAGGAAAAAGCCCTGGGGGCAAGTTCTTCAAAACTGATGCCGCACTCGGTGCAGGCCATCTTTTCGCTGAATACACGCTCATCCCCGGAATCGCTCAGAATACGGACGATCCCGCCACTTTTCGCAAGCGATGTTTCGATAGAGTCGAATAATCTGCTTTCGAACCCCTCCTTGACGACGAGACGGTCGACAACAAGCTCGATTACATGTTTGATGTTTTTTTCCAGAGGAGGAGCGTCGTCGATCCGGTATTCCTCGCCGTCGATCCTGACCCTCATGAAACCCTCGCCCGCCATCCTGGAAAGTAGGTCCCGAAAAGCACCCTTGCGGCCGCTCACCAGGGGAGCCAGCACTTTTATTTTAGTACCCGGACGGGTTTCCAGGATCTGGTCGACCATCTGTTCTATCGACTGACTCGAGATGATCCGTCCGCACTCGGGGCAATGCGGTGTTCCTATTCGTGAAAACAGGAGCCTAAGATAGTCGTATATCTCTGTGATGGTGCCGACTGTTGAACGCGGGTTCCTGCCGGCATGTTTCTGTTCAATCGAGATCGCTGGAGACAATCCCTCGATATACTCAACATCCGGCTTCTCCATCTGACCGAGGAACTGCCGGGCGTAGGCCGACAGGGATTCAACATACCGACGCTGACCTTCGGCATACAGAGTATCGAATGCCAGGGACGATTTACCTGAACCGGAAAGCCCGGTAATTACAACCAGTCTGTTCCGGGGGATATCTACGTCGATGCCTTTGAGGTTATGTTCGCGCGCACCCCTTACAATAATAAAAGGGGCGGGCGACACCCGGGTATCGATATCCCGCGTGACATCCACCCCGGTGATGCCTGAACCTTCTTTTGTCATGTCATTCAATCCGGTGGATCAGGATCTATCGTTCGATCATTTGTTGGGCTGGTTTCTTTAATATGGTACTCGAATTCGTTTCACGCCTGCAATTCACGCCAGAGCGATGATAAACATGATCGGGTTTAAAAGCATTGCTTTCACCGCAACCGTTTATTCCTGTTCGGTACCTGCATCCGGCGGCTCCTCCCTGGCTCCTGTTTCATCTTCTTTTTCCTGACCCGTGCCGATCAGGAGCTCAAGCCTTTGCCGTGCAAGCTCTCCTTCCCTGGAATCGGGGTACTTATCCGCGAGAGTCCCGTATGTTTCGACAGCTCCCTCGGGATCTCCCGCGTTTTCCAGCACGACTCCCATTTCGAGAAGCGCCGGCGGCGCCATATCTCCGCCTGGGTACTGATCCACCAGAGATTTAAAAACTCCGATCGCCGTGGACACGCTATCCATCTGGATCCAGCACTCCCCTGCATAATACAGCGCGTCATCCGCACGGGGAGAGTCGGGAAATTTGTCGAGGAACAGAGAGAATTCATCAATCGACAGCTGAAGGTTACCCGATCTCATGTCCCTGTATGCAGCCTCGAAAAGCTGTCTGCCCTCCCATCGTTCTTCAACCTCACCGCTCCTCTCGAGGAGCTGTTTGAGAATATGCTCTATCGTTTCGAGCCTGTCATATTGTTCATCAACGGAATAACCGTCACCAGCGAATGAAGCGCCGACCATCCCCTTCAACGTTCTCACTTCGCTTTCAAGCAGCTCAAGTTTCGACTGCACTTCCCGAAGAGTCGTGTTGTTGCCGCGGGAAGTGGTATCTATCCGGGCAGTCAGATTGAATGTATCGTTTGATTCTTTCTTGAGCTGCTTGATCTCGGTTCGCGACACGCACGATGAAGTCAGTATTGCCGGGAACAGCAGTATAAGAACAGCAATCCCGCGAAATCGGGGATTAGCAGCTATGAAACCCGCGTTTACCATAATCGCGGGCTCAGTCCAGCACGAATTCCGCTCTCCGGTTCATGGCCCAGGCGGACTCGTTGGATTCGGGTATGAGCGGACGCTCCTTACCGAAGCTGACAATTTTTACACGTGCGGGAGCAATACCATAGTTGACCAGGTACTGCCGTGCTGAATTCGCCCGTTTCTCTCCCAGTGAAAGATTATATTTTACTGTACCACGTTCATCGCAGTGTCCTTCGATTGTAATCGTGGCTTCCGGATCGGATTCCAGAGCTTTCGCATTCATCTCGAGTATTTCGATCGCTTCGCTTATCAGGTTATATCGATCAAAATCGAAGTGGATCATATCAAGAACGATTTCCACCGGTTCCGGCTCTACGACCTCAGGTTCCTCCGGTTCTGCCGGCGGAGCAACTTCTTCTACCGGTACTATCTCCTCAGGTTCCTCTGTAACCTCCGGAATTTCTTCTACTTTAGGACTGCAGCCGTTGAGTCCGGCCCAGATCATAATGGAAAAGATAAGGAGAAATGCTGATTTTCTAGTAATCCTGGTCATAAAACAACCTCCGGGATGGGGAAAACCGACTACGCTTCCGCATTATATACGCATACCTGTTTAGTTTGGCGAGTCGAGGCAAATACCTGAAAAATGAACATCCTTAGGGAGCGCGCCTTAATCTGTCGAATATTCATCCGTGCCGGGCCGTAGTCGGCGGCAGCAGCTGTTGCGACGCGGAATTGATTATGTAGCTGAAAGCAGTATAAGTGTCAAGCGGGTTCGAAAGGGCTGATGCGATATATCGCTCGATTTACAGGTAATCGGGAGGGCTGCGGCAACTTGCCGCAGGTTATTCGATATTAACCTATTTTCATCCTGAGAAGAAGAGGTGCTCTAAAATGTAGACCAGGATGGTGATGAAGATCCATCCGCCGGCGTGAGCCTTCTCAGTCCGGTACCGTCGCGGTGAACTGAATATATACTGTTGGAACCTTCCCGGTTGGAGGAGAAGACCACATGCAAACCATCCGGAGACCAGGAAGGATCTTCATTAGATGTACCCTCCTCAGCCAGAAGATAAAAACTTTCTCCAGCTGTATCGGCACAATAAATCTTGAATCTGCCACCCTCCCTGGCGACAAATGCAAGGAAATTGCCATCGGGAGACCAGGCCGGCGAAAAACACTGTCTGAATTTGTAAGTGAATCTTCGGATGTTCGCTCCGCTCCTATCCATTATGTAAATCTGCGGACGGCCGTGACGCTCAGAGACGAACGCCAGTTCCCGACTATTCGGTGACCACGCCGGTGAATCATCGATCCCGATGTGCCTGGTCAACCTGTATGCACGTTTTTTTAAGATGGAATAGACATACACATCAGGATTACCTTCGATACTCTTTGTATATGCTATCCATTTACCATCCGGCGACCAGGCCCCTCCGGTGTCGAGTCCCGAACCGAGACTGAACGGTTTTATTTTGTCATCTTTCAGCAACAAACGGTATAGATCGGCATTACCCGTTCGAAACGATGTAAAAAGCAGCTCTCTATTCCCGGGTCGCCATGCGGGGATGATATTGATTGTACCCCCTGGGACTGCTATACGAGGATTGAATCCGTCATAATCCGTAAGAACGATTTCCTTCCCTCCCTGCTTAGAAGGACGGGAGAATGCAATCTTCGTGCGCGCTATGCCCGTCCGACCGGTTATCTCCCGGAGTATCCTGTCGGAAACAAGGTGGGCGCTGTCACGCAGGTTAGTCTCGTTTACCTGCAACGAACCCTCGAATATTTCAGTCATGGAGAAAAGATGCCAGACTTTGAAATGAAAATGACACTCCTTCTCCTGCTCATCTTCCAGGACTTTTTCGCCGCCTGCCGAACCGCCCAGTAATCTGGAGATAAAACCCTTGACGGGGATATCAGACATTCTTCCGGTCACAAGAACATTCGTTCCCAATGCCATCCAGACACCTCGCCTCCGTTCCTCCTCCCCGCCATCGGAGGTCGCAACGCTTAAAAGGGAATCGATTTCCGGATCATCTCCTGAAGGGAACCTTACAAGATCCACTCGTAACGAATACTCCAGGTCTCTTCTGATAATCTCACCCATCGAATCCGCAAGAGCGATCCCGGCAGGGCAATCGCTGCAGGTAAAATCCTCTACCCCCAGCGATAACATAGCGATGTCACGGGTAGTCAGGCTGAGATACACATCCCGGCTGGACGCGGATGTTTCAACGGCGAACAGCAAGGAAATAATCAGTAACATAAAAAATGGCTGAAAAACGCCGGAGGGTAGAATTCGTGACGTCAGTTTGATTTTCATTCACCCGAACCATTTCCAAGGAATTTGAATTTGAAATGAATATTAAGAGGCCCGCGACCGGCCGAGGCGGGTACCGGCGGGAAGGGCGCCGCACAGTATACCGCACGTGTGGCAGCTTGATCGAAAATCTGTTTGCCCGAGCGTCTCTCAACCTTGACGGCTCCGAGGGAACCGTCCCGGTTGATTCTGAACCCGACAACAACCTCCAGTTTCCGTGCTTGCCCTGAATAAGGATTCTTCCAGCATATACCGATTTTACTCCTTACAAGCTCGAGGAAATAGACCGGGAGTTCCCCGTCGCCATCGGCTTTGATATCCGAAACTGTTCCATGTGCCGGAGAACCGAGAGGATGGGAATCGTTCGCGACCAAAAGGTCCTCTTTCCGATCAGGCTCAACGTCCGATTCTTTTTTTTCATCGCGGGGAGGCGGTTTGACAGGTTTTTTTTCTTCCTGCTTCGGCTGCTGAGGTTTGATTTTCTCTTTTTCTTTTTTTTCAGACTGTTCTAAATCTTTTTTTTTAGGTTTTTCGATATTCTTCTCAACCTTCCTGACCGGCTGGGGCTGAACGGTTTTGACCCGCTCTTTCTTCTGCAGTATCTCCGCCGCTTTCACCGGTTTCCGTGACCCGGGGGCTCGAGGTATCTGAACCAGTCTAACCGTGTGAACCACCGGTTCGCGAACAGGAACAAAAAGTACTTCGACTAGCGAGAAAAACAAAAAAAACAGGATGTGCCCGGCAAAAGAAACAAGAAGATTCCTTCTATCCAGCCTGACAGGCTCCGGTTTCATCTACGCCCCCGCCGACGTTCCAATGATTCCGGCTCCGCGACCAGACCGAGCGCAGTTACGCCCAGTTCCCTGAGTTCGCCTACAACTTTCATGACAATTCCGTAAGGTACCGCCTTGTCGCCCTGCAGGTAGACCTCCTCCACATCCCGGGCCAGCAAAATCACCTCCATCTCAGAACGAAATTCCTCCAGAGGAACGGGCCGGCTCTCAATGATTACGACCCCATCCTTGGTTATAGTAACAGTCAAACCTTGCTCGAGATTCACTTCCCCGGTCGCCTTACTCTCGGGCAGGTCCACTTCCAGACCCGCCCTCATAATCGGAGCTGTAATCAAAAAGATGATAAGCAAAACCAGGGTTACATCTACGAGCGATGTGACATTGATATCAGAAAGAGCTTTGAATTCTCTGTCCGGATAGATCATTTGAGCAGTTCTTTCAGTGATTTCCCAGCTAATTCGTTAACAAAACGTTTCATCTCAGAGTAATAGTTCCTGGTTCGGCCGGTGAAGTAATTATGTGCAACAACCGCAGGAATAGCGACGGCCAGACCCAAGATGGTGGTTATCAGAGCTTCGGCGATACCCGGCGCGACCACACCGATACTCGACGATCCGCGATAACCCATGCTGATGAAGGCATCCATTATTCCCCAGACCGTACCCAGGAGACCCAGAAACGGGCTGACGCTCGCCGTGGTCGCCAGAAATATATTGTATCTCTCCAGATTGTTTATTTCTTCTTCCGCTGCCGTCAGCACCGCGCTCTCTATGTCTTCCCGCACCATTGCGAGCGGAAAGACATCTCTCGCGCGGGCGTCAGCTGCAAATTCATGGTAATTGCGGACAGCAGCATCGTAAATCCTTCCGTATGAACTTTCAGGATATTCGTTCACAGTCAAATCAAAAATATTCGATACTCCGCTGAAAAAATCGAGAAACTTCAAATCGGCACGGGAAATCCGATCGAACTGTTTCAATTTGATGATTATTATGCCCCAGCTCGTTACGGACAGGATCCCGAGTATGGTGATGATAAAGAATGCAAAAAGTCCCAATCCGGAAAGCATTGATACAAAACCGATTGTACAGAACATCATTTTACCTGACTGTTATTGTTCACTAGATATGACGGATTATTCGAACTGTAGATAAGCATAGGTATTTCCCGAACTCGATCGAATCAGAATACACCTGTAAGAACCGGAACGATTCATAGCTTTTCCATACGAAGAAGGCCCGTACCGCCTGGTTCGGGCCTTCTATCAAATCATCGAATTAGTTAAGTTACTTCACGAGCACCATTTTCCTGGTTTCTCGCGTTTCACCCGCTTCGAGAGTGTACAGGTAGACACCGCTGGCAGAACTCCGGCCGGCAGTATCGTTACCATTCCAGACAACTGTATGGTGACCTGGTTCTACAATTCCGTCCAAGAGCGTAATAACCAGTTTGCCGGTCAAATCATAAATAGACAGGTTCATCCGTGTTGGGTCAACGCCGCCTATCGAGAATGTAATGGTTGTGTGAGGGTTGAACGGATTCGGACTGTTCTGTCCGAGTGCTGTAACATGGGGCGCAGGCGTACCACCACCCTCAACACCGACACCAACCGGTCCTCCGTATGGGTTGCACTGATCACCAATCACACCCGAAGAATCAATACCTGCGGTCTTGTAGGCATAAAGCGCGGTCTGGAAAGCGTAATCGGTGTATGTCGGTGTTTCTCCGTTGTAAATCAGCGTGTCGATAACTTCGAAGTTTTCATCCAGGAACTGATTGAGTGCGCGATAGATCACATACCCCATCAGATCGTTCATTTCACTCCCGTCACCATTCACTGTAACCGGGTCCCAAGACAGGTAGATCTCGCGTTCGCCTTCATTGTTCGTGACTTCAGGGACAGGCGGCGGACCTGGAGGCAGTGAGGGGATGTCGATAAACCACAAACCGTCGTTCGAAGCCCCGTAGAAATGCCAGGCGTCAGTGCTGTTCGCGACATTGTATAGATCTATGTCATCCAGGCCATTAGCGAATGTGGCGAACCCTGTCGCGCTCGTGGTCGAGTAAAAGAGACCGTTCCCGACGATGGAGCCGAAAATAAGATTATCGGCAGACAGGGTAAGCATATTCCCCAGGTTTTCATTCTCATCCAGGTCAATCCATGTTGTTCCGCCATCGGTGGATTTCCAGAGCTGAGGTTTCACCTGGGCTTTTGTCATGTAGGTGTATACTGTGTTAAAATCTTCAGAATCTATAGCGAGAGCCTTGGAGTAATAGCCTTCAGGTAAACCTTCATTAACAGAAACAAAGGTTTCACCGAAATCTTCTGATTTGTATACATCGTCGTTGATGGCTCCGGCATACAGCTTGTTCTGATCATCTTTCATCACTGCCAAACCCCACGTACCTATAAGGGCGCCATCGAGATCGAGCTGGGTGAAACTGCCACCACCATCAGTAGTCTTATATAATCCTTCAAGACCGGAAACAAAAACCACATACGGGTTGGTTGTCGATATCTCTATTCCGTAGACCTTATTCAGGAAGCCGGAGCCAACGTTGATTTGCGTCCACGTCGCACCGGAATCAGTGCTTCTGAAGGTTTTGTTGCTTCCGTTGGAGCCTGTCCAGACGACTTGTGGATGACTCTCACTGATCGCCAGGCAGGAAAGGCTCAAATTGAATCCGGAAGGTGAAGTATCAAGAACCAGGCTCCATGTAGCCCCGGCGTCGATCGATTTGTAAACGCCATCAAAAACTTTTAAACTGTCGACTAGATTTGCAACGGTAGCGAATACAACATCGGAAGTCACTGGATCTACCGCGACATCAGAGACTTTATAGCCGCTGAAGCCGACCTGCTCCCATACGGGGTTGTCTGCGGCGGCAGCGCCTATCATGATCAGGGCCAGCACCGCGACAGCTGTAGAAATTGCACAAATACGCTTCATCCTTGCATCCTCCGGCTGAAAATGACATAACGACAAGAAATTGGGTTCTCCCCTTAGAAAACAACGGAATCCCTCAAAAGCGCGCGTAGTTTACCCATCTACATTGGTGATGTCAAGTTTTGATCAATTGCTTATGCATTCTGCGTTGCGAGTGTTTTTTCGGGGGCTTTATCCAAGGAGTCGTCACTTTCCCCGGTATTGCTGCTTATTCGACGAGAGCACCATGGACCTTGC
>CAYMWF010000003.1:7926-134365 GCA_964394085.1 uncultured Gemmatimonadota bacterium | reverse complement strand
ATGCCTCACGGGCCACGTCATTCACCCGAAACCTCCCTGAGAAGCGCCGCGAGCGGTCCCGGTTTGATGAATTCCGTCTGTCGAAGGTCCTTGCGTTCTTTTCCTGATGCATCGATGAATATCAGGGTCGGCAGACCCTTGATATCGAACCGTTTCTTGGTTGCTATCACGGCGGGATCTTTCGATTTCGTCATATCGACGCGGACGAGGGTGAAACGTTTCATAGCCTCCACGACCTCTGGATCAGGGAACGATTTGTGCTCGAGTTCCTTGCACTTGGCGCACCATGCCGCCGTGAAATCGATAAAAATCGGGTGTTCCGCGGTCAGATGCTTCTCGAAGGCGATCTCATCATAAGGCTCCCATGAAAGACCGGCAGCCGATTCCTGAAGGATTGCCGTCTCTGCCGGGCTCCGGAGCGCAGAACCGAAGGCGAAGAGCCCCAGAACGATAACAGCGAGGCTGAAAACCTTGCGTCCGCGATCAAATCCCTTCGAATATCCGGGGGATTTATCCAGAAAACCGAGAAGCAGCCCTGAGAAGACCGCGAGAACGCCTGCCCAGTATGGGAATTGATTTTCCAGGCCGGAGGCGTGCGGAAGCAGGAAATATACCGCCACTCCGATCAGAATCAGGCCGAATACTTTACGCACCCAGACCATCCACATCCCGGACATCGGGAGTTTGGAAAGAAGCCCGGAGAATGTCCCGAGAATGATATATGGCAACCCTAGCCCCATACCCATGGCGAAGAAGAGGATGGTTCCCTTGACGACCATGCCTGTTGATGCAACCAGTCCGATCAAGCCGATCAGGATTCCCGCCGCGCAGGGGGTTATAACCACACCCACAGTCAATCCCATTACGAGTGCTCCGATCACCCCCTCTTTCGTCTGCCCGAGCCTGTTCATAATAAACGCCGGCACCACGATTTCGAAAACTCCGAACATCGATGCTGCAAGCACCAGCATGATCATGGAAAGCCCGCCTACGAACCAGGGATCCTGAAAAAGGCCGCCCCAGGTTTTTCCGGCCAGGCTCGAAACAAGGCCGAGAGCGGTGAACATCAGTGCGATTCCGAGGGCGTAAGAGGAGGCTGATGCGAAAGAACTTCCTTTCGATTTGTCCGATTGACCACCGAAATAGGAGATTGTAATCGGGATTACGGGAAAGACGCATGGGGTCAGGTTAAGGCTCAGCCCGGTCAGGAAGAAGCCGGCCAGTGCCGCAAGAAAACCTCTTTCAATCCAGCTGAGCGCTTCCAGTTCACCCTTCGTGAGTTCCTCCGTCTCTCCCTCTGATCCGATTTCGAGGTTTGATTCCACACCCGAAGCGGTTCCCGGTTTTTCTCCCGACACTTCTGTTGCACCGCCGCTGCCGGTATTTACGAGTATTTCAAAATCCGCGGTTACCGATTCGGGGAATAAGCAATAGGATTCGGTGCAAGCCTGGAATTCAACTTCAATTTTACCGGACAGAACCTCGCCCGTGGGAAAAGCAGGCTCGTCCCAGGGGAGAAAATGCACCGGAATCCGAACTTCCGTCAGATATGACTGTATCATATCCCCCGTGGCGGGATCCTTAGCCTCGATGCCTGCGGGGAGGACTGGCTTTTCCCAGGATAGCCCTTCCGGCAGAGTCATATCTACCGCTATCGAGTGCCTGTACAGATGGAGATCCTCGCGTATCGCCAGAGTGATTTCCATAACGGGCCTTTGCCCCGGTCCCACCTCGATCTTTCCCGGGGTCAGGGTCATCACCACCGATGGAGCCTCTTGGGCGGACGCACCGATGGTGCTTGCAATCGTCACCAGTAAAACGAGTAAGAATTTTTTTCTCATGATACGCTTCCTGCGGGTGGAAAATTCAGGCCTGTTCAGGGAGCCCTGAAAACCGTTTCATGCTCAACCTTCCCTACCGGCAAGGTCGATGGAAGTTTCCGGAGGCTAAGCCTGTATAAATCATTTGTCAAGAATAGCCGTCGAGCAAAACCCTCACTTGAACCGTTCAGAAGCTCCAGATCCGCCGCTCGAATGCGAAATTTATCTGAATTTCAACATTAAATCCCGGTCAATTCTTTCTCACGTGGTGACAATCTGTTGAATCGGCAAGTCGGCAACCAGGATGAATCTGCAACTTGGGTATTACAGGCAATCCCTCACGGCGGGATAGGGGAGAGTGTGACGGGACTTATCAGCGGGTGGGATCATCTGGAGTACCCGGTTTTCATGAGGAGATCCCTTCCAATGAGTTTTGATGAGTACTCGAGGTTCCGTTCATGCCCGTAATAGCAGATCCCGATCGCATCCGGGGGCTCCGGAACGGTTCTATTGACAATAATCGAATCACCGGGGGCCAGAAATGTTATTTTCTGGGCGAAGGAGAGAAGCTGATTTGTGAATTCTTCATATTCGAGTCCGACCGCAGGATAGGACCCCGCATTCAGGATACTTACTGTATTTGCCTCAGGATTGTGTTCCAGGAGGACGAAGGGGCGTCTATACTCGTGGCGTTGCCGTCTGAGTTCGGAAATAATGTCTTTCTGGATTTGCTTGACCCCACACAGTTCTCTCGTCATCCGCGAAATCGCTTTAACAAGATTGAAGAAGATAAACCCTATAGCGACGAACAGAATTACCTGGATTGTAATAATCAATCCGATGTTATCCATTTGATACCCAACCTTCCTTCATGTCGCTCGATCAGAATCTTCCGTTCCACACGGTGTCAGGCGATGACCCTGTTGCTTTCTATCGCTAACCACCGGGAGAAACAGGTGCCCGACGTCGCAAATACTTTATAGTTTCTATCTTCGGTTTGTTTATACAATTAGTAAATATTTTGCGGATATCGTTCATCATTCCATTCTCCCGGGTACGACCTGTGCAATATACACCCATGTTCTAAGTATGTAAAGGATGGAGGAGTTGCATGACTGACCCGGGAAAGATTAGAAGTGCGGCATTGTTCGGTGTCGAAGCCTACATGGTTGAAGTCGAGGTGGATATCCTGTCAGGGCTTCCAGCTATCTCGATCGTCGGGCTCCCCCAGGTCGAGGTCAAAGAGAGCAGGGAGCGGGTAGCTTCCGCTATTAAAAACTCGGGATATGATTTTCCTTATGTCCGTCTGGTCATAAATCTCGCTCCCGCGAATATCCGTAAAAGGGGTGCTATGTTCGATCTGCCCATCGCTGCGGGGATCCTGGGTGTCACGGGAGATATCGATTCCAGACGCTTCGATAACTATGCCGTGGTTGGAGAGTTATCACTCACCGGTGAAGTGAGGGGAGTGAATGGAGTTCTCCCGATGGCGCTGGAAGCGAAGGAGTCGGGAGCGAAAGGTATGATTGTGCCCTGGGAAAACGCCGAAGAAGCATCCGTGGTTCAGGGGTTCGACGTCGTCCCGGTCAGGACATTATCCGATCTCGGGATATGGACAACGGGCGGGGAGCTCGAAACCTGCAGGACTAGTGCAAGATCGGATTTCGAACCGGAGCAACCCCTGAACATGCTAACAGGGATTCGAGGTCAGCCGTTTGCAAAGCGCGCTCTCGCCGTGGCCGCGTCCGGCGGGCACAACATGTTGTTATCGGGCCCTCCCGGTTCCGGAAAAACACTCCTGGCCAGGGCCTTATGTTCGCTCATGCCGGCTATGAACCGGGCTGAATCTGTTGAAACAACGATGGTTTATTCAGCTACCGGCAAGCGGAACGGCGATTTCCGCCTCATGACGGAGCGTCCGTTCAGAGCTCCGCATCACAGCATCAGCCTGGCGGGCATGGCGGGCGGGGGTGAACTGGCGCTGCCCGGAGAAATCAGCCTTGCGCATAACGGGGTGTTATTTCTCGATGAGCTTCCCGAGTTCAGAAGGGATGTCCTGGAAGCTCTCCGGCAGCCGCTCGAAGATAGGGTGCTGCATCTTTCCAGGGCCCGTTATTCCGTCAGTTTTCCCGCCGGTTTCACCCTCGTTGCGGCCATGAATCCGTGCCCATGCGGTTACTTTACCCATCCGGCGATTGAATGCAGATGCAGCCCGATGCTGATATCAAAGTACCTTACACGAATATCCGGCCCCTTGATTGACAGGATGGACCTGCAAATTGAAGTGCAGCCACCAAGCTATGATGAACTCGCTTCATTCGAAACGGACGATAGTATCGAAAGCCTCCTTGACAGCATTTCCCTGAGCAGGGAAATACAGCACGGGCGATTCGATAGCATTCCTCATATCCACTCGAATGCAATGATGGATCATGGCATGACGCGAAGGTTCTGCAGGATGGATACAGAAGCGGCATCGATTCTCGAAGCGCTCTACCGCCGAATGGGAATTTCGGCGCGGGCATACGATCGTATACTCAGGGTGGGCCGAACAGTTGCGGATTTGAATGGATGTGAAATCATCAACGCGGGCTGCATTTCAGAAGCTATACAGTACAGGAGCATCGAGCGTCGAGAGTTGTTCTGATCAAGATATAACCCGCAATCGAGTTCGATTACAAATCACCTCCTCTAGGTACAGAACATTTTGTAAATGTTCATTCCTGACTGATTCTCTCGTCATCGGCCGGTCGTCGCCCATCCTGGAACAACCACAAATAGGGCGTCTTTCCTGTTTTGGTTGACACTTTGATCACCCCTTCCTAGTATTGATTCCGGTAAAGCGCCGAAAGAATGCCTCTGCTTTCCGGGTCACCGGAGGCGGATTCTCCGTTCTGCGGGATTTTTTTATCAGGAGTAATGTGAATCGTGAGCGGTAATGGTTTGTTTATAACTTTCGAGGGTGTAGAGGGATGCGGAAAGTCGACTCAGGCATCAATCCTCCAGACTTTCCTGGAAGCAAAAGGGCACAGAGTTGTACGGACTCGCGAACCCGGGGGATTCAAGGTGCCTATTTCCGAAAGGATCCGGGAAATCCTTCTCGACGTAGCTCACAAGGAAATGGCACCGCTGACGGAACTCTTTCTTTACCTTGCCAGCAGGGCTCAACATGTGGAAAGTCTGGTGAAACCCTCCCTGGATGACGATTGTATTGTCATAAGCGATCGTTTCTTCGATGCATCCATCGCTTACCAGGGTGCCGGCAGGAAACTGGATAAAGACATGATCATGGAACTGAGCCTTACAGCCACGAAGGGAATTAAACCGGATATTACCTTCCTGGTCGATGTACCCGCGGAAGTGGGACTGAAAAGGCTAGGACCGACACCGGAATGCAAGGACCGGATCGAACGGGAAAAAATCGAGTTCCACGATCGAGTCAGAATGGGGTACCTGGAAGTCGCCGATCGCGAAGCTGAGAGATTCCGTATTATCGACGGACAGAAGTCGGTCTCCAGTATATCATCTGAAATAGCGGGCTATATCGAACCGCTTCTGGGAGCGCTTCCCAGAAAGGATTCCTGAAATGATTCCCAAAAAGAGAACCAGCCGGTATTTCCTGTTTGCCGCGGTACTGCTCATTACAGTAGTTGTTACAGTTTCCGTCGGTAAAACATCAACATTCATGGAAAGCTATAATCACCTGAAGGTGTTCTCGGAAGTCCTGAAGGAGGTACTGGAGAACTACGTGGTTGAAATAGACGCCGGCACGCTCATGAGAGGAGCGGTCAAGGGTCTGCTGGGGCAGCTGGACGCCCACACCGTTTATCTTCCCGAAGAAAGCTTCGAGGAACTGCAGGTTTCAACCAGGGGCAATTTCGGCGGGCTCGGCATCCAGATTTCCCTCAGAGACGGCTGGCTTACAGTCATCTCCCCCATCGAGGGAACCCCCGCCGATCGTATAGGCATCCGACCGGGGGATAAAATAGTCCGTATCGAAGGAGAATCGACCAGGGGAATCACCGTTGAAGACGCGGTTAAGAAGCTGAGGGGGCCTAAAGGTACGGAAGTAACGATATCAATCTTCAGGGAGAGTTTCGATGAACCCGTGGACTTTACCATAACCCGCGACATCATCGAGATAAAAAGTATTCCGTTCAGCGGCATCCTGCCGTCGGGAGCCGGCTACATCAGGCTGATCGACTTTTCAGAGGGGGCCGGTGCGAATATCGCGGAGGTTGTAACCGGTTTGAATCAGGATGGAGTTCGCGGTCTGATCCTGGATCTTCGAAATAATACAGGGGGGCTTCTCCCCGAGGCGATAGATGTTTCCGACGCCTTCATCCCCAAGGGCAAGCTTGTGGTATCGACCAAGGGACGACACCTGCAGGACGATAAGGAGTTTTTCTCGAGGGCGGATCCGATTGTCGGAGACTACCCACTTGTTGTACTAGTAAACGGTGGTACCGCAAGCGCTTCCGAGATTGTAGCAGGGGCTGTGCAGGACTGGGACAGAGGGCTGATAATCGGACAGGAGACTTACGGGAAGGGTTCGGTCCAGACGATAAGACGACTGAGTGAGAACACCGCTTTGAAGCTGACTACGGCGTACTATTATACACCCTCCGGGCGGTGTATCCACAGGGATGAAAGGCTCCCGGGTGCTTTCGATACAGATTTTGAGGTTGACGATCCGGATTCCACCGCCATCGAAAAGGATGATATTTTCTACACTGAAAGCGGCAGAATGGTATACGGAAACGGCGGGATAACTCCAGATCTTGAATTCGGGGGAAGGTTGATGGGGAAGCTGATGATCGAGATCCTGAGGAAGGGGCTGTTTTTTAAATACGGTGTGGCATACTCGGCGGATAAAGATTCCATTGATATACCGCTGGATTATGATTTTTCCGTAACGGATATTGATACTTTCAAAGACTTCCTGGTTGATGAAGGCATCCATTACACGGACGAGGAGTTTACAGCCGACAGTCTTCTGATTATCGAGAGGCTCGTTTCGGAGATAATCGGGGATGTCCACGGAAGAACTGCCGCATACAAGCGCGAGATCGGGCTGGATCCCTTGATCGCCAAGGCCGATTCGATCATCGTCTCTTCTGCCGATCGGGAATCCCTTATGAAGATCGTATCGATGGAGAGCGGTTCGGCAATCGATGGAGCGGCTGACATTGTTCAGGCAGTAGCCGTCGAAGAATAGAAGTCAGGAGCGGGGGGGAAGAAGTAATTGTCCAGATAACTGGAGCTTATGAAATGACAGAGGTTAATAAAGATATCTATATGGATCACAATGCCACTACTCCTTTACATCCGGAAGTTCTGGAGAAAATGATGCCGTACCTTACGTCCGAATACGGCAATCCTAACAGTTCGACATATGGTTTCGGCATCAGAGCGAGACTCGCGGTTGAAGGAGCGCGGGAAGAAGTAGCCGCTTTCATCAACGCGGATCCGAAGGAAATATTTTTTACGAGCGGTGCGACGGAAGCGGACAATCTGGCAATAAAGGGTTCAGCTTTTGATCTCCGGGAAAAGAGCGGAGGTAATCATATCATCACGATTCCCATCGAGCACAAGGCAGTGCTTGAAACATGTAAACACCTGGAAAAAAATGGGTTTTCGGTGACAAGAGTGCCCGTGGCCCAGAATGGAATCGTTGATCCGGCCGCTATAAAGGATGCAATCACGGAAAAAACGATCCTGATTGCGATCATGTATGCCAACAGCGAGATCGGCACGATTCAACCCGTTCGTGAAATCGCGGATATCGCCGTGGAGAAGGGCATACGGTTCTTTTCAGATGCGGTTCAGGCAGTTGGCAAAATTCCGGTCGACGTTGAGAAAGACGGCTTCGACCTTATGGCTCTTTCCGGTCACAAGTTCTATGGACCGAAGGGAGTCGGTGCCCTGTACATGAAAAGGGGAGTCGGGCTGGAACCTCTCATCCATGGGGGCGGGCAGGAACGCTCGATAAGATCGGGTACCGAGAACGTACCCGGTATTGTGGGGCTCGGAGCGGCCTGTACGCTCGCCGCGCGTGATCTGAAAAAGGAAATGATCCGGCTTCAAACATTGAGGGACAGTCTTTACGATCAAGTCAGAGAACGTATCCCCATGATACACTTGAATGGAGATCTCGAACACAGACTTCCCCACAATATCAATATCTGTTTCAAGTATATCGAAGGTGAATCATTGATATTATCCATGAGAGGGATTGCAGTTTCCAGCGGTTCAGCCTGCACCTCAGATTCTCTTGAGCCCTCGTACGTGCTTCGGGCTATCGGAGTCCCGAGAACCCTGGCGCATTCGTCCATCCGCTTCGGTCTCGGACGAAGTAACACGGCTGAACATGTCGATACGGTCGTAGACAGTCTGGAAGTCAATGTGGCGAAACTGCGTGAGATGTCTCCACTTTATTCCACCTCCCGGAGCTGACAGTATTCCCCCGCTGTTTTAAAAGATAGCCGACTTCAATCCTACGTTGGCAGCCGGAATTCAAATCCGCCTGATTTTTTGATTTTCTATTGCATACATTTCTCTGCTGTGTTACCGTGGCCGCTTATTTTAGCTAGGCTGTAACCTCTTTCTATACACGGAATTACAAGATACGGGCCAGGATAGAAGGAAGTTACGGTTTGAACTTGTGAATAGAATCACAAGGAGGCGCATGTGACAACCGGCTACTTTCTCGGGTTTTCGAGTATAGGCGTTTTTCTTCTCGTAGGAATAATTTTCGCCGTAATCGGATTCGCGCTGTCCGGATTGCTTCGTCCGAAGGTGAAAAATCCCGGGAAATATACGACATACGAATGTGGAGAAAATCCGGTCGGTCCTGCCTGGATACAGTTCAGTTTCAGATTCTACCTTATTGCGCTCGCGTTCATCATTTTTGATGTCGAAGCGCTTTTTCTTTTTCCATGGGCCGTGGTTTTTAATGAAATGAAAGGCGTGGCGTTCGTGGAAATGGGAATATTTATCGCAATTCTTCTTTTCGGTCTGGCATATATATGGCGGAACGGAGACTTGAACTGGGTCAAGCAGATAATTCCGAAAGACGAAGACACATTTTAATTACGTCGTTTACCAAGCGCTGCGGAGTGCGGTAATGGATGAAGAACTAAAAGGAAACGTAGTTTTTACCACTGTCGATTCTCTTTTCGACTGGGCTCGCCTTTCGTCTCTGTGGCCGATGACCTTCGGCCTGGCTTGCTGTGCTATTGAGATGATGGCGACGGGGATGGCCCATTTCGACATCGATCGTTTCGGTGCCGGTCTTTTCAGGGCTTCCCCACGCCAGTCCGACTTGATGATCGTCGCCGGAACCATAACCTATAAAATGGCTCCCCGCGTTCAGCGGCTCTATGATCAGATGCCGGAGCCGAAATGGGTCATTGCAATGGGGGCATGCGCAGTCGGCGGTGGTCCGTACGAACCTTACGGATATCATGTCGTCAAGGGCGCCGACCATGTCATACCGGTCGATGTGTATATAGCCGGATGTCCCCCAAGACCCGAGGCGCTTCTGCACGGCTTGATGACTTTGCAGGATAAGATCCGTACAGAGAAGCCGTTTACAAGGAGGTTCAACGAACTATGGAAGAAGTAGCGCTGATCGAATTGTTGAACAAAAAAATCAGCGAAACGGTTTCCGTGCCCGAGACCGGCGACGCAGTGCCGGAAATCGAAGTCGAGCCTGCTGGATTGTCTGAGCTTCTGCTGAAACTGAAAGACGATCCGGATCTCCTTTTCGATTACATGATCAGCCTGGCGGGAATGGATTACCAGGAAAAGCGCGGAATCGTATATCACCTGCGTTCCACGAGTTTTCTTTACCAGGTGGTCGTTAAATGCTCGGTACCCTCTGACAGACCGGAAGTTCCATCCGTTGTCCACCTCTGGCCCTGCGCCGACTGGTACGAACGCGAAGCTTTTGATATGTTCGGGATTATTTTCGAGGGGCATCCCAATTTGACCAGGCTGCTGCTCCCGGACGACTGGGAGGGCTATCCGCTGCTCAAGGATTACGTATATCCCGACTCCTATGACGGAATTCCCCACAAGGAGATCGATTGTGACGTCCAATAAAGGCTTCCTCCTCCATATGGGGCCGCAGCATCCGAGCACACACGGTGTGTTCCAGATGAAATTACGGACCGATGGGGAGATTATAGAAGAGATAGAGCCTGTTATCGGGTATCTGCACCGCTGTGTAGAAAAAACCGCCGAAAACGTCAGCTACCCCGGTTTCATCCCGTATACCGACCGCCTGGATTACGTGGCGGCGATGAACAACAATCTGCCTTATGTTATGGGGTTGGAGAAGCTGCTCGGTATCGAAGTTCCGGAAAGGGCTGAATTTATAAGAGTCATCCTCTGCGAGCTCAACCGTATAGGAAGCCATCTCGTGGCTTTCGGCTCCTTCGGTCTGGATATGGGTGCTTTCACCCCTATTCTGTATGCTTTTCGCGAACGTGAGAGAATCCTCAAGCTTCTAGAATTTGTTTCGGGCGCCAGGCTCACCTTCAGCCATATATTGATAGGCGGTGTCGGTTCTGATGTGGATGATGACTGGCTGCGAGGGGTGACGGATTTCTGCGAATACTTCAAGCCCAAGATTGACGATTACAACAACCTGTTGTCGTACAATAAGATATTCCTCGAACGCACTGTAAATATAGGAATTCTCTCAAGGGAGATGGCGATAGCATACGGGACCTCCGGTCCTGTCCTCCGCGGGTCGGGAGTGGAATGGGATCTTCGGAAGAAATATCCTTACTCGATTTATGAACGTTTCGACTTCGATATTCCCATCGGTCGCGGAGAGAAAGGTACCCTGGGAGATTGCTGGGATCGCTATATCGTCAGAATCGAGGAGATGCACCAGTCTGTCCGGATTATAGAACAGGCGATCAAGAATATTCCCGCCGGAGATTATAAAACCAAAGCGCCCAAGGTGGTTAAGCCGAAAGCGGGTGAGGTATATTCCGCGGCTGAGAACCCGAAAGGTGAACTGGGCTTCTATATTGTATCGAGCGGAACGAAGACACCTGAAAGAGTCAAAGTGCGCACTCCATCATTCCAGAATGTCTTAGTGGTTCCTGAAATCTCCAGAGGTTTCATGATAGCGGATCTCGTGGCGATTTTCGGAAGCATAGATATCGTAATGGGAGAAATCGACAGGTAAGGATGCAGAGGGTTGGAGTATGAATCTTCTCGCTGAGTATCTTCTTAACAGCCCGGCAGGCGGACTGCCGCAGGTTTTGATCTACTTGATAAGCATGCTGACGGCCTGCGCGGCTGTTGTTGTGCTGATGCTCCTTCTCGTGATGTTTTTCACATGGTGGGAACGGAAAGTCGCAGCACATATACAGGACCGCCTCGGTCCGATGCGCGTCGGTGGATGGCACGGGTGGGCACAGCCGATAGCTGATACCGTTAAGCTGCTTGTCAAAGAAGATATTATACCGGACGCTGCGATCAAACGATTCTTCAATGTAGCACCGGTTATCTGTTTTATCGCAGTGATGATGGGGTATGCGGTTCTTGTTTTCGGACCTGGTCTGACCGCCGCCGATCTGAATATCGGACTTTTTTACCTGCTGGCGATATCGTCACTTACCGTAATCGGAATACTGATGGGAGCATGGGCGTCAGGTAACAAATGGTCGCTCATTGGCGGAATGCGATCCGCAGCTCAGATTGTGAGTTACGAACTGCCGGTCGCCCTTTCGATGATTCCCGCTGTTCTGCTGGCCGGTTCCCTGAACATGGGTGAAATCATCACCGCTCAAAGCGGCGGAATCCATCACTGGTTCATATTCAACAATCCGTTCGCATTTCTGGCATTTTTCGTGTATTTCGTAGCATCTCTAGCTGAAAACAACCGGGCTCCGTTCGATTTGCCTGAAGCGGAATCCGAACTGGTGGCCGGTTTTTTCACAGAATACACAGGTTTGCGGTTCGCCTTCTTTTTCCTGGCCGAATACGCTGAAATGTTTCTTCTGGGCGCCGTGGCCGTTACCCTGTTCCTCGGAGGCTGGGAAGGGCCGCTCGGGGGAACACTGATACCAGGCTGGTTGATGTTCATCTTTAAAACACTGGTTCTGGTAACGATTGTCATGTGGTTCCGCTGGACTTATCCGCGGTTACGGGTAGACCAGCTGATGCGGGTGACCTGGAAGTACTTGCTGCCGCTCGCTTTCCTCAATATTGCGGGCGTTGCCGTCTGGATGATCGTAACCGGCTGACTGGTCACGAGGAGATAGATGAAAACATATCTTCACCATTTCGGGGAGGCAGTTCACTCCTGCTGCGTCGGGTTGGGTGTAACCTTCAAGCACTTGTTCAATCGGGCGGTTACTGTCCAGTATCCCGATGAGCGGATGGAACTTCCAAAAACATGGAAGGGCAGGCACAGGCTTTATATCGATAAATGCAACGGATGCACGGCTTGTGTCAGAGCTTGTCCTCCGGGGTGTATCGTCATCGAATTGGAGCGGCTCAAGGGACAGAAGAAGAAAATCCGCATCGACAGATTCACGGTCAACCTGAATACCTGTCTCTTCTGCGGCTTCTGTCAGACTGCATGTCCAACGTCATCAATCGAACTTCTTCCGGAATACGAATCCTTGACATTCACGAAAAAGCGGGATCTCATTCTCAACCTTCTGAAGGAACAAAGATACTCACCCGGGTACGACCCGGACGCGGCTGAAGTCGAGGAAAAGCCTGCTGAAAGCGCCGGTGAAAAACCCGGTAGGGAACCAGCTGGGGAATAACTGAAATGCTCGCTGTATTCATCCTATTAGCTTTGATAACAATCATATCCGCTCTGTTCGTGGTGCTGACCGGGAACATCGCCAAAGCGGCGTTTTCACTCCTTTTCACGTTCCTCGGGCTTGCGGGACTGTATATCCTTCTCGCAGCGGATTTTATCGCTGCGACGCAGGTAATGGTGTATGTCGGCGGTATCCTCGTTCTCCTTCTGTTCGGTGTAATGCTAACCCGCACCGCCGACAAGGGGCCGACCATGTCGGTGCGACCCATGAAGGCGTTTCCTTCCTTAGTGCTTGCCACCGGCGTATTTATCGTTCTCCAAGCGGTCAATTTCCTGACCGACTGGTCTGCACCGGCCGAGGGCGCAGGCCTGCCGGCAACAACCGTCGATGGACTGGGTCGCCTGTTCCTCGGTAAGTACATGCTACCGTTCGAGGTGGCATCGGTTCTGCTGCTGATCGTGCTCATCGGGGCGATGTTCCTCGCAAGGAAAGAGGAGAATACAGATGCTGGGGCTTGAACATTACCTCATTGTAAGCGCCCTGCTTTTTTGTCTGGGGTTGTTTGCCGTGGTTACCAGGAAGAACGCCATTGCGGTTTTGATGGGAATCGAGTTAATCCTGAACGCGGCGAATTTGAACTTCGTGGCGTTTTCCCGGTTCGTTACAGGTGGCCTCGACGGTCATCTCTTCGCCCTGTTCGTAATAGTGCTCGCAGCCGCAGAAGCAGCGGTCGCACTGGCCATCGTGCTCACAATCTACAGGATGTTCCATAACGTGGACGTAGACATGCTGACCGATCTGAAGGAGTAGTTGGAGTAAATGAACGATCAACTCGTCATATATGCCCTGATCTGCGTTTTAACGCCGCTCGCCTCCTTCCTGTTTACAACGTTTTTCGGCAAACGTCTTCCGAGAGGCGGGGACTGGATGGCCCTGGGCGCTATAGGTATCTCACTTATGGCGGCGTTAGCCATATTCGCGCACGCTATATCGGAGTATGATCCTGAATTCAATCTCAATCCCTCATTCGATTGGGTTATGCTGGGAGGGAATGTAACATTCTCAATGGGCATCCTGATCGACAATATCACGGCTTTCATGCTCGTGGTGGTAACAGTGGTTTCTTTCCTCGTGCACCTTTATTCGATTGGTTATATGAAAGGAGACGGGAATTACCACCAGTTTTTCAGTTTTCTATCACTGTTTTCGTTCTCGATGCTGACACTTGTTCTCGCTGATAACCTGCTTCTCCTTTACGTGGGATGGGAACTCGTCGGTCTTTCCTCCTACCTCCTGATCGGGTTCTACTTCGAAAAAAATTCAGCCGCTCTCGCGTGCAAAAAAGCGTTTATTACGAATCGGATCGGCGATTTCGGCATGTTTATCGGGATGATGATCATCTTCTTTACCCTGGGCATTTTCAGTTATGAAGAAGTTTTTGCCGGCGTGGCGGATGGACGACTCTCGGGAGGATTGCTGACAGTCGCCGGAATATGTCTTTTCTGCGGGGCGATTGGTAAGTCAGCACAATTCCCGCTGCATGTGTGGCTTCCGGACGCCATGGAAGGCCCGACCCCGGTCAGTGCTTTGATTCATGCGGCCACTATGGTTGCCGCAGGGGTTTACATGGTCACAAGGATGTTCTGCATCTTCACACCCGACGCCCTCCTCGTGATCGCCTATATAGGAGCCATCACGGCTATTCTCGGGTCGACCATCGCCGTTGGTCAATACGACATAAAGAGGGTGCTCGCGTATTCGACGATAAGCCAGCTGGGGTACATGATATTGGGTCTGGGTGTCGGCGCATATACCGCCGGTTTTTTCCATCTTATGACTCACGCCGCCTTCAAAGCGTGTCTGTTCCTGGGGTCGGGCAGCGTCATCCTCGCCCTTCACCATGAACAGGATATGCGGAACATGGGCGGTCTCAGAAAAAAGATGCCTGTAACGTTCCTGACTTTTCTGATTGCCACACTTGCGTTGAGCGGTATCCCGTTCACCTCGGGATTCCTGAGTAAAGATGCTATTCTCGCCGGTGCCCTGGGTTTCGGAGTGTTTTATAAACCGGTTCATTTCCTGCTGCCTCTTCTCGGATTTTCAGCTGCTGGACTCACGGCTTTCTATATGTTCAGATTGATTTTTCTGACATTTTTCGGAAAACCCAGAGACACCCATAAATACGATCATGCCGTCGAATCACCAGCGACAATGACCGTTCCACTGGTAATCCTTGCAGCTCTCAGCGTCTGGTTCTGGTACAGCATCAACCCCGTACACGCTCACGGATGGTTTCATGACCTGGTGCCGAAACCGGCTTCCCTTGCGCAGGTTGATGAACTGGAGCATCACTCGACCGACAGGACCTTTCCCGGAATGGCTGTCGCGTTTGCCGATGTCGCATCAACTGAGGAAGAACACAGCGATCATTCAGGTGAATCTCACCAGCCCGAATTACCGACCCAAAGTGACCAGCATGGTTCAGCCGGAGTCTCGACGACATCCGGCGGGCATGAAGACCATCATGAAGGTGCTCATGGGCATAATCCGATAGATGAGGCCGCTCATAAAGCTCATTATCCGGCCATGGTGCTTTCCATCCTCCTTGCTGCTGGAGGTATATTCGGAGCATACAGGCTATATTACAAGAAGCCCGAGGAAATGCTGTCCTGGGAAGCGCGGGCTCTCGAAACCGGGGGGTTCTTCAAAAGAGCGCACGACAAACTCTATTTCGACGAGTTTTACCAGCGATTTATAATAGACAAGCTTGTCAGGCTGGCTGATACGCTGGGTAGATTCGATTTGAAAATCATCGATGGAATCGTGAACGGGGTGGCAAGGTTGACGGCCGCCTTCGCGTTCCTCGAAGGTAAATTCGATCTGAAATTCATAGATGGTATAGTCAACGGCATCGCCGACGGCACCCTTTTTTCAGGGAGCCTGGCGAGAAAAATCGAAACGGGCAGGTTGCAGCAGTACCTGGCCGGAGCACTCGCGGGAGTACT
The DNA here is from genome assembly GCA_964394085.1 of uncultured Gemmatimonadota bacterium. Taxonomy (GTDB): domain Bacteria; order CAYMWF01; family CAYMWF01; genus CAYMWF01. The sequence goes on along the minus strand of CAYMWF010000003.1, from coordinate 118,741 downwards.
CATAATAATACTCGTTTATATAATCTGATTTCCGGGATCCCGCTCGACGAACGGTCGTCGGCACCCGGTGGGGAGGAGTCGATTTCATGTCCGGACACATCTTGTCCTACCTGACGTTCGCACCGCTGCTTGGAGCGTTGGTGATTCTTTTCATTCCTCCGAAACGGCACAATGCTATTCGCTATGTAGCTCTTTTAGCAACATTGGTGCAGGTTCTTCTGGCGATAAGCATTTTCGTATCCTTCGACAGGGACGCCGTTGGAATCGACGATGTCGAATCATTCCAGTACGTAGAAAAGGTTGAGTGGATAGAAACATTCAATATTCAGTATTTCATGGGAGTTGACGGCCTGAGTGTACCGATGGTGCTCCTGACCGCTCTGCTCTGCTTCCTTTGTATTCCGGCCTCATGGGGTATCAAAGAGGGTGTTAAAGGGTATTTCGCCCTTTTTCTCCTTCTGGATTTCGGGATGATGGGAGTTTTCTGTGCCCTCGATTTTTTCCTTTTCTATATCTTCTGGGAAGTGATGCTTCTGCCGATGTACTTTTTGATCGGTATATGGGGAGGTCCGCGTAAAGAATACGCGGCAATCAAGTTCTTCCTTTATACACTCGTAGGATCGGTATTGATGCTGCTCGTTATGATCGGCCTCTATTTCTCCGTGATAGATCCGGCCACCGGGCACCATAGTTTTGATATGACGGTGATGATGAATCCGGAGAATTACGTACCCGGATCAATCTTCGGAAGCGTGGCAGGTGGTCACTTCATCCTTTCCGATCCGAGGCTTATCGCATTTATCGCCCTGTTCATCTGTTTTGCTATCAAGGTGCCGATTTTCCCGTTTCATACATGGCTTCCGGATGCTCATGTTGAAGCCCCGACCGCAGTCAGTGTCATCCTGGCGGGAATCCTTCTGAAGATGGGTACCTACGGGATTCTGCGGATCTCATTTCCGATGATGCCGGATGCAGCCTGGGCGGCCCGGTGGTTCATCGCCGCACTAGGTTTCTTCAATATCATTTATGGAGCCTTCTGTGCAATGGCGCAGAAGGATTTGAAGAAGCTTGTAGCCTATTCGAGCATCAGTCATATGGGTTATGTGCTCCTGGGAATGGCTGCCCTTAACGAAGCGGGTATGCAAGGGGCCGTGATGCAGATGTTCTCGCACGGCGTCATCACCGCCATGATGTTCCTCCTGGTCGGTGTGGTATACGACCGCGCACATCACAGGGATATAGACGGTTTCGGCGGGCTGCGTACGGTGGTGCCTGTTTATTCCGGTTTCTTTGCTTTAGCATTTTTCGCAGCTCTGGGGCTTCCCACCCTGTCCGGGTTCATTGCGGAAGCGCTGGTGTTTCTCGGGGCGTTCCAGGAATTCCGGATTCTGACCATCCTGTCGGTTTCCGGTATTATCATAACAGCGGGATATGTACTCTGGACGATCGAGAGGATCTTCCTGGGACCGCTTAACGAGAAATACAAGGAGCTGCCAGAAATCAGCGCCCGGGAAATATTCACCCTGGCGCCGATAGGGCTTATCGTCGTTTTCGTCGGTGTATACCCTATGCCGGTGCTTAATCTTATCAATACATCCCTCAATCACTTGAACACAATTGTTCGTGCCGTGGGTGGGATCTAGTGAGCTCAAACGGAGGTTGAAGGTTTGTTGAGCCTCGAGAATATTGCCAGTCTGCGATTGATAGCTCCAGAGCTCTGGATAACGACAGGTATTCTGGTTGTGCTGTTGTCCGGAATGCTTTTTCGTGACGAAAGAAAGGCTGTTTTCTCAGCTTTCTTTTCGCTGGTTACAATCGGTGGCGCCTTCCTGGCGATCATCATTCAGGCTGATGAATCCAGCACCAGCCGGCTTATTTTCAGTGCCATGGCGGCCCATGATCCTTTCGCGGTTTATTTCAAACTGCTGTTTGTCATAGTCGCCTTTATCACTGTTCTTATCTCCGTCAGCTCCGTGGAAATCGCCCGGCGGCACCGGACCGAGTATTTCGTTCTGGTGCTGGGTATGCTGCTCGGAATGATGTTTCTGGCATCATCAACCGATCTCATCATGCTTTATCTGTCTTTCGAGCTTGTCTCACTTCCAGCTTATCTGCTGACGGGGTTTTCCAGGACAGACAAGTTCGGAGCGGAAGCGGCTCTGAAATATGTGATCTACGGTGCGGTTTCCTCCGGTATCATGCTGTTTGGAATGTCCATAATCTACGGAGTTACGGGAACTACTTCGCTTCATGAGATAGCAGCAATCCTTTCGGGAGGCGCAATCTATCCCGGTGCGGTATTTATCGCCCTCGTTATGATTCTCGCCGGTATCGGGTACAAAGTAGCATTCGTTCCTTTTCATTTCTGGTGCCCCGATATTTACCAGGGAGCGCCGACACCGGTTACGGCCTACCTGTCCGTAGGTTCGAAAGCCGCCGGTTTTGCGATGCTTTTAAGGGTGCTTTTTACAGGGTTTACGGAATTCAGTTCAGATGGTGAAGCGATATTCATTTCTCAAACAGAATGGCCCTTGCTCGTCGGTGTTTTATCGGGGATTACGATGACACTCGGAAATCTTGCCGCGATAAATCAATCCAATCTGAAAAGACTGCTGGCGTATTCGAGTATCGCCCATGCGGGATATCTGCTGATGGGAGTAGCGGCAATTTCACTGGCTGGTATCGAGTCAGTGCTTTTCTACCTGTTCGCGTACGCCTTTATGAACCTCGGAGCTTTCTATGTCCTTATCACTTACGCGAACAAACTGCGTTCTTACGAGATAGAAGATTTCAGGGGGGTGGGATGGCGATCTCCGTTCCTGGGTTCGGTGATGGTCGTTTTTCTCGTATCGCTGGCCGGTCTTCCTCCAGTACTCGGTTTCATCGGCAAGTTCTACATTTTCGCCGCAGTGATGCACGAGGGCCTGTACTGGCTCGCAGTCGTGGGTATTTTGAATTCCGTATTCGCGTTGTATTATTACGCACGGGTTTTCAAAGCGATGTGGCTTGTGAGACCCGAGGATGACGCCGAGGCTATTCCCGTCGGTGGACTGAACCTCGCCCTGGTCGGTGTTCTTGCGGCAGTAACACTCTTCTTCCCGGTATACTGGGAACCGCTTGCCGAACTGGTGGAATATTCCTCTAAATTGACGGGATTCTAGATTCATTCTCCGTAAGGTCGAATTCATAGTCTTGAAGCATTAACTAGACGCTGTGTGGAATGGTATTTTCCTTTCTATTTTGCAATTCTATTTCGAAGACAAATTATCGATTCTCAACCTTCGAGCCGGACACTGAATCAAGATTATAATTTACAAAGGTTGATTATTATTATTTATTAGTAGAAAAATTTCCAATGTTCGGCTATACTTTAGAGACCGTACACTGGTATCGATCAGGTTTTTGTAATTTTTTTTAGTTACGGAGGTATCCAATATGAGAAAAAGTTTGTACGTCCTGACACTTTCTCTGACGATTGTTATGGCGGGTGCGATGAGTGCCGGTGCCTACAACTGGGAGAAAACGAACTTTGACGCTTCGACCCTCAACAGCGAGATGGGCCGGATCCAGGCGCATCCGACTGATCCGAACACTATTTACGTACCTACGCTGAACATGCCCGACATATTGTCAGGCGATATAGATCCAGCTGACGGTTTGTGGCGATCAACCGATCTCGGCGACACGTGGGTGACATTGAACGACGGTGTCCTGCTCACCGAATACAATGTAATGGATCTGGCAATCTGCAAGGCCGACCCGAACGTTATGTATGCAGCCACTATCCGCGAGGGTATCTTCAAGACTACCGACGGCGGTGAGAGCTGGATGGATATGAGCGGCGGGTTCAGCTACGGCGGTGAAACCTTCCCGAACGGTAAATGGGCCGTCCTGGCGACAGCGGTAGATCCGACGAACCCCGACAAAGTCTATTTAAGTGTCGGTAACACCGGAGAGCTCGATATTTTCAATCTTTCTCCCGAACATCCCGGGTTCTATTACAGCCATGACGGTGGCGTCACCTGGACAGCGAATAACAACGGTCTTCCGCCAAGGGAAGATTCGATCCTGGACGGCAGCTCACGCACCGCGGCCGCGGCCAGCATAATTGTTCTACCTCAGATGCCATCCTACATAATCCTCGGCATGGCGGATCTTCATGCCAACATCAGTCTCCTCTTCGGTCGAAACGCGGTAACGGAAGGCATGGCTTTCTATAACACCAATTCCGGTGTAGGTAATTTCAGGGAAGCCAGCACCGGCCTGCCGACAAATGTCAAGCAGACACCAGAACTTTTCGGCAGCCTGGCGCGTGTGTCCTCCTCCATAATGATGTTGTCGACGTATACAGGGTCGTCAATAGGTCTCTGGGCATCGCATATTTCGTTCACGGTAGATATGAACCTTGCTACAACGACCATGTATACTCGCAACAAGGGCTTGTTCTTTACTCCGAACGGTGTCTGGACGGCAAAGAACAGCGGCTTGCCCGAGATTTCCTCCTGGACGGACAACTGTTCCGAGCCTGATATGACAATCAAGTACAAAGACACCTACAATGCAGGCCCGGTCGGTGTGGGTCAGGGTCCCGTCCCTCACTATGCGATGGTCGGTTCCCTTCGCTCAGATCAGGGCGGCGACAACAACAATACTAAAATCTATGCTTCTACGAACAGCGGTTCCACATGGCTCAAGGCATGGGATACCGGGCTCCTGGAATCACCGACCATGGGATACACCGAGGCAAACTCTTCTTTTGTTGTATTCAATGCTAACAATAGTTATCTGATGGCGGCCATCTACTGGAGTGATGTGACAGAATGCGATCTCAATCATGTCGATGATGGTATTTACAGGATGAGCACCGCGCCCTGAATCGCGGCGAAATCCCGAATACTGTCGGTTTCAAAATGATTGGCTTGAACCCGCGGCTTTAATGGTCGCGGGTTTTTTTCTTTTTCGAGTAATGGCCAGGCAAGCCAGGGATCGTGTTTACCGGGAATAGGTAATCAGGATTACAATTGACACGTTTACCCCGGTAGAGCTACTCTCGCTCCGGACTTCTTCTACCTGCCTGTGCAGTGGTCGTCATCAGCCAGTGATTCCTGTATCCTGTTTAATAGAGATTACGTATGTTGGCGGGTTTCCTTACTGATCGAACAGAATTATCGGAGGTTTCGCAGTGAAAAAAAACAATCCAGGAATAAGTACCGCAAATCTTGCATCAATGGATAAAACTGCCCTGGCTGATATGCTGAAACAGATTCCCAAGGTGGATCTCCACTGTCATCTGGACGGCTCTCTCAGGATCGAAACCCTGAAAGATCTCGCCCGCGACAGACAAATCAAGCAGGTCGCCGAAGAAGAGGATTTGATCCTTCCCGACCCCGCCTTATCGGTCGAAGAATTACACGGGCTCATCCTGCCGCCGCAGAAGAAAATGGACCTCGTTGAGTATCTCAAAGCATTCGAATACACCAAGAGCGTACTTCAAACCCCCGAAGCCCTTGAAAGAGCGGCATATGAACTCGCCATCGACTGCGCCTCTGAGAACATCTGGTATATCGAAGCCAGGTTTGCGCCTATGCTGCATATAAACCGGTTCCAGGATGGTTTCGATGTTCTTTCCGCCGTAGACAGCGGATTGGAGCGCGCCGAGAAGGAAATCGGCGGGAATTTAAAGACGGCAATCGTTGTCTGCGCGATGAGGAATTATAATACCTCACTCTCAGTTTTCCACGAGCGGGTAGGCAGGTACTTCACCTTTTCAACAGAAAAAGAGCTTGCTCAGAGTATTGCCCTCGAAACCGCCCGGCTGGCTGTCAGAAGCAGACTCAAAGGTCTTGAGCGCGTGGTCGGTTTCGATCTTGCCGGTGCTGAAGCACATTATCCTCCCAGTCATTATACAGAGGCGTTCTATGAAATCATCAACAATATGCTCCATATAACGGTTCATGCCGGCGAGGCTTTCGGACCCGACAGTATCAAGCAGGCTGTGACTTATCTCAACGCTGTCAGGATCGGCCACGGCACACACCTTCTTGAAGACGGGAAAGGGGCATTATTCAATTACCTGAAAGACAACCGTATCTGCGTCGAAGTAAGCCTGAAGAGCAACCTCGATACGGCAGCAGTCGCTTCAATCGAAGAACACCCGTTCAAGGAGTTTCTCGATGAGCAGCTCCGGGTTACGCTCTGCACGGATAACCGGCTCGTTTCCGATACAAACCTTACGAGTGAATACGTACTGGCGACGAAGGCATTCGATCTTTCGGCAGCAGACATAAGACGCACATCACTGTACGGGTTCAAGAGCACTTTCCTGTCGTACGAGACGAAACGTGCGTTACTGATTAAAGCCCGGAAAGAGCTTGACAGACTTGGATTCCTGAGTGCCGACTACCACTAAATGGAATACCGACATGCATATTATCCCGACAGGTATCCCCTTTACCGGAATGATCCGAATTCCTATCGGACTGCGGCGTCGCTTTGTTGGACTGATACTGCTGGGCTTGTGCACCGCTTCGGCTCCGGGATGCATTCATTCCTCCCGCCATGGAGCTGATGTTGATGTACAGTCAGTACAGAAGACAGGGGGGGAAGAATACTTTTCCGCTACGGTTTTCATGGAACACGTTCGCATTCTATCGTCGGATATCATGGAAGGCAGGGGTATCGGAACGAAAGGGCTCGACAAAGCGGCGGGATATATTGCCGGTTGCATGAAAACCTATGGATTATCTCCCGCCGATCCAGCCGGATACTTCCAGTGTTTCGATGCATGGACTCGTGAGAAGCTCCGCCATGACGGTGTACCTTCTATTCCCGCCGGTCACGAATCCGAACGCCGTAAGGTCGCTCTTTGTAATGTAGTCGGAGTTGTTCGGGCTTCTGTAAACACAAGCCGCGCAGTTGTTGTTGGAGCGCATTACGATCATCTCGGTTACTCGGTTGAAACAAATGCAGACGGGGATACGTCGCGAATCATTTTCAGTGGCGCCGACGACAATGCATCCGGAGTAGCTGCTCTCCTGCTTCTCGCCGAAGCTTTTAGTTCTATACAGGATTCGCTTGCCGCGAACATTATCCTTGCCGGATTTTCAGGAGAAGAATCAGGGCTTCTCGGCTCAGAACATTTTGTGAATTATCCAACTTGCCCTGCTGATTCGATAATCGCCATGGTCAATCTCGATATGGTAGGCAGATTGAGGGACGGCAGACTGCTCGTAGCGAGCGCCGGATCGGGGGAAGGTTTTCAAGGAATTTTCGAGCAGGAGGCGGACGGCCTGGCTGTATCTCCGGTTTTCGACAGGAGCGGTTCTTACTCGGGAAGCGATAGTGACAGCTTTCTGTTCGGGGGAATACCGGCAGTGCACCTGTTTACGGATGTGCATTCCGAATATAATACACCGGACGATGATGCTGAGTTCGTGAACGGGGACGGTGGAGCTGCAATAGCCCGCTTGACTTTCCGCGTGGTCCGGCACCTTGCCATGCTGAACGAGCGCCCACGATTCAATGCAGAAGCTCTAAAGGCGAGGAAACCATCGTCCCCGAGTGGGAGGAAGGTCTTCTCGGGTGTGATTCCGTTATTCGGGGGCAATCCCGTGGACGGGGTGCCGATACGAGGTGTCGTAAAAGGGAGCCCTGCAGCGCTTGCCGGGATACGGGACGGTGATGTGATTACGGGAATAGATGAAAAATCTGTATCCTCACTTGCCGAATACTCTGAAGCTCTTGGTTCCTATAAACCTGGGCAGAAGGCTGAACTTGTGTTTCAAAGGGAAGGAAGGCTTATTAAAGTCGAAATAACCCTGGCTGAGCGTCCCGATGAAAAAAGACGTTAATGTGAATCCCGATTCATTTTCAGTGCCGGATTCACCGGTGCAACAAAAAGCGTTTTGACCCGTGAAAACGAAACGGTTCCCGGTGGTGCATTGCGAATCTTCCTTACGTAACGACGCTCCGTGTAAACGACGGGAACCAGGGCCGAATGTTTCGCTGAGGAAAAAAAGGCGGTGATTTCCGCCGCCTTCCTGATAACCTCCGCCGGTGGGGGTGATTTCTTGCCCGCTAATGGAATGATCCCATGAGACCCGGAAGCTCCCTGGGCATGGAGCCAGAAATCCCTTGGTTTGGCGATTTTGAATGTTAGCCTGTCGTTGTCGGAAGCCGTTTTCCCGATTAGAAGTTCCCAGCCGGTTTGAAGCTCGAATCGTTTGTATACTGATCTGGAGCTATCGGTCGTCCTCCTCGAGGTGCCTGTCTGTTGAAAAGAGCTTTCTTGCTCCAGCAAGGCTTCTGCTGCTTCGATAAACTCGGAAGCGTCATTTTGCTGTAAGCGCTCAATTAGGATCCCGGCTTTCGCGATTGCTTCTTCCGTCTCGGATTTACGACGCGTCACAATATCGACGCTGTCGGCAAGTTTCCTTGCTTTAGTAAAATATCTTTGGGCATTCTTTGCCATGTTCAGAGATGAGTCGAGAGGAATTCGAAGCATTCCTCCGCACCTGCCCTGCCTTTCGAGCTCTATGAATGACTCGCCCTTCAGGTCGAGATGAGCATTCGCCAGAAGTAATTCACCCATTTCGCGCAGCTCGTCGATCCCGCCTGCTTCTTCAAGATCTTTCTCCTGTTTGGCCAGTCGTTTTTTCAGCTTTTTTCTGAGTTTTCGGAGAGAGGTCAGGGTAAAGGCAGCTTTCGACCCGCTGTCGTCTTTGTTTCGATCTTTGGGCGCTTGAGCATGCGCGCGGGCCTGCACGGCGGAAATAGTCGAATCTTTGAGGATGGATGTGTCGACTGAATCTGAAAGAGAGGAAAGCGTGAACGGGAAAAACATGCCCCCTCCCGGGAATCGCTTGCACTGCACCGCCATGGGCTCTTCCGGCAGTTCCGTATTTTCGAGTTTTTTTCTGACCTTCTCGGCAGCACACCCTATGAGATGTCCGATATCAGCTCCGGTTTTTTCCGCCGGTCTTTCATGAAAATCCATTCCCACCATTTCATATGTATGGCAAGAAATTTCATATGCCAGCGGATAGCTCCCCCCATATACTGCCGTCCGCAGAACCTTCGCGAGTTCGTGTCGGTTCCCCGTCTGCAAGCACTCAGCTGTTTTCTCTTTATCGAGTCGTTCCGGGGAAAATATTGAAGGCAGCCCTCTCTCCCAGGGCAGCAGGAAAGCCATAATTTCCGGCATGGTTCGGGGGGGACGCACCGAGCAGATCCGTTTACCGGATCCCTGGTCCTCAAGTAGTATATTTGCCCCGGCGCCCGTCATGAAGAAGGTGAGGGACATGCGCCTTCTCGATTTCGTATCCCTGAAAACACCGTCCAGGGCGATCGAGATCACCCGGTCGCCATCCGATGCCGCTACACGGGTGACAACAGCTCCTTTTGCAGCCCGGGTGAATCTTTCTGAAAAAGCTCCCGATGACTTAAACCTCATTCCGGAAACGGGGGAGATATAGAGCAATTGCATCGAAGGATTCCCGTGAAACACGAGAATCCTTCGATCACCTGCCCTTGTGAAGAGGAAGAAAGCTGATCCGGAGCGAAGATCGCCCGATTTGACTACCTGAAAACCAAACAGGGCTTTATCAAGTTCCCTTGCCAGGAATACTGTTGTGAGTGCATCAATCTGCATCTTCGCCGGGTCAAATTCAGAATGAGACGTTAGTCAACAATTTCGAAATTGAAACCGTCACCGCTCCATTCCTGACTCGGATACTGGCCGACTTTGCCATCCAGATCGATGACATACAGCGGTGCCGACGGAGGCACCTGGTGACTGGCGTATCCTGAAGCCTGCTGCCCCGGTGAGAGCGTTACGGGAACTGGACCGATAAGCGGATTACCCGCGTAACCTCCACCGCCGGGCAGGTAGATATCGGTCCAGTAGTCGAAGGACTCGGATGACGTGCCCATGTTTTTAATCGTAACCGTATATCCTACGAAATCACCTCGCGCGACAGCTGCATCGTCAGCATCAAGGGTGACAGCCAGGTAATGCCCGTTCGAACCGACCGCCGCCAGCTCCCTGCCGGTAATATAATTCGGTTTCGTCGCAGTAATCCGGACAGTGCCGGCGGAAGCGAAGGTCAGATTGAAGGTTGCGTTTCCCCAGGTGTTCGTTGTTGCCGTTGAGAGCACATCGTCCGCTTTATATATCGTGACCAGCGCTCCCGAGATGTTCGAGCCTCCTGCCTTGACATTTACAGTTTGTCCAGGATTGTATCCGACTTCGAAAGTCGCCGGAGCGCTTATATCAAGCTCGTCGGGAGTTTCTTCGAAAAACGGGGTAGTGGGATCGCCCAGCCATGCATAGACCCGTATCCCGGTCCAGTATGTCCCTCCGTGGGGAAGCATTTCGATGAAAGCATCAACGAGTGTCAGGGCGAGATTGTACGTCCCTTCGTTGTAGATCGCATCGAACAGGGCTTTATCCATGAAGTTGTTCGCGCCGTGATAGGAAACTTCGTTGGCTGCCAGGGATGCGACCGCCGCCTGGTCCAGGCCCATCCAAGCCTCGGAAAGGCAGTTGCCTGAAACTCTTCCGTTCAGGCAGGCGATATTGAAGACAATCGGAGTGTAACTGCCGTTGTTTAGACCATCGATTTCGAGGTAACCGAATGATTCACCGTAGCTGTTCCAGTCTGCCCAGCTCGTGGACAGCCCGTGTCCTCTGTAGTTGACAATACCGCGTCCATCGTTGATCGCCGCCTGCACGTTCGTATTACGCACCCCGCCGAGATGCCCGTAGTAAGTATCGATCGTCAATCCTTCCCCGGCGAGAACCTCCGTCCGGATATCTTCCTTGTTGTCGACGAACGAACCGGAACCGGGAGCGTCTTCCTTATGCGCTACGAATGTGAGCTTTTCCAGCCAGTTCCCGGATGGTGGCTCTTTTTCATAGGCCAGGATTTTATCGATTTGAACGTCGAGGTCGAGTGGATCCGCGATGGATAACCTTGCCAGGCCTATGTCCGGATAGTAATCGGGTGAGCCACCGCCGGTCAGGCACGAATACCAGGTGTCGCTTTCACTGTTGTTCCATGTAGCCACGGGTAGATAACCGTCATCGCCGACGAGAATGGCGTACAGAAGACCTTCATCCTCGTAGTACGTATTCAGGAGGTCCTTGACGTCCTGGGGGTTCGATGTATCGATATCAACAATTTCCGTCGGGAAACCCTTTTGTTTCTCCCATTCGGCGAGAGGTTCGATCGCCGTGGAAAAATCGGGATGGGTGACGAACAGGAATTCGGTCGTGCCCCGTCCATCCCGTTTCGGAACCTCGAGCGTTTCGTAGTTTAAAATTGATGAAGAGAACAATTTCTCCATTCCGGATCTCACAGGTTTCAGGGCTCTGGAGAGTTCATGCTCCCAGGTGATCCGGATAATAAGTCTTTCAGCCCTTTGTAACTGCCTGGTGGCCGGCGTATAACTGAATGGGCTGACGATAAAAGAGCGGACCGGTAATCGCCCGAAAAGACCCGATGTCACGTCCTGAACCGGTTTTACGGGCCACGGCTCCGTTGATTCGTAAAGAGCCTCATCGATCACGAAAGGGGGCTGGGTGTGGTCTGCACCCGCTCCGTCCGGCCGGTCCGGCTGCACAGGATACAGGTTGAAGAAGCCCTCGTCGATTATCGCTGCTTCAACGATCTCGATTTCGAACTTTCCTTCCCGGGGCATCGCCAGGGTGAACCCTACCCGGGGGAGACCCGGAGCACCCGGTTCACCGCTGACCTCCAGGCCCTCTGCGCTGATGCGGTGATATGGACATCCTTCGGCAACAACAACCTCATACTCCACCGAGGAGGTTGAGAGCATGATGGTCGCACCGTTCTCCCATTGTTCAATCATTTCAACAGGGGAGCAAAATGCATATGCTGCAGACATGATGATTAACAGCGCCGCTGGAACAGCGGCTGATTTTAACTGATTCATGACTCCTCCAGTATATAGATATTTCCCGGCGAGCGAGGCCGGAACCCGTAAATAGTCAGGATATTATAACAGGGATCGGGAACTGAGTAAACGGAGGTTTCCGATTTGCTGCTCCTTCATGCAACGAAGGCTTTCGATGAAATCCGCATCTCTTCGGTTGTTGTTGCGTCCGGTTCTAACGATGTGTAGTATATCCATCTGCGACAGCCCGATGAAATCGATCGTTGAGGAAGGAACGTGGAGCCCTACAACCTTATCAGTTTCGCGGGAGTGTTTGTTCTCGTATTTTTTGCTTTTCTCTTATCTCCCGGGAAACGGCATATAAACTGGCGTGTAATCATCTGGGGGCTCGGTCTTCAATTTCTGGTTGGATTTGTCCTTTTCGTTTTGCCCGCCGGCCAGCGTTTTTTCCTGGTAGTGAATGATTTGGTCGTGGCAATACTGGACTGCGCAGGTGAAGGATCCAGGTTTCTGTTCGGACCTTTGGCCGCCCCATCCGGTGAAGATAATTCGCTGGGATTCATCCTGGCCTTCCAGGCGCTGCCGACGATAATCTTCTTTTCTGCCCTGGTATCTGCCCTGTATTACTTGCGTGTTCTGCCTTGGCTCATTCGGTTTTTTGCGACGGTTTTCACCCGGTTGATGAGAGTGAGTGGAGCAGAATCGCTATGCGTATCGAGTAATATTTTCGTCGGTATCGAGTCGGCTCTCACAATCAGACCTCACGTGGCCAGAATGACCCGGTCAGAACTTCTGACCATTCTTACCGCCGGAATGTCGACCATCGCATCGAGTGTTCTTGCCTTTTACACATTTATTCTCAGAGATCAATTTCCGAATATTGCAGGACATCTTGTTTCGGCATCACTGCTTTCCGCGCCGGCCGCTCTTGTCATGTCGAAACTTCTTCTTCCCGAGATCGAGCATCCGGAAACCCTTGGAATCTCGATCTCTCCATATTATAAGAAAGAAGGCAGCATGATCGAGGCGATCATTTCCGGAGCTAATGCCGGGCTCAAACTGGTAGCCGGAATCGCTGCGCTTCTCGTTGCATTCCTGGGTCTTGCCGCACTGGTGAACCTGGGATTCGGAGCGCTGGGCAACCTCGTGAATACGATTACGGGCTGGTCGATTGCCTGGACGCTGGAAGGAGCGATGTCCTTAGCAGCTTATCCTCTGACTATAGTAGTGGGAGTACCTCCCGCCGATGCACCCGAGGTCGCCCGTCTAATCGGCGAACGGTTGATCCTTACCGAGGTGCCGGCTTACATGGATCTCGCCGAACTGATCGAAACACAAGCTTTCAATAACGAGCGTTCAATCGTGATCGCCACATATGCTCTTTGCGGATTCGCCCACATCGCCGCCCTGGCAATCTTCGTAGGCGGCATTTCAGCCATCGCGCCTGAAAAATCCAAGACAATCGCTTCTCTAAGTTTTAGAGCGCTGCTGGCGGCAACGCTGGCATGCCTTCTGACTTCCGCCGTGGCAGGATCATTTTTCAATAGCGGGGGAATAATTCTGAACGCGTCCGGTTGAAGTTTTCCCGATGTACGGCTTTAAGATACTTGTCTTGACCTGTTGAGAACAATACTGAATGAAACAGGAATCCCGGCTATTTACCGTTATCGCCCTTTCGTTCATAACCGGCTTGGCGGGGTATCTCCGTATGTACGGAATCACCTGGTTGGAGCCGATCGGTGACGAATATGCCGGTCTGGAATACGCGACTCTGCCCCTCTCAGTAATCATCGACGGCGTGTATGATCCTTATCATCCGGTGCTATATTTCAGCATTCTTCATTATTTAACGATTTTTTTTGGAAAAAGTATCCTGGCCGCCCGAATCCTTTCAGTGCTGGCGGGCACAATGACTGTTCCGCTTCTTTATCTGTTTGCATCCCGCCTTACTGATAAAAAAACAGGCCTGTTCGCCGCATTGCTGCTTTCACTGTCTAATATCCATATAATATGGTCTCACTACGCAAGGATGTATTCCCTTCTGCCCTTTTTTGCAGTTCTTTTCGCGTACTCGGGCTTCCGGGCCGCCCAACGGCGGGATGGAAGCGGATGGATTCTGTTTATCCTATCGGGGATTCTCCTTTTGTATACGCATTACTTCGGCGCAGTGTTCTTTGCCATTATAATACTCGCTTTTCTGATAGGCTTGCGAAACCAGGTAATACATAATCGGAATTTCTTTGTTTCGCTCGGAGTGATTGCCCTTCTATTCCTCCCCCAGGTTTACCTTCTACTCGGTCAGGAGGGCGTTGGGCGGAGGCACTGGCAAGATGTGGGGGAGGGGTTCGTCGTGATTGTCCGGACTTTCTTGAACTTCCTTCCCATTGAACAGTTTTTCAGAAGACTGTATTTATGCTGGATACTCCTTGCTTTCCTTATTCCATCGATGCCATTACGTATATTATGTTTTGTCGCGATTCCCGCTTTGCTGCCTTCACCGGCCGTATACTTGTTTTCTTTATGGGTAACACCGATCTATTGGGACAGGTATATGGTTTCCGCAGTTCCATTTTTATGCATTATCGCCGCTTCAGGATTGAAATCGATAACTGGAGCCATCAACCATCTTTTTCGATACCGTACGATCGCCGCCCCCCTTTCTATTGCTGTTCTTCTCTGGAGTTCCTGGTTCGCATTTGAGAAGTCGGGTGACTCTGCGGATCGTTTAAACAGGCTGCATATATCCAGCAACCCGTTTTCATCTGTGATCGAGTATATTGAGAAGCACGAGGAGAGCAGTCGTATCATATTCACTTCGGAGCCGATGCCGTACATATTTTCGTTGGGAAACAGCCGGTATTCGATAATAGATCTTACGGGAGGAGGCAGTGTTCTGGCCGATCAGAAGAAATGGTCTGAATTATGGAAGGATCCATGGTTTGAATATTCCGAAGGTCGTTTCTGGGTCGTGCTTGCTTCCGCGGAACTGGGAACCTGGAGTTTGTCGAAGCCTTTTATCAGATGGTTTCTGAGTGAAAACACGATAATTGAAGAAAAGAAGTTCAGTACTCTCGAGCTGTACCTTGCGAAACCCCGACATATCGAAAGGAATAAACTTCAGGAAATACATGAAAATGCCCTGAAAGATGTTTCTCTTCAACCACTTGAATTCGGCTCCAGTGAGAAACAGTCTAAATAGAAAATCCCGTCGGCTTCCAGGCTATCGATTATTGACACTCGACTGTCTTCAGGTTACAGTGTTCGGCCGATAAGGGGCATTCCACCGGAGGTCCAGAATGACGCATGCACCCGATCCGCGGGAAGCGGATGGTGAACCATCATCCGTCGAATCCAATCATAGTCCGGCTGTGGAAAGTATGACCGGATTCGGTACGGGGCGGGTCGAGTCAGACGGAATGGTGATCCTTACCGAGATGAAATCAGTGAATGCCAAGTTCAGCGAAATCAACTGCAGCCTTCCCTGGACTTCGATGGAATTAGAGTCGCTCGTTGAAAAAAAAGTTCGCACGAGAATCAGGCGGGGCACGGTAAGAATCGTCCTGTCTCTGGAAGGACCTCGAAACGGTTCTATCGATACTGCAAGGCTCAGTGAGATTGCCGATTTTATCGGAAAGATCGCGAAGCAACTGGGCGTATCTGCACCCCTTCGACTTGCGGACCTGTTGGCGATCCCGGAATTTACAGCAATAATGAGTACTCCGGCAATGCCTTCGGAATCGCTCGTTCTTAACGCTGTGGACCAGGCCCTGGACGCGATGGTGGTCATGCGACAGAAAGAGGGTGCGGCGATGGTCGCCGCTCTGCGAGGGTTATTCGCCAAAACCGGCAAGATGGTAAAAGCGGTCGGCGATCATTCAAAGGGAAAACCTGCTGAATACAGGAAATTACTTAGAGCACGTCTGGATGAACTTTCAAATGATCCCCGCGTTGATGAATCCCGCTTGGAACAGGAAATTACGATTTATGCCGACAGGATCGATGTAACCGAGGAGATAACAAGACTGAAGAGTCATCTTGATCAGGCTGCCGCTCTGATCGATGCGGGAGGTTCGGTGGGTCGAAAGATCGATTTTCTGTCCCAGGAAATCCTGAGGGAATTCAATACTGTGGGAGTCAAGAGCAACGATGCAAGGGTGATGCAGGTCTGCCTGGAGGGTAAAGAGCTTACCGCGAGTATCAAGGAGATCGCGCGCAACCTTCAATAGTCGAGCAGTGTCGGAATGATGGAATCAAGAAGAATTGATTTTATAAACTCGCTGGCCAGGCGGAAGCCGACTGGGTTTCTTCTGGTGCTTTCATCCCCTTCGGGAGGTGGTAAGACTACTATTGCGAAAGCATTGTTGAGCCTTCGTTCTTTTTATATATACTCGGTTTCCACTACGACAAGAAAAATTCGTGAAGGTGAAGTTGATGGGAGGGATTATAGTTTCGTTGACGAGAAGGAATTCCTGAGTATCGCGAAAGAAGGGGGATTCGCCGAGTGGGCCCGGGTGCACGAAAATTATTATGGTACAGAAAAGAAATTTATTGATAAAGCGATTGCCGAGGATAAAATCGTGGTTATGGACATCGATGTCCAGGGGGCCGAACAGCTCGGGAATGCGTATCCGGATGCTGTAAAGGTATTTATCATTCCCCCGAGTCTCGACAGCCTTGAAGATAGGCTCAGACTCCGCGGCACAGAATCGACAAACTCTTTCGAACTCAGAATGGAGAATGCACGCAAAGAGATAGCCTGCGCGTCAAATTACGAATATCTTGTAGTCAATGATAACCTGTCGAACGCGATTGAGCACATCGATGCGATAATTCTGGCCGAAAGAACCCGAATGGTCAGACTACGCGAATCGAAAAAACCGGGTTCGAAGCCGACATCGTCGATTCATGGTCAAAAAGACAGGGTTGCCGGAACGTAAGAGCGAAATTACTGAACCGTACCTGAACGGTAATTACGTGGAGATGGAAATGAAGAAAGAATCTGAAGTACTGAAATCAAAGAATAAGTATCAAACTATCGTAGCAATCTCGAAAGAGGCCCGAAAACTGAACGAGCGGAAGCGTCATACTGAGCATGAAAAGATCACCACCACCGCCTTAAGGTATGTGGTGGACGGTGAAGTGGAGATCCGGTTCGGAAAGACGGACGAGGAGGAGAAACCTGAGTAACCTCAGGGAAAAAACAGTGATTCTCGGTATCACCGGGAGTATCGCCGCGTACAAATCCCCTTTGATTGCCAGGGAGTTAATCAAAGGCGGAGCGAAGGTCGTGGCGGCGGTTACAACCGCAGGCCGGCATTTTATCGGAGATGCCGCTATCGAAACCGTGACCGGTTGCTCGATTGCCGCCGATCTTTTCCCGTCCCAGGCTCCAGCCGATACGCGGCACGTTGATCTCACCGGTTCAGCAGATCTGCTTCTTGTGGCTCCGGCCACGGCGAATATAATCGGAAAATTCGCCCGTGGGATCGCCGACGATATGTTGTCAACAATGCATCTCGCGTTCCGGGGGCCTGTCGTTATCGCACCGGCGATGAATTCACGTATGCTTTCACATCCTGCAGTCAGGGAGAATATATCCATCCTGGAAGAGAGGGGCGCGGTTTTCGTTGCCCCGGGCGAGGGAGAACTCGCCTGCGGTGATTCCGGAACCGGCAGATTGGCGGAATTGACCGAAATAATTGCCGCTGTTGAGAAAACTCTTGCACCGGAGGGATTTCTGCACGGTAAAAAGGTGTTGGTCAGTGCTGGCGGGACAGAAGAGCCGATCGATCTGGTAAGAGTGCTGACAAACCGATCGAGCGGGAAGATGGGTCTTGCGATGGCTCGAACCGCTGTCGATAGAGGGGCTGAAGTATGTGTTGTGCACGGACGCCTTACCGCACCGATTCCCGGTGGTATCCGCGCGGTAAACGCACCTACACATACCGCCATGGCTGAAGCTCTCGAGCATGAAATGAAGACCGCAGATATCCTGGTTATGGCCGCTGCCGTCAGTGATTATTCGGTGACACCGGCTGAAGGAAAGATAAAAAGGGGTAAGGATCCGCTTGTATTGGAACTATTACCTACTACCGATATCCTGCAGGCATTGTGCCACCCGTCGAATAAAGGCGACAAGCTGGTAATCGCTTTCTCCGCTGAAACCGCGGAGCCGGGAATGGTGAAACCCGACGATAAAGCTCCCCTTGCCTCCTACGAACTGCGGGCACTTGAAAAGATGAGGAAGAAGCGTGCGGATTTTATTGTATGCAACACTATCGGACCTGCCGGAGCTGTTTTCGGTTCCGATAAAAATGCAGTAACGGTGATTGCCGCGGACGGCTCTTTCCTCCGGATTCCCGAGGCGCCTAAATCCATCGTCGCGGAGGCGATATGGAACGCGCTCGAAGAGCGTTCGGGCACGGAAAATGAATGAACGAATAGAGCGGTTTCTCAGTCAAGAACGGGCAGTCACCGGGTCCGGGGTCATCCTGGACCGGCAAATCAGCAGATTGGGAAAACGTGAACGCCTGGCATCTCTATACCGTTCAACATTGCAGTGCAGAGATTGTCCTCTCGCCGAATCACGCACCAGAGTCGTTTTCGGCGCCGGTAATGCCGAATCCGACCTGGTTCTGATAGGAGAAGCACCAGGCCGGGATGAAGATTTGAAGGGACTTCCGTTCGTGGGCCCTGCGGGAGGTTTTCTCGATTCCGTACTCGCCGATCTCGATCTCAATCGAAAAACGGACTATTTTTTAACAAATATTATCAAGTGCCGTCCTCCCCGCAACCGGGATCCGCTTCCGGACGAGATAAGCCGATGCCTGTCTAAACTCGAAAAGCAGCTGGCTATCCTCGAACCAAGGTTTATCATAACCCTCGGGAGAATCGCCGCAGGAATTCTACTCGGGCGAGAGGAATCGATCAGCAGGATCAGAGGTCGTTTGTTCACTTACCGCGGCATTCCGGTCGTCCCCGTCTTTCATCCGGCGGCAATCCTGAGGGATAAGAACCGGGAGGTTGATTTCCGGGGGGACCTCAGATTCGCGGTAGCCGAGTACAGACGGGTTACATCCGGCTTCACGTGGGGGCCGAAAACCCGAAAGATCAAAAAGGTCAAATAATGGCAGCCAAAATTCCACCGCATTCCAGAGAAGCCGAGCGCGCAATACTCGGTGCCATGCTTTTCGATACAGAAGCAGCTGCCAAGGTGTTCGAGATACTCCCCGAAAGAAACGCCGGTTACTGCTACTTTGAGCAGAACCAGCTCGTCCTTGATGTTATCGCCGCACTTTATGAGAACAGCACTCCGGTAGATATTATTACGGTTGCGGAGAGGTTGAAAAGCGAAAGAAACCTGGAAAGGGCGGGCGGCGCAGGATACCTGACGGAACTCGTGGAATCGGTTGTTACGGCGTCCAATGTCGAAGAATATGCTAAGATAGTCGCTGAAAAGTTCATCAGGAGAAGATTGATTTCGATCTCCGCCGAGATTGGTACCATCGCATTCGATGAATCGGACGGCTCCCGGGAATCGCTCGATAAGGCTGAAAAACTGATTTACGACATTTCCGCAGGGAGTCAGCAGGGAGGTTTCGTGCACGTGAGCAACGAATTGAGCAGCACTTTGAGCCTGCTTCAGGAGTTGCAAAAACAGAAGCGGAAAATCACAGGTGTGGAATCCGGCTTTATCGACCTCGACAGGCTCACTTCCGGCTTCCAGAACTCGGAACTCGTGATTGTGGCGGGTCGCCCATCCATGGGTAAAACCGCCTTCTGTCTTAATATCTCCCAGTTTGTGGCGATCGAGCGGAATACTCCGGTCGCAATCTTCAGCCTGGAAATGTCCACGACCGCGCTTACCCGGCGTCTCCTGGCATCCGAAGCTCGTGTTGACCAGCAGAACATGCGTAGAGGATATTTAAACTCAGAGGAGTGGAGGAATATTTCGTCAGCCGTGGCGATTCTTTCCGAGGCGCCCATTTTTATCGACGACTCTTCCAATCTCTCTGTAATGGAAATGCGTTCTCGCGCCAGAAGGTTAAAGAGCAAGGAAAATATCGGTCTGCTAATGATTGATTACATGCAGATGATGTCCGCCGGTACCGGTCGGTATGAAAACCGTCAACAGGAAATCTCGATCATATCCCGCTCTCTGAAAGCGCTTGCCAAAGAACTGGACATTCCGGTCGTCGCGCTTTCTCAACTCTCCCGGGAGGTTGAAAAGCGGGGTGGAGAGAAGCACAGGCCGCAACTTTCCGATTTGAGAGAGTCGGGCGCAATCGAGCAGGATGCCGATCTGGTGATTTTTATCAATCGTCCAGAGAGATACAATCCCGAGGAGGACAGTAACCTGGCGGAGATTATAATCGGAAAGCAGCGGAACGGCCCAACCGGAATCGTACCCCTTTCTTTCATCAAACAATACACACGGTTCGAGAATCTTTCGGTAAGAGATGATGATACTGAAGAAGAATCCTGGTAACCGCCCCCCCTTGATATGATACCCTTTGAAACCTTACCTGGCGCCGTGTACCCTATTATTTGCTGGCTTCTTGCTGTAACGCTTCTTCTTGCGGGCCGTCGCGAGAAGAACGAACCGGAAATCGGCGACATTCTTCGTCTCTTCGCAATTCTGCTCCTTATATTGTACGGAATTTCAATATCTGTCACCGTGCCCTATCCCCGCGGGGTGCTCTTCACATTGATTTTGCTTGCGGGAATTGTTTTCTCCTTCCGAGCCGCGAGCCGGCTGTTTCCGTGGATGATTTTTTGCATACTGGTACTCATCGGTATCGCCGAGCTCGGGTTGTCGCTCAACCTTCCGGTCGAAAAAATAACCATGGGTGAGATACTGCTCAGGCAGGGAGCCGTTTATTTTCTGGTTGTTGTCTCCATTGTTTTTTACTTCGCTTTGAGAACTTCCTGGGATTGGAGGAATTACGGTATCACCTTCAAAGGCTTTGATGCTCGTAAATTGACGGGCGCTTTCATTTACGGAGTGCTGGGGTGGTTCGCGGCAAATGCCCTGTATTATTTAATGTTGAAAATGGGTTTCGATGATACATCCAATCTGGTTGTTCAAGCTCTCGAGGGTGCCGACACTCATGTCGAACTGGTGGGAATGGCGTTTCTGATCGTTTTCCTTGCGCCGGTGGTCGAGGAGTTGCTTTTCCGAGGTGTGATTTTCGGAATAGTGAAAAGAAGAAACGGCGTCGGATCCGCCGTTATCGCATCCGCAATCCCATTCACCATTCTTCACGGTTCTCCCGTTCAATATCCGGGTATCATGATTATCGCAATCATACTGGCCCTGCTCTATCACAGAACCGGGTTACTGGCCGTCTCAATAACCTCGCACGCTGTATTCAACGGAATGAGTTTTGTCCTTTTTCTGGCCGCAGGCCCCGATTTCCTCCACCCGTAGCCGCCAGTGGTCGGTAAAGTTTCCCTTGACAGGTCCTCATCCTCTCGGCCACATTTCAGAATGGAGTCGCCCGGGACGCGATTCCCGACTCTGTTCTTAGTCGTCGATTTTCCGCACAAATATGCAAAATACGGAAATTAGCGAAAAATGATCGATTCCACGGAGAACTTCTCGAGGTGTTTTCCTGGTTGACGGAAGTCTGGTAATGAAAATCGCTGTACTGCTTGGAGGTGGCTCCGAAGAGAGGGATGTATCCGTCAATACCGGCAAAGCTGTTGCATCCGCACTTTCCGACCGCAACCATGAAGTCTTTCTTTTTGATCCCGCCTCCGTAACCCCTTACCTTGGTCAGAACCCGGATGACATCGACACGGCCATATCCGAAAATCCGCCCGATGACAGCACTCCGGATATTTCGCCGGCTTTTTTCCACCTCATATCTGACGGCGGATTAAAAGGGATCGACGTTGTTTTCATCGCTCTTCACGGCGGCGGTGGAGAGAATGGCGGGATTCAGGCGCTGCTCGATGCAGCCGGAGTGCCTTACAGCGGCTCCGGCATGCATGCCAGTGCATTCGCCATGGACAAGATACGGTCGAAGCGAATCTTCATCCAGGCGGGACTCCGGACGCCGGAATGGTTCAGTGTCGATTCCGCGCTTGTAGCATGTGATCCTGATGGCCATCGCGGAACCGGCTCTCCCGTCGGCCTTCCCGGTCATGTCGACACGATTGAAGAGCTTGACGCCGCTTTAGGCCGCTTCGGGTATCCTCTTATCGTAAAACCGTCATGCCAGGGTTCAACGGTCGGACTGACCCTGGTGGAAAACGAAACGGACCGTCTGCCGGCTCTGAAACTGGCGGCCCGGTACGATGAAAATATCCTGGTGGAGCGTTATATCCCCGGCAGGGAGATCACCGTGGCGATTTTCGAGGGGCGCGCGCTTCCGGTAGTCGAGGTACATCCAGGCGGTAACCTGTACGATTACAGGAGTAAGTATTCTAAAGGTGGCAGCCGTTACACGGTCCCGGCCGATTTGCATACTGATAGCGCCATCCGTATTTCTTCCGATGCTTTAAAGGCTTTCAGGCTTCTGGGGTGCAAAACGTTCGCACGAGTTGATTTTAGACTCGAAAGGGATGATGACTGGTACATTCTGGAAGTGAATACTCTACCAGGTATGACGGATACTTCCCTCGTACCTATGGCAGCGAAAGCGGCCGGTATCGGATTCGGAGAGCTGGCGGAAAGGATTTGCCTGGATGCACTGCATCCGAAATCGTTTCGCGCAGACTGCGTACGGAGAGACTCACCATAATCATAACCAGGAGCGGCAAGCGGATATGGAAGGAGAAATGGAGAGGAAAAACAGGCTGGTTACCGGTGTTTCCGGTATTCGGGGAATTATCGGCACAGCACTCACTCCTGATATCGTTCTGAATGTCTGTGCCCGATTCGCGAAGTTTCTGGGCGGGGGCAGGATTGTCCTGGCCAGGGATTCACGCATTTCGGGACCCATGCTTCATTCTGCTGCATCGGCCGGCCTTGTATCCGCAGGCGCCGAAGTGCTCGACGCCGGATTATGCACCACGCCTGCCGCCCTCTGGCTGATCGAAGAGACGGGTGCCTCCGGGGGCCTGATCGTAACGGCATCACATAATCCGGTTGAATGGAATGCGCTCAAACTGGCTGGACCGCGCGGCATGTTCCTGACGGAAGAGGAGGGGAGGACTTTTATCGGTTTCGCCCCGGATCTTGAAGGAGTCCACGGGGCGTGGGACGAGCTTGGATCCACGGCTTCGGTGGATGATGCCGCGGAGAGGCATATTGACCGGGTGCTGGAATCCCACGCCGTTGACGCGGATCTCGTACGCAGTCGCTCATTCAAGGTAGCTCTGGATACGGTTCACGGCGCGGGAGGTCCCTCGGCTTCATTACTTCTTGATACGCTGGGCTGCGAAATCGAGGGGCTGTATATCGAACCCACGGGGCTTTTCCCCCGTAATCCGGAACCAACAGCTGAGCGGTTGGGCGAGCTTGGCGAACTTGTTTGTAAAACCGGTTCCGATATAGGCTTCGCGCTCGATCCGGACGGTGACAGGCTTTCCATCGTTTCGGGTGATGGAACACCGATCGGTGAAGAATATACTCTGGCCCTGGGAACCGAAGCCGTGCTTTCCTCAAACCCCGGGCCCGTAGTTACCAATCTTTCCACCTCCATGATGGTGGAGCACGTCGCCGCCCGGTACGGGGCACAGGTTTTCCGAACCCCGGTGGGTGAGATCCACGTTGCTGATCATATGCGGGATATCGACGCCTCGGTGGGGGGCGAAGGGAACGGCGGGCTGATTGTGCCCGATGTTCACTATACACGAGATGCGCTTGCAGCAATGGCGGTCATCCTGACATTATCAGCAAGGTCCGGAGAGCCTGTTTCGGCAATCATCGATAGAATACCGCGGTTCTCACAGGTGAAGAGAAAAGTGGAAATGGATCTGGATGAATGGCCGCCTGCAATACGGGAAATTCCCTGGAGTGCGGAAACCGATGAAAGGGACGGCATCCACTGGAAAGGTGAAGGTTGGTGGCTCCACGTGAGACGCTCCAACACGGAGCCGATTGTGAGAATCATAGCAGAGGCCGAAACCAGTGAACACGCCCTTGAAATAGTTGAATGGGCCGAAAAGACACTCGGCTGAATCTGCCGCCGGTCCTTTCGTAGACCGGTTGATAAAAAACTGGAGTCCACAGGAGTTTCCGGAGCTTCGGCGAACTCGAAACCAGGAGAAACGGCATGTGCGGAATAGTGGGATACTTGGGCGGACGCGAGGCTCTACCCATTCTGGTAAACGGTATAAAACGACTTGAATATAGAGGCTACGATTCTGCGGGTGTAGCTGTTGTAAATAAAAACAAGCTTGAAATAGTCAAAGCCCAGGGCAAGATAAAGGTCCTGGAATCCCGGCTCCGGAAGAAGGGCAGAGTCCCGGGTAATATCGGTATTTCCCATACCCGGTGGGCGACCCACGGAGAACCGTCAACCAGGAACGCACATCCGCACACGGATTGTAGAAACGACCTCGCTCTCGCTCACAACGGTATCATCGAAAACTACAAAAGCCTCAGGGATCTCCTGAAGGATGAAGGACATGAATTCGTATCTGACACCGATACCGAGATAATCATTCACTTGATCGAAAAACACTACGAGGATGATCTGGCAGAAGCGGTAAGGAAGGCCGTGCTCCTGCTGGAGGGAACTTACGGGATCGTCGTAGTTTCCGCGAAGGAACCCGGGGTTCTCGTGGCGGCCCGGAATGGAAGCCCGTTGATCATCGGGCTCGGAGAAAATGAAAAATTCGTTGCCTCCGACGTTGCCGCAATCATCAACTATACCCGGAATGTCATTTACATGGAAGACGGCGAGATTGCCCGGATTACGAGGGATGATTACAGCACATTCAACCTCGAAAAAAAATCGGTGGATAAACCCGTGGAATCCGTGGAATGGGAAATAGAGCAGAT
Source organism: uncultured Gemmatimonadota bacterium (assembly GCA_964394085.1). Taxonomy (GTDB): domain Bacteria; order CAYMWF01; family CAYMWF01; genus CAYMWF01. The sequence continues at coordinate 93,870 of CAYMWF010000003.1, read as the reverse complement.
CGAAAAAGGCGGTTTCGCTCATTTCATGTTGAAGGAAATCCACGAACAAAAGACAACAATCCAGGGCACGATGATGGGCAGGTTGATCGAAGAAGAGGGAACAGCAAGGCTCCAGGGTCTCAATTTGACCGAAAAGGAACTTCTGGATCTGAAAAGAGTAGTCTTCCTCGCCTGCGGAACTTCATGGCATTCAGCGCTTGTCGGTGAATACATGCTTGAGGATCTTGCAGATATCCATGTCGAGGTCGAATATGCATCCGAGTTCCGCTACCGGAAGTTCCCTCCGCATTATCCCGGCACGATTTTTATTGCAGTAAGCCAATCCGGCGAAACGGCCGATACCCTGGCCGCGCTCCGGGAAGCGCAGCGGAAAGGGTTCAAGGTACTGGGAATCTCGAACGTAGTCGGAAGCACCATCGCCAGGGAAAGCGACGGTGGCATCTATATTCACGCGGGACCCGAGATCGGAGTGGCATCCACGAAAGCGTTCACGAGCCAGGTAACCGCCATCGCTCTGATAACCCTGCTTATGGGCAGAATGAAGAAGATTTCCTTCACGACCGGCATGGCCATCATCGAAGCTCTGAAGAAAATCCCGGAACAGGTAGGAAGCATTCTCGACCAGGAAGAAGAAATCAAAAAAATAGCCGCAATGTATACCGACCGGCACAATTTTCTCTATCTCGGTCGCGGATACCATTTCCCGATAGCGCTCGAAGGCGCATTGAAAATGAAAGAAATTTCGTATATTCACGCGGAAGGTTACCCGGCCGCGGAGATGAAACACGGGCCGATCGCCCTTATCGACGAGAATATGCCGGTGGTTTTCATCGCTCCTAAAGACCCGGTGTATGAAAAGGTCATCAGCAACATAGAAGAAGTCAAAGCTAGAAAGGGTAAAATCATCGCGATTGCTTCGGAAGGTGACGAAACGATCGGGAAGCTCGCGGACCAGGTGATCTATATTCCAAATACGTTGAATTTTATCACCCCGCTTCTTTCAATTATTCCGCTTCAGCTGCTCGCCTACCATGCGGCGGTCATCAGGGGCTGCGACGTGGATCAACCGAGAAACCTGGCAAAGAGCGTTACCGTGGAATAAGATAAAGTTCCGGCTTTCAGGCAGGCATTTGGATACGGTTGTTCGGGACCTTTTCCGGCGCGGCTCCATTGCGGGTAAAGGTTCCGGGTTCCCGGACAAGATTCAGGAGACAGGTCATGAAGAAACTACTCGTAATCCAGACAATATTGCTTCTTTCATTCATTTTGGCGACGGGAGCGGGCGCTACCCAGCGCATGGTCCTCGTCGAATATTTCACCGCCACGTGGTGACCTTACTGTCCGGCCACGACCGTGGCACTCGACCAGTTGGTCGAGGAAACACCGAAAACAGATATTGCGAGAATCGCCTGGCACATAAGCGACCCTTTCTCGATCCCCCTCTGCGATACAAGGTTCAGTTATTATGGTTTGTCAGGGGTCCCGAGCGTCAAGTTCGACGGAATCAGGACGGCATATAAGCCTTTCGAAGACGATTTCAACTATCGTTTCGTTATATCAAGCCCGCTGAAATTGTCCTTGTACGGCTATTTCTCTGATACGACAATCGATTTCGACCTGGATCTCAGGGTTACGGAAGATTTCACCGGCTCGAACGTCAAGGTTCTATTTGTTCTTCTTGAGGATGGTGTGGAATACGGCGGCACCTCCTATTACGGCGTCTCCCGTTGGGCGGGGGAGGAAGCGGATGTGACCGTGCGCTCCAACGGTGAAACCGAGAGCTTCAGCGGCTCGATTTCCGTTGATCCCGAATGGAACCTGGCGAACTGCTATCTTGTAGCCTTCGTCCAGGATCGAACAAGCCGCGAGGTCCTGCAGACCGCGAGAGCTTTCAGACCGAACCTGAGCTGGGAATCGAGTTTCGTCACCGCCGATGACGATGTCGACCGGGTTATAGCTCTTGATCTCGAAAACGATACCGGGATGGATCTCGACTACTCGCTGGTGCTCGATAAGTCCTTGCTTCCCGGAAGCGGCGAATGGGAAGGGAAGTTCTTCGTTGACGGGTACTTCGTGGACGACTCGTGCGAGGTGTTGCTTGAAGCCGACAGCTCCTTGGTAATCGATGTGCATTTCCTTTACTCGGGCGAAGAACCGGAAGAAGCGGAAATGACTTTTACCGCTTCCTATTCCCTGATGCGAACGTTATACAGCGCAGCCGTCCTGACAGGTCGTAAAGGCCCGGTAATAATTGAACATGACGGTTATATCGTGGATGATGATCAGGAAGGCGGCAGCTGGGGCAACGGAGACGGTATCGTGCAACCCGGGGAGCTCATCGAACTCACGACGTATGCTTTGAATCCCGGCGGGATAACGGCCTACCAGGTAGAGTCCGTCCTTACAACGACAACTCCTGGAATACTGATCATCGTTCCTGAAGAAACATTCGGCGACCTCGCCCCGGAAGATCGCGTCGAGGGCGGAGGGTTGAAGGTCGCATTCGACGAAGAGGTTGAACCTGGCGAAGCAGTATTCATTCAGGAATTCACCGATCTCGAGCAGAACGTAATACCTGATACCTTTACGATTACGGTTACTTCGGTCGATGACGACGCCGATCTTCCCGGAGCGGCGGTCACGCACCTTGGATCAAATTATCCCAACCCTTTCAACCCGAAGACCACCATTCCGTTTACCCTGGGTGAAAGCGGTGATGCAACCCTGGTGATCTATGATCTCGCGGGTCGTGAAGTAAAAAGTTTCGTGTTATCCGGGCGTGCGCGGGGAACTTCCTGTGTGGTCTGGGACGGTCGCTCTTCCACGGGTACCCCGTCATCGAGCGGTATATACATCTACTCCCTGGAAACAGGAGGCGAACGTATCGACAGGAAAATGATGTTGATCAAATAAGACGACTTCTTCGGCCTTCCATATCATTCCACCAACCTGAACGAACCGGCGGAGTGCGACATCATTCCGCCGGACACCCGAAGCCCCCGATGGAGGAACCCGTATGCGGAAAAGCATAATCCCGATCGCTTTTTTACTTTTGATTTCGGCGCTTACGGTCTGCGCAGAGGATGGAGCCGTCATGCCCGGCTTCCTGCTAGAGAACATGTCTGGCGGTAAGGAGTCCCTCAATGCCGTGCGTGGAGATTTTACAGGTCCGATAATCGTGACCTTCTGGGCATCCTGGTGCAGCCCCTGTAAAAAGGAAATGCCCCAGTTGCAACGAATCCTGGAATCCACCGGTTCCGATAAACTCAGAGTCGTGGCCATCAGCATCGACAAGCCCGAAAAGATCAATAAGGCGAAAATGTTCGTCAAGAACAAGAATTTCGGTTTTACCTACCTGTTCGATCCGAACGGTCTTTACGGGAAGAAGAAGCTTCATATCCCGGCGGTTCCACACCTGGTTCTACTTGATGGTGAGAACAGGATGGTTTATCGGCATACGGGATACAAGCCCGGCGATGAAAAGGAACTGGAAGTGAAAATAGCGGAACTCATCGGGGAGGGTGTCGAAGCCGTGAGTGAAAAACCCGACGGGGAAGAGGGAAAGGAACCTGAAAAATCCGATTGACATTTTCGCAGGCGACACCTGTCGTCAGTATCATCGCGGTTTAAACGTTGGGGGTAACCGGATGTCAAAACTACTTGCTGATTCGATGGGTCGCATTTCAATAGCACTGTCGGTTCTTATCATGACGGGTTTCTGTCTTTTTGCAACACCGGCGGCTCATTCCGCGGAGATCTATTATTCGGGATTGAATCAATTTCTATACATGGATGGCAAGGAGTCATTCTTCGATTGGGGAGCTCTGCCCGAATTCGGAACTGCCGATTCGACCCGCACTGTACTCGAGAACCGGCTCACTCTCGATATTTCCATAGATAACCTTACCTTGGGCGGTCGGCTGGACATCCTCGAACCGGGCTACCATACGGAATCCCGAGCCTATTTCGGCTCTTCCTATACGCAAGAAGTCAGGTATTCGGAATTGAGGAAGCGTCATGCTGAATTTTCGGACGCCGGGTTCCGCTGCAGGATAGGCGATTTTTCAGCGCTTTTCGGCCGGGGGCTCGCTCTGAATCTATTCGAAGATCCGGGGATGCAGATCGACAGGGAACTGGATGGTACACTTCTAGGGTTTGAAGGGGAAAAAGGAGGGGTTACGCTTTTTTCGGGCAAAGCGAAGTTCCATAACTATATGGAAGTTCCTTTCGATGACGGAGCAGACGAGACTTTTACCGGTTCCGATGTCGTCCGCGGTGTCGGTGTCGCTTTCAGGCCGGGCTCCCTGCCGGCAATAGGTGGTGGTTATATTCGGGTCGATGACGCTCTTGCGGTGGCTCCAGGCGGCGGTTTCGATATGGGTAAGCGGAATGAAAAAGGGTACGTTCACTGTAACGTGGATTTCGGAATAGGCAGTGCATACGCTGAAGGCGCCCGTTCCTGGACTTTCGGGGGTGGGGATCCGCCCCTGGAGGGCAAGGGGCTCTATTCCGGGCTCAACCTGTACCTCGACGAGGTATGCTTCAACCTGGAATACAAGTACTATAAATTCAACGAAACATACTGGAATCCGGCACTCGGTGAGACCGTTCCTTACTTCGATCCTCCACCTGTCCGCAGACAGCAGGATCTGCTTACATTATCGAGGCATTACAGAGAGACCGACAGAAACGATGAAACAGGTTGGATGGCAACCTGGAGTTATTCCCCCAACTATCTTTCGACATACAGTTTCGGAGGAGGAGTATCATCTGAAATCGCACCTGACGAGATTGTCCCGTTCAGACGTCGCGATCTGGATCCTGAAACGGAACTATTCTTTGAGGCGGATATCGAACTGGAATCCGGTTATATGTTCAAGATCATCCTGGATTATCTTGAACAGCTTGAGTCCGGCACAAGGTATTCTTACCTGACAACCGGGTTGACCGCTAAAGTTTTTTCTGACAATGGATATACATTGGGATACTCGGTCGAACTGCAGCAGGTGGATGACGAGCGTCTGGCCGGCATGCTGGACGATGATTCCCCGGAAGATGCTCACAGATTCTGGGATGGGGTGTTGACTCTTTCGTTTGAAGCATCACCCTGGTTCGCCTGCCACGTGAGCGCCGAAATCACCAACGAGTTGAAAGTCAGAAAAAAATTCGCGAAAGGAATCTATATCCCTCAGCCGGGTGAAGCTCTTCAAAACAGTTATGCTTCGGCCGGAGCTGATTTTCAGATATCCGACCGGCATATCCTGAGTTTGATGTACGGGTCGCTCAGGGGGGGGAAACTCTGTCACGGCGGCGTCTGCCGCGAGGTTCCGGGCTTCGAAGGCTTCAGGATGGAATTGATCACCTCTTTCTAGTGCCCTGCCAAGCCTCAAATGACGCATCTTACTCGTTCTTTGTCGCTCCCGCTGCGTTTCGGCTTCAGTCACATAGCGCTGCTATGCTCCCTCAGCCGCGCCTTGCTGGAGCGACAAATTACTTCGTAATATACGTCATTTGCTGCTTGACATGACACTAGTTTGTTTCAACCTCCCGGGGCATCCTGATCATAGGCCCTCCCTTCTTCTTCAAAATCAGGTGTATTGCTTGCGGTTTTCAGAACCGTCCTTTCCTGTTGTCAACCGGTCTCAAGTGTGTCCTGATGTGATATAGCATCACAGATCGATCAGCCTATGAGTGCAGCGGTGTCAGGTTTCCCAAGGTGAATTTACCTTGACATTCATCATGGGCGAAGTGCAGAATCTGTCCCGATGCGGGAATGGATAGGTCCTGGTGGGTCTCCTGGACTTCAAATCCAGTGTCGGATGCTAAAACCATCCCGGGTGGGTTCGATTCCCACACATTCCCGCCAATAATTCAGGGGCTTATCAAAAACGCAAAATAGAAGGCTTTATCTTGACGATCCTGCCAATTGTCAAGCCTGTGATTCTGGTTTTTTTTCTATTAGGCACCGGTTTTGCCGCCCCCCTCAATGTTTCTCCCTCCCGCAATGAGTATACTGGTGCCGCAGGTTCTCAAAAAATAGCACCTGGAGCTGCTGCGTTGCGCGCGGCTATTTTCCCCGGCTGGGGGCAGTATAAAAACGGAGCCGAAATCAAAGCGGGTGCTCTGGCGACAGTTCAGTTCATCTTTATCGCCGAGTCGATCAGGCAGACACTGGATATCGAATCCGCATTCGAATTGAGCAGGATAAGAGGGGAGACATCGCAGGACCTGGCTGCGGGAAATGCGCCGCACTATGAACGCTATTCCAAGCTGTTTGATAAGAGAACGGATCTTTTCTGGTTATGGGGTTTGTTATATTTTTTCGCTGTAACCGATGCTTATGTAGATGCTTATCTTCTCTCCTTCGATGATGAAATGGCTGAATTTCCCTACATTGAAGGAAAGCATGATGAAAACAGTAACCAGCAGCTCAAAATAGGTGTGCGGTTCAAATTCTGAGAAATCCTTATGAATACTTTCAAATACAGACCACTTGACCTGCTCTCGGCCCCGCGGCTTGCTTTCAGATCCGGGGGTATCAAGTCATGCCTTTTCTCACTCCTTACCGGGTACCTGGGATATCTGCTGCTGGCGGCGGCGGGTCTGGTGGTCAGCGGATTCAACCCGATAAACGTCTGGTTGATACCTTCTGGGTTTCCTACAATACCGCCCCTGTCTGTATATTCTGCTCCGGGTATCATTTTTTTGATCGCCGGAGGGTTGTTCTTTTTCCATTCGATGTTATCAGGAATGACAGCTATCAGTCGGATTGTATTTGAAACACTTGCCGACAATCCGTTTCTTACTGCAAGAGAAGGATTATTGTTCGCCACCGACAGAAAATCCTCGATTTCCGGTATCCCGCTTATCTTCTTGTTCACGTCTCTCGTATCAGCTTTCGCTGTCAGTATGATTGGCGTTGCCGGGCGTATTCCAGTCGGTGGTGAGTTGATTGTCGCTGTGTTGTTTATACCTGCAGTGGTTCTTTCTCTATTATCATGTTTTTTCCTCCTGATGCTGCTTGGGTCGGTTCTTTTTCTACCTGCCGTCCTGGGTACCACGAATGAATCGGCTCCTGAAACCATGGCTCAGCTGTTTACCCTGATGGTCAGGCGTCCATTAGAGCTGGTCCTTTACCAGATTTTCGGAACGGTCGTCTATGCAGGAGCATTTATTGCATCCACTTTTTCAATGCTTCTTGGGTTGAAAATCGCTTTCAAGTTTTTAGCGGGAGGAATGGGTGGGAAGTTCATTATGCTCGCCAGCGGTGTTTACCAGTTTCTCCATAATGCATTTTCGGTGCATCCTCTCCTTGGTAAACTGGAGATACTATACTACACACTTTTACCTGAAGGTATTATCCCATTTTTCGGATACGGAATACCGGCGACGGTAAATTGGGGCGCTTATGTTATATTTCTACTACTCACTATCTCCATTGCCGCACTTCTGTCATACTGGATATCTGTCTTTGCATCGGGACAGGTTATCATCTATCTCATACTCAGGAAGCGAATAGACGGAGCAACGCTTGTCGATAGGATGCGGCAAGAAAGAGAGATCCCCCCCCTGAACTTCAATTAAATCAGTTTCCCATGGGAACAAGGAGGTTGATTTATTGTATAAAAATACGGTCTGGCGCCGATTTAAACAGGAATGGGTGCCGGAACAGAGCAATCATTCGTTATGAAGATTCAAATTGGTTCTGTGAGATTCGAAACCTGGTGAATGCGGCAGACACAAAATATGCATAACGGGTCTGGATGACGGGAAGCTGATAAACGGATCAAAACCATTCTTTTAAAGATGAAGTATCCAGGTTCAATGCCGAACCGGGATGAAAAAGCAGGATGTACTATGATTTCTTGGTTAAAGAATAGAGTCGAGAAGAATCGATCGCGAGGAGAACAACTTGTCGCGAAGGTTGAAAGGTTGCTCTCATCCAAGCGTTCCCGTGATATCAATCCAAGGACTAAGAATAAATTGGAAAAAGATCTGAAGCGGCTCAAGATAAAACTGGGTAATCCTCGGAGTTTCAGATTGAACCCCCTGATTCAGCAGACAGAATATCAGTTTATGAAGGCAACCGGTGAAAAAGCCGGGACATATAGATACATGGCCGGAAGCATCGTGTATATACTTGTCCTGACACTGCTGATAAGGATGATCTTCATACAGGCGTTCCGCATCCCGTCCGGTTCCATGGAAGATACGCTTCTGGTCGGGGATTTCCTGCTGGTAAACAAGTTCGTATATGGAGTCAGAACCCCCGAACGAATACCATTTACGAATACATTTCTCCCTGAATTCAGGTTCCCGGCCCTGCGTGAGCCTGAGCCGGGTGACATCCTGGTTTTCAACTATCCAGAAGACAGGACAAAGGATTTCATTAAACGCTGCATCGCCGTAGAAGGTCAGGAAATCAGCATAAAGAACAAGAAGGTGTTTGTGGACGGAAAGCTTGTACCGGAGGATTTCACGAAATTCACGAAAACCCGGGTGCAACCTCCGGGGAGGAGAGATAGTAATTACACCAAGCTCAAGGGGGCGTGGGCTGATGAAATGCCCGCCGGTACTATTTGGAATAAAGATAATTTCGGACCGATTACCGTGCCCATTGGTAAGCTGTTCATGATGGGAGATAACCGTGACAATAGCTCCGATTCACGGTATTGGGGTTTCCTGGACCGGGATGATGTCAAGGGCAGAGCCCTTATCACCTACTTCTCGTGGAATGGTAATAATGGATATCCTTTCTGGATGCTCTGGAAGAAAATCAGGTTTTCCAGGATGTTCAGGCCGATTAGATAGGGTTCCGTAACCGCATTCGCTTAATAATCCGATAATACATTTTTTCTTGACATGAATCCGGGCAGCAATTAGATTACGGGTCGTTAGCACTCGATAGGCGAGAGTGCTAACAGCCTCGCATTGATCCGGGCCAGTGTAGAAACCGGCCTGTGGGTAACCGACTACTTCCGAGCCTGCCGGAAGTTGTAATCTTGTTGGCTATGGGTGCAGATATCAGGTGGGCAAGGTGATGAATCCACGAGAGAAAAGAATACTGTTCACATTGATAAATCTTTATGTCCAATCGGCGGAACCTGTAGGGTCGAGAAATATCGCCAGACAGCCGCATATCGACGTCAGTGCCGCGACCGTTCGAAATACGCTGTCAGATCTTGAGAGGATGGGGTATGTCTATCAGCCGCATACATCCGCAGGAAGAATTCCAACGGATGCGGCATACAGGTTTTATGTCGACCGGATGATGAAGCTTGAGAGAATCCGTTCCTCCGAAAAAAAGGAGGTTGAAGAGGCAATCACCGGATCATTGAAAGATACTTCGCCGAAGGTGACCGATATCGTCGAGCATGCATCCCATGTTCTTGCAATTATATCGAAACAGCTGGGAGTCGGGCTTGCGCCGAAGTACGAACTGGGCGTGTTGAAAAAGATACATCTCCTTCCAATTTCCGAGGGGAAGGTTCTTTGCGTAATCTATATGGATTCGGGTCTCGTCAGAACGGTGATCATGGAAATCGAATCGAACATATACCCGGAGGAGATCGAGCGTGTAAGCAATATCTTGAATGAATATCTTGCCGGAATTTCTCTTGTTGAAATTAGTCAATCTCCCAGGAAGTTTTTCAGAGATGTGGCGGAACCGGAAAGGTCATCCCTCAATTTTTTCATCAAATCCGCGGACAAACTGTTTTCGTCCGATCCGAAAGAAAAAGTCCATGTTGGCGGTGCATCGCATATGCTCGAGCTCCCGGAATTCAGAGAGAGAGACGAGGTGTCGTCATTACTCAAACTACTGGATGATCGGGATCATTTTTGCAACGTGTTGCGGGATTGCCGCGCTGATTCCGAAGAACTGTCTGTAATGATCGGTGGAGAAAACCGTTTCGAGGGTCTTCAGAATCTCAGCGTTATCGTCAGCAGTTATCGTATCAATGATGAAAAAGGCATAATCGGTATCATAGGACCCACAAGAATGAGATATTCCCGTATCATACCTCTGGTCGACCATACAGCCAGTTTTCTTTCCGGTGTTTTTAATGAATTCGGGAGCATGCTTGAAAGATAGACAGGAGTGAAATGAAGGGTAAAGAAGATAAGGTTCGTATCGACGATGAGGCTGCGTCAACCGGGCAGGCGAGAAGCGTGGAGGATTCCTCCGGCCAAGAATCGGTAGAAAACTCAGCTCCGTCCGCTACAGAAGTTCCGGAGGGTATCGAAGAAGCATCGAGCGAAAAAGAGAGCGACTCTGGAAAAGGCCCCGCCGCAGCCCCTAAAAGGAAACTTCGTGGAGCAACTGCATCCAGAAAAAAACTTCTCAGCGAGATCGAAGGATTGCATGAACAGAACAGGATTTCACAACAGGAAATCCTGGATTTGAAAGACAGTTATCTCCGGATACGTGCGGAGTTCGATAATTTCCGTAAGAGAACATCGAAAGAACGTAGCGACCTGATCCGTTCCGCTTCCGGAAGAGTGCTTGGCAACCTGCTGGACATCATAGACGATTTCGACAGGGCCATCTCCAAGGGAAACACCGAAGATCCTTTCAAAAAGGGCATAGAATTGATCTATTCCCGTTTCATTGATTTACTCAACAGGGAGGGTCTCGAAGAAATAGATGCAATAGGAGAAAAGTTCGATCCGGCGGTACACGAAGCAGTCTTCCAGGTGGAATCCGCCGATCATGAAGAAGATACTGTTGCCAGCGTAATCAAAAAGGGCTACAGAATGGATGGCAAGGTTTTCAGGCCTGCGGCGGTGGGGGTTTATAAAAATCCTGAACCAGCAACCGTCGAAGGTGATGAGCCGCCTGCCGACAGCGGTGAACCATCCGCTGATGGTGAGGAACCATCTAATCAAACAATCAGCGCGTCAGAGCTGAAAGAAGAATCAACCGAAAAACCAGAATGAATTCATTTGCCGGAGCATACTTACCGGTAATGTAATACTTTAAGGAGAATCGAGATGGGGAAGATCATCGGTATAGATCTTGGAACTACCAATTCGTGCGTGGCTGTAATGGAAGGCGGAGAGCCTGTCGTAATTCAGAACGCCGAGGGCCAGCGCACGACACCATCTGTTGTTGCAACGACAAAAAATGATGAGAGGATTGTAGGTCAACTTGCCAAACGACAGGCTGTGACCAATCCTGAAAATACGATATATTCAATCAAGCGTTTCATGGGTCGCCGACTCGAAGAGCTTGATTCGGAAAAAGAGCGGATACCGTTCCCTGTCCTCAAGAGTGAAAACAACCTGGCTGCCGTGAAAATGAGCGGCAAGGTATTCACACCGCCAGAAATCTCCGCCATGGTGCTTCAGAACCTGAAGAAAACCGCTGAAGAACACCTGGGTCAGACTGTTACCGAAGCAGTAATAACGGTCCCGGCATATTTTAACGACTCCCAGCGTCAGGCTACAAAGGATGCCGGTCGCATCGCCGGTCTTGAAGTCAAGCGCATTATAAATGAACCGACCGCAGCGTCATTGGCGTACGGGCTTGATAAAAAAACCGACGAAAAAATCGCCGTATACGATCTGGGCGGAGGAACGTTCGACATTTCGATACTCGAACTCGGAGATGGCGTATTTGAAGTCAAGTCGACCAACGGCAATACTCATCTCGGTGGCGACGATTTCGATCAGGAGGTCGTTACCTGGCTGGTGGCTGAATTCAGGAAGGAATCGGGGATTTCTCTCGATCAAGACAAGATTGCATTGCAAAGATTAAGAGAAGCAGCTGAAAAGGCGAAGATGGAGCTGAGCTCCGCCAAGCAGGCCAGTATCAATCTTCCTTTCATCAGTGCTGATGCGAGCGGACCCAAGCATTTCGAGACAACCTTGACACGGGCTAAATTCGAAGCCCTGACGGAACATCTGGTCACATCTACAATCGAACCCTGCAAACTAGCTCTTCGCGACGCGGGTCTTTCACCCTCTGAAATCGATGAGGTAATTCTCGTGGGTGGTTCAACCAGGATTCCCGCAGTTCAGAAAGCGGTGGAAGATTATTTCGGCAAGAAACCGCATAAGGGTGTCAACCCGGATGAAGTCGTGGCGATCGGGGCCGCGATCCAGGCGGGAATTCTCGCTGGTGAAGTCAAGGATGTATTACTCCTCGACGTGACGCCTCTTTCCCTCGGTATCGAGACCCTGGGTGGAGTTATGACAAAACTCATCGAGCGGAACACAACTATCCCAAGCCAGAAAAGTCAGATATTTTCGACGGCGGCGGATAATCAGCCTGCAGTTTCGATCCATGTTCTTCAAGGTGAGCGGGAGATGGCGGCGTACAACAGAACCCTGGGGACCTTTGAGCTTATCGGCATTCCTCCGGCACCTCGAGGGATACCCCAGATAGAGGTTTCATTCGACATAAACGCTGATGGCATTCTCAATGTATCAGCCAAAGACAAAGCCACCGGCAAAGAACAGAATATAGTGATCCAGGCTTCTTCCGGGCTGAGTGAGCAGGAAATAGAGCGGATGGTGGAGGACGCGGATAAATTTGCAGAGGAGGATGCGAAGAAAAAGGAGGAGGTTGATACAAGGAACCAGGCGGATCAGATGATCTACCAGGTTGAGAAAATGTTGAATGAGCATGGAGAAACAATATCCGAGGATGAGAAGGGAAAGATCGAATCGGCGATAACCGATCTTAAAGAAATCGTAAAAGGCAGTGATGTGGAAGCGATGAAAAAGGGGATTGAAGAACTCACTCAGGCATCCCATAAACTTGCAGAGCAGATGTACAAAACCGCATCGCAAGATGCTGCTTCACAGCAGCAGACCGGTCCTGAAGAACCTACCACTCCACCTCCCGGGGGCTCAAACGGCGAATCCTCCGACGAGGTGATTGATGCTGATTTTGAAGTTGTGGACGAAGAAAGTAAATAATTCCGCCGCTACCGGGAAAGGCACATGGCGAAAAGAGATTATTACGAGGTGCTCGGCGTCGATAAGAATGCAGACACCAACTCAATAAAAAAGGCGTACAGGCACCTCGCTCTTAAATACCATCCGGACAGAAATCCAGATACACCTGGCGCTGAAGAGAACTTCAAGGAAGCCACCGAAGCCTACGAGGTCTTGAAAGATCAGGATAAACGGGCCAGGTACGATCAGTTCGGTCATGCAGGGGTGGATCCTTCAATGGCCGGATCCGGAGGGTTTGGAGGAGGATTCGGGGGATTCGATCTTTCAGATGCATTGCGGGCATTTATGAGAGACTTCGGCGGAGGATCGGATTTTTCCGATTTTTTCGGTGGCGGCGGCGGGAGACGCAGGGGCCCAAGGGGCTCGGAGCGAGGTACCGATTTACAGGTAAGACTGAAGCTGACGCTGGAGGAAATCGCAGACGGCGTTAAAAAAACGATCCGTGTGAAACGGATGGATAAGTGTGATGTCTGCAACGGCACCGGCGCCAGAAAGAGTGGTTCGGTCAAATCCTGTCAAACATGCGGTGGAGCCGGAGAAGTCAGGCGTGTCTCCAACTCTATTTTCGGTCAGATTGTGAATGTGACAGTTTGCCCGACTTGCCACGGTGAAGGCAGGATAATTACCGAACCTTGTGAAACCTGTCGGGGCGATGGCCGCATCCGCGGTGAAAAGACCATTTCGGTCAATATACCTTCAGGTGTATCAACCGGAAATTACATTACTTTGCGTGATCAAGGCGATGTAGGCCGCAGGGGTGGGAGCCGCGGAGATTTAATCGTTATCATCGAAGAAATAGAACATGATATCTTCGTGCGCAATGACCTGGATATATTGATGGATCTCACGATCAGTTTTCCCCAGGCCGCGCTGGGTGATTCCGTGGAAGTGCCGACACTCAAAGGAAAAAGCAAAATAAAGATACCGCAGAGTCTTCAATCCGGAAAGATATTGAGACTCAAGGGTAAAGGCATATCCCATGTAAGGGGTTCGGTAAAGGGCGATCAACTCGTGAGGGTTCATGTTTATACTCCGGAGAAGTTGACTAATGCTGAACGGAAACTGATCAACCAGCTCGCCGGTCTGGATAATATCGCTCCTCCCGTCCATTCAGGCGGTATATTCAGAAGGATGAAGGAAGCTTTCGGTCATTGAGAATCCGACAGCTTTACAGCGATGTTGGAACTGTTCCGCTCAGTATCCAGGTAGAATCATGCACTCGAGAATATTCTTTCAACGTCGCCAGGCTCTGCTGAGAGAAGAGCCGATTCGCGATCCCGTCGAGATCCACCACGCACTCAATGTTCTACGGTTAAAAACCGGGGATGCGATCGAACTGGTTGACGGTGAAGGAGACTCGGCTTCTGCGGTATTAACGAAAGTTTCGAAAATATCTCTTGAATATGACGTAATCAGCTCGCAAGGGGTTACCCCGCCGGTTGGAGGATTCACTCTCGCTTTCAGTCTGTTGAAAGGTCCGGCCAATGACCGAATCATTCGTTTCGGCACTGAGTTGGCTGTAAGACGGTTCCTGCCTCTGGTTACATCAAGAACCGTTCATTACAGTGATATAGATTCCAGCGGAAAAATAGAAAGATGGCGCCGGATCACCATCTCAGCGATGAAACAATGCGGGAGATTATTTCTCCCCGTGCTTGAGAGACCGGTCAGTATCGAGCAACTGGCAGGGGAAACCGATCGTCATGACGAAAATTTTTTTGCATGGGAGAAAGCGGAAGTCGGTTTGGACCCGGTAATTTTCTCATCGGAAGGTTCATTTATCGGGGTTATCGGTCCTGAGGGCGGCTTTTCCGACTCTGAAGCAGAAACTCTCGAATCGATGAATTTCCGGCCGGTTTCACTGGGCAGTACTCGACTCAGGGCTGAAACAGCGGCGCTGGCCGTCTGTACTATCGCCATGTTGCCATCCTTCTAGAATTTCCAGCCGTTTTCCGCTTTACCAGTGTGTCCGGGGTCTTTTTCATTCTGTTTTCAGTTGCATTCAGCTGATATTGATGATATACTGCCCTGTTTCATCGGTTCATTGCTATCATAAGCAGAATGAATCGTTTTGTTTTTATTTGAAGGGAGTTGATGTCTCATATGCCGCTGGTAAGAGTAAAAGACAACGAGCCATTTGAAAAAGCGCTGAAACGTTTCACGAAAGTATGCCAGAAAGAGGGCATTCTGTTTGAATACAGGAAGCGTCAGTACTTTGAAAAACCGAGTGAACGCCGCAAAAGAAAAGTCAATGCAGCAAGAAAGAAGATGCTGAAACGTTTGCGTCTCGAAAAAGAAAAAGGGTTCGTCTGACCGATTAGATTAGAATATAGGCAAATGGGCGCGGGCTGATCTTCGAGGTCAGCCCGCTTTTTATCATGGAGAAAGAACCTTCCAGTTCATTTGAAGAGCGGGATCTGATCGATCTGGGCTTTTACCAGGTCCTCGATATCGTCGCCGCCCGCGCAGGTTCCGAACCTGGGCGTGCAGCAGTGCGCTCTCTTCGACCGCATATTGAGGTTCACTTGATAAATGAAAGCCATGATCTGGTCGAAGAAGCAAGACAGGTTCTCAGGGAAAAAGGATATCCTCCGGTCGGCGGCCTTGTTGAAATGGACAGCCAGCTCGACATGCTGGCTCCCGAAGGCGCTTACCTGGAGCCTGCCGAGTTGTTCCTGGTTTTGTGCAACCTTAACCTCATTCGCGATGTGCATTCGCATCTCCGACCCGGTGTTGGGCCGCTTCTTGCCAAACTGGTCGAAAGCATTTCCCACTTCGACAGCCTCATCGGCGCTATCGATAAAATCATCGAAAATGAAAGTGAAATACGGGATCGGGCATCGGCAAAACTCCGGCGTCTTCGTACCGACCGGAGGAGTCTTGAATCGAGGCTCGACCGAATGATCTCAGGACTCCTTGCAGCGGAAAAGGTCAAACCTTTCCTCCGGGATTCGAATCCCACCATCAGGGGCGGCAGGTTCGTGCTCCCTGTTCGCGCCGATTCGCAGGGGCGCGTAAAGGGTATAGTACTTGATCATTCGGCATCTGGTGGGACGGTGTATATCGAACCGATGGAAACTGTTCCTCTTAATAACGAACTTCGGCGGCTCGAAGATGAGGAGCGACGTGAAATTATTCGCCTGTTGAAAGAAATCGCCGTCAAGATCCGGGAACGATCCCACGATATAAAGACCTCCATTTCTTCAATCGCACAGATCGATTCGATATTCGCCAGGGCGGTCTTTGCGGAACATCATGGTTGCGCAGTACCCGAGACGGTTAATGAAGATCTCCTGCTGCTTGCAAATGCCCGTCACCCGCTTCTGGCCGAGCAGCGACGTCAGAGTTCCGGTTCCGAAGTTGTTCCTCTCTTCCTGAATCTTGGTGAGGTTTTCAGAGCACTTCTGGTCACCGGCCCGAACGCCGGCGGAAAAACCGTGGCCCTGAAGACCGTGGGATTGATGGTGCTTCTGAACCAGAGTGGAATCCCGGTCCTGGCGGATCCGGATTCCAGGCTGGGATGCTTTCACGGTGTATTCGTTGATATCGGTGACGGCCAATCCGTTGAGAATGACCTCAGCACCTTCTCGGCTTCAATGCTGAACATTGCCAGAATTCTCCGCCGTGCGAAAAGAAATTCCCTGGTCCTGCTGGATGAGCTGGGAGCCGGAACAGATCCTCGCGAGGGATCCGTTCTCGGTATCGAGATCGTAAGGGGGCTTGTTGAGAAAGACGCCATCGTATTAGCAACAACCCACCTGGGGGAGTTGAAGTTTTTCGCGGGGGCGGATAAGGATATCGAGAATGGCGCAATGGAGTTCGATACTGAGTTGCTTGAGCCGAAGTACAGGCTTCATGTAGGAATGCCCGGGAGGAGTTTCGGTCTTCAGATCGCTCGTCGTTCGGGTTTGCCTGAATCTTTAATAAACCGGGCCGTCCAGCGGGAGTCCAGTGCGGATACCGGAGTTGATGAATTGCTGGAGCAGGTTGATGAGCGCTTGGCGGGATTGAGAGAGGAAGAAGAAAAACAGAAGAAATTGCATGAAGATCTGCGCGCCCGTTCCGGTCTGGTTGAAAAGCGTGAACGCGAGATCAGTACCAGAGAGGAGCGGGTTGAACGTCTCTATTCCAGTGGAGTTGAACAACTCGTAAATGAAATGAGGAAAGACCTTGAGCGTACGGTCAAGGAGGTCAGGGAAGCCGGGAAAACACTTACGAAGAGCCAGATTCTCCGAGCGAGAAAGAAAATTGCGAAATACGGGGAATTGCCCGCCGGAATCGGGGAAAGGGCGGAAAGTCGGTTCAACCGGATAACAACGTTCCCGGATGTGGGAGATACGGTACGACTGCCGGACTATGATATGACCGCGCAGGTGATCGAGGTGGATACCGACAGGAACAGGGTGAAAGTAGAGAGGAAGGGAGTCGTGCTCGATCTTCCCGTTGACAGGATCTCCCAAAAGGGTTCGGCTTCCGGAGCCGAAATGGGGAAATCCGGTAAGGTTGCGGGCGGCTCCACCCCCAAAACGGTTGAGCGGTCTCGCGCAGGCGGAGCCGGTGCTGTAAAAACGGAAATGACCAGTTACCCGGCGCGTCTGGATGTCAGAGGGAAGACGGTTGAAGAAGCTTGGATGGAGGTCGAACGTGCAATCGATTCGGCTATTGTGGATGGATATGACGAACTCGTTATTATTCACGGTAAGGGTACCGGGCGACTCCGGGCAGGACTCACTGAGCGGCTCAAGAGCGATAAGAGGGTTCGTGGAGTAAAACCTGCCGATTTCGCTGCGGGAGGGGATGGTGTATCTATTATCTCGATTTAATTCAGAATTTACAAAAAAAAATGCACAATTAAAATTTTGGTTGTATAATATTGTGGCGCCCAAAAAAAACCTTGATTTCGAGTAAATAGGGTTACACTTTAAGCTGAATGGGATCTGGCGGGCGATCGTCCGACAGGTTTTTGTTATATTGATGGGAAGAATTCCGGAAAATATCGTAGAAGAAATACGTCAACGCAACGACATTGTAGATGTTATTTCTGAGTATCTGACAGTGAAGCGCGCTGGTTCGCGGTTCGTAGCCCTGTGTCCTTTCCACGATGAGAAAACGCCGTCATTCTCGATAAATACAGGACGCCAGTTCTATCATTGTTTCGGTTGCAAGAAGTCGGGTTCGGTTTTCAATTTCATCATGGAAATGGAAAATCTCACTTTTCCCGAAGCAGTCAGGTTGCTCGCTGGAAAAGCGGGCATTACCATACCGGAGGGACGCGAGGATGAAGGAAACAACAGACTCTACGCAATCAACGCAATGGCTGCAAGGAAGTATCACGAGTTTTTCGTCGAGTCACCTGAAGCGGAACAAGCCAGAAACTATATTGTTTCACGAGGTTATACAAAAAGTACGGTAGAAACATTTTTACTGGGATATGCGCCGGACAGCTGGGATTTTATGGTCAGGAACCTGGAAAATGAAAAAGTTTCATTAAAAGATGCATTATCTGCAGGTTTGATTATTGACAAAAAAGGTTCTGGTTATTATTATGATAGGTTTAGATCAAGATTGATGTTTCCGATCTTGACTGTCGGGGGCACTATTGCGGGATTCGGCGGACGGACACTGGCAGATGACCAGGCAAAATACCTGAATACATCGGAAACAGCGATTTACAAGAAAAGCCGGATTCTATTCGGCCTGTACCGTTCGAAAGAAGCAATCAGAAACACTCAATTTGCGTTCGTAGTTGAAGGATATACAGACTACCTCTCCCTGTACCAGGCTGGTGTGCAAAATGTAATTGCATCCGGCGGGACGGCCTTCACTGCTGAACAGGCTGGTCTATTGGCAAGATTTGCAAAAGGAGTAGTACTGCTTTTCGATGCCGATGCAGCAGGACAACAAGCAATGGCGAGAAGTATCCCGATACTTCTCCGAAAGAACCTGGAAGTCCGGCTGGCATCATTACCCGAGGGAGAAGATCCTGATTCTCTTATTAAGAAGGAAGGGCGGGAAGGTTTCGATAAAGTCATTGGTGGCGCTGTTGATTTTCTTGACTACCAATTTGGAAACCTGAAAGAACGTCTTGTCCAGGCATCTCCGGTAGAGCAATCAAGATTGCTTCAACCGGTTATAGAAAACATAGACAATGTATTCGATCCTGTGGCCAAAGGATTATACAGAAAACGGCTTGCCGCTTATGTCGGCCTTGATGAAAGTGTGCTCTTGCAGGCAATCATTAACAAGAGAAGTCCGAGAATCCGCTCAAATGATGTTGGGGGAGAATACAGGAGGATGCCGGAGGTCGAATTCAGTCCGATAGAGACTGCTGTTCTTGAAATTCTGTTGTCTGGTGGTCGGTCCGCACGTTTGCTGATTGATTCACTTGAAGGAGTGATATTCGGAAGTCGCATTTTCAGAGCTCTTTTTACCAAGCTGCGTAACGCCGCGGAGGGTGATACTCGGTTGACCTTTCCGGGGATAATCGAAGATCTGGAGCCGCGTACAGGAGAAAAGCTGGCGGGAATCGCCGAACGAGTTGCCGGCAGGATTTTTGATGATAATTACATCCGGGATTTAGTTTCACGGGTGAAAAAAATACAGCTTGATAAAAGAGAGGAGGTGCTTTCGGAGGAGATCAGAAGCACGGGTGAAGAGATCCCTAGGGAAAAGCTCAAGGAACTCGGAAGGATTGCTAGAGCTAAACACGGTTTGGGGGAATAATCACGCATTCTGAATCCGGAGGAAAGATGAATCGGTCCAAATTCCTTAAAAAAATTGAAATCCTGAAGAAGGTCGCGGGTGACAACAAGATTGTCACTTATAATCAAATCAATGAGACGATCGGAAACGATTCGGTCACTCCTGATGAAATTGATGATTTTATGACCTTACTGGGGAAGAGGGGATTCCAGGTAGTGGAGCTTCTGCCGGCCGAGCCCGACAAACTGAACGAACAAGAGATAAAGCGTGTCGTCGGTTCGTCGACAAAGCTCATCAAATTCGATGATCCTGTTCGGATGTACCTGCGAGAGATGGGCAAGGTTCCGTTGTTGGATAGAGAGGGTGAAGTTCGCATCGCCAAGAAAATCGAACGCCACCAACGTGGAATCTGTGAAATTCTCTTCAGGATGATCCCGGTGATCGAGGAAGCGATCCTCTATGCCGGTAGATTGAAGCGCAAAAGTGTTCGGTGGGATGATGTGTTTCATATGGAAGTGGCGGATTGGACGCCGGGAGATGAATACAAAAAAGAAATTGACAAGTTTGCAGAAAAGATGGTCGGCGTAAGCGGTCAGCTCGACAATATGAAGAAGCACCTTACGGAGGTGAAAAAAGAAGAAAATGCCGAGAAGCGTCGAGCACTCAGACGCAAAAGCGATAATTGCCGCAAGAGCATCGTCCGCGAATTGATGGAAGTTCCATTTTCGGCGATTCAGATCGAAATTTTCACCGACAAGATTGAACTTCTTAACCACAAGATCAGGCAGTGCGACGAGGAAGAAAAGATAATCCTCACCGATTTGAACCTGAACTATAAAGATTTCCTCAAAGTGTACAGGAAAGCGGTTGCAGAACCCGATATTCCCGTAGTGCTGAACGGAAGGCGTTATCGAGCCGAAGATCTGGGCAAAGCTCTTGCTTACATCAGAAACAACAGGCGTAAGATCCGCCGAATCGAAAAGAAGATTCTGATATCGAAAAAAGATCTTGCGGCGGTTATTAAAGGAATAGAAGAGGAAAAAGAGAAAAAAAGACGGGCGAAAAAAGAGATGATAGAGGCGAATGTCCGCCTGGTTATCAGTATCGCCAAACGTTATACGAACCGCGGTCTTGAATTCCTGGACCTGATTCAGGAAGGGAACAGCGGCCTGATGAGAGCCGTTGATAAATTCGATTACAAAAAAGGTTACAAGTTCAGCACCTACGCCACTTGGTGGATTCGCCAGGCGATAACTCGCGCAATCGCGGATCAGGCCAGAACGATACGCGTTCCGGTCCATATGATCGAAGCTATCAACAAAGTTATCAAAGCCAGCAGGGTTCTATTGCAGGAACTCGGACGCGAGCCGACAGCCGAGGAAGTAGCGGCCAAACTGGGCCTGCCAGTGGATAAAGTAAAGAGTGTTATGAAAGTCGCCCAGGATCCCATCTCCCTTGACAGACCAATCGGAGAGGATGAGGATTCCTTTATCGGCGATTTCATCGAGGACACAAAAGCAGTTTCACCGGCGCAGAACTCATCGTTCGTTTTATTACAGGACCAGATGGGGAAGGTTCTGGAAACCCTGACCAGCAGGGAAGAAAAGGTGATTCGGTTGAGATTCGGTCTGGGTGATGGATGCCCTCGCACACTGGAAGAAGTCGGGTCGATATTTAATGTAACCAGAGAACGCGTCAGGCAGATTGAGGCTAAAGCTCTGAAAAAACTCAGGCATCCCTCAAGAAAGAGGAAGCTGGAGGGATATATAGAGATATAAACAGCTTGACCCACTCGGGGGGCCGGTGCTATGTAATTAGTTCGGTCACATGGGCCCATAGCTCAGCGGTCAGAGTCGCCGGCTCATAACCGGTCGGTCCCTGGTTCGAATCCAGGTGGGCCCACCAACCGGAAAGGAACCAGCAAGTCGAAATCGACTGTTGAATATTACACTCACGTAATTCAAAAAGCATCGCGAGATGCTTTTTTACTATTTCCAGGAGTTATAGCCATTCAATGCATGAAATGATTCCAATACTCAGAGAGGTCCAGGAACTGACACTGGACTTGAAACAGCGGAGTGAACAGCTTTCCGCGATCCCGCTTAAAGAGATGGAAATCAAGAGGTTGATGACCGCAAGAAACGATGAACTGCTTACCCGGCAGCAATCAATTAAAGATCGTCAATTGGAGAAACGTAAGCTTGAAAAAGATATCGTAGCTCTTGAAGAGAAGAAAAAAGATCTGATCAAACAGCAGGTCTACGTGCGAACCAACGAGGAATATGCGGCCCTGAACAAGCAGATAAAACGGGAAGGTGAGAAACTTGACGTGCTTGAGAATACTCTTCTCGAACTTTTCGAATTGGAAGAAACCGAGCAGGCCGATCTTATCACTTTTGAAAAGGAAATCGAGGAACTTCTGGAGAAAGACAAGCACCAGCTGAACATGTTCGAAGAAGAAAAAGAGGCGATGGCGCGAACTCAGAGTGAAATCCGGGAGAGAGTGGAGAATCTTCGAAAGACCGTTCCTTCCGAATTGCTCCGAACATATGATCGTATTGCCGGGGCAAAAGAAGACTTGGTTATTGTCCCTATTCTCAGGAATTCGTGTGAAGGTTGTTTTTCTGTGATTCCACCCCAGCGGATTGTAGAGTTGAAGTCCGGGGAACCTTACATATTTTGCGAGGCATGCGGTCGCATGCTCATACTGGAAAAAAAACTGGATAATCCGTCCGGTTAACGTTTAAATCTGTTAGAGCTGTATTGAGGAAAAGATAGAGAGGAGCAGGCGAGACGGTCGCGGGTTCTGAAGAGAATTCGAGGAAAGTCCGAACTCCGCAGGGCAGGGTGCTGGATAACGTCCAGCGGGGGTGACCCCGGGAAAGTGCCACAGAAAAGAAACCGCCCGCCAAGCCTCGGCTGAAGCGGGTAAGGGTGAAAAGGTGGAGTAAGAGCCCACCAGCAGGCCGGGCGACCGGGCTGGCTCGGTAAACCCCACCCGGAGCAAGACCGAATAGGGGGAGAGGAATTGTCCGTTCCGCTTTAATCCCCGGGTAGAGTCGCTCGAGGCGACGGGTAACCGTCGTCCCAGATGTATGATCGTCCCCGGTATCCACGGGAACAGAATTCGGCTTATGTCCTGCTCCTTCGCAACCGCTCGATTCAAGACACTTCACCGGCATATGCCTGAGAAACCGTTCTTACCCGACTTCAAACCTGGACGATAGATGCAGATTCCAACGGAAATACTCCTTTCGAAGGATGCTTATCTCAAAAAGATCACTGATCTGGATCCGGGGCTGGATGCGGCTATGGTTGGTGAGGCGTACGACTACAGTATGAACGCGCACGCCTCTCAGCTCCGGAAGTCAGGTGAGCCTTTTTTTGTCCATCCAGCAGTTGTGGCGCTTCTCCTGGCAGGTATGGAAATGGACACCAGTACGATCTGCGCTGCACTCATCCATGATGTCGTCGAAGACTCCCCCGCTACACTGGACGATGTCAGGGACAAATTCGGCGAAGAAATCACCATGCTGGTGGATGGGGTCACCAAACTTACGGATCTCAGGTTCCAAAGCAGAGAGGTGCAGCAGGCTGATAATTTCCGCAAGCTGCTCGTTTCGATGATTCGTGATATTCGAGTGATTCTGATCAAATTCGCTGATCGATTGCACAATATGCAGACTCTCGATTTCATGGATACCAGACATCAGTTGAAAATTGCGCAGGAGACTCGCGATATCTATGCACCGCTTGCTCACAGATTGGGAATCGCAAAGTATAAGTGGGAGCTCGAAGATCTCGCTTTTAAATTCCTTGAGCCTGATCAGTATCAATCGATCCTCGAAAGGATCGCTCTGAAAAGAGAAGAGCGAGAGGAGCATATAAATGAAGTGGTTACTACCATACGAGAAAAATTCAAAGAAAGTGAAATAACTGTACAGGTATTCGGAAGACCGAAACATTTCTTCTCGATATTCAGAAAAATGAAAGACAGGGATGTATCGATTGAAGAAATATATGATCTTTTCGCTATCAGGATCATTACGGAAAGCGTTGAACACTGTTACCATGTTCTGGGTCTGGTGCATTCCAAATGGCGACCCGTTCAGGATAGGTTCAAAGACTATATCGCAAATCCGAAATCCAATATGTATCAATCTCTTCACACGACAATCGTCGGTCCTAAGGGTTTGTTTGTCGAAATCCAGATAAGAACCGCTGAAATGGATAAAATCGCTGAAATCGGTGTTGCAGCTCACTGGAGGTATAAAGAGGGGCAGAAGAGCGGACCAAGGCTGGATGATAAATATGTAACCTGGATTAGAGAGATGATGGACAGCCAGAAAGAACATGGTGATCCCGGTATTTTTCTGGAGGACTTCAAGAAAAATCTTCTCCGGGAAGAAGTTTATGTCTTTACTCCACACGGAGATCTTCGAGCACTCCCGGCGGGAGCTACCCCGATAGATTTTGCATTCGCGATTCACACTGAAATCGGTCAGCACTGTGTTGGTGCAAAGGTGAACGGGCAGATCAAGCCTCTGACCTATCAGCTGAAAAGCGGTGACATGGTTCAAGTTTTTACTTCACCGTCACAAAAACCGTCCCAGGATTGGCTTTCATCGGTGAAAAGCCCCAAAGCACGATCAAAGATCAGGCAATTCCTGAGAGCTGAAAAATTCGGTCAATCCGTCAATATAGGACGACAGATATTCGAGCGAGAGGCAAAAAGGTACAAGTTTAAGCCACAGTATGACCGTAAATTTCTGGACCGGCTCAAGGAAGCCGGATTCGACCGTCTGGATAATTTTTTCGAAGCGATTGGGCGCGGTGAGTTGTCACCCGGCTTTTATTTCTCAAAATTCCACGCAAAAGAGACCCCCAAGGTCAAATCGAAAATGACCCAAATGGTTTCACGAGCTGTCGGCTCGAGGGGTATACGGGTCAGAGGATTGGACAAACTCATGGTGCGGCTGGCCGAGTGTTGCACCCCTGTACCGGGTGACAAGATTATCGGTTATATAACAAGGGGGCGAGGGGTCTCGGTGCACCGAATCGACTGCCCCAATATCTTCCCGCTGCTGGAAAAAGAGAAGGAACGCACCGTAGAAGTAGTGTGGGATGTCAGCGGCGCAGAGGTTTTTCCAGTAACAATAGAAGTTAAAGGCGAGGACAGGAAATATCTTCTCCTTGATATCTCGAAGGTGATCTCTGATGTGGGTGTAAATATCGCGGGAGCCCGGTTTAAAGCTCAGGGCGATCAGGCCGTGGGGCGGGTGGAAATTGAAGTGAACAACCTGGCTCAACTCAAGAAAATTACGAATTCGATCTTAAAAATCAAGGGAATCACAAGTGTATTCAGGAGGGAGCGGGATGAAGCCGGACGAGATTCCTGATATCGGGTTTTCGGAAAATGTATTACGTGGATGCCGCATGTTGGCAGCTGACCTTCCTGATCCTCCAGAAGATTTCTCACACGGTTTTTTACTCGACTGTCCCGACCGGGGTGAATTGTCGAAAATTGTCGGATCGCTGGGCCTCGATGGGATTGCGCAGGTCACGCAGGTTCATGGTGATCGAGTCATCCGTTGGGAAGATTCTTACAGCGGTGGCCAACAGGATTGCAGGCCCGAAGCTGACGGCGTCGTTTCCGGGGTGCCGCGGTTGGCAGTATCAGTTGTTACAGCCGACTGCGCACCGGTGATAATATTCTCTGCATCGGTTGATGAATCGGGAAAGAGGAGGGTCGCCGCCATCCATGCAGGCTGGCGCGGATTATATTCCTCCATCGTGAAAAAAGGCGCTGAAAAAACAGCTGAAGCGTGTTTCGATCAAATATTTGCAATAATCGGACCTGCCGCCGGTTCGTGCTGTTACGAGATATCCGCCGACCTGGCGAAGCTCTTTTCAGAGCGATGGCCGGATGTCGTAGACTGTCGCACCGGCGTTTTTTTTCTCGATTTAAAGCTCCTTGCAATCCTGCAGTTGAAAGGAGCGGGTGTCCTTCCGAACAATATTTACATTTCACACCACTGCACAATCTGTGGTGGTGAGAAGTTTCCTTCATATCGGAGAGAAGGAGCTAAGGCGGGACGAATGGTGACTTTCGCCGGTTTTATCTCCTAGGTGGAGTAATAATGATGAATCTGTATCCGAAAAAAAGAAAAAGTGAACGGGGTTTAAGTCTTCTTCAGGTCGGATTTCCTTCACACCGTCACCGAAGGACGAGATTCGACGGTTTTTTCATTATAATTGTTGGTATTTTGCTCGTCTTATCCTGTCATGTAAGCATGTCACCTGCAGTTGCGGGTCCGGTGGTCGGAGCAGGATTTGCAGCAGGGAGTCTTCTTTATGATGGAAATTTTGAGCAAACAACCGGATTCCCCTGCGAACCGGGAACGCCGGTAACATTCACGGCCCTTCTGCAGGTTGAGTTTATAAGACCCCTGCCTCTCCGTTTGAGCGTCCGTCATTCCAGTGACGAAGTGAGTACCATTTTTCAGGGCGAGTCGGCAGGTGTTGATTTCAAAGATACTGAGTTCGGTCTGCTGGCGATGTACAGGTTCTACGATCCGCCATTAAGCCCCGTCTCTCTTCACCTGGGAGGCGGCTTCGGATTCAGACTTCTTACGACGCGACCGGTCGGATCAGGCAATCCCGATGGGTTTGATGAATCTATGGTCGAAAATGTGATCCTCTGGGGCTTGAAAGGCGCTGGAGGGCTGGAGGTCGAGATTCCCGCTCTCCGGTGTTCAATTTTTATGGAAGGATACTTTAATTTCGTTTATACGAGCGGGGATCCTGTTAAATTCCCCGAGTATTCAGCCGGATTGCTTTATCGTTTTTAAGGTCGTCCTTGCACTAAGAATCGAACTGCTTGTCGGGGCAGAGATATACCAGCCGAACGATTTGTTGCGCAGCACCCGTGGTGGAGTGTTAAAGGGTAAATGAGAGCCGTCGTCCAGAGAGTGACTGAAGCATCTGTTAAGGTAAACGGTGCCGTAACCGGCGCTATCGGCCCGGGTCTTCTGGTATTGCTCGGTATTGCCCGGGAGGATACTACCAAGCAGGTGGAGTGGGTTGCCGGGAAATGCGCGGGACTTCGGATCTTCCAGGATGCCGAAGGGAGGATGAACAGGTCGATCGAGGATGTCGGAGGAGAATTCCTGGTTGTCTCGCAGTTTACACTTTATGGAGACGTTAAGAGAGGGAAACGTCCGAGTTTTATAAAAGCGGCGACTCCGGAACTGGGTGAACGATTGTACTTGGAATTCGTAGCAAAGCTTCGATTGCAGGGTTTTAATGTCGAAACGGGTGTATTTGGAAAGCAAATGAAAGTTCAACTTGTGAATGATGGCCCAGTTACAATAATTCTGGAGAAAGAGTTTTGAAAGCCAGGCATGTTATGTCAAGGGGGCTGG
This sequence comes from uncultured Gemmatimonadota bacterium, assembly GCA_964394085.1. Lineage (GTDB taxonomy): Bacteria > CAYMWF01 > CAYMWF01 > CAYMWF01. The sequence continues at coordinate 66,781 of CAYMWF010000003.1, read as the reverse complement.
ATCTCATTCTCGCTTCCGAATCAGCACGCCGACGGTCGATTCTGAAGCAGATCGGATTCGAATTCCGGGTCGAACCGCCGGAATTCGAGGAGCGGTTGAGCAGCACCCTGCCGCCGCGACTTCAGGCGGAGAAGTTGGCCTGCGGGAAATGTGAAGCAGTAAGAGAGACGTATCCCGATTCGACCATCCTGGCTGCGGATACCATTGTATTCAAGAACGGCCGCCAGCTTGGGAAACCTTCTGACCGGGACGAAGCTGAAGCAATGCTGCGCATGCTGAAAGGTGGAGTTCACTTCGTTATTACAGGATTGGCCCTCCACCATCCGTCCCTTGAAAAACTTCTCGTCGCTTCTGAGACGACGAGCGTTGAGTTCAGAGATTTCGGAGAAGAAGAGATACGGTGGTATATGGACACCGGTGAGTGTGACGATAAAGCGGGATCCTATGGTATTCAGGGTTTCGGCGCTACCTTGGTGAAGCGTATCGAAGGTTGCTATTACAATGTCGTAGGGCTCCCGGTTCCGTTGTTTCTCACCATGTTGACAAACCTGAAAAGACAAATCATTGTTCCATGAAGGAGCGGTGTTGATTATGTGGGACCAGATCTTATGCGGAATGTCCGCGGGGAGACCAGACTGAGGTGAAGACTAAAACCATCAATTGGGACAAAAACCGACGGATCGTGGTGTTGATTGATCAAACCAGGTTACCCGGGGATGTCGTTTACAGAGAATGCGAAACACCGGAGGATATTGCCGATGCAATTCTCAAGCTCCAGGTCAGGGGAGCGCCTGCCATCGGTATAGCAGGTGCTATGGGGCTTGCTCTTGCGGGTGTCCGGTGGCTCGAAAGAGAAGAACCTTGTGAGAATCTCGATGAGGCATTATCAACGGCACGACGAATACTGGCTTCGGCACGACCGACGGCGGTGAATCTGATCTGGGCGCTGGATCGTCTGCACAAAACCTCGAACGTAAAAGAAAATCCAGAGGAAAAAGTGCAAAGTCTTGTGGATGAGTCGCTGGCCATCTTGGAAGAAGATGAAAGGATGTGCGAAGCCCTCGGATCTTTCGGCGCTGAACTCGTCAATAATGGTGACAGGCTTTTGACACACTGTAATGCAGGCGGATTGGCGACATCCGGATACGGAACCGCACTGGCTGTGTTTTTTACTGCAATGAAACAGGGTAAGAAGATACAAATATATGCCGATGAAACAAGACCGCTTCTTCAGGGCGCACGGTTGACGACGTGGGAATTACTGCAGGCCGGCATCGATGTAACTCTCATATGTGATTCGACGGCCGCATTTCTCATGCAGCGGAAAGCTATTGATGCTGTCTTTGTAGGAGCTGACAGGATTGCCGCGAATGGTGATGCTGCGAATAAGATCGGAACCTACTCTCTCGCGGTTAATGCACGATATCACAAAATTCCGTTCTATGTCGTGGCTCCTTACTCCACTATCGATCTCTCTCTGGAGGATGGAACCGGAATACCTATCGAGGAACGTTCCCCTGAAGAAGTGACCCGGTTCACCGGCGTCCCGGTCGCGCCGGACGGCGTTAAAGTGTTCGCCCCGGCTTTCGATATAACTCCGGCGTCATTGATAACAGGTATAATTACAGAGAAGGGTTTGATTTCCCCCCCGTTTCACGGGCCGAACGGCCTGAAGAATATCGCCGTCGGTGCATTCGGAGGGTCTGATTCCAATACATGATATGGTCCCGGAACTTTTTAACGGAGCTTCAATAATCCTGTGAATTCGATAGATTCAGCTTGACAGAACTCCAGTATTTATAGTATAGATTCCGGTTTCTTGTGGCAAGATCGGCTGTCCGTGGGCGGTCGGGAGGTGTGTATGCAGAAAACTTATATTGAAAAGAACGAAGACATTACCCGTAAATGGTACATTGTCGACGCAGAGGACAAGGTCCTTGGAAGATTCGCGAGTAAAATTGCAGTTCTGCTGAGGGGTAAGCACAAACCCGCTTTCTCACCCCATCAGGATCATGGTGATCATGTGATTGTAATCAACGCGAAGAAAATCCGGCTTACCGGAAAAAAGAGTGAGAAAAAGCGGTATTATCGTCACTCAGGTTATCCAGGCGGACTGAAAGAGCTGACGTTTCAGAGAATGATGGCTAAAAAACCGGAATGGGTAATCGAGCATGCGGTTCGGGGCATGCTGCCTCATAATCGTCTCGGCAGAAAGATGTTTAAAAAATTGAAAGTATACGAAGGCCCTGAGCATCCGCATAAAGCACAGCAACCAGAGGTGCTTGAAATTTAAGAGGGCGACCTTCGGGAGGTTGAAGTTTTGATACATAGTGGTTATGCAACCGGTCGCAGGAAAAATGCGATAGCCAAGGTGTCCGTTACGCCTGGCAAGGGTAATTTCCAGGTTAATGGAATGAGCTTGATGGAGTATTTCAACAGACGCGTTCTCGTCGTTCATGTTGAACAGCCTATCGAACTCACGAACCAGAGGGATTCTTGCGACATTATCGCGAGCGTTCAAGGCGGCGGTAAGTCCGGACAAGCCGGTGCTCTGAGGCACGGAATCGCCAGGGCTCTTGCTGCGATGGATGATGATCTCAAAGCCGAACTGAGGAAGGCGGGCTACCTGACCCGCGATTCCAGGATGAAAGAGCGAAAAAAATACGGACTGGCAAAAGCGAGAAAACGTTTCCAGTTCTCGAAGAGATAAGCAGGACAGGAGCCGCATTCCATATTTAAGGATCGGCGAAGTCTATTTCGATTTCAAGCACACACATTCCCGGATTCCTTCCCGGGTGCCGGTGACGGTTTGGAAGGCTGAGAAGGGGATGGTGGTACAACCCGGTATTGCGGAGGTTTCAGAATGTCAGTCATAACTCTCGAAGAACTTCTCGAAGCAGGAGTTCATTTTGGGCATCAGGCCAGGCGTTGGAATCCGAAGATGAAAAAATACATCTTCATGAAAAGAAACGGCATACATATCATTGATCTCAAGAAAACGCAAAAGGCCCTCGACAATGCATGCAAGTTCGTGACGGAAACCACCATAGCGGGTGGAAACATACTTTTCGTCGGGACGAAGAGGCAATGTCAGGAGACTGTTCAGGGCGAAGCCGAACGCTGTGGTATGTTCTATGTCACTGAACGGTGGATGGGAGGAATGCTAACCAATTTCCGGACAATTCTCGAGAGTATCAAGCAGCTCAAGAATCTGGAGGAAATGGAACGTTCCGAACTCGGTTACGGCAACAGGACGAAGAAAGAAATCCTGACAATGAGACGGGAACAGGACAAACTGGGCCGTCTTCTCAACGGGATTAAGGATATGAACGGTCTTCCGTCAGCGGTTTTCGTGGTAGATACAAAAAAAGAGCGGATTGCGGTTGCCGAAGCCAACAAGCTGAACATACCCGTTATCGCAATGCTCGATACCAATTCCGACCCCGAGGAGATTTCCTGGCCGATCCCGTCGAACGATGACGCGATCCGGGCGATTCAGTTGATAACCGGGAAAATAGCGGATGCGGTACTGGAAGGCATCGAACGAGGAAGCAAGAGGGGAGCCTCGTCTGCGGCAAGAATGTCCCAGTAGGGAGGAGAGAGAAATCCATGAGTGTTGATGTGAAGATGATCAAGAAACTTAGAGAACGCACCGGTGCGGGGATGATGGACTGTAAGCAGGCTTTGATGCAGACAGATGGTGAAGAAGAACCGGCTGTGGAATACCTCAGGAAAAAGGGTATAGCAAAAGCAGCGAAAAGGGCAGCTAAAGCAGCACGGGAGGGGGTTGTAGAGGCTTATATCCACCCCGGTGCAAAACTTGGCGTGCTCGTTGAGATAAACTGCGAAACTGATTTCGTGGCAAAAACAGATAAATTCAAGGTCCTGGTTCATGATATCGCAATGCAGATCGCTGCGGCCGATCCGATTTCCGTAAGTCGTGATGACATGCCATCCGAATTGATCGAGAAAGAAAAATCGATCTGTATGGAGCAAGCGCGGAACACCGGCAAACCCGAACATATTCTGGACAAAATCGCCACGGGCATGCTCGAAAAATACTACGTTCAGAATTGCCTGCTCGAACAGGAATATGTAAAAGACTCCACGCTGAAGGTTTCCGACGTGATCGGCGCAGCCGTGTCGTCGCTCGGTGAGAATATCTCGGTAAAGCGGTTCACCAGGTACAAGCTCGGAGAATAATGCAACCCGTTTTTCGGCGGATCCTGTTTAAACTCAGTGGAGAGGCGTTTTTCGGGGCTAAGAATGCCATGGAAAACGTCGTGAACATGATTTCCGGAATTGTATCGAACGGCGTTCAGGTTGCCGTCGTCATAGGTGGGGGTAACATTCTCAGGGGAGCATCCCTGAAGAACGTAGAAAGGGTCGAAGCGGATACTGCGGGTATGCTTGCGACCTGCATCAACGGAATCCTTCTTCGAGCAGCTCTCAGGAAGCACGGCCTTGATCCGGTGCTCATGGTGCCACCGCCGGCTCCATTCTGGGCTGAGAACGCCTACGCCTCCGGTGCGAAAAAGCACCTTTCCGATGGTAGACCCGTGATCTTCGCGGGTGGAACCGGTAATCCCTTTTTTACTACAGATACAGCGGCGGTCCTGCGATCGCTCGAGATCGGTGCCGACGTGCTTTTAAAGGGCACAAAGGTGGATGGTGTATTTGACAGCGATCCGGAAAAGAACGAATCGGCGCGATTTTTTCCGGAACTTACTCACAGGGAAGCGATTGAAAAAAACTTGAGGATTATGGACTCAACCGCGTTTTCTCTTGCTGCGGATCATGACCTTCCGATCATTGTATTCAACTTCAGCAAGAAAAATGCGGTATTTCAGATTCTCGAGGGGGAGCGGATCGGAACTTTGGTACGGAAGGAATGAAGTTATGATTCAAGAAATATATGAAGAAACAGAAAACAAAATGAATCAGACCCTTGAACATTTGAGGAACGATCTGGCAAGACTTCGCACCGGCAAAGCGACGCCTGCCATACTCGATGGAATCAGCGTCGATTATTATGGTACGATGAGTCCGATAAAACAGATGGCGAACATCAGCATTCCCGAGCCTAGGCTTATCGTGATCCAGCCTTGGGATCGCAGCTCCACACCCCTGATTGAGAAGGCTATTCAAGCCTCAGATCTAGGTTTGAATCCTTCGGTAGACGGACCGGTGATACGACTGGCCATACCGGCCCTGACCGAAGAGCGTCGAAAAGAGCTTGTGAAAATCTCCAAGAGAATGGGAGAAGATAGCAAGGTCGCTATAAGGAACATCAGGAGGGATGCGAACGACTTTCTGAAAGCGGGTGAAAAAGACGGGGACATCCCCCGGGATGACGCTCATAAAGCTGCTGATAACATACAAAAGAAGACGGATGATTTTATCGCTAAGATCGATGATGTGCTGAAGGCGAAAGAAGAAGAAATAATGGAGGTATAGCGGCAGCTGGTTTTGAACTCCGGTTCCCCGGGGTTTCCGTCCGTAACCAGATTATAAACTGACCTTGAAACGACCGTATCTGTAACGACCTTCTCCGAGACCGGAAGGTGTCCAGCGCCAGAAATAGACCCGTCCATCCGTTTCGGGTTCCATCAGGGACTCGAGACTGAAGGCGGGTTTTTCAGTTATTGCTCCGACAACTCCGAGGAATGCAGAATCGTGAGAGATTTCCACGAAGTATCCTGCCGCTCGCCGAACCGGATTCCACTCGAGCAGGCTGTCCTTCTGTGATTTGACGGGAGGTTGATTATTCCCGTCAAGACGGCAGAGTTGTCGCTCGACACGTTCAAGGAGTTTGTAAACACTTACACCCATGATGGAATGAATGTGGCCATATAATTCGGGAAATGCGATTTTCATTCCGTCGATGAAATATTGCTCCACTTCGGGATTTTTCTCCCCACTCCTGTTGAACAGGTGTATCAACCTGGCTTCCGACAGAATTGCGAGATCGAGCCCTTTCTGACGAATTCGGTGGGAGAGCATCATATCTTCGAAAAACATGAAGAATCTGGGATCCAGGCCGCCGATCCCATCGATCAGAACTTTGGGAACCATCAGGCAGGCGCCGACGAGGGCGGGAACTTTTATCGCCGAATAGTCACCGCGCCATACGGCCCGGTTCCGCGCCCAGTACCGTTTCAACGGTGCAAAGGAACGACCGACCCGGGATGCGGCGCCGGCGAACATGAAAGGTGTCAAACATGGATGGGGAGGCAGCTCGAGGAGCTGGGTTCGATCGATGAACATACGAGGTGAAACTCCACCTACTTCGCCTGAATGCCTGTCCATGTATGAAACAAGGTGATGGAACATGCCCTCGAGGACGATCGTATCAGAGTTCAAGAGCATTATGTATTCACCGCGGGCTTTTTCAATCGCCTGATTATTCGCTTTGACGAATCCAAGATTCTTGTTGTTTCGGATCAGTGTTATATCGGGGAAATACTCGGCCAGTCGATCGGGAGAGCCGTCTTCGGACCCATTGTCGACGAGAATTATTTCAAGCGAAGTCTCATGTGCATGGGCGAGGATCGATTCTACACATTCCCTGGTGAGTTCACAAGTGTTCCAGTTTACTACGCAAATCGATATCTTGATGCTGGATGCCATAGTATGAATTAGTGAAACTCGGAGATAAGGTCTTCAAGATACTCGAAGAATATTTTTACGGATGGAATACTGAGCTGTTCATCCGGTGAATGAACATTCTGCATATCCGGACCTATCGAGATCATGTCCACACCGGGTAACCGCTCGCTGAACAGACCGCATTCCAATCCGGCGTGAACAGCCTTTATCGCCGGTTCCTTTCCGTGGAGCTTTATGAAAACATCCGCGGCGATTTTCAGAAGTTCGGAATCCATATTAGGTTTCCAGCCCGGATATCCTTCCGGCTCCTCCAATTTCGCCCCGGCCATGATTGAACAGGCTCTGATCTGGCTCTTGACGGCATCCATGGCGGATGAAATCGAAGATCTCGTAAGCAGAACGGCGGAGGCTCGTGAGGAGTCGGTTTCGAGCACGCCGAGATTGACCGATGTTTCCACCAGTCCTTCGACTTCGGTGCTCATGGCGACAAGGCCGTTCGGGAGAGCGAGAACCAGGTTGAGGAAGTTCTGAGCGGATGACCGGGTTAACGGCAGTTTTTCAGAATCAGGCCCCAGCCGGGTTACGGAGATCATGAAACCGGGCTCTGCATTTCCGAGTTCATTCATGATTATCGATGAAAAGGACTCGGCCTCGGCGGCGAACTCTTCGAAGTCCCCTGCGCTTAGAGCTACTACAGCCTCAGCTCTGCCCGGTATCGAATTTCTTTTTACACCCCCATCCATGCTTACAAGCTTGAACGGGATTTTCCCGGAGCAATTATCCAGGAAACGTGCTGCTATCTTTATTGCGTTACCTCGACCCAGGTTGATATCGATACCCGAGTGACCGCCCTTGAGGCCGCTCACCGTGAGGCGCGCCAGCCGATCGGTTACGGGAGTCGTTTCACGTTGTAGATCCAGCGTCACGATCGAGTCGGCTCCTCCTGCACAGGATACATAGATTTCCCCCCACTCCTCTGTGTCAAGATTGATAAGGTGTTTCGCCGAAAGATAATCGGTTCCTACTCCCCGTGCGCCCGTCATGCCGGCTTCCTCGTTTACCGTGAAAAGCAGTTCGAGCGGACCATGCGGCTTGTCTCCGTCGAGCAAGGCCAGCATCATCGCGACGCCGATTCCGTTATCGGCACCTAGCGTTGTGCCCCGGGCTCTGACCAGGTTGCCGTCCACGTACGGTTCAATAGGTGTCGTATTAAAATCGTGTGTGATTCCTTCCGCAGCCACGGGAACCATATCCAGATGCCCCTGGAGAATCAGAGAGCGATCGTCCTCTCTTCCGGGTGAGGCTGGAACGTGGACGATCACATTGCCGGTTTTATCTCGAAACGATTTGTTTCCCGTTGAGGATGCATGATCCATTATATATTCGGCCAGTTCTTCTTCATGCCGGGATGGATGCGGAATTCCGCAGATCGTTTCAAAATGCGACCAAACGTTCTGCGGCTCGAGATTTTTCATTTCAGACATTTAACGCTCCAATCTGCTTGTTTTTAATATCGTGTTTTCTCCGGAAAAGGAGAAGCGGCAGTCTATCACACGCGTATTTCCAGAACAATAGTGTTTGATTGAAGAATATACACTCTTCCCGGGTTGGATTTTAAGCTGATCTAAATGGCATTAATTTAAATGTTTTTGAAGTGAAACATTGAAAGGAGGACGATTTTAGAATATAATATGGCGATAGAACAAGTATTAGCGTCTCTTTTGGAGTGTTTCATGTTCTGTATATATCTTGACACAAACTTTCAATACCGACACTTGGGAGGTAGCCATGGCGTTATCAGTTACTGCTAAACACCTGTCCGCGCTGTTTTTGATGTTTTTCGTATTGTCGAACGTGAGTGCCGCTGATATTCGCGATACGGTCGAGTACTCTGGATTGCCTTCCGATTACGATGGTGGAACCGACTTTCAGACGGTGATCGACACAGGCGGTGTAGGGCTCTATTCATCGCTCGGCTCATCAGGAAACAGGATTTTTATTTCTTATTATGATTCAGTAAACAAAAATCTGAAACTGGCATATCAGGCCGGCCTTTCCGTCGTTACAATGGTCATCGACGAGATAGGTGATGTTGGGATGTACTCCTCCCTGGGCTTTGATGCCGTCGGAATGCCTATTGTGGCCTACTACGATGCGACAAACGGTGATCTCAAGTATATGCAGGTAGTTGACAACGTACCAGTAGTTTCAGTTATTGATTCATATGGGGACGTCGGTTCGTACGCCAGTCTCGATTCAAGAAGCGGTGATATCGGTATCGCGTACTATGACGCAACAGCCGGTGCTCTGAAATACGCATCCTGGAACGGCGGCGGATTCGATATCGAGACCGTGGATGATGCCGGTGACGTCGGACAATATGCATCTTTACGGCTGGACAACCAGGAAAAACCTCACATCGCTTATTACGATGCGACGAATGGCGATCTTAAACTGGCCAGAAAATCTTTCAGCTCATGGACGAAAACTGTCGTTGATCCGACCGGAGATTCCGGCAAATGGGCTTCACTCGCGCTCGACAACTACGGATATGAACGCATCAGCTATTTCAATGCGATCGATTATGACTTGATGCATGCGGCATTCAATGGTACGGGATGGGCAATTACTGCTGCTCAGCAGGTCGGCTTCATCGGGCAGGATACCGACATCGAGGTTAAATTCAACGATTCCTATATAGTATACTTCGATGCGGAAAACATCGCGTTGAAGCTTGCCAAGCTGTCAGGATATACATGGAAGACATACACTCTTTATGACCAATGTCCGACGGGGTTTTTCCCTTCGCTCGGATTTCGAACAGCCAATTCACTGGCTGTGAGTTTCTACGATATGAATTCGGGGTCTTTAATGTTTATCTCTGAATAGCAGCATCTCTAACCTGTTATTGAAGGAGCTGTTTCGATGCAGCTCCTTTTTTATTGCTCCTGGTAAATCGTTCACTGCTTGATTTCAGAATTCATCCTGAATAATATTGAATCATGTGTACAATTTTTGAAAGGGCGGAAGCATGTTTATACGCGGACTTCAACGAAATCCGGACCGGCGAAGCACCTCAAATGCCCCATTTCATGAGTGTAGCGGACAGAAATCGGCACAGGGGACGGAACTTCTCGACCGGGAAGATGAAAGATTGATAGTCAAATATCGACAAGTGGATTTATTAAATCTGACAAAAAGTATTATATTTCTCACGGGTTTCATTTTTTTGATTTCAGGATTCGCCGTATCCGAAACCTGCGCCGCTCCCCTGGGGCAGGAGTTGCTAAAGAAGGCCTCGCCTGATTCCGATTCATCACTTCATAAACTGACTCGGCAGGTTCGTGAATACGCGCTGCTTGCGGAAGATACAGATGATGAAACCGTGTTCTGGATCTATTTCTCGGATAAGGGTCTTCCGACGGAAAGGGATACATATTCAGCACTGGCTTCTGTGTCCGACAGATATCCTGATCGTACTGTGTCCAGGCGGATAAAGAGAGGGGGAGGAGAGCCCTTCGATCATCTTGATCTCCCTGTGTACGCTCCTTATCTGGATGCGCTTGTTTCAGTTGGAGTTACACACCGGGCCACATCAAGATGGCTCAACGCGGTTTCAGTCACCTGTGCGTTCGACATGCTGCCTGCTGTTGTCTCTTTTGATTTCGTAGACAGGGTGGATCTTGCCAGACCTTCCGCCCGAAAGCCGGAGAATCGGTACCCATTCAAGTACGGACTTTTTCCTGATGGTCGACCCGACGCAGGTGGAAAACCGGCTGGTGGAAAAGGTCTGGAGCCCCAGGTTCGGTCAATTCCGGTTTCACCTCCGGATTCGAGCGACTACAATTATTCGTATCACCAGCTGCAGCAACTGGGAATTCCCGCGGTTCATCGTTTCGGCATCAACGGTTCGGGAGTTGTCATCTGCATGCTCGATACAGGATATCTCAGGGATCACCCGGCCATTGCGGCCCAGCAGGTCCTGGCCGAATGGGATTTCATCAACGACGACGGAGATACCTCCTACGATCCGCTCCAGGACGATTATTCCCAGCCGTTTCACGGTTCGATCACTATGTGCACCGCAGGAGGTTACGAACCGGGTAAATATATCGCACCTGCATTCAGAGCCTCCTTCCTGCTGGCGAAGACGGAGAGCATCGTGATGGAGGAACCCGTGGAGGAAGACTGGTGGGTTGAGGGGCTGGAATGGGCCGACAGCATGGGCGCCGACATAGTATCGAGCTCTCTCGGATATACAGATTGGTACGAGTTCGATGATCTCGACGGCGAGACTACCGTAACCGCGATTGCGACCGACATCGCGGCTGCCAAAGGTCTTCTCGTAGTTACCGCCGCGGGGAATGAGCGGGACTCCGACTGGGATCACATCATCACTCCCGCCGACGCAGACAGCGTGATAGCGGTCGGAGCGGTGGATTCTCTGGGTGATCTGGCTTATTTCAGCTCTCCTGGTCCGGCCGCGGACGGCAGGATCAAACCGGAAGTCTGCGCCCGCGGGTATCTTACATCCTGCGCATATCCCTATGACGAAGAGTCCTATATCCAGGTAAACGGCACCTCTCTGTCGACACCGCTCATTGCCGGTGCGGCCGCGCTCGTCCTGCAGGCCCATCCAGACTGGAAACCCGAGGATGTGCGGCGGGCATTAATGGAAACCGCGGATAATGCCGGCAATCCGAACAATGATTTCGGCTGGGGGGTGATAGACGTCGGAGCAGCAATAGGGTGGGAGCTGGGTACCGTTGATCCCGCTGGTGACGAGGACTTTCCGGTTCGGGATCAAGCAGAGAACATTCTCGGTATATACCCTAATCCGTGTAATCCCTCCACGGTTATTGAGTTTGTGCTCACTCCGCGTCAGGATGCGGGTGATACTCGATTATTGCCTGTCCGACTCGCGGTTTACGATTCTGCCGGACGACTGGTGAAGGTCCTTCTTGATGGCGTCAGGGAACCGGGTAAATACGTTATCTGCTGGCACGGTGAGACCGAATCCGGTGGGGAAGCTGCATCGGGCGTTTACTTCTGCCGTTTCGAAAGCGGCAGCATGATAGAAAACTTACGGATCGTGCTGCTGAAATAGCACATGATTCTTTTCGCGCCGGCAAGTTTTCCCGTTTATATATCGGATTTAATCGGGGTTCCGTATCGGATAACCAGCTTTGCAAATTCTCAGGACATGGTTATAATTCTTCTGTAATGCCCGGGGGGGATTCCCTCCGTCCGTTTCGGTACGAGATAGGAAAAGTTATCCTTCGCAATCGAAAAGGGAGTCTGTTATGAAGTCAAGAGTTATCGCACCCGTTCTCAGCGCGGTTTTTATGTTTGTTCTGGTGAGTGTAGCGTCGGCTGCCTGGATTCCTTTCGCAGGCAGTCCGCCGGGAGTCACAGAACCCGTTGTTGAAATCATCTCCAGCAGCGAAACCGGTATGGAGCTCGAGATAATCCTGCCTGGTATAGAGATGACCCAAAAGCCATCCTGCAGCCATACGGGGACGGAGGATTTTCTTATTCTTCCGGGATATGGGACGACGATAGATGTCGGCGCGCCGTCGCTTCCCGCAATACGCGAATATATCGGTCTCTCAAAGGGTTTCAAACCGGAGATCGAGGTCCTCGAATCAGAATATATCGTTTTGGATAACCTTGACATCCGCCCGGTTCCCATGCCGACGTTCGAAGGAGAAATTCCCGAATTCTGGCGCGACCCGGCTGTCTATCAGGATAATTCGTGGTATCCGGCGACAGTAGCTTCGACCGGCGAACCCGAGATAATGAGAGACCTTGTTCTTTCCAACCTCGAGGTAACGCCGGTTCTGTATAATCCGGTGTTGAAAAAAGCGCGGGTTTATACACGGTTGAAGCTCAGGCTGAAAGAAAGCGGCATTGACGGCAGAGCCGCAGTGACGGCAACGCCTCATTTCATAACGCCCGACCTTGATAAGTTCTACAGGACACGCGTTTTGAATTACGATCATCTTGTAGATCGTGGAGGGTCGCTGGATGCCGGCGAGATCAAGTACCTGGTAATCACACTGCCTCAGTATTACGACGAAATCGAGCCGCTCGTAACATGGCGACAGAAAATGGGATATCCGCTGGAAGTGGTTGATGTTAACGATCTTGGAGGTACCTCCACAGGCATCAAGAGTTACATTTCCAGCCTTTATTTCTCGGATGGACTCGAATATGTGCTGCTTGTAGGCGATATCGATGAAGTTCCGGCCCACTACTGGTCCGATACGTATTCGGATTCATGGTATTCCTGCGTCGATCCCGGTGGCAACTCCGACTATCTCGCCGACCTGGCCATAGGAAGGCTTACTTTCAATAATACAGCGGAGCTGACCCATCAGCTCGACAAGATAATGGATTATCTGAAATCACCGTCCATCGCGGACAACTGGGCGGAGAAGAATATACTCGTGGCGCATTCGGAGCAGTATCCGGGCAAGTACACACAGTGCTGTGAAGAGATCCGGACATACCCCTACTCAATCCAGGTGCCGATTTTCGATACTGCGTACGGCGGCGCCGGGGCCGGCAACAGTGATGTCGTCGCCGCGGTAAACGATGGCAGGGGCATCGTCAATTACCGTGGGCACGGGTCAGCGACGAGCTGGTCGAGCTGGGGTTCTGAAGGGTCGTTTACTGCGACTCACGTGAACCAGATGTACAACGAGGATATGTCATTCGTATGTTTCAGCATATGCTGCAACAACATGGAGCTCAGCTACGGAAGCAACTGCCTGGCTGAATCTTTCATGAAAGCGGATTATGCCTCAATAGCCTTCCTCGGCGCCTGGGAACCTTCTTATACGGATGCGAATCACACATTCGACAAGGGGCTTTTCAAGGCGGTTTATGACGAGGGGATCAACACCATCGGATACGTGGAGAACTGGGCGAATATCGATGTGCATTACGGACATGGAACATATGGAGACACCAATATCCGGATGTACTTATGGCTCGGCGATCCCGCGACCGACATCTGGACCTTGTTGCCGACGGAATTCAGCGTGGCTCACCCATCGGCCGTTGTAGTGGGACCGCAGAATGTTGAGATTCAAGTCAATCTTGGCGGCGGAACCATGGAAGGAGCCCGTGTCTGCCTTGCCAAAACCGGAGAATTTCTGACTTACGGATTCACGAACAGCCTTGGGACGGTGACCCTGCCGATCGAGCCGTTGAGTCCCGGTACGATGTTTCTCACGGTTACAGGGCATAACGGCCTGCCTTACGAGGCCGCGATAGAGGTGATCACACCCGAAGGACCATGGATTGCACTCCATGAAACTGAGCTGGACGACACCGTGGGAGGCAACGGAAATGGAATGGCCGATTACGGTGAAACGATAGTCATTTCGTCCGCAGCCAAGAACCTTGGCGCCGATGCCGCGTACGGCGTTGAAGCGTCCTTGACAACCACCGATCCTGAAATCGTTGTGGATAACGGCGCAGAAACCTACGGAACGATTCTACCGGACGAGGTTGTCTGGGGTGCTTCAGGATTCGTCTGCACCGTGGATGATAATTGCACCGACGGACATTCCGCGACATTCGATATCGAGTTCAGCGACAGCGTGGATTCCACCTGGATCGGTTCCTTCTCCATCGTCCTGCACGCCCCGGTTCTATCCGCGGACGGGGCCAGGATCGACGACGTGAAGTTCGGCAACGGAGACGGCAAACTCGATCCCGGGGAGATCGCCGACCTCTACGTGACGGCTGCCAATTCGGGAAGCGGAATCGCAGAAGATCTGGGCGGCCGTATTTCAACGACAGATCCCTATCTCTCGATCATCCTGTCCGATGCCGCATACCCGGATATCGCCGGTGGTGGTGAAGCTGAAAATCTTACTGCATTCAGCGTAGAAGCGGATCCAGGGACACCCGACGGGTATATTGCCACGGTAGATATAATATTCGCCACGGATAACGGTTATTCCGCAACCGGTCAGTTCAAGATACATATCGGCGGCTTCTCCGACGATATGGAAAGCGGGGAAGGAGACTGGGAGCATTACGCGGTTTCATCGGGGTACATCGACCAGTGGCACCTCTCGACACAAAGGAGCTACTCTCCGACCCATTCCTGGAAATGCGGTGACACCGGCTTCGGGGATTATGAAGACTACGTAGATGCGGGTCTCGTGACTCCGGCGATCGCCCTGGGGACGAATTCATCTCTCGTGTTCAGGCACTGGATGGATGCCGAGCTGGATACCGGTGTTTACGCGTGGGACGGCGGCATAGTAGAGATATCAACGAACAGCGGTGTTTCCTGGGTCCAGATCGAGCCGGAAGGCGGATACCCTTACAAGATCACGAGCAATCCGGCGAGTCCTTTCGAACCTGACACACCGTGTTATTCGGGTAACGTCAACTGGGAAGAAGAAACATTCGATGTTTCTGCATACTCGGGAGAGGTTCACTTCAGGTTCCGTTTCGGCACTGACGGCTACGTCACCGAGGAAGGATGGTACATCGACGATGTTAAGGTCATCTCGGGTGCCGGCCAGGTTACCCTCGAGGTAGTCGACTCACCTTCCATCGTCCATCCTGGGGATGTTGCTTCCTGGACCATATTTGTAACAAATTCCGGGGAGGCCAGAACTGTCGACTTCTGGGTTACGGTCGAGGCTCAGGATACTGATGGTGTTGATTTCCTGATTGCGTCCAACGTGAATCTTCCTGCCGGTTTTTCCGGTGAGGCCGACGTTTCGATGAACGTTCCGACCGGGGCTCCCACAGGGACATATGAAGTCGTCAACAAACTGGGAGATTATCCGGGAATGGTGCTTGCGAGTGACACATTTATCGTGAGCGTGACGGTTCTCGATACACCGCCTGCAATAAAATAGAGTTTGGCGGTTTGAACTCCGCGGTCCGGCAGCGGAGAGAATAAAATATTCTGAGTTTAAGGCAAAATTAATCCCGCCCGGGTTCCGGGCGGGATTTCTATTTGAGACTGGGTTAATCACCCAGAACTGTAAAGCACCACGCGCGGGTCACACCATCTTCGCCGGGCCAGCGACCTGGAGGATTGCCACCCATGTCGGGATCAAGCCGCCTGCCGGGCTCGGGACCGAAAATCACCGGACCCAGCGGGTTTTCCGGCGGAACACCCAGGTTCGCTCCGCAGATATCGTCAACATCATAATCGGGCATCCCGGGCGGAATCATGATCGAGCCGTTCGTATCTGTACACTCGGTGACGAGAAACCAGTCGTATGTGCCGGGCTCCAGGTAAACCGGGCCGTATACGAAAATGAGTTCTTCGATCTTGTCGGGATAGACTTCACCCATCTGGATGTCCGGAATCAAGAATTTCACGGCTCCCCCGTATATGCCCACTTTGCCTTTCCTGCATTCCATACCGACGATGGTTGCCAGATAGTTGCTGCATGTCCGGGGCGGAATCTTGTGCTTCCAAACAAAAAAGATCGAATTATTAGGTGTGAATTCATACGTTTCGAGTTCGATGTTCTCGAAGATATGTTCGTCGCATGTCCAGCAGTCCTGGAGCACCGTTACCTCGAAACCTTTCGCGCCGTTACCGCCGTAAAAATCCATCGGCGTGTAAACCCTGAGCTCTCCCTCGTCAATAACCTGCAGTTTGGTCGGATCGGGGATTTCGAGCCCCTCAAGGTATGATCCTGCCATCGCTGAGACAGCCAGCGAAATGGTCAGCAGAGCCGCTAGGGTGCCTGCGAATACTCTCCGGTTTTTCATCTTTCTACTCCTTGTTGGAAGACTTCCCGCCCGGCACTATTACCGAGCTTTCGTTTCTCCTTGCGCGATTTTCTATTATTGCAATCACCGTGCCGAAAAAGCTCGAAACGCGATCCCCGCAGGATGAATCGTATAAGCTCAAGCAAATCAACCGCTTCGGGGGACGATCTCCGGCAGTCAAGTTTGAATTCGTTTGCTCAACAGCCGCAAGGCGTCACTTCTACAGCAACAGGTTGCTTTTTAACTTTTCTCGTAACATTCGGGAATATAATGGGATAAGCAAGTGTCTCTGCTTCAGTGACGGTGTAGTACGAAATATCCCACCAGGGTAGGTCCTTCGATAAACCGGTCAGGAATGTCTGATAGAGGAATGTCGAACCTGGGAAAAGGTAAGTTGCGCTGGCTTATATGTAAATATATACTCGGGACCGCTTTCTATAAAATGGTCCGGCTCGGGCGTTTGAACCAGAAAAGGGGATTCAATGGACTCCATCACGCTACTTTTCTCACCGATAAAAATCGGAACACTGACCCTCAATAACCGCGTAATCATGCCCGCCATGCATCTGGGCATGTCCGAAAACAGCCTGATCAAGGATGCACTCATAGATTTCTATGAAGAACGCGCAAAGGCTTCCCCAGGTCCGGGGCTGATCATCGTGGGAGGATGTTCCGTGGAACCTCGCGGTAAAGCCTCTCCTCACATGGTGAGTCTCGAGGAAGATCGTGTGATTCCTCCCTTGAGGAAACTTAATGACAGGCTGCACCGACACGGTGTCGCAACCGGGGCTCAGCTTTATCACGCCGGTCGATATGCATTCAGCGGTATAATAGGTGAAAAGCCGGTATCCGCGTCGGAATTGCCTTCGCGTCTGACCCGTGAGAAACCCCGCGCCCTGTCGACGGACGAAATCGTTGAAGTCGAGACTTTCTTTGCGGATGCGGCACGAAGGGCCGTGGAGGCTGGATTCGACATGGTGGAGTTGATCGTTTCTGCGGGATACCTCTTCAACCAGTTTCTTTCACCGATAACGAATGAGCGCACCGATAGATACGGCGGAGACCTCGATTCGAGAATGAATTTCCTGCTCGAAACGATAGCGATGGTCAGAAAGGCGGTCGGACCGTCAGTGCCGGTCGGATGCAGGTTGTCCGGCAGCGATTTTATGGAAGGCGGGCACGGCCTCGAAGAAGCGGGAACCGTGGCGGCGGCGATGGAGAATGCGGGTGTCGATTTGATAAATGTTACCGGCGGCTGGCATGAAACCCGGGTACCCCAGATTACAATGAATGTCGAGCGTGGCGCATTTGTCTATCTCGGCAGGGGAATCAAGGAAAAAGTCAAGAAGGTTCCGGTAGCAGTGGCAAACAGGATAAACGATCCCTGGCTCGCCGAGGATATATTGAGATCCGGCGACGTGGATATGGTGGCCATGGGCAGGGCGTTCATAGCGGATCCGCAGGTGCTCGAGAAAGCTCGCAGCGGGAACAGAGAAGCCGTTCGAAGGTGTATCGCCTGCAACCAGGGATGCTTCGACAGGATTTTCAGCCTGATGCCGATCGCCTGCCTGGTCAATCCCCGCGCGGGTGAAGAGGGAAAACCTGTATCAGGTCCGGCGGAGCATCCCCGTAAGGTGCTTGTTGTCGGCGGCGGACCGGCGGGTATGACCGCAGCCTGGACCGCAGCCCGGCGCGGGCACAAAGTTGTGCTCTGTGAAAAGAGTACCGTTCTGGGAGGTCAGCTTATCCTTGCTGGATCACCGCCCGGAAGAGAAGAATTCCACGAGATGACCCGATGGCTGGTCAACGAGGTCGAAAACGCTGGAGTGGAAGTGCGGCTGGGGGTGCAGGCTTCGGCGGAGTATATCGCGAAAGAGAATCCTGATGCCATGGTTCTGGCTACGGGTGCTGTTGAAGTCGATCTGGACATCGAAGGGATCGATGGCGAGAACGTTGTTTCGGCGTGGGATCTTTTATCCGGTGCTGTTTCCGCGCCGTCCGGTTCGAGTGTCGTGGTGGCAGGGGGCGGCGCCACAGGTGTGGAAGTCGCTCTTCACCTTGCGGCTGCCGGCTGCGACGTAACGGTTATTGAGCAGCAGTCCCGGATTGGAACGGATATCGGCTATTCCACGCGCTGGGTGATGATGCAGGAGATCCGCGGGAGCGGTGTCAAGTT
Source organism: uncultured Gemmatimonadota bacterium (assembly GCA_964394085.1). Taxonomy (GTDB): domain Bacteria; order CAYMWF01; family CAYMWF01; genus CAYMWF01. Next base: position 48,234 of record CAYMWF010000003.1, on the reverse strand, counting down.
GAAAAAAGGTGCCGTCATAAAACGGATCGCACTCGATGGGGTTGAGATAGAAAGCAACGGGGATACACGACGGATATCCGCTGACAAGGTTGTGCTCGCTCTCGGTTCCCAGCCGAATTCACGCCTGGCCCGGGAGATTGAAGAAGCAGGTCTGGCGGAGCGGATGGGAATATACCATGCGGGAGATTGTTGCCGGATAGGCAGGGCCATCGATGCGGTGCGGACGGGGTACAGAGCAGGTAATGCGATAGAATAAAAAATTATTCGAGACAACTGAAACCGTCGTGGAATCAGTTCGGATCCGGTCTCCGGAGTGGGAGGAACCTGAGGTACCATGCAGGAAAGTTACGACAAGCTGGTCGAAGAACTCATTCGGGCTCCGGTCAACAGCTTCCAGTACCGGCTTATTATCAGCCATCCATGGATTATGGAGGATCCTTTCCTGCAGATTCTGCAAAAGAGACGCAGGGCATATCTGAAAAAACGCGAATATCAACGTGTACAGAAGCTCTCACGCGTGATGTTCCTGCTTGAATCGAGCAGGAAGACCAACCCGGAAAGAACCCTTTTCGGGCGCTCGCTCCTGGATGAGGAGAAAAACTTCCTGGCAAAGCCGTTGAACAGCGACGCCTTTTCTACGGTATCAGAACTTGATCTTCTTGCCTGGCGGGGTGAATGGGATGAAATTGTAAAAAGACTGCTAATCCTGCTCACTGAAGGGAGCGGAGCTCAAGATCCCATACTTCGCACGGAGCTGTTCAGGAGACTCGCGTCGGCCTGCAAGAACAGTCAGAAAAACGAGACGGTAACCAACCTCGAGTCGGCTCTCGAATATCTTGATACAGGGCTTCGGCAGCGTGGGGATAAGATATTTCCGGTCGAAAAAGCAAGAATACTGGAGTGCCGGGGAATCGTTTTTCTAGAATTAGGGTACGAGCTCGGCTCCAATACTTTTCGCGAACAGGTCCAGTGTTACAATGAAGCCCTGAAAGTATTCACGCCGGAGTTTTTCCCCGAAGGGTGGGGAAGCCTGAACATGAATATCGGGAATGCTTATTTCAACCGGATCGATGGGAACCGCGTCAGAAATCTCGAACTGGCTATCTCGAAATTCAAGAGCATAAAAAAGATCTTCAGCATGACCTCTTATCCTTTCACCCGCATGATACTCGACATGAACCTTGGAAATGTATACATCTTGCGCCTGCATGGCGATCCCGCGGATAATCTCGAAACCGCATTAAAATATTACAGGGCATCTCTTCACCGCAGGCACAGGAACTGGTATCCATATATGCGCGCTTTCCTCCTGAACAACATGGCGGGCCTATACCGATCACGAATAAGGGGCGATAAGGGTGAGAATATTGAATCGGGGATAGACTGCTGCAACGAAGCTATCGAAATATGCAGACAGAATGAATACGTATATGAAGGTGTACGGGCGAAATCCAACAAAGGCCACCTTTTCATCTACAGGAGCAAGGGCGACAGGAAAAAAAACATTGAAGAAGCCATCTCACTTCTGAAGGAGTCGTCGAAGGAGTTGACCTACGACAGTTATCCACTGGGATGGGCGAATTTGAACGAGGGGCTGGCCGAGGCGTATCTCGTCAGAATTCGAGGAAATCCGGAAGAAAACCTGGCTTCCTGCCTTGCTCATTGTGAAGCAGCAAGACGTATATTCGATAAAGACACGAATCCATCCCGGTGGGCATGGATCCGCTATCTCGAGGGTGCAGCGAACCTGGTCCTGGGTTCGGAGGCCGGAAACAGAGAACAGCTGGTCGAAGCTGAATCCCTGTTCGGAGAAGCTCTTAAGGTGCTGAATCCGTATTCGCTTTCCAGCCGGTGTACCGATGCCGCTCTCGGGCTTGTAAAGACACGGATGAAACTGGGAAACTGGGAAGGGGCGGTTGAAGCCGCGGAAGCTGGGAGGAAGGCGAATCGCCTGAAACTGATTGAAGCTACATCGGTACCCGGAAGGGCTTCTGAATTTGAAGGCAGCGCTGAGATCTTCTTCCTCGCCGCGGCCGCGGAATTGCGCGCCGGCAAACCGGTGGGGGCATTAAAGTGGCTCGAAGAAGGCAGACTGAAAGAGGTAAACACCGCTCTCGCAAGGGACCGGGCGATGTTCCGCAAGGATCTCAAAAGGAATGACAGGCGCGAATACGCCGCCCTGATCGATCAGCTCAGACTTGCTGAATGGAGACAGAGAACCGCCGATTCGGAGAACGCGTTCACTGAAGCGTCGCGGAACGCGAAGCGGATAAGCGGTAATATCGAAACAGTCAGAAAGCGGGTCCAGGAATATATTCCCGACTTCCTGGTGGAACGCACAATCGATCAGGATACCATCATCCGGCTCGCGGCTGAAACAGATGCCGTGTACCTTGTATTCATCGTTACCGATCTCGGCACGGGAATCATTCTTTTTACACGAGGTCGTTCTTCGCCGGTGATCCAGGTTTTTTCCAGAGAGCGGTGCACAAAAGAATATCTGGAATCGCTTGCGGCAAGATGGAACGCCAGCGTCGCTCGGCTCCGCTCGAGCGGTTTCTCGCCTTCGCTTCAGACCAGAAACACCTGGCGAAACGATCTGGATCTTCTCGGCAGGGAATTGTATCAGGAACTGTTCTCGGAGGCGTATGACTGGATCCGGGAGAATTGCAACCCGGATGTCGAGCTGATACTGGTTCCGCACCTTTCACTTCACCAGCTGCCTTTGCACCTGGCCCGTTTCGATACAAATGACGGGCCCCGATATCTGGTAGAAGAGCGCTGCCTGAGGTTTAGACCGGGACTGTCGATTTTCGAAGATGCGGACTTCGACCGGAATGCGGTGCTCTCGACCGATAGAACCGGAGAGGCGGAGGTAGACCAGGATGCCCTTGTGATCTCCGATTCTTCCGGAAATCTCTTCTGGTCGGAGAATGAAGCTGAATCGGTGGCGAAGTCGATTCCAGGAAAGGTCAATCTGTTGAAAGGTGAGGAGGCTACTCCGGAAGCCGTTCGCCGGAGTTTAAAAGAAGCGACACTCCTCCATTGCTCCTGCCATGCTCTCTTCGATCCCGCGTTGCCGTGGAACTCAGCGCTGCTCCTCGCCTCCGGGGAAAAAACCGGTGATACGAGCCGGGGAACAACCGGTTTGTCGGCCGGAACTCCGGAAAACCCGCGGAACCGGAATCGATACCGGATGGTGCCTCTCTCTGAAATATTTCCGAAAATGGAATGTCGCCGGGCGGAGCTGGTAGTACTGAGCGCCTGCGAATCGGGACGGGTTCAGTCCGGTGTCGAAGCGGACGAGTTCGTGGGTCTTGCCGGAGGGTTCCTGGGTATAGGGGCAAGGACGGTGATTGCGAGCGTGTGGCCGGTGGATGACCGCACTACTACTGTCCTGATGAGCTCGTTCTACAGAAATCTTTTCGAAGAGAATCTGTCCGTTTCCAGGGCGCTGTGGCATGCTCAACTCGAGTTATGTGAAAAGCGTCGCTGGAGCAACCCTTTTTTCTGGGGCTCTTTTCTGGTTTATGGAGGGTGAGTTGATTCTCGTGATTTTCTTTGGGATTGATAGACGGACTGGAGGATATTGCCATGGTTTTCGGGCGAATGATTCAAATCGAGACGAAGGGATTCTCTGACATTCTGGATATCACGGGAGATGTTCGGGCGATTGTCGATGAATCGGGTGTAAAGGATGGGCTGGTCAATATCTTCTGCCCGGGTTCGACGTCGTCCGTGAGCACAATCGAATTCGAACCCGCACTGGTCCAGGATGTGAGGGAATATCTGGAAAAACTGGTTCCGAGCGACGCCCCGAGCAGGCACTCCAGAACCTGGGGTGACGACAACGGTTTCTCGCATATCAGGGCGACCCTCATGGGCCCCCAGATGACCGCTCCGATTATCGACGGCCGCGTTCTTCTCGGGACCTGGCAGCAGATCGTCGTAATCGATCATGACAACAGGCCCAGGTCCAGGAAGGTGATGATCCAGGTGGTCGGCGAATAGGTCGACCGAAATTTTCCGACAGGGAGCTTATCATGAAATCACTGACAGATTATCTCTGGTTCCAGGTTGAGGAGCGCAGGGGGTTCATCAATATCACACCCACAATCGAATCTCTCGTAAGAGAGAGCGGAATCAGTGAGGGGTTCTGCCTCGTCAATGCGATGCATATAACCGCTTCCGTATTCATCAATGATGACGAAAGAGGCTTGCACGCCGATTTCGAAAAATGGCTCGAAGGCCTTGCTCCGCATGAACCGGTTTCGCAGTATGCGCACAACGTCGGCGAGGATAACGGGGATGCTCATCTCAAACGCACGATTATGGGCCGGGAGGTCGTCGTGGCCGTGACGAACGGCAGGCTCGACCTGGGCCCCTGGGAACAGATCTTCTACGGTGAATTCGACGGCCGGCGGCGGAAGAGGGTGCTATGTAAAATAATAGGCGAGTGAGCGGTATAAAACGCCTGGCGAATCCCCGGTTTAAGCCCTGTTGTGCCTGTTATACTCTTCAATTGTATTCAGATCGGCGGTAATGCCCCCGTCTTGTACAGGTAATTCGCAAACGATTTTCCGGTGACGTTCCGCAACGGAACGCAGATCCGTTTCGGCGGGATTCTCGATCTCCTCGATCAAGTGCCACGGAAACCAGGTTGGATGGCCCCGCCGGAATACTGCAAATTCGGTTGCACTGCACATCACTTCACTGCTTCCCGTCCTTGTTTTCGCCCCCGCTGAATCATAATTGCCCTGATCGACGACAGGAATCACTATCTTCCCGGGGTTCCGGTATATCATGGAGAAGATCTTCTCGTAGGTATCGGTTCTTATAGCAGGAAAGTCGGTCGGATGAAGCAGGAATCCGGGGAAAATGCGATTAGTCGATGATTTACCGGTCTCCGGATCGGGTGCCGTATATACCACTTTTGATTCGAGGGCTTCTATTCCGCGCCGCACGGAAGTGATCATACCACCGGGTTCAGGTGCGGGATTAACGGCCACCACGGCGCCGAGGAGCCCGGCGGCGACCGACACCTTATCTTCGTGCGGGCCTCCGGTTACAACGATCAGAGGTCCGAATCCCGCGGTTCCGAGCTTCTCGATGATTACTTCAAGAATGGTTCCCTTCCCGAACGGAAGCAGCTGCTTCGGCGAGCCGCCCATCCGTGAGGAGGTCCCGGCCGCGGGAAGGATGACAGGGAGTGACGGTAAAATCGGTGATTCCTTTATGCGGTCATGTTCGACCGGAGGTTCCGGATGCCTTCCAGCACCACCTCCGGGGTGAACGGTCCTTTCCTGAGGCGAACGCCGGTGGCATGGAAAACAGCATTGGCAATCGCCGGCATCGCTCCGTTTATCGAGATTTCAGAAACCGATTTGGAGCCGAAGGGCCCGGTGTCTTCATATGTCGGCACGTGAATGGTTACCAGCTCGGGGAGGTCGGCGGTGGAGTAGATGCCGTACCGCGACAGGGCATCGTTCATCATCCTGCCGTTCTCGTCGAAAAGGTATTCTTCGCTTAGAGCGTAGCTGATTCCGTTGAGCACCGCACCCTCGGTCTGCCCTTCGGCGAGGACGGGATTGATCGCGACTCCGCAGTCGACCGCCGCGACATATTTCACGACTTTGATCAGGCCCGTCTCCACGTCGACCTCGACCTCCACGAAATGGGCGGCGAAGGGCGGGGGCGATTTGCGGGTCACGTGGGATTCGGTGGCGGCAATCTGGAACTGGTCCTCCTGGTAAAGGCTCCTGTTGGCAACATCCGCGAAGGAGACTTCACCCGACGGGCCTTTCACCCGTCCGCCGGAGCATTCGAGGGAATCCGGCGGGTCTCCGAGCATTTTCGAAGCGACCTCGCAGATTTTCCCTCGCACTTTTTCCGCCGCTTTCACCACTGCGGCCCCTGACAGGTATGTAGTGCTCGATGCGTAAGCCCCGACATCGAAAGGCGTAAAATCGGTATCCGAAGAGTGGACGATGAACTTGTCTGTGTCGGTTCCCAGCACTTCCGCGGCGATCTGGGCCAGTATGGTGTCGCTGCCGGTGCCGAGATCCGTTGCGCCGACCAGCAGGTTGAAGTATCCGTCTTCATTCATCTTGATGGTGGCTGCGCCCATGTCGATTTCAGGAATGCTCGACCCCTGCATGAGGGCGGCCATCCCGATTCCCCGCTGTTTCGGCCAGGTGGAGGCGTCCCTGATTCGGTCCCGGTGGTCCCAGCCTATGGCTGCAGCGCCCTGTTTCAGGCATTCTTCGAGCCCGCAGCTTCCTATCGACTGCTCCACACCGGCTTTCCCCTCGCCCAGCGCCTTGAAAACGGGAGATGTCTCACCAGGGAGGATGCGGTTTTTCAGCCTGATATCGAGGGGATCGAGCCCCGCGGCATGGGCCAGCTCGTCGACAGCCGATTCAACGGCGAAAGCGGCCTGGGTGGCGCCGTAACCCCTGTACGCTCCGCCGACAGGAAGGTTCGTGTAGACGGCGCGCCCCTGGAAATAGATGTCACGCCACTTGTAGAGCGGCAGAACCTTGCTTCCGCAGTTGCACACGACCGTGAGGCCGTGGGAGCCGTATGCCCCGGTGTTCGACAGGATATCCATCGAGATCGCGCGGAGTTCGCCGGTTTTGGACATGCCTGCTTTGAGGTCGATGATCATCGGATGACGGGTCCGGGAGCTGACGAATTCTTCGCTTCTCGTATACTGGAGCAGCACCGGGCGGTTCGTCCGGAGAGCCAGGATGGCAGTGAGATCCTCGATAAGCACTTCTTGCTTGACGCCGAACCCGCCGCCGATCCGCGGTTTTACCACGCGAATCCGCCCGACGGGGATTTCCAGGGCTTGCGCCACGATCCTTCGAACGTGGAAGGGGACCTGGGTGCTTGTCCTGATGAGGAGCCTGCCGTTCCCGTCGATTTTCGCCAGGGTGACGTGCGGCTCGATGGGAACGTGGTGGGCGTACGGGGTCTCGAATCTTGCATCGGATACGAGGTCGCTATCTTCAAGACCCTTTTCCGTATCGCCGATCGATACTTCGACGCGGGCAACGAGATTACGCGAAGGATCATACTCGATAGGGATGATGACCTTTGCATCGGGTTGATCGTGGATGACGGGGGCGCCTTCTTTCAGCGCCTCGAGAGGATCGAGCACAGGCTCGAGGATTTCATATTCTACCTCGATTGCGGCGACGGCTTCGGCGGCGATCTCTGCGGTTTCCGCGGCCACCGCGGCGACCCTGTCGCCGACGAAACGCACTTTCGAGTCGAGGATGACGGCGTCGTACGGCGACGGCTCCGGGTACCCCTGACCTGCCGTCGTATGCGGTACGCGGGGCACGTTTTTGTGCGTCAGGACGGCATGGACCCCGGGTATGGCTTCGGCTTTCTCCGTATCGATCCGGGTTATCCTGGCATGGGGATGCGGTGACCATAATACGGCTGCGTGCAGTGTATTGCGGGGCAGTTCATCAGCCACGAAGGTGGCGGTTCCGCAGGCGAGTGCAATCCCGTCGATCTTGCGAACCGACGTTCCGACGACTTTAGTGTCAGGTTGCTGAGTCTTCATTCGTCCACCCCCTTCGCGCCTGCGAGATCGGCGGCGGCGTTCCGCGCGCCGTCCAGGATCTTAACGTAGCCCGTGCATCGGCAGAGGTTCCCGTCAAGGGCCTCCCTGAAATCCTGTTCCGTCGGATCGGGCCGGGCGTCGAGCAGAGACTTCACGGTGAGCACTACCCCCGGCGTGCAGTATCCGCACTGGACTCCTCCCGCGTCTACGAGCGCTTTCTGGATGGGATGAGGGTTGTCGACCGAGCCGATACCTTCTATGGTCGTTATCTCCCTGCCTTCGGCGAGCCCTGCGGGCAGAAGACACGACAGTATCGTGCGGCCGTCCAGCAGAACGGTGCACGCTCCGCAGGATCCGTCTTCGCAGCCTCTCTTCGAACCGGTGTACCCTTCGGCGCGAAGCATATCGAGGAGAGATTCGTCCGGGGCGCACCGGAATTCGCGAAAAGAGCCGTTCAGAACGAACCCGACGGATTGTCTGTCGTCGGCTCCCCCGGAATCCCCGGCAGACAGGGGAGAGCCGGATTTTCCGGGGTCGGAGAAGGAGTCGGCCCCGGGAGAGGAGCCCGGTTCTTTCACGAAACGGATTTTTCCTGAGCCGCCGGTTCCACCTGTTGATGTTTTTTTCGCGGCGGCTGCGGCAACAGCCCGCTCCAGGGCCGTGGAAACTGCTCTTCCGGTTAAAACTCCGCCGATGTGAGCTCTGTATTCTCTGGACGCACGGTGATCGCGGATCGGGGTTACCTGGTTTACAACGGTCTGTGCGACGGTCTTCTCGTTAACCTCTCCCGGTTCCTTGCCGATCAGCAGAGCCGTTGCGTCGGCGATCTCCGCCGGAAGTGCGCCCAACCCGCCGACCACAACCGATGCATCACGGATGCAGCCGTCTTCCAGACGCACCACGGCCGCAGCCGTTGCATAAGCAAGCTCCCTCTTCAACCTGTTGAATTTCATGAAAGAGGTTCCCGTGGCGGTTCCGCCGGACGGCTCTTCGTCCGCGGTATCAATCAGCACCTCTTTGATGATATCGCCGGGTTTCAGGATCGCTGCGGGTTGCTTCTTGAAGTAACCGCCGGCCCGGATGCTCCGTTCTCCATCGGGGGAAGCTATGACAATTACGGCATCCAGTGCCAGAAGCGGGACGGGGAGATCCGACCAGGGGAAAATCCGCGCGATATTGCCTCCGAGGGTTATCATGTTGCGTAATTGCCTGGTTCCGACGGAGACCGCGCTTTCGACGAGGGCATCCGGCAGGAAAGGGGCGATGTCACCTCCGGCAAGTTCCTGGACCGTGATCGAAGATCCGATCTGGAGCCCGTGAGGTCCGGCCGTCAGGTAGTCCAGCCCGGCGCGGCTCAGATCGATAAACCCGGCCTGCGGTCTCGCTTTAGTAAAGACGAAGCTGGTGGCTCCGCCGACAGGTATCGAATCGCCGCCCGATTCGGACGATACAGCGGCGGCTTCTTCGATGGAACTCGGGAAATGAATATGTTTCATGGCGACTCCTGGCCTGCCCGGACCTTTCATGCTCATTGAGGAACCGGTAGACCCCGGTGAAATTAAGTAACGTTTTATTATTATCCCCCGCCGACGGGGAGAAAGATCGTAACGGAGTCTCCCGGTTTCAGTAAATCGCCGGGAGCAAGAGTTTTGTTGTTGCGGGATACGATCAGGAAATTTGCTTCTTCCTCAGTAAAACCCGCCGCGAGGACGAGTTCTCTGACAGGCATCGTTTCTCCCGAACCGACCGACCTGGTAATCCGCCGGCGCCCGTCCGGGAGTTTCATGGGACCGAGAAGTTCAATGCTTATATCTTTCTTTTTTGTTCGTCTTGGCATGGCATCTTCCGGTGAAAACGGTTTCCGAAGGTTCGAAGGGACAACCGTCCCGCGGAGCCGGATGCTCTCGGGCGCTGTTCCCTGTGCGTCATGGCGGCTGCACCGCCCTACTTTATCACATTCGCTTTATATATTCAGTCAGTTCGTCGATGGCGTCGCGGGCCAGCACTGCGGACATTTCGCGCCTGTAAGTCATCGATGAGCGGATATCACCTATGGGGGATACTTCCTGCTGTATTTTTTCCACGGCCCGCTCCACGGCCTCATTATCGAGGAGGCGTCCGGTGAGGATCCGTTCGGTTTCATGCGCCCGTATTACCGTGGGAGCCACTGCGCCCAGGGAGATCCTCAGGCGTTCTTTCATCGGCCCGGAGCCGTTTTTCCTGAGCCTGTCAGCGGCCAGGGCAAGGCTGATTTTCGAAATTGCCAGAGCCCGCCGCTGGCCCAGTTTCTTGAAACACTGGTAGAACTTTCCCTCAGGGATCGGCACCGTTATCGATTTTATCAGTTCGCCGGGCTGCAGGACCGTCTCGCCCGGGCCGGTGAAAAATCGAAACACCCTGACATCCCTTTCCCCGCTTTTTGATACCAGGTTCAAAACGGCATCGCAGGCGTAAAGCGGCGGAATCAGGTCACCCGCCGGCGAGGCATTGGCCAGGTTGCCGCCTATCGTGCCCCTGTTCCTGATCTGGGGGCTGCCGACGGAGGCCGCGGCGTCCCGGAGGGAGGGCAGGTATTTCCCTGTTTCCGGCGAGGCCTGGATATCGCCGTGCGTAGCCATGGCGCCGATTACGATCCGGTCGCCGGAGCGGTGGATTCCGCCGAGTTCGCGGATACGGTGGAGAGAGATCAGCGCGTCGGTTTTCGCCCCGGTGATCAGAAGATCGGTGCCTCCGGCCAGCGGTCCCGCGTTTCCGCCGTATTCTTCGAGGAGCTCGAGTGCATCGGCAAGATTTCGCGGCGCGTGGGTTGTCGTCGTCACCTGTCTCCTCCTCTTCTGACCAGAATAAGCTCCGCGGCTATGCTCACCGCTATTTCTTCGGGTGTTTCGGAGTGGATTTTCAACCCGATCGGCGAGTAGACCTTATCAAGAAGCTCTCTCGGTTTTCCGGCTTCTTCCAGGTTCCCGAATAGAACAGATTTCTTCCGCTTGCTGCAGATCAGACCCAGGTAGCGGTACGGTTTTTCGAGGACCGCGCCGAGAACCTCCTGATCGATGGCGTGGGAATGGGTCATTATAACGATATAGTCGTTCGGGGTGCTTTCCAGGCGGGTGGCGAGGTTTTCGTAAGAATCCACCCTGGCTTCCGCGGCGCCTGGCAGCCTCCCGGCATCCGCCCATTCGGCGCGGCTGTCGAGCACGATCACCCGGAATTCGAGCTTTCCGGCCAGTTCGGCGAGAGCGGTACCGACGTGGCCCGCCCCGAAAATGTAGAGCGCGGGACGGCTCAGAACCGGTTCCACGAAGATGGTCATGGAGCCGCCGCAGGTCATGCCCGATTCACCTTCCCTGAGGATGAATTCGAGGAGTTCGGGTCTGCCGGTTTCAAGGGCGGCCCGTCCCGCTTCCATCGCATCTTTTTCCACCAGGGCGCCGCCGATGGTGCCTGCGGCCTCTTCCCGGGTGACTATCATCTTGGCTCCCGCCTCGCGGGGTGTGGAGCCGGTTGTTTTCACCACGGTGAGGATCGAGTAAGAAATCCCCGAACGTTCGAGCCGTATCATTTCTTCGAGGATGTCAGCCATCGAACTCTCCTAATCCCGTTTTGCATTTCAGCTAAAAAATAAAATCCTGAAATCTCTTTTATCCCTGCGCGACCTCAACCCGAACCGACTTTTCCCGCCGCGGCCGCCACCGCTTTGACCATCGCCGCGTAACCCGTGCAGCGGCAGAGGTTTCCCGAAAGAGCGTCGCGGATCGTTTCCTCGTCCGGATCCGGATCCTGCTCGAGGAGAGCGACCGCGGCGAGCTCCGCGCCCGGTGTGCAGAATCCGCACTGTATGGCGCCCTCCTCGATAAAAGCTTTCTGCACCGGATGAAGCGTCCCGTCGGGTGATTCCAGACCTTCAACGGTTCCGATTTCCGCACCGTCGGCCTGGAATGCGGGCACGAGGCAGGAATTCACCGGCTTGCCGTTTAAAAGAATCGAGCACGCCCCGCACTCGCCCTTTCCGCATCCTTCTTTCGTCCCGGTCAGGCCGAGGTCGCTTCTCAGAAGGTCCACCAGGCGTTTCATGGCAGGAACCCGGAGGGTGCGGGTTTCACCGTTTACTGTCAGATTTACCAGAACCGTGTCCCGGTCCTGGAGCGGTTTCGGGTCAGTATTCATCCGGTTTTTCCTTGATGAGGCCGAGGACGCGTTCAGGCGTCGCCGGTATTTCCGTGATCCGCGCGCCGGTTGCGTTGAAAATAGCCGAGGTCACGGCCGGAGCGACGCCCATGAGCGGCTGCTCCCCGAACCCCTTGGCTCCGAAAGGTCCGCCGGGGAAAGGAGCTTCTACGATAAGCGGTTCGAAGGCCGGGGCGTCGACCGCGGTCGGTATTATGTAGGTGGAAAAATCCGGGTTCGTAATGATTCCGTTTTCGGAAACGATGCGTTCCCAGAGAGCGTAACCGGCTCCCTGGAGCGACCCGCCTTCTATCTGCCCGCGCACTTCACGGGGATTGACGGCCTTTCCCACGTCATGGGCGGCGGTAAGGCGCAGCAGCCGGACCTCTCCGGTGAAGGTGTCGACCTCCACCTCCGCGATGTTCGCGGCGAAAGCATAGGTTATATAGGCGTCTCCCTGCCCGTCCCTGTTTCGCCACTCGAGATGGGGAACCCGGTACCAGCCGTGCCCGGAAAGCTGCGCGCGATCGGCGAAAGCGTCGGCCAGCACTTCCGAGAGCGGTATCGATTCGCTGCCGTCGCCGCGTTTACCGCCGGATTTTTTCGCGGATTCGGCTCTGCCGTTTGCCAGAGAAACGCTGCCGGGGCGGACGCCGAGTTTTTTGGCGGCGTATTCGAGGAGCGTCCGACGGACGGGTGAGCAAGCATCGCGAAGAGCGTTGCCGGACATGGTCGTCGAGCGGGAGGCGACGGTCGGGCCGCTGTCGGGAACCCTGGAGGTGTCGGTCGGCATCATCCGGACCCTTGATATATCGAGACCGAGCTCTTCCGCCACGATCTGCCCGAGGACGGTGGTCATGCCCTGGCCCATCTCGGTGGTTCCCACGGCAAAAACGGCGCTGCCGTCCGGTTCGAGCTGAACGTATGCTCCGGTCCGGGCGAGATGCTCTCCGCCCGCCCCGAGGCCGACGCCGTAGAGCACGGTGGAGCATCCGATCCCGCGCCTGAACCGCTCGTTTTCAGGCGGATCGGAAGAAAAAGAGACCCGTTTCTCCCCCCAGGCGGATTTTTCAGCCGCCGTCTCCAGTGTTTCTCTCAGCCCCACGCTGTCTCTCAGGAGTTGACCGCCGGCGGTTTCATCTCCCTGTTCGAGGATGTTGTTCAGGCGGAATTCCACGGGATCGAGACCGAGTTTCGCGGCGGCTTCGTCCACCTGGGACTCCACGGCGAACAGGATCTGGGGGGAGCCGAACCCCCTGAATGCGCCGCACGGCACCCTGTTGGTCGCCGCGGCCCGGGCCCGGACCCTTACGCCTTCAAGCTTGTACGGCCCGCACGCATGAACCGCCCCCCGCCAGAGCACAACGGGGGAAAGGGTCGAATACGCCCCGGCGTCGAGGATATAATCCACATCCATGGCGAGCAGTTTTCCATCCCCGGAAACGGCGGTTTTGTAGCGGATTCTGCCGGGATGGCGCTTGCTCATCGAAATGATGTCTTCTTCGCGGGTGTAGATGAGCTTTACCGGTCTGCCCGTTTTCCAGGCGAGGAGGGCGGCCTGGGATGCCACGATCGAGGGTACGTCCTCCTTGCCCCCGAAAGCCCCGCCCGTCGCGGCCTGGACGACCTGGACCTTCGCGAGGGGAAATCCCAGAACGGCGGCCACGGCCTCGCGGACGTAGAACGGGCACTGCATCGAGCCCAGTATCCGCATTACGCCGCCGGGCTGCATCGCGGCGATCATTCCCTGTGTTTCGAGGTATGCGTGTTCCTGGTAAGGCGTTCGATAGCTGTTTTCGACCACGAGGTCCGCGGTGGAGAACAGGGCGTCCACGTCGCCCCGGTCGACCAGATATTCGGTAAAGCAGTTGTTGTCGCCGTAAATCAGGGGAGTGTCCGGCTCGCCGTTCAGCGCTACCTCCGGGTCCAGCACCGCGGGAAGCTCTTCGAACGAAACTTCAGCCAGTGCCGCAGCCTTTCGGGCGCGATCCCGGGTGTCGGCGGCCACCACGGCTACAGGTTCGCCGGAGAACCGCACCTCGTCTTTCGCGAGACAGGGCATGTCGCGGAAAATGACCGGTATGACATTCTCGCCCGGAATCCCGGATGCATCCAGGCAGGTCACGACACCGGGAGCCGCCGCGCAGTCGGTGAAATCGATGCCGGTCAGCAGGGCCCTCGGAGAGGGGCACCGTATAACCGCCCCGTGCAGCATCCCCGGCAGGTCATAATCATCCACGAACATGGCGCGTCCGGTGGCTTTGTCCGGAGCATCGAGCCGGGCCGGAGAAGTTCCTACTACACTGTTCTCAAGTTTGTTGTCAGGCACGATCACCTCCCGTCCATGGACATAAAATTAGCAACATACCGGGGCATGTGTCAACATGTACGCTCCTCGATCCGCGATGTATTCAACCCCGGCGAACTTGACTGACCGGGCATAAGGGCTGGCATACTCAAATCGAGATGGATTATTAATGAACGGCCTTGATAAGAGCGAAATCTTCAGAAAGCCGGTTTCATTCGGATTCAGGACGCGTCAGGACCGTCACATCATCCGGATCGGTAAGGGCCGCTCCTTCGATGAGGATATCGAAGCTGGTTATTTCCGCGGTTGTCACGTCGGTGCTCGTGGCGCCGATTTCCGATGCCGACAGGAATATGCCATCCGGAGACAGGGCGCAATCCGAGATGGGTTGAGCCGATATGTGGCCGGGGAAGGGCGTGAAGATGAAACCCGCCCCGAGGTCGAGCAGTTCCGAAAGACTCGACACAAGCAGTACGCCCAGTTCTCGGTCCAGCATCGCCGAAATATTGAAGACCCCGGCGCAGCCGCCGGGAGTACCTGAGTTTTCACCGATGATTCCCGCAACGGCGTCCCCCGCGGCTATCGACGCTCCTTCAAAGTCCTCCGTGCTCAGGGCGATATCGAGATCCGTAGGCCCCCTGAAATTGAGATCCCCGGTGGGGTTGCCCGTGTTGCAGGAGATCCATCCAATCGGGAGAGGGGCACCGCCCGTGATATCGAAGAACGACAGGCAGCCGAAGTAGGGGCCCGATCCCAGGGTGAGAACGACCAGGTAATCTCCCGACGTGTCCAGCGCCATGGCGGTAGGTTTCAGAGGCAGCCCGTCACCCGGTATGGAGAGCGTATCCGCGCCGGCCGGATCCGAGATATCGAAATACCAGAGTAGATCGTTGGCATAATCGATCATGTAAACCATGTCGTCCATAGTGATCAATTCGTCAATGGATGGCTCCAATGGATCGGTGAATGTATGGGGTTCGATCCAGGCGGGAGGTTCTTCGGTCGGGAAAATCCAGATGTTGCTTCCGCTTTTTTCGTGTATGACGGCCAGGGAACCGTCTTCGGAGAAATCGACCCCGTCTCCCGGATAGACGCCTCCCCCTGCGGTTACGGTATGGGAAATCGTCCAGGTCTCAGTTTCGATGATGAATGTATCTCCGTCCCGGGCCGCGCAGACGACCAGATCGGCGGCTGGAGTATATCCTACGCCCTGGGAACGGGCTCCAAGGTCGACCTGCCAGGTTGAGTCGGTTTCCGAATCGTAAACCACAAGGCAGGATTTTCCCCACCCGGATCCGCTTCCGTCACAGGCGAATAGACCGAAATGGTCGAGCTCGGGCATTTCACCTCTTACTACAATGTCAAAGGAACAGCTGCACTTTTCAACAGTGTCGAGACCGACCAGTACCGTAATTGTATAGAGTCCCGGAGGTGCTGCTTCGGGTATATGGAAATTGGGCATCACGGATACGCAGCCCCCCGGCGGCAGGGTTAAGGTCGGCCCGGAGAAGTAGAGGAACTTGGCGTTGATGGGACCTTCGATCAGGAAGCCGATTTTATTGAACGAATCGGGATCTTCCCCGCCGTTGCAGATTTCTATGATGAAGGAGATGATGTCACCCGCATCTACGGTGTCGGGATAATCATATGCGGTAACGGTAAGTTCCGCGTCGGCGGCGCCACACAAGATTACCACTGCAAGCGCGACGAAAAACTTCGGGCCGGGATGCTTCCATGACATGCTAAAACCTCCAACGAAAACCTGGCGGTTTTCCAACTGCGGTTTCTCTGTCCGCCATGGAATAACTCTATCCTATAAGCGGGTTGTTTTCAAATTATTTGGCGGTTTGGAGCAGGTTGTCAGGAATCGGAATGGTTACTTACGATGATGGGTACCCGAAGCTCTCGAGGTGTCGCCCGGCTATATCCTTAAAGGTTCTTTGATCCTCGGGAGAGAATTCCGTCCGCCATCGGTCGAGCGGAGCATGAGAAAGGGTCAATCCGTTATCTCCGGACCCGTTCTCATATTTGCGGACGATTTCCTGCCAGCCGGAATCCTCGCCGAGAAAAATGAGAAGGTTTTTCAGCGTACTGGCGGTATCAGTCAGGAGATCCTCGAACTTGACTTCGACGTATCGCTCGGGGTGTATCCGACCGAAATCGAGGCCCGATGAAACCTGGTCGACCCACCATCCCGCCGCTTCCCTGAATGTGGCAGGCCCCCAGGGCCGCGTGATTACCGAGCAGGCCGTGTCGCGACCGTCGCGGATGCAGTGTATAAATATCATCCCGGGGAAGAGGGTGTCGAGAGCGGAGAGATTCTTTACATAAACAGGAGTCTTATTCACCCACCTGGGTTTTCCGTCGATACGGCAGTGTTCCTCGAACAAGGAGTATACGAATCGTTGAAAAGCCGCCAGCTGTTCGCCCCTGGCGAGCCCTTCGAGCAGCCTTTCGGTTTCCTGCAAGGCGAATTTCCTGTCGAACAGTATGTGATGGGGACCGTGAAAGTACTTTTCATGGCTCCGTTTGTTATGGGGTCTCTGTGGAAGGGGGCGCGTCCATGCATCCATGTATCGCTGCGTCGCGGCTTTCATCTGGTTGAAATTCGCCTTCCTGCCCTGCGAAAAAAGAATCCTGGCCAGGTCGAGGATGAAGTCGGTTTCATAAATCGGCGAAATGCGGGGATGAAGACCGAGCATGTCGGCCACGAGGGTGGTGCCGGACCTGCCTGCTCCGCCGATGAAAACGGGAGTTGGAAACGCCATTCAACAACACTCCGGGTTACCAGTCACAATTACTATCGGAACTAAACTCCGGCTGATTGAAATGTTTATTTGATTTTCAGGCGATATGCCAGCAGAAATCGTTAGATGCGGTTGATTTATATACGTTTCCATGGCGGGAGCTTGACAGAAGAATGAATGCAGAGTAAGCTTTTATTGTTTAGAAATACCAATTCCAAGGAGGTTTATCATGAATTGTAGGAAGTACGATTTGCTGCGTAAGTTATTTCCATCGGTTTTTGTCTGTGTTTTTGTGTTGTTTTCCGGTATTCAAGTCGAGGCCGGAGAACGCGAGACATATACGGTGGTGCTTCAGCCGGGACCTGAAATCGGGATCGATACGAAGCTTAACGGATACGGAGCGTATTACGGCCTTGACGGTTATATGATAATGAATTTCGGCGGGGCTGACAGGATGACGGTGGGAAGTTCCCGGTATGCATGGTCCGGACCGGAGCGCAGTCTGATCAAGTTCGATTTTGATGAGTTCGGGATATCTGGACCGGTCAAGGTCGTTTCCGCGAACCTGGAAATATATCCATATGAAGTTAATGGAGCTCACGATCATCTATGGGTTTTCGGTTTGAATCGGGGGTGGGGTGAAGGCTCCGGATGCGCCAGAGATGCCGTCACGGGTGAATCCGCCTGGTTCTACACCAAGTATCCGAATGAATGGGATGCTCCGGGAGCAAACGCTCCGGGAATCGATCGAACACATGTGCCGATGGGAATTACCAATGAAAAACCTGTGGAAAATAACTGGTGGAGCGTCCGGTTCAACATATACGGGCTGAGAATAATACAGAGATGGATAAATGGGGATATGGTAAACAATGGGTTGCTTCTGATAGGCGATGAAAGAAGAGGCCTGAGATCGGTATATTTCTATTCATCCGATTATGGCGACCCGGATTTAAGACCGAAACTGACATTGAAACTCCAGGATATTTCCACCGAATAAAATCGGATTGATTAAAGCACGTATAATAGGATAGAAGTTCTATATACATTCATATCTGAAGTGGAATTCGCTGGGATTTTAGTAAGGATTATACATGCAGGTTGATAATGAGGAATATACCGGCGAGAGGATAATACCCGGAGCGGGTCCCGAGTTCTTTTTTCAGGAGCATTTGAGCAGATACCAGTTTTTCTGCGATTTTATCCAGGAAGGGGATACCGTGCTGGACGCCGGATGCGGGGACGGTTACGGAACGAACCTGGTTTCCGGCAAAGCAGGCATGGCTGTAGGGATAGATGTTTCCACCGAAACGACTCAAGCGGCCGCTCGAAAATACGACCGGGAGAATTTGCTCTATTTCCCTACGGACGGCAAAAGAATGGGCCTTAAATCGGATTATTTCGATATATGCTGCTCCTTCGAAGTTTTCGAGCATATCAACGGTGTGGAAGAATATCTGTCCGAAATACGACGAGTATTGAAACCGGGCGGCAGGCTGGTGGTATCGACTCCGAACAAAGACATCTATCCGATGGCGGGTTTGAATCCTTATCACGTAAGAGAATACACGCTGGCGGAATTTGAAGACTGCCTTTCCCGGCATTTCTCGATTGAAAAAATGTTACGTCATAATTGTAAAGCTAAATCCCGGCAGCTGTATAGCAGTTTACCCGCTAAGGTTTTACTTAAGATCAAGAGGGTTTTCGGAATCAGGAGCCTGCTCCCCGAAAAACTGAAATCGGTCATCGAAAAGCTTATTACAGGTGAGTCGATTCAGGATGTGAAAACAGATGATTTTGAGATCTCAGAGCAGAATCTCGACACGGCCGAGTATTTTATCGCCGTCGCTCACAAATCGGATAGAATGTCAATGCAAGGGTCAACCGGCTAAAAAGACTACTGAAGTGTATGGATATTATCATTTCAAAAGGAAGGATGGAATAATGAGGTGGATCATATTAATTACCGCAACTGCATTATTAACGCTTACTTTCTGGGAACCGCTCTATTGTGATGTGATTTATATACCTGATGATTCTGCTTCTATCCAAGGAGGGATTGATTATGCAACTGGTGGTGATACCGTTATTGTTCGACCGGGTACATATTTTGAAAACATCGATTTCAGGGGTAAAGAGATTGTTGTGCAAAGTGAAAAGGGACCTAAACTTACTTATATAAACGGAAGATATCTTAATGGTGTTGTGGTATTCAAGACAGCGGAGGGTTCCGGCGCTGTAATTCAAGGTTTTACCCTCGAGAATGGGCGAGCGGTAAATGGGGGTGGCATCTATTGTTATGGTTCGTCACCCTTGATCAAAGAAAATATAATCACCAATAACTATGCAACAGCCAGAGGAGGAGGCATTCTTGCTGATGGAGGTTTTCCGATAATTGAGAAGAATAGAATCACTAGCAACACTGTGTACGAATATGGAGGTGGTGGGATTTATGTCAGGAACGGATCCTGTTTGATTGCTGGTAATGAAATAAGTAACAATTCAATAAGCCTTCACGGAGCCGGAATAAGTACTTTCAACACGGATTTATATATATATCACAACTTGATACTGAATAATTATTCTCCGGCTAACGGTGGTGGAATTGTTACGAATGAAGCGACATTGGATATAGTTAACAACACATTTTGTGGAAATACCGCAGATAGCAATGGTGGTGGAATTGCAATCACCACTGGAAGCACCGCAATAGTAAGGAACAATATTGTTACTGGTAACACGGGAAGCGGAGGGATTTATTCAGGCGGTGGTTCACAAGTGACCAGCGATTACAACGATGTCTGGAACAACTATGGTGGGAATTACAAGGGGCTTTATCCGGGAGTTAACGATATCAGCGAGAATCCACTTTTTGTCGGAGGTATTCCGTTCGATTATCATCTATCCCCTGGTTCTCCCTGTATCGATGCTGGGGATCCATTGGATATTCCTCCACCCCGCGGTGGAGCCAGGATCGATATTGGAGCTTTAGAGTTCCTTTATGGCATTCATACCAATCCATCCGAATTGAAAATCCAAATGATAGAAGGCGGGCTGGAGCAAATTACGGACAGTCTTTTCCTCGTGTCGCGTTATCCCGAGCCGGTAGCATTCGAACTTTCAACGGACGCGGAATGGGTGGGTCTGGAACCTTCGACCGGCGAATTGGGAGGATGGGAGACGGAAACGATTATTGTTACTTTCGACGGTTCCGGTTTAGAACCGAGGGTGTACCTCGAAGAAATAAATGCATGGTTTTACGGTGCTACTCAAGATACAATCCTGAACGTACCCGTATCTCTCAAGAAATACCCCATAGATCCTGTCGAGGTTGAACTTGTTTGCGAAGAGCCTTCAGCTCAGAGAGGCGGATTCCTTGAATTTGATATAGTATTTACCAATAACGTGGAATGGGTCGTAAGCGGTGACGGCTGGCTGGACCTGACCAAGATAAACGGTGAGCCTTACGAACATAACCCGGTGCTCGGACCCGGAAATGTGACTTTGTCACCCCTTTGCACGGTTACAATGCCAATATCGCTGGCCGTACCTGAATATGCACCCCTGGGAGGTAACTATATCATGCGCGGTCTTATCGGTTACTACGACCATTTCGTGATTGACGAGAGCAGCTTCGAGTTCATGGTAACGCCGTAGAACCTACGGCAGCTTCCAGCGGGTCGCGGATCACTCCGCCGTATCTTCCGCAGGAAGTTTCCTGGCCACCGGTCCAGTGGAAGGATGCACCGTTTTTTTTGCATAAACAGGTGTCAGAGCCCTCAGTGGAATTCGGATTCGATGGAGGAAGAGCCTGTTTCATTCACAGACTAGTGCTTGTTCGATCTCAATGTTCTGGGAACGTTGTCATGTGATGAAAAGCAGGCAATGATATAATTGTCAGTGGTTCCGATTCACAACTAATCATCAGGATACTGTATTATACACCGCTGGGATGAGGTGAAATATGATTAAATTTTATAATTAGGGAGGCGAATATGAAAAGGTTTCAGCTGTATCTGGTCCTGATGTGGTTGGTTGTAAATTCAACGATCGGCCTCCTTTCGGGAGCTCGAGGAGCTGTTTTAAAAGTGCCGGATGAATACTTGACAATCCAGGCCGGGATAAATGCGGCAGTCGACGGAGACACAGTACTGGTTATGCCGGGTTATTATTATGAAAATATTATATTCCAGGGTAAGGAAATCACTGTTGCAAGCAGTTCAGGTCCTGATCAAACAATCATTCATGGGCAGGCTACAACGAGTGTCGTGCGTTTTATCGATGCAGAGGGTTCCGGTACTGCACTTGAGGGTTTTACGATCTCATTCGGGGATGACACCAGAGGTGGTGGAATTTACGGTTATAATGCATCTCCTATTATTAGTATGAATATTATCAGTCAAAATATCGCCGATGAACGAGGCGGCGGTATATTTCTGAATAGTGGTGCATCCCAGATTATCGATAACAAGGTTCAATATAATTCTGCTGAGACACTTGGAGGAGGCGGGGTTTTTATTTGGTTCGGCAGAAGCACCATCATTGGGAACGAGATAACTGAAAACCAGGCACCGACTCATGGAGGAGGGCTGAATATTTACAACACATCCATGTCCAGTCTTACAAATAACCTCATATACTCGAATTCCTCAGGTCAAAGGGGAGGTGGAGTTATTGCTAATAAAGCCGAAGTCCAAATTTTCAATAATACCATCACTGATAATACCGCTGATGATACTGGAGGTGGTATAGCATTCGTTACAAACAGTAACATCTCGTTCAAAAATAACATAGTAGCCAATAATACGAGGAGAGGGATATTTTCGGACGGGACCTCACAGGTGCTGATCACATACAATGACGTCTGGAACAACACGGGTGGAAACTACGACGGCCTTTCCCCCGGGTATGGTGATATCAGCGAGGATCCACTCTTTATCGGCGGCGTACCGTTCGATTACCACCTGTCTCCGGGTTCACCCTGTATCGATGCCGGGGATCCAGCGGATACTCCTCCCCCCGGCGGTGGAGCAAGGATCGATATGGGAGCTTTCGAGTTCCTATATACGCTGCATGTATATCCGACCGATTTTGAACTCCTCATAATTGAAGGAGGTGTCGAGACGATTCATGATAGCCTCTTCCTCGTTTCGTATATGTCTGAGCAGGCTTCCTTTGAGCTTTCGACGGGTGCCGGGTGGATCGATCTGGATCCGATGAATGGGGAAATAGGTGAGGGAGAATCCGATACTATTGAAGTCGTACTCGACGGAACTTTGCTCGAGCCGGGACTCTATGTCGAGGAAATTAGCGTATGGATTTTCGGGGAGGCCATCGATACAACCATAACTGTGCCCGTATCTCTTAGGAAATATCCCGCCGATCCCGCAGGTGTTGAGCTCGTTTGCGAAAACCCCTTTGCACCGAGGGGAGGTTCTCTCGAATTCGATGCGGTCCTTACCAACAACATGGATTCGACCGTTACATTCGAAGGCTGGCTGGAGCTGATGATGATCAACGGTGAACCCTATCTATGGAATCCGCTGCTGGGACCTGGTGATCTGACCCTGTCGCCGCTTTCAACGGTTACCTTGCCGGTATCGCTCGATGTGCCCGGGAATGCTCCGCTCGGCGGTAACTATACCATGTACGGTCTAATCGGATTTTATGGCATTCTTGTCATTGACGAGAGTAGTTTTGAATTTGCGGTGACGCCATAGTACCTGTGACGGTCTGCACCGGACTGCAGATCACTCCAGCGCACTTTCCGCAAGAGGTTACGGGGCTGTCGGTAGAGTGAAAGGACACGCCATTCTTTCGCGGTAATATGTAGTCAGAGCCCCCGGAGGAATTCGGGCCTGAGAGAGTCCGGTCCCCTTTTTTCGCCTTCTCTCACCTGCGCCACCAGACGGTCCCTGTCCCTGGGCAGCACACCCGCGAGAGGAAGATAGTTCGACGCGTGATTGCTTCTGAAGATGGTGCGCTCGATACCGTCCACCGACTCAAGGAAGATACGCTGTTCCGCGACAAGCTCCATAGCGTCAGGCAGGGAAAAACTCCCTTCTTCGTATTCCCTGTGAAGCTGTGTACCCGGAACCACCATCAGCGTGAGCAATGAAAAATAGGTCGGGCTCATGGCCGCCGCCACCCTGCCGGTCGATTCGGCATGTTGTTTCGATAGTTCTCTGCCGCCAAGCCCCAGGAGACCTATCACCGACGTTTTTATCGAAGCTTCTTCCAGACGGCGCACCGCTTCCGTCATCTCGTCTACGGTCCACCCCTTGTTCACCCGCCTGAGGATTTCGTCGCTTCCCGATTCAAGCCCCATGTAGGCTATGCCCAACCCGGCATCCTTCAGCTCCCGGAGTTCGTCGTCGCTTTTTCGCAATACATCACCGGCGTTGGCGTAAATCCCCGCCCTGGCGAACCCGGGGATTTCTTTCCGCAGGGCTTCGAGGATCGGAAGGAGCCGCCTGTTGGTAAGAGCCAGGGCATTGCCGTCGGTGAGGAAAACACGCCTTGTCGGTCGGTAATAACCGGTTTTCATTTTTTCAGCGGTGTCGGCGATGTCTTCGAAGATTTCTTCGGGTGGACGGGTACCGAACCGCACACCAAGATAAGTCGGGCAGAAGGTGCACTTGTTGTGGGTGCATCCGTACGTGATTTGCAGAATAAGGCTGTCCGCCTCGCTCGGCGGTCTTATTATCATCCCTTTGTATCGCATGGATTTGTCCTTGACCAATCAGTTTTTTTCGTCTTCCAGTTCGTACATCGATGATAAATGAATCTAATTTATCACGTCACCATCAAAGCTTACTTCAGCCAGGTCTTCTCCTTCGAATGACGCAATGGTTGTGCAAAGGTAAGAACCAAGCGGGACGAAGAACGGCACGAAAACCTCGAACCAGGTTTCGCCCGCGTACCCGGCGTACATTTTCCCGTAACCGGACCACAGTAACTTCGTGTAAGAAAAAGATCCTTCAACATCGAGGCGTATAGTATCTATCTCCAAAGGTTCATCATTGTAGTTGACTGCTCTTATTTTCCAGTTCAACTGATATCCGGGTCGAATCCAGGGAGGTGAATAAAGAACATCCAGAACAAGGCCTGAACATGCGAACTCATCCGCACCCATGTCATATCCATCTCCCCATGGTCTTTGATCTCCATCGAAATCTTCATAAATTCCGATATCTGTACCTGTATCGATACATGGTGAGTCAATGGTTAGATGGAAATCACTTGCATACGGATCGAAAAAAAGCGGATCAGCGCTTATATTACCGACACCGGTCCAGCCATCCTTCACATCTGAAAATGTAACGGTGAGGTTGCTGTTTTTTTCGTGAATTATATCCGAACCCTCTCCCCAGAGAATACAATTGGAAAGCACGTTGGTGGAATAGTAAATACAGGCTAACTGATCCCCCTCTGCTTGAGCCTCATTGAATGCAAAGGTACAGTATTGAATCTCCAGATCGCTGTCCGCAGAGCAAATACCTCCCCCCCTGGACGAAGTTGTATTCGAGGATATAATACAGTTTGCAAGTCTGGCGTCCACAATTCCTGTATACATTCCGCCGCCGTCACCGCCTGAAGCTCTGTTTCCGGAGATTAGACAACCATAAATATCAGGTTTGGTGCCGGCGTCATGCAGATGTATTCCTCCTCCCCCGCCGCCGCATTCATTGTTAATGATATTACATTTCATGATGCATGGAGAGGAAGCGTTGTTGCAGTGTATTCCTCCTCCTCCGCCGGAAGTGTATCCGTGTTGTATCGTGAAACCCATAAGCCTGGAAGAGGAACCTTCCCCGTTATTGAACTGAAAACCTCTTCCTGAATGTTCGCAGTCGATGACCGTGACGTCCGGCCCGTTCTCCGACATCACCATGATAGCTTTTCCACCAAAGCTTATATCCTTGTTTCCGTCTCCGGAGTATGTTCCGTCGGCTACAAGGACCGTATCACCATCCAAAGCCACCCAGATAGCCGCCTGGATAAATACCTGATCATCCGGTACTCGAATCGTCTTCGCCCTGAGTATTCCGCTCGAAGACGGCAAGCAAATCAAAACCAGCAGTATGATGTTCAGATAGCGCATGGTTTTACTCCTCCCGAAGTTTCGATCCTGGTCATAGTCTGTTGAAAATATAACGATTATTCGAGACAGCGACAAACTTATTTGAAAGTATATGGAATAATGGAATATTTCTGTTATCTTCCACGGACCGTTTTTATTTGTACTCACTATCGGGACATTAAACCCGCGATACTGACAAAGGACCGGCAGAAATGGAAGGTTCGGAAAACTTCCGGATGGTGGCGAAGACTCTTTTCGGGCTGGAGGAGGTGCTGGCCGGTGAGCTCAGGGCGCTGGGCGGCGCGAACGTGAAGCCTCTGAACCGATCCGTCGAGTTTTTCGGTGATAAAAGACTTCTGTACGACGCAAATCTCCGGGTTCGGGCGGCTACACGGATCATCAAGCCGGTGAGGGCGTTCCGCTCCGCGGACGCAGACCAGCTTTACAGGCGTGCGAAACGTATCGACTGGAGCCGGTACATGTCTGTCGATTCGACATTTTCGGTTGATGCCCTGGTAAATCATTCCGCAATCCGGAATTCTCATTATGCGGCCCTGAGGGTGAAGGACGCCATCGCCGACCGGTTCCGCGTCCGATATGGCCGGCGGCCGTCGGTCGATCTGAACGAACCGGATCTGCGGGTCAACCTGCACCTGGTCAAAAACGTCGCCACACTCTCTCTCGATTCCTCAGGCGAACCCCTTTTCCGGCGTGGATACCGCACCGAATCGGGCCCCGCGCCGATCAATGAAGCTCTTGCGGCGGGCATCCTGTTCCTCGCCGGCTGGAACGGCAACGCTCCCCTGGTCGATGGGATGTGCGGGTCGGGCACCTTTCTGATCGAGGCCGCACTCCTGGCGGGAAACATCGCTCCCGGCCTGGTGGGCCGGCAATACGGTTTCATGCGCTGGCCTGACTATGATCCGGGGCTTTGGAAGAGCCTTGTCAGCAGTGCGCGTTCTCAGGCAAGCCCTTTACAAGGCGTTAAAATCCTCGGTTCCGACATAGACGGCAAAAGCGTACAGCGCGCGCGAGCCAACGCCCGCAGAGCGGGGGTGGAGGAATATATCGAATTTCGGCAGACCGGCTTCGAACAGCTTGAGCCCCCGTCCGGACCCGGTGTCTTCATCACGAATCCTCCATACGGAAAGCGACTTTCAGAGGAGAACCTGGAAGCCCTGTACAGGGGCATCGGTGATACCTTGAAGAACAAGTACGACGGTTACAACGCATATATCCTTACAGCCAACGCCCCTGCTTCAAAGAAGATAGGGCTCAAACCCTCAAGCCGTTTCAAGCTGTTCAATCCGCCGATGGAATGTCAACTGCTGAAGTATGAGATCTACAAGGGCAGTCGCCACGACCGCAGGAAAAAGAAGCAGCCCGGCACTCCGGATAAGACAACGGAATCTTCCGATTGAGGTAGATAAAGTTCATGACTGAAAAAACCCGTCCCGGACCTTTCCGCGACTTGAGATTTACAGCGATTCTCTATATTACGCTTTTCTTAATCGGTACTGTTCTCGTATCCCGTTTACACCCTGAATTTTCTTCGATCGAATTTTTTCTGAACAACCGTGTACTCGAGTTCTCACGGTACCCTGCGGATGAAGGGCATCATTACAACCTCGATGTTTCCGGGACGGTCAAGGACGGCTTGCTCATTTTCGGGAGCCTGGGAACGGACATGAATCACCTCAGATTGCCGGAAGCTGCAGAGTTGCCCGCCCCTTTCAACATCGCAGTAAAAGTAATCTGGGAGGAGAGTGCGGTTTTTTCGATCCGCTTCGCCAAGAGCGACGATTCATCGCTTACATGTGGATTTGATGCTAAGCTTAATGAAAACATCGTCTTCATCGAGAACGGAGGATCCCGCGAGAAGCTTTTGGATCTGCCTGATTTCGGCCAGCAGGACGGTGGCGTGTTTCCCCTTGAAATCGAACTGTTCTTTGACGGGCGACTGATCAGAGTCAGCTTAAATGGGAAAAGCGCTGAAGGTGTCTCCCCGGTTGAATTCGACAGAGGAGATTTCGAATTCAATGTCCTGTCGCCCTGCGCCTGGGTTCTTGTCGACGAGGTAAGAATCACGAAAGTCGACGCCTCGTTCAAAACGGGAACCGTGGCGTCTGCGGGGTTCTATTTTACTCCTTTTTTCGTCGACCTGCCCGGCTTGCTGGGAGTCGATGCGGCATCCCGGTTCTCCTGGATATTTTCTCTTGCTGCACTGTTCCTGGCGGCTGTTTTACTCGATCTCCTGGTTCTGACAGGAGCTTCTCTTTCCCGGAGAACGTCCTCAATTTCTTTGCCCTGGCTCCTCTTTCTTTTTCTGCCGCTGCAGACCGCAGCCTGTTTTTTTCTCAGAGCCTGTTTCAATCTTTCATCATTTTCTCTGCTTGTCTGTCTTGTTGCGCTGACGTTTCTAAAAGCGACGGGTCTTTTCAGACATGACCTTGTCGTTGAAAATGAGCCCTCTCCGGATGCCGGATCGAATTCAGGAAAACTCCGGATGACGGGTGCGGCTGCGGTTTTATATGCTGTTTTCCTGCTGCTTGAATTCCCTTTCCCTTGGACGGAGGGTGAGAGCGCCTCTGCAGCGGTATACATAATCGTGTCACTCATTCCACTGCTCCTCTTCTTATTTACATTGCGACTGTTTCCGGATTATCCACCGGCGGTTTTCCTGTTAACCTCACTTCAATTTTTCAGTTTTTACCTGTTCCGGCTTTCGTCGGGCGTTCTGGGCGGGTTTTCTTTCTCAGTGCTGGTGCTTTTTCCCTGGATGTTCGCCACGGTGGTTTTCGTGTTGAAGAAGCGGAGGAGAAGAAGTCCGGCATCCGCCCTGATTGCTTACGGGATTCTGATGCTTCTCGTGGCTTATAACGAGACCGGATTCCATAAGCCGCTGTTCCTCTACAAAGATTTAGACCCCTGCAGGGCGCTTGGTATGCTGAGCTGGGACGCGGAAAGACATACGAGCCTTCTCAGGCGTGATGCCGATGCTTCTTCGGTGACAGTGATGGGGCGTTCTTACGAACGGGAAAAGCCCCCGGGCGTATTTCGTATAGTATGTCTTGGAAGCTCGAGCACGGCCGGTCAGGGGAGCACGGATATGACGAACCGCAGCTATCCGCCGCAGCTCGAAAATGTTCTCAATGAGACGGAAGGTGCGGATTATGAAGTGATCAACGGCGGCATCCCCGGTGCGCCGTTTTATATGCTCCAGATCTATTTCGAGCAGGTTCTCCTGCCGCTGGACCCGGATCTCCTGATTATCTATTTCGGCTCGAACAGAGACAACCTGGCTTCGAGGAACTACTACGAACGTATGGCCGAGGAGGTAGAAAAAGCACCGTTCATTTCGACGAACAACGAGTTGTGGGTCGCCATGCGGCTGAGGTGGAACCCGGAATTCTTGATTCGCGGCTACTTCTTCGCCGCCAAGTTCCGTACCTTCGGCATGGCCGTTCGTTTTACGGATGGAATTGGAAACCTGTTCAGTCCCAGGCGCAACCTGCGTGACCCCGACAACATAAAAAGGAATATGATTTATGCAGCCCCCGCAGACGTGGTAAAGGCGGCGATAGACAGGGACTGCAGCGTGTTGCTCGTTCCGGAGGTCACCTTCCCGGATCTTTACGTCGGAACCCGCCAGCACGAATATTACAGGATTTTCGATCAACTCACCCGAAAATACGGGGAGCATGGTGTCTTTTACCAGGATTTCTACCGGTTCTTCACACTGGAGAGCGCAGGGGATTACCTTATCGACGATGTCCATTTCCACGACAGCGGCTACAGGTGGATGGCGGAGCGATTCGCATCCATTCTGCTGGCGAGAAACCTGGTTCCCGCCGTTTCCGTTCCTGGGACTGCGGGTATCGATCTGGATAAAAAACGGCACTGACGGAAAATTCTCCCCGATGAACTGATCTCCCGCGTGGAATTACGGAATATTTGAATTATGTCCGCCGTTTTGTTACATTATAATCAGAGGTGTACGAAATACCGCGTCACTTACCAGCCGATGACATCAATCGCCGGTGCGTTATGCTCAGACAAAACTGGATAAGTCGCGCTCTTCCCGCTCTCTTCATCAATCGGCCGGCAAGATTCGGGGTTTCGCCGGGACATATTGCGGATGAACTAAGGAGTAAAGATGTGATGAAAAGTTCGAATCGACAGGTTTCCGGCCAGTTCAGATATTTCCTGAACAGGAATGCCGCCTCTCTTTTTGCTGTGATTCCTGTTTCTATTATCCTGCTGGTTTTTTCGAATTTTTCAGCGACAGCTGAACAGTTTTTTACTCCAGGCGAACCGGGCGTTTCCGGGAATGGTCGGAATGGGCTCGAGGTCTTCGTTGAAGATTATCCCGTTTCCGTAGAGACCGGGGAGACTCTCTCTTTTACTGTCGGGGTTGCCAACGGCGGCGTGGAACCGGCAGCTTTCGACGAGGGTCGAATGGTCGTGACCGGGCCGGCTTCCCTTGAAAGAGTATTGTATGCGGGGCCGGATATTGTTCTCGAACCCGGGCAATCAGTATCTAAGCCGGTTGATCTGTTCGTTCCGTCAACCGCTCCCACGGGACCGTACAGTATCACCCTCGAGCTGTACCTCGACGGGAGTTTTTTGTCGAGCGCGGGATTCGAAGTAGAAGTGGTGCTCCCCCGGTTCACCCTCGTTATCCTTCCCGACACCCAGTACTATTCGGAGCAGCCGGATGATGAGGACAACCCTTACTACCACCAGGCCGAATGGATCGTCGATAACAGAGAGAACTACGATATCAGGTTCGTGCTCCACATGGGAGATCTGACCAACGATGACGAACTGGCCGAATGGAATGTGGTTCATAAAGCCCATGCAATTCTGGACGAAGCCGAGATTCCTTACTGCGTGACGCCTGGCAATCACGATTACCCCGACGGAAGCGGTCCCGGCTTCAAGCGTGACACCACCAATTACAACACCTATTTCGGTCCATGGCGATTTACGGGCGAACCATGGTACGGCGGTCACATGGGTGATACGAATGATAATAATTACGTATTGTTCGAAGCGGGCGGCATGGGGTTCATGGTTGTGAACCTCGAGTTCGCACCAACAAAAGATGCCCTCTGCTGGGCCGACAACCTCATTATGGCCAATGGGGATCGACGCGTGATCATCGTCACCCACTGCTACCTTACTCACGGTGCGGAGTACTGCGAAGGATGCGGTACGGACTACGATATCGCCGGCAGCGGCGCGCATATTTTGTGGGAAGAGCTTGTGGCCCGGCACAGTAATATTTTTTTGGTACTTTCCGGCCACATAAACGACTCCGAGTACATTACGCACACCGGCAACAACGGCAACACTGTTCATGAGATCCTGACCGATTACCAGTATGAAGAGCCCTGCAGCGTGGAGCCCTGCGACGGTCACTGCTACGGCGCCGACCGGCTGGGGAACGGATGGCTCAGGCTCTTCGAATTCTATCCGTCGGAGAACCGGATTTATGTCAATACGGTATCCGCGGAGGAGGGGATGGGCGAATATTTCGTCGGGGGGGCGCCGTGGTTCTACTGCCCCGATTACAACGAAGACCCTGAGGAGTGGGACCATCTGTTTACGATCGATTATGATATGACTTCCGTGCCGCCCGCTTACAGCTATGACGACCTGGGAAGCCTGAATTTCAACGATCGGTCAGTTAACAGCGACTATTCGGGCAACCAGTTCGATCCGGCCGTGGGCATGGCTCCGGGGGGTGATTTCGTAGTCACGTGGGAAGACGACAGCGACAACAACGGCTACTGTCAGATATACGCCCGCGGTTTCTCTCCGGGAGGCTGCGAGAGATTCTCCGACATCGTGGTGAACAGCGCCGAAGCCGGCCAGCAGATCAATCCGGTTGCAGCCGTCGACCACGACGGCAACTTCGCGATCGCCTGGCAGGACGACCAGGATAAAGACGGTAAATATGAAATCTACGCCCGGGGATTCGATGACGAGGGCATCGAGCTGTTTTCAGATATTACGGTGAATTCGACCACATCGGGCCAGCAGACCGCTCCGGATATAGCGATGGATGGGGACGGTGACTTCGTGGTTGCCTGGGAAGATGACAACGACGGCAACGGCTATTACCAGATCTATGCCCGTGGATTCAATCCTGACGGGACGGAAAGGATCGGGGTTTTTACGGTCAACACGACCGGCTCCGGTCAGCAGTTCAATCCATCGGTGGCATCTGATACGGACGGCGATTTCGTAGTCGTCTGGGAGGATGACAAGGACAACAACGGTTTATACCAGATCTACGCCCGGGGCTTTTATGCTGACGGAAGCGAGCGGTTCGCCGACTTTACGGTCAACTCGGCCGAAGCCGGTCAGCAGCTGGAGCCCGCCGTGGCCATGGAGCCCGGCGGCGGTTTCGTGGTTGTCTGGGAGGATGACCAGGACGGCAACGGCAGCTACGAGATAATGGCCCGGGGTTTCAATGCCGACGGCAGCGAGAGATTCGCAGACATAACCGTCAACTCGCAACCGAGCGGTCAGCAGCTGAATCCGGCTATCGGTATGAACTCCGATGGTGATTTCGTGATCACCTGGGAGGATGACAGCGACGGCAACGGCCTTTACCAGGTTTACGCGCGGGGGTTCGTGGCCGGGGGGGGTGAATGGTTCAGCGACGTGACGGTCAACACCGACGAGTCAGGTCAGCAGTTCATTCCTGATGTCGCCGTCGACACCGAAGGAAATTTCGTCGCTGTCTGGGAAGATGACATGGACGGCAACGATTACTATGAAATCCTGGCCAGGGGAATGACTCAGCCCCTCCCTTGACGGGATACAGTGCTACGCTCAATCGTCTATATTTACTGGCAATCTTACGGATACAACGTTACGGACCTATCGTGAAATCGAAACAGCCGTCTTCAAGAATAGGTCCGTGCCCGGATTCATACTCGATGTTTCCACATAATGAGTAATAGCCACCCAGGGGTGCGCCGAGCGGGATGTTCAGAGAGAGCGGAAACGTTATGTTCGAGTAAGGCGCCAGGTAAACCGATTCCGGTCCCAGGACCGGATTTTTAGAATAAGGTTCTCCTGACAGCAGGTATGCATCGACCCACCCGGTTGTCTCTTTCAGCTCACCGGTCAGGTTGGTGAAAATCGCATCGAAATAAAGTCTTTCACCCCTGCTGACATAAGGATCCTCACAAATGAGTTCGAGCAGCACGGGGGGCAGGACAGTCGCCGATACCGGAATGGCGACGGTTTCCATTTCCCTGGTGTATTCGACATCGATGTTTATCAAGGCTGTGTAACTTGAATCCTGTAAGCCGGATCCGTCGAAAATCACGGTTACGGTATCTGTTCCCAGGCCGGGAATATCGCCCGTTGAAGGTAAGAAAGTAATCCATTCCACATCAGAATACAGGCTGTAATCCAGTCCGGAATGTGAGTTTGAAGTAACCAGGATTGTGTCAGTTATAACATCGGACTCATCGATCACCATTACCAGGTCGAATTCCGGCGGCATCACCTCGTATATATTCACGGCTTCGTCCGCGCCAATATCGAAGCCCTCACCGATCGGTCTGACATCGTAATCGTAGTCGTATGCCGGAGAGATCAAACCGTCCGCTGCATCGACGCACGGAGATTCCGTCGAGATATGGTAATCACCGTCACCCAGGAAGAGCGGATCCGCGTTGATGTTGCCGGTTCCCGCCCAGCCGCCTTCTATGTCACTGTAAGAAACAGTCACATCCCCGTAATCCGTAATATGGATTTGATTGGGAGAGTTGTCCCAGATTATGCAGTTCGAAAACCTGACCCCCGGCGAGTCTGTCCACCGGATTCTGGCTCCTCCGCCGTTAATCCCGGCGGTATTTCCGGCAATAGTGCAGTTGATAAAATGAGGATTCGCGAAGCTGCTGTAGCAGCTTATACCTCCGCCGTAGTCCGATGCACTGTTTTCGATTATATAGCAGTTGGTGAATGTGGGGGCGGAAGAGTAACAGACGAATATCGCGCCACCGGCGTAGTCGCAGGTATTACGATAGAAATAACAGTTTTCAACGGTGGGATCGCCTTGATCAGTATAGAATCCACCTGCATGCAAATCGGCTGAGTTATACTCAAATATACAGTCTTTTACGGTCACGGGTGAATAGTTACAATAGATTCCTCCCGCAATATAAGTTGTCGAAACATTGTATTCAAACAGGCAACCTTGAACTTCAGCCGATGACTCGTAGAAATAACAGGCGCCGCCACTGCCGGCGGAATTTCCTGAAAAGATGCAGTCCTGTATTGAAGGAGAGGCGTTTTCACAAAGAATTGCCCCACCTCTTGTAGGATACATGGCATAACCCGAGAGGAACGTGAAACCTGAGACTTTCGAATCATAAGTTTCGCCGTTATGCAGCCAGATGCCCCGGTGGAGCCCCTCGCCGTCGATGATGGTCTGCTCAGGGCCGGATTCGGACAGCAGCACCAGGTCCTTTCCCCAGAAGTTCAGATCGGTGTTGCCGAACCCGGAAAATGTTCCGTCGGCGACCATAACGGTATCACCGTCCAAGGCCGCTTCGATAGCCAGCTGTATCATCGAAAAATCATCGGGAACATGGTATGTTGCCGCAAACAGTCCGGTTGCAGTAAAAATACTCAAACATGCCGAAATAAGAAGCAACCTCTGCATTATATCCCCCTTCCAAGAAAAAATGTTAAGCTGATATGCTCAATTCTATGCTGAAATATCATCATGAAAAGCGACTTTTTCTTAATTATCCTCCTTGCAGAGAAATTATAGCCGCAGACGGGTGATACTGCAAACAGTTTGTAGGGAAGCATGGTTTAGTGTTCGCTATACCGGACGCCGGATCAGAGAGGAAATTGTGCAAGCCCGCGTGTTCAACGGACCGATACATTTCATTGAATATGCGGCTTTTGGAAACTTCCAAGTAGAATCAATTTTAAGGCAGCGGCAGGAATATGGTAAAGGCGGCTCCGGCGCCGTGGGGGTTAGCACCCGGGCGGATGAATCCACCGTGCCTTTCGATGATGTTCGCGGATATGGAGAGGCCGAGACCGGTGCCGTCTTCTTTCGTGGAAAAGAACGGATCGAAAATCCTGTCGCGAATATCGTCGGGGATACCGGGACCGGTGTCGACGACCTTGAGCAGAGCGAACTCGGTGTGTCCGACGAACCCGGTTCCCACTTCCAGCCCGATCCGGCCTTCTCTGCCGACTGCCGCCATCGCGTTGATCAGCAGGTTGAGCAGCACCTGGGTAAGCTGGTCTTTATCTCCGTCTATTCTGACTGGACGCTCCGGGCAGGCGGAATCGATTTCGATCCCTTTTTTCCCCGCCTGCGGTTCGAGGAGCTTCAGGGTCCGGCCGGCAAGTTCGCCGAGGTCGACTCTGGCGGTCATGAATTCACCGGGTCGGGCGAATGAGAGGAATCGCTCGAGTGTTTCGCTCAGCCTTTCAAGCTCTTTTTTCTGGATTTCCACCAGTTTCCGGCGGGGGGAGTCGGCCGGGATTTCATCGGCGATGGCCTCGGCGGCGCCTTTTACGGATGCGAGGGGGTTCTTGATTTCGTGGGCGATGCCGGCGGTAAGCTCTCCGAGGGCTTTCAGCTTGCCCGTCCGGATGAGCTGTTCTTCGAGCAGCTTCTTCTCTTCGAGGGATTCCTCGAGCCGCGCGGCGATCCTTTCCTGGCGATACCTTTCTTCGCGCTCTCTGTGCACCAGGTAACCGGTTATGAGCGCGACGATGTTATAAAGGGCGATTTCGAGCACTTTCTCGGTGGTGGAACCCGGATCGTGCATGAAGTAATGGGTAAATGCATGGGGAGAGTAGACGAGAGACGTGACGATAGATGCCGCAAGGCTGCCCCTCAGCCCGAACGAAAACGCCCCGAGGACGATGGGGATATAATACAATCGCCTGAAGATGCCGTGCAGATCGTGAAAACCGGTGCCGGTCGAATAATGCAGGTATGAGATCAGAGCGATCGGAATCCAGAGCGCCAGACAGGCCCGGAGCGTCAGGTACCATCGCCCGGATGCCATATCATACATTTTGATCCCCGGTGGATTCCGATCCTGATCGCGCTTTTTAATCATCTCGTCGATTCTCCGCGCCGCTCTCCCGGCTGCGGCGCCGTGTCCGGGCTGCAGCCGGGATGATCCGCTTCCGCCGGCCCGGGCGGGGACCCGGCGTTCAAACGGTGATTTTATATTTCTCCAGCCTGTACAGCAGGACGTGGCGCGGTATCTGCAGGAACCTGGCCGTTTTCGCCTGGTTTCCCCCGTTTTTCTTCAGAGCCTCGACAATGATCCGCCGCTCGAGCTTTTCCAGGGAGATTCCTTCCGGCGGGATGGAGAACCTTATCGATTCGTCCTCCCCGTCGATTTCGGCTTCGACCTGCTGCAGGGCGGGGGGGAGGAGAGAGCACTCCAGCTTTTCGCCGTCGGCGAGCATGATCATCCGCTGGATGACATTTTCGAGTTCGCGAACGTTTCCGGGCCACGTATGGGTTTCCAGCAGGCGCTGGAGCTCTTCCGTCAGCTTGAAAACACGGCCTTTCCCATGGCTTTCGAGGAAGTGTTTCGCCAGCAGCAGGATATCCTCCCTGCGGTCTCGCAAAGGGGGGATTTCGATCGGAACCACGTTCAACCTGAAATAAAGGTCTTCGCGGAAAGCGCCGGATTCGACCGATTCTTTTATATCCCGGTTGGTTGCGGCGATCACGCGGATGTCCACGGGAACCTGCTTCTCTCCGCCTATCACGTCTATGACGCGCTCCTGGAGCACCCTGAGCAGCCTGGGTTGAAGCTCCTGCGGAAGCTCGGCTATTTCATCGAGAAGGATGGTTCCGCCGTCGGCAAGCTGGAATTTCCCTTTCCTGTCCCGCGTCGCCCCGGTGAAGGCGCCCTTGACGTGCCCGAACAACTCGCTTTCGAGAAGGTCTTTCGGGATTGCGGCGCAGTTTACGGGAATGAAAGGGCCGGATGACCGGTCGCTGGTTGCATGTATCCTCTTCGCCACGATTTCCTTGCCGGTCCCGCTCTCCCCGAGCAACAGGATGGTGGTGTCGGATTTCGCGGCCTTTTCGATGAAACGCATCACCTCTTCCATGGCCGCGGACGAGTAGAGGATCTTTTCACCGTGCGGATCTATCCGGGATTCGAGGTCGCTTAACCGGGCTTTCAGGAACACGTGTTCCACGGCCTTTTTAACGATCAGCTTGCAGTGATCCCTCGACACCGGCTTGGGCAGAAAATCGAATGCTCCGGCTTTCATGGCGTCGACGGCCGTTTCGATGTCTCCGAACGCGGTGATGACGACGACGGCGGTCTGGGGGGAGCGCCGGTGCACCTCCTCCATGAGCTCGAGCCCGGTTTTTTTCGGCATCTTGAGATCGGTCAGGACCACCGGGTGCAGCTTCTGCTGGAATACCGCCAGCCCTTCTTCACCGTCGGCCGCGGTGTCGACTTCGTATCCGGCCTCGGCGAGGTGGAACCGCAGCACTTCCCTGAAGCTTTCGTCGTCGTCTACCAGGAGCAGGCGGGTTTTATCCATGCGTTCCCTTTCGGTGTTCAAACTTCCGTCGTTTCTGCACATCATCATTCTACCCAAGGGTTACTGCGAGTTACAAGGTTCGTTTTATACACCGGGCAGCCGCCGCCTTTTCCAGACCAGGTAGACGGCGGGGAGAATCACGAGCGTCAACACGGTCGAGGACAGTAGCCCTCCCACCATCGGGGCCGCGATACGTTTCATGACGCGGGTGCCGGTTTCGGTGCCGAGCATTATCGGGAGCAGCCCGAGGGTAGTGGTGGCCACGGTCATCAGTTTCGGCCGCACCCTGTCCGCGGCTCCCTCCAGAATGACGGCTTTCAGGTCGGCGATACTCTTCAGGCGGCCCTCTCTCTTCCAGCGTTCGAGGGTCTCGTCGAGGTAGACGAGCATCACCACGCCCGTCTCGGCCGCGAGCCCGGCGAGGGCGATGAACCCGACGGCCACAGCCACCGAGAGGTTGTATCCGGCCCAGTACATCAGCCAGACCCCGCCGGTGAGGGCGAAGGGAATCGAAAGCATCACGATCAGGCTCTCGGTAACGTTCCTGAAATGCAGGAAGAGGAGGAGGAAAATCAGGGCCAGGGTCAGCGGCACCACGACCGAGAGGCGTTTCGCGGCCCTTTCCATGTATTCGTACTGGCCCGACCAGGCGAGTGACACTCCGTCGGGGATATCGACACCGGCGGCGATCTTTTTCTTCGCCGCCTCCACGTAACCGCCCACGTCGGAGGTTTTCAGGTCGACGAAAATCCATGCGGTCGGTTTACCGTTTTCGCTCTTGATGGCCGGGGCCCCGGCGACGATGTCGATATCGGCCACCTGGGCGAGCGGCACGGCGTGCCCCGCGGGCGTATGGACGGCGAGCCTTTCGAGGCTGGCGATGTCCGACCTGAGCTCCCTCGGATAGCGCACATTTATCGGGTATCGCTCGAGCCCCTCCACCGTGCTGCTCACATTCATGCCGCCGGCCGCCGTCCGGACCACGTCGAGAACGTCGCCCACGGTCAGGCCGAAGCGGGCGGCATCCTCGCGCCGCACCCGGATGTCGATGAATTTGCCGCCCGTGACCCGCTCCGAGTAGACCGACTGGGTTTCGGGAAGCTCCCTCAGCAGGGCTTCGATCTCCCGGCCGAGGCGGGAGAGCTGGTCCAGGTCGCTGCCGAGGAGCTTGATCCCGACAGGGGTCTTGATCCCGGTCGCCAGCATGTCGATGCGGGTCCTTATCGGCATGGTCCAGGCGTTGGTGAGCCCGGGAAAGCGGACCATGCCGTCGAGCTCGCTGATGATATCCTCGATGGTCTTTCCGTCCGGCCATTCCTCCACGGGGTCGAGGATGATGGTGGTTTCGATCATCGAGAGGGGCGCCGGGTCGGTGGCGGTGTCGGCCCTGCCGATCTTCCCGAGCACGTGGGCCACCTGCGGATGGCTCGCGATGATCTTGTCGGTCTGCTGCAGCAGCTCGCCCGCCTTGGTGATGCTTATGCCGGGCGGCGTGGTCGGCATGTAGAGGAGGTCTCCCTCGTTGAGGGGCGGCATGAACTCGCTCCCGAGCCGGGAATAGGGAATCCAGGTGAGGGCGAGGAAAAGCGCCGCCACCAGGATCGCCGCCGCCGGGAACCGGAGCACCATCTTCAGGACGGGCTTGTAAAGAGCTCTGGCGAGGCGGCTTACCGGGTTCTTCTCCTCTTTCGGGAGCTTCCCCCTGACGAAGTAGAAGAGAAGAACCGGGATGATGGTGATGGTCAGGATCGACGATGCCGCCATGGCGAAGGTTTTGGTGAAGGCGAGCGGCGAGAATAAGCGCCCCTCCTGCTGCTCCAGGGTGAACACGGGAAGAAAGCTGATCGTGACGATGGCGAGAGAGAAGAAGAGGGCGGGGCCGACCTCCTTCGCCGATTTGATCACGAGCGCCTCGTGCGGGAGGCCGTGGTCGCGCTCCTCTTTCGGAAGGCCGTGGTCGCGCTCCTCTTTCGGAAGGCTCTGGTTACGTTCCTGGTGTTTGTGCAGGTTTTCGACCAGGACCACCGAAGCGTCCACCATCACGCCGATGGCGATGGCGATTCCGCCGAGACTCATGATGTTGGCGTTGATCCCCAGGAACCTCATGAAAATGAAGCTGGCCAGGATGCCGACGGGAAGGGTGAACGCCGCGACGAGGGTCGACCTGATGTGCAGCAGAAAGATGATGATGACCAGGACCACGATGAGCATCTCTTCGGCGAGCTTGGTCTTGAGGGCGCTGATGGCGCGGAGGATCAGGTTCGAGCGATCGTAGGATGTATGGATCTCCACGCCGGCGGGCAGCCCTTTTTTCAGTTCTTCCAGCCGCTCCTCGACCCTTTCGATGACTTCGAGGGCATTTTCCCCGAAGCGGATTACGATGATGCCTGCGACGGCCTCTCCTTCGCCGTTCATGTCGATGATGCCGCGGCGGATTTCGGGGCCGGTGTGGATATTGGCGACGCTGGAAAGGTAAACCGGCGTACGGGAGGCCTTGTCGAACCCGACCGGTATTTTTTCGAGGTCGGCGATGGAGCCGATATATCCTTTGCCTCGCACCATGAATTCGGTCTCTCCCATTTCGATGAGCCGCCCCCCCACGTCCATGTTGGAGCGTTTGATGGCCTTGTTCACGCTGGTGAGCGGGATGCCGTAAGCGCGGAGCTTCTCGGGGTCGACCTCGACCTGGTACTGCT
The DNA here is from genome assembly GCA_964394085.1 of uncultured Gemmatimonadota bacterium. Lineage (GTDB taxonomy): Bacteria > CAYMWF01 > CAYMWF01 > CAYMWF01. The sequence continues at coordinate 9,077 of CAYMWF010000003.1, read as the reverse complement.
TCACGAATCCGCCGGCGGAGGCGACTTCGGCCACGCCCGGCAGGCTCATCAGGTCGTACTTGAGATACCAGTCCTGCAGGGAGCGGAGCTCGGCCGGGTCGTGCCTGTCCGAGGTGAGGGAATACATGTAGACCCAGCCCACGCCCGTGGCGTCGGGTCCGATCCGGGGGGAGGCCCCGTCCGGAAGGCGTCCCTGGACGAAATTGAGGTATTCGAGAACCCTGGAGCGGGCCCAGTAAAGGTCGGTGCCGTCCTCGAAGATGATATAGACCATAGAGAAGCCGAAAAAGGAGTAGCCGCGCACCGACTGAGCGTAGGGGACCGAAAGCAGGGCCGTGGTGAGCGGGTAGGTGACCTGGTCTTCGACTACCTGGGGGGCCTGGCCGGGATACTCCGTGTAAACTATCACCTGGACGTCCGAAAGATCGGGAATCGCGTCCACCGGGGTATCGAGCATGGCGCGGATTCCCGCCAGGATCACGATGCCGGTGACGATGAGAACCAACATCCTGTTCTTTACGCTCGCTTCTATGATTCGCTCGATCATGTCCGGTTCCTTACCTCCAGCATCTTCCTGACGGCTTCGCGGAGCTGCGACTCCGAATCGAGCAGGAACTGCCCCGACACGACCACCTGCTCGCCCGCTGTCAGACCCGAAAGCACCTCGATCACCGAGCCGTCCCCGGCCTGCCCCGTGATTATTTCGCGCGGTTCATATTTGCCGCCGCCCGTCCGCGCTACGAAAACCAGCTTCCGCTCGCCCGTGTGAATAATCGCCTCGGATGGGATAACGAGCGTGTCCTCACTGGGGCGTGTCTTGATGCTCACCGTCGCGGACATGCCCGGCTTCAGCTCGAGATCCGGGTTGTCGAATTCGAGCCGCGCCTCGACGGTGCGGCTTCCGCGGTCGAGGGTCGGGTAGAGGTAGCCGACCTCGCCCTTGTAGGTTTTTCCGGGTTGAAAAGGCAGCTCCAGGTCGGCGTTCGCTCCCGCCGTGACCCAGGGCGCGTCGATCTCGTAAATTTTTGCGTGAACCCAGATCCTGTCCAGGCCGGCTATATGGAAAAGGTCCGCGCCTGCCTTGACGGCAGCGCCTTCGACGGCGTTCTTGTGCAGTATATAACCGGACCTGGGGGAGCGGATGACGACGG
>CAYMWF010000003.1:0-7826 GCA_964394085.1 uncultured Gemmatimonadota bacterium | reverse complement strand
GACCAGCTCGGGAGAATAGATGCTGAACAGGGGCTGACCTCGCTCTACATAACGGCCGGTTTCGTCGGCAAAGAGCTCCTCGATCCAGCCGGAAAATTTGAGATTGACCACGGAAACCAGGTTTTCGGCGACTTCAACTTCCCCGAAGGTGCGTACCCGCCGCGAGATCGAGCCCTTTTCAACCGGAGCGACCCGAACTCCCATGTTGTGCTCGACCACCGGGTCGATTTCGATGAGGCCTTCGCGGGTTTCCCGTCCCTGGGTTTCAACCTCGCTTTTCATGGGCGTCAGGTTCATGCCGCAGATCGGGCAGTTCCCCGGCTCGTCCTGGATAACGTGCGGATGCATGCCGCATGAATAGAGAGTCTCGGTGAGCGCCTTCGCCTCGTCCGAGTTGGAGGAATGTCCGGCGGGCGCCCTCGCCTCGTCCGAGTGGGAGGTGTGGCCGGCGGGCGCTTCCGCCTCGTCCGAGTAGGAGGAATGGCCGGCGGGCGCCTTCTCCTCGTCCGAGTGGGAGGAGCGGCCGGCGGGTGCCGGCTCCTCAGTTTGAGGGCAGCAGCCGGAGGTTTCATGTGCCGCCGGAATTACGGGTGTCGCCGGAATCTCTGTCTCCTTTTCAACGAGGAACATACCGCATTCGGGGCAGGAGCCGGGCTCGTCCCGCGTGATTTCCGGGTGCATGGGGCAGGTGTAGATCGAGCCTTCCTTATTCCCCGGCTCGGCGGAGCCCATTTCATGGCCTGTTGCTCCCGCTTGGGCGGGATGATCACCGAAAAGCTCGCCGGCGAACAGCAGTATGACTATCGCCGCCACCGCGATGCCGACCAGGGCGGTTAGGTACTTTCGTCTCTGCCTGGAGGGTTTTTTCTGGGGAGGCGGCGTGTCTTTTGTAACGATCTTGAGCTCCGGATTTTTTATGGGAATATATAGCATCCGGTCTTTTTCAGAGTATTTCAGTTTCATCTCTTCACCTCGATTCTATTCTGGTGCGGGATTCCTGCCAGGATTTCCATCCTGCTCCGGTGAATCCGGGTCGCCGATTTTGCGATCAGAAGGTCACGTTCGAGCTCCAGGAGCTGAAGCTCCGCCCGGAAAAGGTCCGTGTAATCCGCCCGACCCGCCCGGTACGCGGAAAGCGCGGACTCCAGGATCCGGGCGGCGTCCGGAACCAGCCTTTCCGAATAAGCGGTGAATTTTTCGTGAGCCCTCGTCCAGGCGATGAGCTCAATCTCCATGGATGAACCAATTTCGTCCCTGATGGCTTCAAACCGTTCCTTTTCCGAGTCTACCATCGCCAGAAATCCGGCGCGCCTGTTGCCCGAACGGTTCGTATAGTCGAAGGGCAGCGGTATCGAGACTCCGAGGCTGAAAAAGTCGGTTCCGTTATCGGCTCCCGCCGGGAAACGGATCCTGTATCCGCCCCATGCGGTCAAATCGGGCCACTTTTCGAGGGCCGCGCCTTTCGCGGCCTCGGAGAACCGGAGCGCTCTAGTCTCCGTCTCCTTGAGTCGCGGATTGAACGTCTCCGCCAGTTCGAGGTATTCCGGGAGTGTTCCCCGGGGCGCGACCGCCGGAATCTCCGCAGGGGTTCCCACAGCCGTCCTCTGTTCACGATGGAGGGCGGCGTTCAGAACGGCGAGGAGCGCTTTACGCTTCTTTTCGAAATCATCCAGGTCGTCCCGCAGTTTGCTCTCGCGCAGCTGCAGGCTTAACAAAACGTGTTGATCTGCTTTTCCCGTCTTGTATGCCGCGCGGACGGCGTCGGCCAGCCTGCCTGCAAGTGCGGCGTGGCGTTCCGTCAACCGCTCGAGACCGCGGTTCAGAGCCAGGTTCCAATAGGTCTCTCTGACCAGGTGGCGCAGCCGGTTCTTCTGCTCTTCGAGCTCCCATTCTTTCTCGAGGAATTCGTATCCGGCGACACCGGTCCGGATTCGATTCTTGCCCGGGAAAGGGATTTTCTGGGCTATCTTGAACTGGACGCCGCTCATCGGCGATTCACCCACGCTCCACGAATCGACGGGGAAGTTAGAAAGTTCCGTGGACACTACCGGGTCGCTCCATTGAGAGGCGGCTCCCGCCCTGTGTTCCAGCGCTTGGATCCGGTTTCTCAAAGCTTCGATCGACCGGTTCTCCATGACGGCCGCCTCGGCAAGTCTTTCGGGATCGTCGACCGCCGTTTCACTGTCATGCTCTCCGATGGGCGGCCCCTCCCGGACTCCGACTGTCGTCTCTCTGCCGGGCTCTCCGGCGGGCGGTCCTTCTCCGGCTTCGACTGGCGCGGCCTGCCCGATTTCCGGACTCAGTGGAATTATTTCCTCGAGGGAGTGCGGGGTGACGCCGCCGGACGCCTGTCCGGCGGAAAAAAGCAGGAAAACAGTCGAAAGTAGCGGATTCAAAACAAAAACCGCTCTCCGGCTGCTTCCGCGTCTCTTCAAATTCCGCCCGGTTCCCCGGGAACCCTTGCTTTTCATGTTTTCCGCCTCCGCGCTGCCGGGGCTGAAGGATCGTTCCCTCGCCCTGCATTCGAATTCCATGCTCTATAGGCAATATTGCATACGTCATGCCTGAACCGTAAAACGCCTATCCTGTTGTATTTAAAGGGAAATCACATTTGGATAAGTGTCTCGCAACCACGTTTTGCTGAATATTCCACAGCCCCGCCTGTAGAATATTCTACACTTTTACCGCCATGGAAATTACAAAGATGCGATGTTCCGGATCGCCCGATATCAGCAGTCGGCGGTCTGGATTTTTACCCACGTGACAAAAATCGACGGCTTCCGGGTCCGTTTGGTTGCCCGGTGAATGAAACCCTGTTACACTCGGTGTTGGTAATTATGCGGTCGCGTGCGCCGCTTTTTTTCCTTTTCGCTCCGCGGGGTGGGTCAAGATCCCGCTCTGAGCAGGTGTTTCAAGCAATAAATGAAAGGACTCCGGGATGAAACGGAATTGGACGAGACGGAAATTCCTGAAAGTTTCCGGAAAAACCGGGGCAATGATCGGCGCCGGTTCGCTGGTCGGGTGGTCTTCCGTGCATGCGCTTCCGGGGACGGCGGATGACGCAGCCCTGACGGGCGGATCCGGTCCCGGATCCGGTGGCGTCACCGGCGGAGCACCCGGTGAAGAGGCCGGCGGAGACCGGGACGGCGCGGTCGGTGATGATCGGGGCGGCGCACACGGCGGCACGGCTGGAACGGGATTGGAAGCGGTGGTCGTGAAGGGAACTCCGGAGAAGGCGGTGCAGCGGGCGCTGGAGCTGCTCGGCGGCATCGGACGTTTCGTCAAAAAGGGTAACATCGTAGTGCTCAAGCCGAATATCGGCTTCCCGGCATCTCCAGGGATGGGGGCGACAACCTCTCCGGAGGTCGTTCGGATGATGGCGGAACTCTGCCTCGGCGCCGGAGCCGCCCGGGTGATGGTGCTGGACTACCCGGTGAGGCGGCCGAGCCTGTGCCTCGACCGGTCCGGCATCGGGAAAGCTTGCGATGGTCTGTCCGGTGTTCATACTCTCGCCCTGGCCGACCGGAAGTTCTACACTGAGAAGAAGGTTCCCGGCGCCGAGGCGCTGGACACGGTTGAGATCGCGAAAGATGTGCTCGATGCCGATGTTTTCATCAATATACCCACGGCGAAGTCCCACAGCGCCACCGGAGTGTCTCTCGGTATGAAGAACCTGATGGGCGCTATCTGGGACCGCAACGTTTTCCACCGCAAGCTGGATCTCGACAAAGCGATAGTCGACCTCGCCACCGTGCTCCGCCCGCACCTGACCGTGCTGGACGCCACCCGCGCCCTGACCACCGGCGGCCCCGGGGGACCGGGCGAAGTAGCGAAACTCGACACTATCGTGGCGGGGACGGATCCGGTCGCCGTAGACGCCTGCGGCGCGGAGCTGACTCCCTGGTACGGCCGAAAGTTCGCCGCCAGGCAGGTAAAGCACATTCTGTATGCGGGTGAGAGGGGCCTGGGAAACCTCGATACCGCTTCGATCAAAATACGGAGGGAAACGGTTTAGCAGCAGAGGGCGGGCAGCAACCCGATTCCGCAGGGGATGTCCGGTTAATTCAGCCGGCTGCGCGGCGCGGATTCACTCAGCCGTCTTGTTCACCTGGCTGCGCGGCGCGGATTCACTCAGCCGTCTTGTTCACCTGGCTGCGCGGCGCGGATTCACTCAGCCGACTGGTTCCCCTGCCGGCACCGCTCCGTCGAGACGTTCTCGGAAGCCTTTGCTTCTTTAACGATGGACTGACGCTTGAAAAAACGATCGAAGTTGAGAACATTTTCGCAGGTTGTTTCCGCCGCCGTTTTCCTCCTGCTTTTCTTCTTCGCCGTCTATCCGCTCGCCGAAAAAGTTCCATTCGACATTTTCCTTCGCCTCGACCCCCTGATCGCACTCGGGGCCGCCGTCGGTCTGCGCGAACTCTCCGCATGGATGCTCCCGGCCCTGATAACGATCGCGGTAACTCTGGTCGCCGGAAGGCTCTTCTGTTCCTACTTCTGCCCCCTCGGCGGAGCAGTGGACCTGGCCGATGCCGCGGCTTCCCGATCGCGGCGTAAGGCGCTTAAAAAGAAAAACCGGCGAGGGCTCGCTACCGCGGGAAAGGATGCTGCTGCTTCGAGGGCTTCTTCCGTCCCGGAGGAATTTGCTGAAAGTGCCGTGACCTCTGTCCCGGGGAGGTTCACCGACGATACCGGATCCTCCGACCGGGAGAGGTTCGCTGACGATACCGAATCCTCCGACCGGGAGAGGTTCACCGACGATACCGGATCCTATGTCCCGGGAGGATCCGCGGAAATGGCCGGAAGCAGGTCGGCCCGGCCGGCGGGGGAGGAACCCGGCAATCAATCAGCCCGGGCGGACCAGGAAGGAACCTGCAGTCAATCGATCCGCCCGGCGGCGGAATCCGCTGGAAAAATAAACGCCCGCAGCGGGAACCCGGCTCGGAATGAAACATCGGGCCTGCGGCGTTTCAGGCCGGTAAAGTTCGGGCTGCTTTTTGCGATCATCATAAGCGCACTATTCGGAAGCAGCCTGCTCTTCATATTCGATCCGCTTTCTTTCGTGACGCGGAGTGCGGCGACGGTTCTGCATCCGCTGGCCGCGCTCCTTGCGAACGGGACGCTGGATCTCGCCAGGCCCCTCCTGGAAACGGCCGGTTTCTTCGGTCTTGCCCGGACGAGTTTTATCCAGCCGGTCTATACGGGAGCGCCGGTTTTTCTGCTGCTTCTGGCCGCGGTGCTCGGGGCGGCGGTCTTGTCGCCGCGCTTCTGGTGCAGGTATCTATGCCCTCTCGGCGCGCTTCTCGGTCTGCTTTCGCTGACGGCGCCGGTCCGGAGACGGGTCACGGAGGAGTGCAACTCCTGCGGAGCCTGCCGCAAAGCCTGCCCGATGGATGCCATAGGCGACGAACCGCGTCAGACCGCTGCCGCCGAGTGTATCGGCTGCAGGTCCTGTGCCAGGGCCTGCCCGCTGGAGGGCATCGCCTTCTCGCCGGGAGCCGCCCGTGTGACGGATACGAAACGTCTCCCGGTCGACGCTGGCCGTCGAACCCTCCTGCTCGGCGGCGGCGCGGCGATGTCGCTCGTTTTCCTGGCCCGAACCGGGGTTGCACGGAAACTCCGCGAGTCCCGCCTGATCCGGCCTCCGGGAGCGCTCCCCGAAGAGAAGTTCCTGGTCGCGTGCGTCCGCTGCGGCGAATGTATGAAAGCCTGCATCACGAACACCCTCCAGCCCGCTGTATTCGAAGCCGGTCTCGAGGGACTCTGGACGCCCAGGCACGAAATGCGCCTGGCCGGATGCGAACAGGATTGCAACGTCTGCGGCCGCGTCTGCCCGACCGGGGCGATCCGCTCCCTTCCGCTCGAAGAGAAGAAATCGGCGCGGATCGGTACCGCCGTCATCAGGAAGGAACTCTGCGTCGCCTGGGAACACCACATGCTCTGTCTCAAGTGCGACGAGGCGTGCCCCTACAACGCCATAGTTTTCAAGGTGGTAGAGGGTGAAAAACGCCCCTTCGTCGACGAAACCAAATGCAACGGCTGCGGCATCTGCGAGCAGGTCTGTCCCGTGCTGGGGGATGCCGCAATCTTCATCTCCCCGACCGGTGAGATCCGCCTCGCGACCGGGTCCTATATCGCCGAGGCGGGCAAGCTGCGGAAAGAATCGGATTCGAAGGAGGAGAAGGATACTCTAGACGAGCTGCCAACGACCGCGGCGACTCATCCCGGCTTAAACGACGCCGGGACGGAATCGAGCGGCGAGAGTTCGATTTACGGGGAATCCGGAGGATACGGCGAAACTTCCGGAGAGGGAGAGCTTCCCCCTGGATTCCTCCCATAATGACTTAAAACCGAAGTAGATGGGATGATGAAAAAATGATTTCGGCCAAAAACCTGGTAAGCGAATTCACGCAGGGCCCAGGTATCATCATGTTCGATGTGCGATATGTTTGTGAGGATCAGCTCTCGGCAACAATTCGCGGTTCGGCTGAAACCCGCCGTTCGACAACAGTTTCGACGTTGTTTTGATCTTTTTGAGGAGAATGAATATGAAACCGGAAATCCGGACTTTTAATAACCGCCGCTTCGTGCTGTTCGGGGTCTTGCTTCTTGCCGGCCTGATCGTGATCGGCGGATGCAAAAACCCTTCGTCGGATGATAACGGCATCGTCGATCTCGTTTCGCTGGTTCCGGACGACAACGATATCAGCGGCTGGAGCCGCGACGGCGCCGCCGGAGAATACAACTCGATCTACGATCTTTTCGATGCCATCAATGGGGCGGCTCTTGAATTTGGTGATTACGACTTCAGGGAAGCAGCGGTTCAGGAATATGTGGGACCGAATGGTGGTTACATCCGCCTGATGATCTCAGACCAGAGCGACAACGAGGGCTCGGCAGGGCTGTATGAACAGCTTGCGGAAGGCTTCGAAATTGAAATTTCCGACCTCGGCGAAGAAGCCCGCGGCACACTGAATGTCATAGTCGAAATCTATTTCGTGGAGTTCCTGCGCGCCAACTATTATATTACCGTCGAGATCAACGGGCTCACCGACGGCGACCGTCAGACCGCGGAAGAGTTCGGCCGCATCGTCGACACCAATATCCTCCTCATTTGATATGCGCGAATCTGCGACCACGGCAGCCAGCCTGATAAATCTCAGTATCGTTGTTTTCAAGAACGGCCTGTTCCAGGGGCACTACCGGAAACGCTTCCCGACGCTCATGCGGTTTTCGGAAAGGTTTGCGTAACTCTTTTTTCCTGCAGTTGAAACCTTACCGCAGTATGAAAGCTTTATATATCCGCCGTCTAAAAAATATCTCCGGGGGATAATCGCCCCCGAGTATGCAATTGACATGAGTGGCGCCCTTCGATCTGAACAGAGCATAGTTGCTGTCGCCTGAACAGGTCGTATTAACTGATTCCGACATGAACAACGCAGCACGGGATCTTGTGCAACAAATGTAATTCAAATGCATCATTGGATATTTCCGCCTGGTGCTGCCGGGCCTGCGTTTCCCGCGTGGCGAAAAATCAGAGATGCTCTCGTCGCCGGCATTTCCCGCGTGACGAAAAATCAGAGATGCTCTCGTCGCCGGCATTTCCCGCGTGGCGAAAAGTCAGAGTTGCTCTTGTCGCCTGCGTTTCCCGCGTGGCGAAAAGTCAGAGTTTCTCTCGTCGTCTGCGTTTCCCACGTGACAAAATTTCAGATCCGGAAAAGCGCCTTCCAGCAGGAGCCTGCCCTCATGAACATGTTTATGGCATGAATGACATTATGCCGACTTCCGGGTTATGCCGACTTGGAATACCTCTTCGATCTTAATTA
>CAYMWF010000002.1:0-147335 GCA_964394085.1 uncultured Gemmatimonadota bacterium | reverse complement strand
GCAGTTGTACAACTGCGCATCCGGGAAGGATACCAAGCATCATTACTACTGCAACGACGGCCAGGATGGGACTGGTGCGGGTGACGAATCCACGTTTCGTTGAAATATCGGCGGCGCGAATTCTCGGCATGTCAATTCTCCTGGAGGCGATTTTCCGGCCTCCGGTTGCTAATCGAGATCCACCGGGATCTCGAGAAACTCGGTCAGGGTGAGGGGGATGTTCCAATCCCACCCCGGAGGATATTCAGAGTCGGGACATACGTCGCCGGCCGAAGAGCCGTCGGACCCGACCAGGCAGAGCACAATGCGGATTTCGGTTCCGGGGGGAGGATTGCCGCCCGAACCGGGGAAAAGGGTTTCCCAGTCTATATCCAGCTCGGTGAGAGATGGTGAGCCGTCCGAAGGATCGCCGGTGTATGAATAACCTTCGGTCACCTCGACGGTAGTTGTTTCGCCGGTGATCTCTCTAAGGCTGAACGTCTCTCCGGACCATCCCGCGAAAATGAACCTTGCCTTGAAATCGTCTTCGAAACTGAGCAGGCGCGGAAAGAAGTCCAGACCGGAAATGTCGATTACTCCAAGGCCGTCGCCATTGTCGATCAGGAGGATTATGCCGTTGGTTGAAACGATGAATTCGAACGCCAGGTGGAGCGTGGTCTGATCGTAGCCTGCTTTGAGGTAATAAAGCTCGTTGCCCGATCCCCAGCGGGAATCAGAATCATCATCGACGGCTTCGTGGGTCCATTCCCATCCTGCACTATCCAGGAAGAGTGTGTCGGCGTCGACCTCGCCGCCGCCGCCCACGGTTATCCCGAAAAGCGTGTCGGCGACGAAACCCTCAGCTTCCGCAACGATATTGTAAGAATCGTCGGGTAAGCCTGAAAGGGTATAAACTCCTGAGGATGTGTCGGAAGTTGTTTCTCCGATTTTCTGCCAGGATGACGCCTCATAAGCCGCGACATCCGCCGAGGGATAAGGGGGAGCGTCCACCCCATCGAAATCAATCGGACCGGTGATGCTGCCCGTTAAGAGTGAAAGGGTGATCGTGCCGATATCAACTGTCTCGCCGGCCACCTGGATTCCTCCGGCAACCTCGGACATGTAGCCGTCCGCAGTTAACTCGACCGCGTAATCGCCGTCCGGCAGGTTTTCTATCAGGAACTCTCCGTCGGCGGTATCGGATAGTGCCGTTCCGAATGACACGGAATCGGGGAGCTGAAGAGCGGTCGCCGTCGCAGCGGGGTAGGGGGGGGCGGGGAGATTGTCGAAAGCGGCTATACCGGCGATGCCGCCGGCGGGTGTGACGGAGGCGACTATTTCGTAAGTTTCGGTCGTTTCGTAAAAGCGGAAAGTGTAATCACTGCCGGTTACGATCACAACGGAATCGGGCCGGTCGGAAAGCAGGATGTTATTGACATCGCTGCCCCTTGTAGTCTCTCCCCAGACACCGGAGTCGCCGAAGCCCGTTTCCCATCCGGCGTTCGCAGCGAACTTGAACTGGCCCTCGCTGCCGCCCTGGTCCTCGAGATAGTCTATCCTGACTGTTTTCTCCCAGGTGTAGTCGTCGACCAGGGTCATGCGAACGGCTTCCCATTCGGCGCTGTTCCATGTCGTAGGCCATGTATATTCCGCGTTGAAACTACCCGGCATATGAAAAGATGAAAAAGATGTCAGATAATCGATGGTTCCCCCGGGCGGGTCGAAGAACGGGTTCGCAGGACCGCCCTTGCATCCCCAAAGCGCGAACATTACGGCGGCCAGTAGAACCGCCGCAGGGAAGCGGCCGACCTCGGATCCGGCTACCCGTTCTTTTTTAATCTTTCCATATTTCATTTCAGGTGCTCTCCAGGCATTATCGTGTTCCGCCCGTCGAAGTCGGATCAGAGTCGTCGACAGGCTGTTTTTCCGTATTTGCCGCGTATCCTGATCGCCGCGATTGTGTTAACACGCCGTCTGAATCTCCGGTCGTGTCGGCTCTCACCGTTCCGGGCTGAACCTGAGATCAGAATGTGAAGCGTCCTTCGAGTACGATTCCGTCGTATTCGGATAATGTTTCCTCGGCTGAGGTCACGGCCCGGCCAAGGCTGTTGTAGCTGGTCCTCACCGTTTCCGGGGATAGCCCGTTAGAGTAAATAAAAGCCTCACGCGCTCGCAGTTCGTCGTCGTCGTTTTCCGGCCTGAGGCCGTACCCGAGGCGGATCGATGCGTTACGCCCCAGGCTGAGCTCGACCGCGTAGTAGCCGCAGAAGAAGGTGTCGTCCAGGCCGAGGTATCCACTGTTGTAGGTGGCTGTCCTGACATTACCGAGCAGTCCGAGCCTGCCCCGGTGGATTTCGAAACCCGTGGACTGGTCAAAAACCCAGGGTCCCCCCGGGACAGGGGCGAAGTTGAATATTCCCAGGGTGTTGAATCCGATGCTGCACCATCCGGTTTCGAAAAGCAGTTCCGCGGTCGTCTTTATCTCCAAGGTTTTTTCATATCCGGTTGTGATAAAACCGGGGACGGCCAGAATATCCATCCTTTCGAAATCCCAGAGCCGCTCCCACGGCAGGCTTTCATCACAGAAAAATTGGAGGTATTCCAGATCAATGCGCCAGTCGAAAAAAGCGCCCTCGTTACCAAGTCTATCGAGAGACAGACCGGAGACGAGAAGTCCCGACGATGTCGTTTCACCAAGTCCATATCCGGATACCGCCGTAGCCGTATACTCAAAAAGTTCGCATGTCGTCCTGGCGATCAACCTCAACCCGCCCCCGAGGATCTGCTGCCATGAACCATACAACAGAAACCTGTCCGACAGGTTCCAGGTCTTCTCGTCGACATCCCTGACAACGGTCCGGCCTGCAAGGGCTTCAACTGTGACCAGGGCTCTGCCGAACAGGGGTGCACGGAAGTCGATCCCGGCGAGGTCGGAGACTCCGTACTCGCCGCCCCCGCTTCCTTCCGGTGATATACCGGCGTCGAAACCGCTTTTTCTCCTCCAGCTCAGACCTGTTGAAAAGATGCCCGGTTCGGCGCTGATCCGTGCGGCGGTCATATCCTCGCCGGAATCGAGGTCATTTCCATACAATACCGCTCCATGGGCGCTTCGGCCGATCCTGAGATTGTTCAGAAAGAGGCCCTGCGAGTTGCGTCCATAGGAATCGTTGAAGCTGCCGATTCCGGAGGTCAGCCCGTACGGATCGCCGAGTTCCACCTCTCTTTCACCGAATACATTATAGAATGCCGTGAGTGAGACATCCGGATTCGACATATCGAATGCCATGCGCTCGAGCTTGGCGCGACCGTCGGCGTCTTCCGTCTGCAGGTTCAATCTGCCCCATAGCATTACCTGGTTTTCCAGGTTGCAGTCGAGATCGAGGAGCACTCGCTGCGTCGCATCTTCGATTCGTACAGGTTCATCCGTATGGAGAGTGGAGTGCAACCTGGACCGGAAATCCCCGTGAAACGTGACATTCGGATTGAGCGGGACCGCTTTCCCGGCCGGTAATGCGGCGATTCCGCCGTCAGGTCCGACGGTGATGACCGAATTGCCGAACTCTCCCGTTATATCGGGATTGTTGGGATCTGTCTCCCAGTTGCCGTCTATGACGAATTTATATTGAATTGACCCTGAACCCGTCGGAACCACCGCCCACCAGATTCCATGTTTGTTCCTCTGCATCTCGGTCGCGGACTGATCCCATCCGTTGAAGTCGCCGGCGATGGTTACTCCGTCGGCTCCCGGTCCGTCGAAAGTGAAGAGAATTCCGTTGCTTTTTCCTGTAGGGTATGCAGCTTCACGGATCTTATCAGCATCTTCCGTAGTAAAAGCGCTTCCCGCTCCTGCCGGGGATGCAGGCATGATCACGACCGCCATCATAAGGAACACTGCCGCTGACAGCCGGGCGGGCATTACAGGCAAAAAAACTCGCGCTATTCGGTTACTGCTGGAATTCAAAGCGTTTCTCCCACATTCACGACGCCGCGGAAGTTACGAAGACCGCCCGGCGCTACAACCACATCTTGACGAACAGCTTCACGCGGTGCTCGAAATTCAGGTATATGTTGTCGGCGAGTTCGCCGTCATTGACGAGATCGTCGTTCGTCTGGTCGGGATTGCCGTATTCGAGGTAGATCTCAGTGTTTCTGAAACCCCTGTATGCAAGTTGATAAAAACCGCTCATCCAGCTGCCTCCGGTGACTCCCCGTCCGAAGCCGGTCCGCTGGTAGAACTGGAGATTCTCGGTGATGTGCGTAGTCAACTCGATGCCGAAGATATCTCTCTGCCCGGCCGAATATGCTTTCAGGAAGTCATAACCGCCTGTGTGTATTCCGATATCTTTCCTCTTGTACTGGAACTTGATCCGTCCGAGAGAGTTACCGGCGCCGAGTTCAAAGAAAGCGTGTTTCCACCTGTCGGTCGGGTTCCTGGTTTCTTCGTACCAGCATTTGAGGGTGATATCCCTGAGAAACTCGAGGTACGCTTCGGTATAGAACCAGCTGGACAGGAAACGATCCTCCAGGAACTGCCCCGTTTCGCTCCTGTATCTGGACCAGTATGTTTTCTGTTTAGCGGTCAGAGTCACGGCGCGGCCCGGCATCAGCCAGGAGGCCTGCACGAAAAAACCATCCCTGTCGAATTCCTTGTCGAAAGCCATGTTGAACCTGTTGGACAGGTTCGCCCTGAAATTCCTGCCGTAGGAAAACACAGAAAACATGGGTAGAACACTGCCGAGCCGGATGTCCCTGATTTCGAGCTGCACGGCGTGGGGGGAGCCGCCTTCCTGAAGCGAGTTGTCGTCGGGATTTTCAGTGGAAGCCGCCGCTTCCGCGATCAGCGAAAATGATCTGGCGGTAAACTCTCCGGAGCAGCTCGCTACCGCGTTATAGCTTCCGGAGCCGTTCCTCCAGTCCTGGAGAGTCGTCACGGATGACAGCCGCAATGAGTTCGTCAAGCTGCGCGTGAGCCTGGCGACGTAGGCTTCCCCGTCCCAGGTTCCGTACTTGCTCGCGATGATCGTCCCGGCGACACCGCCGAGATCCCAGAAATCGTATCTCAGGCCCTGAGCCCTGGGGCCCCACTGGTCGTCCTTCAATCTATCCGAGTTCACGAGGTTCAGTAGAGGACTGTCGACCCAGTGCCTGTCCTGCCTGTAGAAAAAATAAGTCTCCCAGCGGCTGCGGCGTAACTTCAGGTGCCCCTGATACAGCTGGAAATGCCTGGAGGTGTTATTCGTATACGCTTCAATTCCCAGGTAGGCTTCCGCCCCGCCGGAACCGTGGGCATTCATATTCATCAGGAGCTTCTGTGCCGGATTCTGCAGGTCCCACTCCGGGTTCGCGGTCTTGTACTTGACGAAATCTCCTTCGTAATAAAGTCCGAGGGAGGTGCCTGCCGAACAGGTGCTTCCATACACGGCAATAAAAAGAACCGTCATGATCCGAAGGTGGAAAAAAGTTCTGGTTCGAATCATTTCGAATCGGATCCTTTCCCGATAATCCCCAGCGGCAAAACGACGGCGAACTGGTAGAGATCATCGAGGGCATCGTGGTAGGTTACAGCCATTTCGAAATGCAGCCAGGTTGCGTGGAGTCCGGCTCCAATGCTGAAATCATCGCGGGAAACACCCACTCTCCCGAACAGGATATCGTAAAGGGAGATTTCCACTCCGGCCGACGGGAGGAGCTTTTCCCCTTCTTCCGATCTGGCGCCTGCCAGGAAAACGGCCCGTCCCATGGAACCCCCGCTTATTTCGTAAGCCGCCCCACCCGTAATCACTCGATTCACGGTGAAAGGGGCTCCCCCTGTTTCAAGCATCGAATATTCTCCGCCAAGGGAGTTGATACATGAAACTCCGAGCCGCAGGTCTCCGAACTTGAGCAGTAAGCCGGCATCGAAATCGAAATAAGGAGAGGGGTTGGAGGAAACACCGGTTCCGGAACTGAGGGAGGTGAAAATCGTTGAGACTCCCCCACCCATGGTCATCACTCCATCGAAGAACCGGTATGAAATCACGGCTGTGGCACGGTTTTCCCTGTAGAGATCCTTGAGCCGTCGCTGGTGCCAGGCTCCTCCGAACCCGAATCCGTTTACGGGGATAGAAACTGCGATGCAGCCGTCGAATGCACCTGTCGCGCCGAACAGCGAAGTATAGCCTGCCTCAACTCCACCCGCCCCTGGCCAGGCTGTAACCGCAGGATTGAGAAATAGCGAAGAGGGTCCGGCCGGGAATGCCGAACCCGTAGTACCGAGGGCACGGAGCCTGGGGCCGTAGACCTGATCGCCCGGCGACGCGCTTCCCGCAGAAAAATAACCTGTGACCAAGAAGACGACAACGCAAGACAGGATCACAGCCCTCGAACGGCGCGAAAACCGATAGAGAACCAATTCCGGGGAATTATCACCTTTACAGATTATCCGTATTTCTCACCTCCACTTTACCTGGCCACGATGAAACTGATTGTTTCGGCCTTGTACGTCCCCACCTCCACGCGACAGAAATGAATGCCGGGCCGCAATTTTTCGGGTGAAAGCTGTATCTCGATTTCGAAGGTCTCCGCTTCCGGATTTCCGGTGTTCTCCGGTGAAATCAGGTGAGAACTCGTATGCACCTGCTCGCCCCTGTCGCTATAAACGCTGGCCGTCAGCCGGAAGTATACCGAGGAAGTGCACCGGATACGAACCGTCAATTTCCCGTTTCCGGGCGTCAGGCAGAGAGGGGTCAGGGAAACCGAGTGTAACGTGAATTCGATATCGGAGAACGAAACGGTGTTCCCGGCGGCCGCCGGCGAGACACCGGAATCGGGTGATCCGTGCCCTTCGCTTCCTGCTGGATCGCTGTCAGGGTCGATTCTGAAATAGGAAAGTATATTCCCCATCGACACATAAGGATTATCCGGCGCCGCGTCACCTCCCGTGGCGTAATCGGCCCCGGATACGATTCCGACGATCTTCAATTCCGCCCCGTCCGGAATCGTACCTCCCGATTCCGGGTAAAGGGTTCCCCAGGAAATGGAAAGCTCCAGGTCTCCGACCTCTCCGGCAAGGGCGGAAGATCCCCAAACATAAGAGACGGGTTCCGTGGCGTATCTGCCTGTGCTTTCATCGTGGTACAGCCTGCGCACGCCTCCCGTGGAGAGATCGGCGTTCCAGTGTGCCGCAAGGTACTCGGGATACATGGTGAGGAAAGAAATGCTCCGGGGATACCAGTCGAGTTCCAGAAGGTTCGGGGCTCCGTCATCCTCCCTCGACGTGCCGGCTTCAAGACAGAGGAGAAGACAGTTCTCGAAGATGGAGTAATTGCAGCCCAGATAGAGGTTCGCCTCATCCCAGGTCAGGTACAGGCTGCCGATTTCACCTCTCCGCTCCCAGATGCTGTCGAACATCGACTCTTCAACTACAAGCTCATCGGCATCCCAGTCGGCGGCATTTTCCGATATGACGCCGTCGATTACGGGTGTGTTGGGGGTTTCGGCGGAGATGATACCGCACAAGAGGACAAAATGTGCGGCAATCCCTGAAAGAAACAGCTTTATGAGTCGATGCATCCCGTCGCCTGGTTCTACCTGTACTCCGCCTTGATTCCACCCCAGCTCGTCGATTCTACAGAAGTCCGGAGATCGATCAGCTGTGCAGAGGAACTCCTGATAACGGTCTTTTGGGTGTCTGTATAATTGTTTAAATCAAGAGGCTGGCTCTCCGCTTCAACAAATCCCAGATCATAGATTTTCGGATTGAAATACTCATCCAGGCCGCCTCCGCCCTTCCATTCCGAGGCGGTATAATCGACATCCCTCATGTTGTCATAATCTTGAAGCCCTGCAAATACCACGCATCGGAAACGGTTGGCTGTCGGCTTCGTTGTGAAGTTTTCCGTATCGATACTGATTTCGATCAGATCGTTATCAGTAGAATAGTAATTCTCGTGATAACCGTCTACATCGTCGAAATTCGAGTCTTTGACCTGGACAGCTTCATTCCGGACGTAGACTGCGTATTCCCATGCGATATCGCTGTCGACCAGCGCGTCACTGTATCCCCCGCAATCAGTCTGCCCCGAGCCGGGCGTTTGATCGAAGTCCATAAGGATGCCGACGAACGGCAACCAGGTCTGGTCGAAAGCGATTCGAATCAGGAGACTCAACTTCGTGGCCCCGGGCGTATCGTCCAGAGTTATCCTGAATTCGTTGAGATCGGCTTCGGTTCCCAGGAATTGCGCATTTGTGGGGTAGGTATATGGGGCGGGATTATCTGACGCTCCCGGTGCGTTTCCGCCGTCGCCCGTATCGTCTTCCGCAGCATCATTCCAGATGGCTTCATCCCCGGAATATACGAAACTGTCCGTCCCGGACGGGGTTCCAACCCAGTCTGAGTCATCCCCGTCGACGGTGATCGGATGTGCCGGCAGCGATGAGAATGCTCCAATAATAATAACCATCACCAGGCTCAACAGGTACTTCATGAAACCTCTCCTTTCGCGGCATCCGATGTGTCGCGCGTATCCAAGGTGGATTTGTATAACGCTTAAAATTCGACCTAAGGCTCAGTCGCCCCGCAGGTGAAACGATACGATAATTCCGATTCATGGTCATTTCAAGTTTCTTTTCCAGCCGAAGTGCATTCAGGTATTGAAGGAATGCTGCGGATACACTACCTTTCGGATACACTTTACGGGAACCTTCTGGAACAGGATCGGTATCGGAGGCGACCACGATTTGAAACAGGTCATGCCCGGGCAAAATATGAATGACGGCCTTCTTGCAGCTCTCCGGCGGAGAGTCCTCTTTACAATTCTCCTCGCCGGCCTTATCCCTTTATTCACTTTATTCCCGGTTTCTCGCATCCTGCTTAAGAATATTCTTCTGGATTCAGCCTCCGCCGAGCTTCATGCAGCGGCTGCGGCCATCGCCCGACATCTCGAAAACGACATTTCGGAGATTCTGAGTTTCGCCGGCTCTGCGGCCGCCGCACCTGCCGTCCCGGCGGCCGCCGCTCATCCTGAAAGCGACTCTCTGGCCAGTGTCGCGGCTGATTTCCTGACTTCATATCTGGGTAGCGGCACACCTGGGAGCACCGGTATTGTTTCATTCCAGCTATTCGGCAATGGTGGTGTTCTGATAGTTCCGGCGGAACGGGGTCCAGAGACGGAGCCGACCCGGGAATGCTTTAAAACACTCGAAGAAGGCAGGATTTACATAAAATTCAAGGATGATCGGGAGATGCCTGTGGAAAGCGCATTCCTCTCCGTGCCGATTAGAAATGGGAGCGACGAATCGACAATCGGCGTACTCCAGGTCGAGTTCGATATGGAGAATCTACTGGGCCATTTCCTGCCCGTTGCGGACAGGGATATTCTCGTCTGGCTGGCAGTACAGGTCGATGGTGAACCCCGAACTTATGCTCTTGACCGCGCAATGGTTCCGCTTCCTTCCGCTGAAAATCAAATGTTTCCCGAGGATGATCAAGGCTCTTGTGTCCTCGAGAAACCGATACGGATGATCGCGGGATTCCACCATGTCATGATTCCCCCCGGCGAAATGGATTACCGGCCTGACGGGGGGCGCTGGCTCATTTTCGCAGGGCGGGACAGCAGCCACGTATTCGCACCTCTTCGCCGTTTCTCAGATATTGTACTGGCCGTTTACGCCGTTGCCGCGATGACTCTGCTTCTGGTGGGCCTCTGGCTGTCCAGACGGCTGGCGGCATTCCACAAACCTTCCACGGCTTTACTGTATTCTTCTGATGCAACGATGCAAAGTGACTGCGTTGAATCTGATGGGGAACTGGAGAAAATCCCGGATTTCGATCCTGAAAAACTCACTGCGGACGACTTCCGGATACTTCACGGATTCGGAACCCTGGTCGCGGGTATTCGGGATATCGAAACTATCCTGGAGCAGACTGTCGGCAAAATTCCTGAAGCTGTCGCTGCGGATCACTGTTTCGTTCTGATGAAGGACGAGGATGGTACAGGTCTGAAATGCGTTGCGAACAGCGGGGAACCCGGCGATGAATGCGACTGGATATCACCCGACTCAAGCATATATTCACTTTCCTGGAACTGCTTCTCTTCGGGTGAACCCTTTGCCGTGGAGAAACTGCCTTCGAGTGGGACGAAGGCGGATGAATCGGCGGCACATTTCCTGGAATATCCGGTGCTGTTTCTGCCGCTCATCGCCCGGAGTGAAACTGTAGGAGTGCTGGTACTGGCATCCAATACTCCCGGACGGATTTTCGGAAAAGCTGAAATCCGGTTGGGTCGGTGCATGGCGAACTACACAGCGGTCGCGGTTTCGAATGCCTTTTTTTGTCGGGATCTGCAACAGAAAGCCACCCGGCTTGCGGCCCTCTATAATATAGGGAAGACTCTGACCTCCACGCTGGAAATCCAGCGTCTTCTGGAGATGGTTCTCGAAACCCTGGACTACGAACTGGGATTCAGGAAATCCGCGCTGCACTTGATAGACAGGAAAACAGGTGATTTGTTCGTGGAAGCGGCCAGGGGATATCCACCCGAGATCACAGCGAAGATGCGGCTGAAAGTAGGGGAAGAGGGGGTTTGCGGTTGGGTTGCGGCTCACGGGAAACCCTTGCTTGTAAATGATGTATCCACTGAACCACGACATGTCGGGATTGGCCTGGATCACGGTTCAGAGCTTGCAGTACCGATTAAATTAGGTGAAAAAATAGTCGGCGTCCTGGATGTAGCCGACCCCGAAACATTTTTTTACCACGAGGAAGATATACGGATACTCGATCTATTCGCCGCACAGGTCGCAATAGCCATCGATAATGCAACCCTGTTCAGAGACAGGGAAGCTCTTGTCGCAGAGCTTCGAGTCGCCGACAAGCTGAAAAGCGAATTCGTGGCGAATATGTCGCATGAGCTCAGAACGCCGCTCACATCAATCATCGGGTTCTCGGAGCTCCTCCTGGATGGTGTGGTTGGTGAAATGAACGATATCCAAACACAGAGTGTCTCAGACATACTTTCATCCGGAAAATACTTGCTGGGTATCATCAACCAGATACTGGATCTTTCGAAGATTGAAGCCGGCCGGGTGGAACATAATCCGGACCGGTTCAGTATCGAAGAAACCATAGATTCGGTCATCTCCACGACCAGGGTCCTGGTCGAAAAAAAGGACCAGCAGCTCACCAAAGAGATCGAACTTGATCTGCCCTATGTTTACGCTGAAAAGATTATGATCAGGCAGGTGATCCTTAACTTGCTGAGCAACGCCGTGAAGTTCGCGGGGCGGGAGGGGCGCATCTCACTGTCGAGCCGACTCGTCTCTCCCGAAGACCTCATTGAACGGTATGAGCGTCTGGGCCGCCCGGCTCCCGATTATCCTCTCGTGGTTGTCTCCGTAACCGATGACGGTATCGGGATAAGCGAGGAAGATCAGGAAATTATATTTCAGGAATTCCGGCAGGCCGACGGCTCGTTTACCCGTGAATACGAAGGTACCGGTCTCGGTCTAACTCTGGCGCGAAGATTCGTTGAGCTGAACGAAGGTGTTATATGGGTAGAGTCGGAAATAGGGCAGGGGAGCACGTTTGCATTCACCTTGCATCCCGCGGACGCCCGGCTCAGTCCCCTCGGCAAAAAACGAGCATCGGAACAGACGATCCTGGTGATCGAAGATGATAAGAACGTTTCACGCCTGATCAGCCATCATCTTCGTAAAGCAGGATATCGAATGGTCCTGGCTATGACCGGTACAGATGGTCTCCAGATGGTGAGAGAATATGATCCGCTCGTTGTAATTCTTGATGTTATGCTTCCGGGCATGGATGGATGGGATGTCCTCCAGAAACTCAAACAGGATCCTCGAACCGCCCGGATACCGGTAATCATAACGTCAATTATCGAGAACAGGGAACTATGCTATTCTCTAGGGGCATTCGATTTTCTTCCGAAACCGGTGGACAGGAAGCTGCTGCTTGAAATGATCGAGACCCTGAGAGAAAAAATGCCTAAAGAAGCTCTGGTCATCGACACCGATCCTGTCAGCCTGACCAGGATATCCTCTATTCTCGAACCCGATTTCCACGTTGCCCGCGCTTCCAATGAAGAAGACGGCCTGGCATGGCTCAGAAACAGTTATCCCGACGCGGTTCTTCTCGTGGGGGGCAATCCCGGGAATCTAGATGATTCTCTGATCCTTTCATATCTCAATGAGCGTAAAGGAACCCGTCGTACACCTGTTTTCATGGTTTCCCATGAGGGAGCATCCACGGATTCAGTG
Organism: uncultured Gemmatimonadota bacterium; assembly: GCA_964394085.1. Classification (GTDB taxonomy): domain Bacteria; order CAYMWF01; family CAYMWF01; genus CAYMWF01. The sequence continues at coordinate 135,101 of CAYMWF010000002.1, read as the reverse complement.
GGTGAGATGCCGCCGGGAGTGGAAGCTGTTTTCGACTCTGAAACCTTGAACGGACAAGTCCTTATGGAGCATGTCAACAGGATAGCCGGGAGCTCTCAATGACGCTTTGCTCTAATAATCTTATCCCGGGATTCCTCCAATGGGTCTGGTGACCCCTGTAGCATTTGGCTTGACTCCGGTATCCGAAATAAAATACTGGGAAGAATGGGGGAATTGTGCGTATAATTAGAGCATCAGCAAAAGCGATGCCTGGGGAGAGGGAAAGTGCACTCGATTAAGGTCGGATTTAGTTTCTGCGCTCTGTGAAATCCGTTTACATCAAGCACTCCTCCTCCAGCTGTACTGAACATGAGCAGCGACACCGCTTGCTCGATCGGAAGATCCATACTGCCTAAGTTTCCCTTTATTCTGAATAAGCAGGGCTCCGGGCAGGCAAAGATTAAAGGAGAGCCTGATGGCTTTTAAAATCGTCGTGATCGAGGATGACCCGAAGACAGCCCGGCTCATCAACACTCTTCTTACGGCGGAAAAGTACGAGGTTGTTCTGGCAGCGGATGGAGAAGAAGGATTGAATGCGGTCTCCGAGCATCGGCCGGACCTGATAATAACCGATATCCTGCTCCCCAAAAAAGATGGATACATCGTATGCGAAATAATCCGGAAAGACCAGAACCTCAAGCATATTCCCATAATTCTCCTGTCAGCCATCTATGTATCGGAGGCGGATAAGAAACGGGGTCTGGAGATCGGTGCCGATCGGTTTCTGGTCAAACCGAACGCATTCATTTCAAAACCGTTCAGAGCTAATGAGCTGATGGATTCGGTCAAGGAACTTCTAGGGGAGAAAAGGCGGGAAGTTGAGGAAGTCGAGCAGGATACCGTTCTGATCGTCGACGATGACTTGAAGCTGCTGCGCCTCCTCGAATTCAGGCTCAACGATGACGGATACAGAACACTGCTCGCCGAGGATGGATACACAGCCCTCGACACCGCCCATCTCGAACAGCCTGACCTTGTCATTATGGATTACCAGATGCCGGGCATGAACGGTATCGAGATCATGGAGCGGATTAAGGAAGAGCAGCCGGAGACCGCCGTCGTTCTCATGACTGCGTACGGCTCGGAAAAACTGGCTGTGAAAGCGTTGCGTCAGGGAGCTGACGATTACTTGGTGAAGCCGCTCGATTATCGCGAATTACGAACCATAATCCGTGACACGATAGAGAAATGCAGGCTTCGAGCCGCCCGGGAAAAACTCACGGAACAACTCAAGAAGATTTCCGTAGACCTCCTCGACCGGATTTCGAAGCTTGAAAAAGCATACAGAGAACTGGAGCATACAAACAAGCAGTTGGTGGAGACCAGGGAGCTCATTGCCGGCGGCGGAGCTGAAATCGGCGTTGCGGGGGATCAGGCGAAGGGAGTGGCGAGGGAACTGACGGAAATGAGTAGTAGAATCGAGATCCTGCTCAGCTCTCCCGAACTGGATGAATCCGCAAAGCAGGTTCTCGACATGTTGAGGCGAAGCGGTTTAAAAATGGGCGAAAAACTGGAATCCCTGGGAAGAGCGCTGAACAGAGACATCAAGCCTTTCCAGGGAGGTTGAAAGCAGTTGGAAGCCGGTTCGCTCAGGTAGCTTTCTGAACTGCACCGCTCTTGATGCAGCTTGTGCATACATTAAGCCGCTTGGTAGTTCCGTTACGGACTACCCTGATTCTCTGCAGGTTGGGGTTCCAGCGGCGCCGGGTTTTGTTGTGTGCATGGCTCACATTATTGCCGAACATCACTCCTTTCCCGCAAATATCGCATTTCTTGGCCATTGTCTGTATCCTTTCTGTCTAACAGTCGTATACTACAAAATCCATTTTGATAACACGGGGCGGCCTTCCCGTCAACAGTTCTTTCTGCCTGGTTGATTCGCTGCGGTTCGAAATCCGGGAGCACGGCCGGTAATATTTACTTGTAGCGTTTACCCGCCCTATAAGATAGGATGGATCTTCTTTACAGGCTGTTTTTTTCTTTACTGATTGAATGGGAAATCCTGCGACTATAATTTCAGCTCCCTATCTTTGGGTACAGCGCCTCGTCAAGTTCAGGGAGAAACGACCCTATTCTCTCTTCGTCGTTGCGTCCGTAGCGGCTTTTGTCGGCATTGTCAGGGTCATCCTGGAATTTATGCTCTGCAGTCCCGGTCTCTACTCAAGTTTCCCCGGGTACCTTTCGTATATCACCTTTTATTTCCAGAATGCATTTCTGTATACGACGCTCCTTGCATTCCTGTTGCCGGGTGTGCCGTGGCGAAAAAGCATCAACGTCGTGCTGGTTGGTGTCTTCGTCGGGATTTTCCCTCCTTTACTGGATACCCTGTTTCTGGGACCGCACCGTTTTATATACTCTTACATCTTCTCGGGTATCGAGGGCTGGAACCTTTTGATATACAATCCGGAACGGTTCATTACTCCGGGTGAAGCAGCAACTCTCTGGTTCACCGTACTGCTCGTTCCCACGTATGTCTGGATAAAGACCAAATCGATTCCACGGGTCCTGATCGGTGCGATTGCCGGATACGGCGTGATGTTCCTTTATGTCGCGGTTGTTCCCACGTTGTCGGCATGGGTTATGAAACACTGGTTCGTACCGTTGTTGAGGGCCGGTGAGTTAGCCTTGACCGGGCCACTTAAGGAAACCCTTTCAGAACTGTTGACCTCACCTGTTCCTGATACTGAATCGATCATGAATGTGACACGTAAGCTGGACACATTCACTTTCAACTATTTCGAGCTGATGGTCGGTCTGGTTGGTGGGATGCAACTGCTTGTCGCTGTTATCTGTTACCTCATCCTGAATCCCGGTCTGGCCCTGCACCTGGGTAGAAGAGCGCTTCATTCGCTTCCTTTCGCCGTCCTGGTGCTGTTCGGGGCGGCTGTAGCGCGGTCGTTCAATTCTGCTGTGGATACGGGTTCTCTTACCGGTCTTGTTCCCGCCGCTGCGCTTGCCCTTGCGGTTTTTCACGCTTTCAACACGGCAATCGTCCAGAATGATTATTTCGATCGCGATACTGATCGGAGAGGTTCCCTTCTCTTTCTCGATATCGAAGATGTGCACTTTTTCAATGTATCCTTGTGGCTTCTGGTCGGGAGTCTTTTCGTTGTAAGACCCAGGGTCGGTGTCCTGCTCGCCCTGTTTCAGATAGTCTCGGTTCTGTACAACTATCCGTTCTACCGCGGAAAACACTTTTTCCCAGCGAACTACAAGATCGAAGGAGTATGGGGATGGAGCGCATTCATGATCGGAGCCTATACGGTTCTGCATCCGAGAATGCAGCTTCCCGGTCCCGTACTGGTCGCTTCGCTGCTCATATTCGGAGGCTGGTCGATCTTCAATTATTTCAAGGATTACAAAGACATCAGGGAAGATTACCGGGCCGGCGTCCAGACGTCGTATGTGCTTCTGAAAAAGCGAGGTTTCTCTTTACGGCGATTCCACAACCTCATGAGGTCGATTACCTGCGTCGGGCTCTTCATACCGCTATTTTTTCTATTCTTCCTCGGCTCACCTGCGTACCCCCTGGTCTGCCTTGCGCTTTTTATCAACCTGCCGGTTTTTGCAGCGCTCGGTATGGGGCCGCGGAAACTGACAGTCGAAATCACTCTCGGATTGCTGAGCGCTTATTTCCTGGGACTTACTGCGATAATTGAGGTCTGGCTGTAGTCAGGTCGGTCTGTATACGAATTCATCCTGTAACAAACCGGCTTCAGGCTGTTTTCTGTCGCTCCTCAGTCGCTGAATTCCCGTTTTGGATGGAGAAAAGGCAGAGATTCCGGAAGGCGTATCACTTCGAAAAGGGTTGCTATCAGACCGTTGTCCGGTCCTGCACGATGAGGGTTGAAGAATTCCCAGACTACCGTGCCTTGCCTGGTGACCTCGAAAGCTCTTCCCCTGTCGGATTCCGTTATCAGCGTATTACCGTTGGGCAATCTTTGGCAGGAGCCGCATGTTTCAGAATAAAATGCTTTCGGAGTAGAACCCCTGAACGCCCAGCGCTCCGACACGTCTGAGGGATCGAATTCCAGAACCTGGGAAAACCCGCTGTTCCCCTGGTTGTCGAACAGAAGTATGCGGCCGTCATCCAGCATCGTCGGCTGGTGCTGCCTGCGCCAGGATGATCGCTTGGCCCATTGAACGATGCATGAATCAAGATCCACGACCGCAATAGCATCGAGATACAGAACAGAGATAAGTGCGTTTCCAGGTTTCCTGAAGCCAAGAATATCGGATGAGGGATTGCCATCCAGTATTTCGATGGTATTGGTGTGGAAAATATCCCCCCATTCCGGCATTGTTTTCAAGAATTCCGAGTAATTGGATTTCTCGAATGCTTCGAGGAGCGAGATCGATCTGACTGGTTTTCCCAGCGGGTCGAGTTCTGTGATAAAATCCTCCAGCACAGGTCGTTCCGGATCAATTCTGGTGATGATTCCTGCCTTTCGCGTCAGAACGAATATCCGTCCGTCTTCTTCCACGAACATGTCGTGATGACTCCTGCCCGGGTATCCCCAGAGCAGGTTGGAGTCTTTATCGATCTTGATAATTCCGAATCCATCGAAAATAGCCAGTAAGGATCCATCATCGTAAAGATGAACCCGTCTCCAGAATTCATGATTGTTGGTATTTTCGGGGACGGGGCAGCCGGGACAGAGCCGCGAGAATTCGAATCGCCATTTATGAAGCAGTTTACCGGACATGTCGATTAGGAAAGCTTCAGGTCCATGCCCGGAATTATACAGGTTCAGCCCGGGGAAAACTTTTTCTTCTTTAAAAATGGTAACATTCGAGATATCCGGTGCTGCTCTGGAACCGTCAAGGTAGCCGATCGATTCCAGCTCCTCGATCTGCCTGCGTTGCTCTTCGCTGAATTGAGCACCCTGCGGATCATGCTTTACCGGACGCCACCTGCCGGGGAAAGAACTTTCTTTATGGTGTTTCACTTCCGGGGATTTGATCTCCTCGGGTTTCCCGGGAGCATCCCGTTTTTCCGGCCAGAGAAGATATAACAGAGCAAGAAGAAAAAGAGCGGCAATAAGCCCGACTCGTCCAGGTGAAATGACGGATTTTCTCATTATAGTGTTCACTCGTAATCAAAGTACGCTTTTCTCGGACAGCTCAATCGAAGGTTTGCCGGATACGCCGTTTCTTCAAACCTTCATCTCTCGCTTCACAGTCGTGTGATTCACGAAGCGACGCTCCACCACTTGCAGGATTACTTGACTGCGCGAGTGGCTTCACCCTGAATCTGAGGGGGGGAAATGTCAATTTATTTCTGAGCCGGCAATAAAAATCTGCTGGTCGTTTACCGGTTCCGCGATATGAATTCGTCGATTTATCAGAGGTGACCCGGTACATGGTTCAGAGCACCTGCCATCCTCCTTAAAGCCGTTCAAGATTTCTTATTGCATAGGTCGGAACTGGTTGCTACGATGCGCCCGTCATTGCGAAAACCTCCCTTCGCACGATCAGTCAATATGGGATGGAAGTCTATGAACGAAAAAAAAGTGTATCCTTATCTTGCGGGTGGTTCATGGCGTAAAGACGGAACCGATTTACCGGTTGAGAACCCCTTCACCCGAGAAATTTTTGCCACGGTTATTCGACCGGGTCCTGACGGAGTGACATCGGCTATCGCGTCTGCCGAGAAGGCAGCACCGGAGATAGCTGCTCTCCCATCCTGGAAACGCGCTGAAATACTTTCCGCAACTTCTGAGAAGCTGCGCGAACGAAGGGATGAACTGGGCCGGCTTATCTGCCTTGAAGCAGGAAAATCGATAAACGGAGCCTGCACGGAGGTGGAGCGGGCGGCGACAACCTTCGAAGTTGCTTCCCGGGAAGCATTCAATCTGGACGGAGAAGTTTTGCCACTCGATATATCTCCTTCATCCGGAAACAGGTTGGGAATTACACGCAGATTCCCTCTAGGTCCAATCGCCGGGATTTCCCCCTTCAACTTTCCATTGAACCTGGTTGCGCATAAAATCGCTCCCGCGGTGGCAGCCGGAAACTCGATAGTCCTGAAACCGGCATCTTCCACACCCCTTTCCGCACTCGTCCTTGCTGAGCTGCTTGTCGAGTCGGGATTTCCACCTCAGGCTGTCAACATAGTTCCCTGCTCAGCCGCCGATGCAACCCCCCTCGTAGAGGATGACAGACTGGCGATGGTCACATTCACCGGAAGCGCCGAGGTCGGGTGGGGAATCAAGGCGAGAGCCGGCAGGAAAAAAGTGTGTCTGGAGCTGGGTGGGAATGCTGCGCTTATCGTAGAGCCCGATGCGGATCTGGACGAGGTAATCCCACGCACTCTGATTGGAGCATTTTCCTATGCCGGACAGATTTGCATTGCGATCCAGAGAATTTTCGTCCATGAGATGATTTATGATGAATTCGTCGAACGCTTCACATACGAAACCGAACGGCTGGTGATGGGAGACCCCCTCGATCCTGCAACCGTGATCGGTCCTATGATCGATGAAAAATCCGCCGTGATCGCTGAAGAAAGAATCAAGGAAGCGATCGCAGAGGGAGCAAGGGTGGAAACGGGCGGAGGTCGCACCGGTAATATGCTGCAGCCGACCGTGCTTACAGGGGTTTCTCCCGGGCTTGCAGTTGATGCGGAAGAAATTTTCGCCCCGGTTGTGAATATACACCAATACGATACGTTCGAAGACGCCATCGCGGAGGTCAATGCATCCAGGTTCGGCCTTCAGGCAGGTGTTTACACCCGCGACATTTCAAAGGCTTTCACCGCATTCAATCGTCTGGAAGTAGGCGGTGTCATAATCAATGATTTTCCTACATTCCGGGTTGACAACATGCCGTACGGCGGGGTCAAAGAATCCGGCTTCGGCCGGGAAGGTGTCAGATACACAATAGAAGAAATGACGGAGTTGCGTCTGCTGGTGGTAGAAAATCACAGATGATATCTTTCTTGACAAGGCTGGACAGGAAAAGCGGTACCGCATTGATTGCTGCCGGCGTCAGCTTCGTCCTGACCATCCTCAAGCTGATTTTGTGGCTGATCAGCTCGAGCGTAGCTATAAAGGCGGATGCCTTTCACTCCGCCTCCGACACGGTGGTATCGCTGATCGTATTTTCGGGGCTCCGTGTTTCCGAGTCCGGTGCCCGCCGGAGACCCTGGGTGGAAAGCCTCGTTTCAATCGGAGTCGCCCTGCTTATCCTTTACGCTGCGGGCACAATTTTTTCCGAGCTCGCTTCTTCTTCTGACGAACCGCTTCAACAGGCGCCATTGGCGCTGGCCGGTATAATTTTATCGATCCTGATTTCTCGCGCCCTGGGTAAATACAAGCTCCATGTAGGGAGAGAAACTTCTTCACCGAGCATCCTTGCCGATGGTTACCATTCAATGGTCGATTCATATTCCTCCATCGCGGTTGCGGTCGGGCTGGTCGGGGCTATGATAGGCTTGCCTCTCGAGCGTCTTGCTGCATCTATCGTAAGCATTCTGGTCGTTGGAACGGGTCTGGAAGTCCTATCGAGCGGGATAAAATCACTCTTTACGGGAGGGGGGGGGAACCTTACCTGGAGCGCAGAACTAGGGAGCAGGATTGAGTCGATTGAGGCGGGGGAAGAATCCGGGTATGCTTTGATGGATTCGCTTGCCCGGGCTGTCGTGACTCTTCGCGGCATGTGGGAGGGGCGTTCCCGTCTCGGTGCAGGGCTATTGGTCTTAGCATGTGTGCTGCTTTATCTTCTGTCCGGTTTGCACATTATAGGTCCGGACGAACGCGGTGTGAAGCTGCTTTTCGGAGAAATGGTGGATGAAGCCCTTTCCCCGGGTCTGCATTACCGGGCTCCGAGACCATTCGGTAATATCGCCGTAGTCAAGCCCGACCTGATTCAACGTATCGAAATCGGATTCCGAAGTCGTGGAGCATCAAATCCGGATAAGAATTCGGAACGGCTCGTATGGGAAAGCAGGCATCGCGCAACCGGATACGTCAAATATCCCGATGAAGCGATCGTGCTTACCGGTGATGAGAATCTGATCGATCTGTCCCTTGTTATGCAATACAGGATTTCCGATGTGAAACTGTATCTTTATTCCGTAAAGGATCCGGAATTACTTATGAGGAATGCTTCTCAGGCGTCGGTCCGGGCAGTGGTCGGCGGAAGCCGGATAGACTCCCTCCTGACAACTCAGAGGGAGGATGTAGAATTCCGCGTGGCTTCCAAGATCCAGATCCTTCTCGATAGATGCAAATCAGGCATCCATGTAGATAGGGTCTGGCTTAAAGAAGTACATCCGCCGGTAGAGGTGGTGAATTCATTCCGTGAAGTGGCCAGCGCGCGGGAGGACAGGAGCAGAATCATCAATGAGGCAATAACTTTCAAGAACGGAGAAGTGCCGAAAGCCCACGGAGAGGCTTATTCGATACTTGCCGGTGCTGCAGCATACAAGACCGAACGACTGGCTCGGTCCGGGGGCGAGGCGGCGGCTTTCCTAGTACGCGCTGAAGCAGCACGCAAAGCGCCCGGTGTAACGAGGACGCGGCTTTTCCTTGAAACGATAGAAAAAGTATTACCTGGCCTTGATAAGTTCATAACAAAACCGGGAACAACCCCGGGAGTGCTCGACCTGAGATTCCTCAGGGAGTCCACGAGTACTTCGAAACCACCCTTAGAGGTGGAGGAGTAAATCGACGATGCGACGGTGGCTTATCTTTGCAGGAATAATTATCATATTAATCCTGCTGCTGCGGAGCATTTTCTTCACCATAAGCGAGGACCAGCTTGGCGCGCTGACTCATTTTGGCGAGCTTCGACGCGTCATCACCGAGCCTGGTCTCTATATGAAGCTTCCGGAACCGGTCGAAACGATAAGAAAGATCGAAAAGCGGATCCAGGTGCTGGATACGATGCCTGTGGAATATCTTACACATGACAAGAAAAACATAATTGTCGATTGCTACATCTGCTGGAGGGTGGATGATGTCGAAACATTCATAAAGCGCCTTTCCGATGTGGCAAACGCTGAAATCAGACTGAAAGACATATCCGCTTCCACAATCGGATCGATGCTGGGTCGTCAACCGCTTTCGTCTTTGATTTCCTGTAATCCCGAAGAAATGGTGCTTGATTCTCTGATGACCGGTGTGACCGAGCAATGCGCTGAAATAGCAGCAGCTGAATTCGGTGTTGAAATACTGGAAATCCAGATGAAATGGCTCAATCTTCCTGAGCAGAACAAATATTCGGTTTACGACAGGATGAAAGCGGAACGGGCGATGATGGCCCGGAAATACCGCGCCCAGGGTGAGTCTGAGGCTACCAGAATAAGAGCAGAGGCTGACAAAGAAAGACGCGAGATCCTTGCGGAGGCATATGAAAAGGCGGAAAAGATAAAGGGAGAGGGAGATGCCGCTGCTATGCGCACGTATGCAGACGCCTATGGAAAAGATGAGGATTTCTACCGGCTTCTCCGAACCCTAGAGTCGTACAGAAAATTTCTGAATGAAAAAACTACGATAATCCTTTCATCGGATTCGGAGCTTCTAAAGTTGCTTGAAGGAGGAATGCCGTGATTTCCGGTGAGTCGGAAGACAAAATGATCGGTTCCGCCGGAGCAAACGTTCGCTCCGATTTGAAACGGGGTATCGGAGGTCTGCGTCAGGCTGGGTTCTGGTTCGTCGCGGCGGCTTGTGTAATTTATGTCCTGTCAGGCTTCTATGTTGTGCAGCCGGAAGAGCGGGGAGTCGTGCTCCGTTTCGGAGCCCTGGAAAAAAATATGGTCTCCTCCGGAATCCACTACCGGTTGCCTTATCCCATCGACAGGTGTTACCTGGTGAAGGTTACTGAAATAAAACGTGTGGCTGTCGGATTCTCGATAGATGGCCGGTCTTCCGTTAATGCCGGAGAGAGGGAGGTGCTGACAGGGGACGAGAACGTGATCAATGTTGAACTCCTGGTCCAATATTCAATCTCGAATCCCGCCGAGTATCTTTTCTCGATTATAGATCCCGGTTCTCTCATCAATAAATCGGCTCGCGCCGCCTTGACTTCGATCTCAGGATCACTTGCCGTAGACGATATTCTGACCATCTCTAAACCGGCGATACAGAACGAGATCAGGAATCGCGTCCAGGAAGAACTCGATCAGTACGCATGCGGGATCAAAATCCTGGCGACGCATCTCCAATCTGTTCGTCCTCCTCAGGCTGTCAGCGATGCTTTCATGGATGTGGCCAGTGCAAGGGAAGATCGCGAACGTTATATAAATGAGGCTCGGGGTTACCGCAACAATGTTATACCTCAGGCGAAAGGTGAGGCACGGCGTATGATTGAAGAGGCAGAGGCCTACCGGACAGAGGTTGAAAGAAAAGCAGTGGGAGATGCCGATCGCTTCTGCTCACTTCTTGAAGAATATCCCAGGAGCAGGGATGTAACGGAGCTCAGGCTGTACATCGAAACGATGGAGCAGATCCTTCCCAAAATGAACAAGTATATTGTGAACTCCGATGCTGAAGCTGAAGGAGTGCAGATGAGATATATCGAACCGGTTTTGAGGTAGTATGCAAAAGTCCCCTGATTTTAGTCGTCAGCCCGGTATAGCAGGCCTCCTGCGAATGACACGGTTCCCTCAGGGTCCAGCCATTGTTTATAGCTTCTGATTAAACCCCTGCAAGGGTCGTATTGCCCCATTAATGTATAAATGGCTCCGTAACCGCAGATGTGATTCCTGTTCTTACTCCCAGCCAATATCCGGTACAACTCCCGCCTGTCACCCTTCTGAAAACCCTCCAGGAATGTTCGATCCTCCAGCTCGATCCGCTTCGGATGAAGCCCTTCGATGCGGAATGCATCACCGAATCGCGGACCCACGTGGGATAAATCTGCGCTGGCTATGGTAAATAGAGATTTATCTGAGGTTTCCACGGCGATCCGCAGTGCATCGATAAAACGCTCCGCTTCTTCAGGCGGTTCCATGGGAAGCTCGCCGGTTTCAGGATCATGAAAGGAGCCGCAGAGAACCGGCAGGATCCGGGCTCCGGGAAAATACCGGGCAATGAATAAAACCTGGAATTCGATTGAATGCTCCTGTTTATGAAGCCATTCCTGGGATTGATAGCAACCTCCCGTCTCTTTCTCGATTAGTTCAAGGAGTTGCGTATCCGACCTGACAGTTCCCAGTGGTGTTTCATAATCCTTCCCGGTCAGGATGAACATCCGATCGGATGCTTGGTGGCAGGTTCCGAGAATAATGAAAGTATCCGGTTCCTTCATGCCGATCATCTCTTTGTATACTGCGCCGTACGTTGATCCTCCCCGGGCCGGATCGATATGGGGTATGACTGCACCGCACGGACTATCCCCGGGTTTTTGACCCGGCTCGGGCTGATCCGCTTTGTCACTCGTGAATGAATCGAGAAGCTTTCCCAACTCTTCCGCATCGTCCGGATATCCCGCTCCTGAAAACGAGGCTTTTCTGACAGGTGCATCGACATATTCTTTTTCCAGCTCACTCAGTTTCGACCGGAACCTGTCATTGTCCAGCACGTATTCGTTATCCAGCGCTTTTATGAGGTTTTCGATGTCGGCTCTGAATACGATGCTTCCTGCCATTCTGGTGGCGGCGGCCTGGATATCCTCGACCTTATTGGTTCCATCGAACAGCTTGAGGAGCTCGAAGGCGGCAGGGGAAACACCAACCGGGTTGGTCGAGAGACCGAGCGGGTCGGTCAACAAATAAACAGGGCTTCCTTCATGCTCTGCAACAACCACCTGAACGGGTCTCAGTTTGGGATATTCCAATCCTTCCTCCACTGTTGATTTTTCGTAATAAGCTTCCTTGTTCGAGCAGCGGATTTTCACCGGCGCGGCGGAATACGGGCATACCTTGCCGGGATATAGAGCCAGATACCTTAGCACGAAATCCAGAGAATGTAATCTCCCAATTGATTTATAGGTGTTATACCGATCTTGAAAAAATCGATAGATTATGGCATAATATCGGGCTTCATGCTAACGGCACGGCGATGATTGGAGCTGATTAATGTCCGGATTGACTCTCTTCAATACACTTGGCAGAAAAAAAGAACCCTTCTCCCCGCTCAATCCCGGTTCTGCCGGAATATATACATGCGGACCAACTGTTTACCAGTATGCGACCATCGGCAATTTCAGGAGTTATATTTTCGCGGATATACTCAGACGGAGCCTTGAATATGAAGGATTCGAAGTCACCCATGTAATGAACATCACTGATGTCGGCCACCTGGTTTCGGACGCTGATGAAGGTGAAGATAAAATGGTGACCGGCGCCAAGCGACTCCAGAAAACACCCGAGGAGATTGCAGAGATGTACACGAAAGACTTCTTCGAGTCTTTCGAGAAACTGAATATCCTCAGACCCGGTATCGAATGCAAAGCTACAGAGCATATCGATGAAATGATAGACTTTGTCGCCCAACTCGAGGAGCGTGGTTTTACATATCAGATAACCGACGGCATCTACTTCTCAGTCGAAAAATTCATAGGTTATGGCAAATTATCCGGGCTTCGGCTTGAAAATCAAAAGTCAGGAGCCCGAATCGAAGTGAATCCTGAGAAGCGACATCCTGCCGATTTTGCACTCTGGAAAATAGCCGAGCCGGGTCACATCATGAAATGGGAGAGCCCATGGGGTGTCGGATATCCTGGATGGCACATCGAGTGCTCAGCCATGGGGCTACACTATCTTGGTAAGGAATTTGATATTCACACCGGTGGAGTTGACCATATCCCGGTACATCATGAAAACGAGATAGCCCAGAATGAAGCCTTACTCGGGCATCCAGCCGCTCGCATCTGGATGCACGGTGAATTCCTCCAGATCGACGGAGGTAAAATGTCGAAAAGCTTAGGAAATTTCTACAGAATCAAAGACCTGGAGGAGAGAGGGCTTGGAGGTCTCGACTACCGCTATTTCTGCCTTACCGGGCATTATCGGAGCCAATTGAATTTCACGTGGCAAGGTGTGACGTCAGCGGCGAATGCTTTCGAACGCATGAGAAATCAGGTGGCTGGATTGCGGGCCAGGGAAGATCAATCATTGCCTGAAGCCGATCATGACGAACTGGTGAATCTCCAGCAGGAATTCCGCGAAGCGATACGGGACGACCTGAATATGCCTAGGGCCCTGGCCGTAGTTTGGAAGACTATAAAATCAGCGCGGTCAGGCAGAAAGGGGTATTATCCGATTCTCGCCGATTTCGATCGGATCCTCGGATTGCGCTTCGATTCAGCCAAAGAAAAATCAAATGAGGTTGACGGACTCGAAATCCCCGGTGAAGTAAGCGAGCTCCTGCAGCAACGGGAAACTGCGCGTGCCGAGCAAAACTGGCAGGCTGCGGATGCTTTGAGAGATCGCATCCTTGAACTGGGTTTTTCAATTCGTGATTCCCGTGAGGGGCCGATTCTGGAACCAGTAACTTAAAGTGTAACGCGTCGAGTCATTTCCAGAATCCTTCTCCAGAATGATCCCGTTTTGCCGTCTTCTGAAGGGGGCGTAGTATCGCTCCGTCATTGTATCCCTTAGACAGGAAGCTGGAACACGGGAAATCTGTGCGTTCTCCCCAATCCGCGAAATGACCGAAACTGAGATTTTTAACCTTTTCGTCTCCGGCAAGGTTGCAGAATCCGGGGATTTTTGTTAGATTCGCTCTCTTGATTTTTTGTCCGGAATGTGTCGTTACTTATCACGGAGACTAGATAATGCCGAAGATACCATTCGATAGAGAGATAATAGACGATATCATAAATGAATATGGTATCGATCCGGGGCACGGGTCAATCCGCGAGGTTAACAGGATCGTTCATCTGATCGAGAATGAGCTGGGTGAAAAATTCATCCGGATGGAGTTCGGTATCCCCGGTCTGCCTTCGAATAGAATCGGAGTGGATGCGGAAATCGAAGCGTTGAATCGCGGGGTAACGAACACCTATGCTCCATTTGACGGTATTCCCGAGCTGAAAGAACAGGCGGCTCGCTTTGTGAAACTCTTTCTCGATCTCGATGTAACATCCGAGGGTTGCGTCCCGACCATCGGCGCCATGCAGGGTTGTTTCGTCTCCCAGGCGGTCGTGGGTCGGATTGATCCTGCCCGCCGCACGATCCTGTATCTCGATCCGGGATTCCCTGTTAACAAGCTGCAGAGCAAAGTTCTAGCACTCGATACGGATCATATAGATTTTCACGAGAATCGTGGTGAACGCCTGATTTCCACCTTATCGAAACGCCTCGAAAAACGGGATGTTGCCGGAATCCTCTGGTCCAGCCCAAACAATCCTACATGGATCGTTCTAACCGAAGAGGAGCTTCGAGGTATTGGTGAACTGTGCACGGCGCACGATGTAATCGCTATCGAAGATATGGCATACTTCGGTATGGATTTCAGAAAAGACTATTCGGTACCCGGAAAACCGCCTTATCAACCGACGGTAGCCAAGTATACCGATAATTACTTTATTCTTATATCCAGCTCCAAGATGTTCAGCTACGCGGGGCAGCGAATCGCCCTGGCAGTAGTTTCTCCAGCACTTATGCGTCGCAAATATCCTAACCTGGGGAAATATTTCGGGACCGAAATCCTGGGTCATGCCTTCATGCATGGAGGATTGTATTCGATGACGGCCGGAGTTCCAGAGACCCCTCAATATGGACTGCTTGCCCTGTTGAGAGCCGCGAACGAAGGTAAATACGATTTCCTGTCAGAAGTTCAAGAATATGCCAGGCGCGCTGTCACGATGAAAGAAATATTCCTCTCCAACGGGTTCCGCCTTGTTTATGACAATGATCTTGGCGAACCGCTGGCAGATGGTTTCTATTTTACCATTTCGTATCCCGGCCTGGACGGTCCGGAACTGCTCAGGGAACTCATTTATTACGGTATCAGCGCTATCAGCCTTGGAACCACCGGCAGTAGCAGGAGCGAGGGTATCCGGGCCTGTGTGTCACTGACCGGCATGGAACTCATGAAAGAACTGGAAAACAGAATAGCGCGGTTCCATTCCGATCACCGGCATCTCCAGTAATAAAAAAGGAAATATACGTTATTCGGTGCAGCAACTCGCCTGTTCCGGATTATCCGGCGAAGCATGCCGCGAAAGTTTTAACTTCTCGGGTTGAAAATGCAACGCCGCGGGGGTAACTATGACATCGATCCAAGAAGAAGATCTAAGGCTGCTTGATGGTGGCCGCGGTAAAGAAGAAGAAGTCGGTTGTTACGACGCATCACCCACCTGGGTTATAGGCAGGGTTTGGGAAGAAACCAGGCAATTATGTCTTGATGCCCTGGATGCGTATCTGGTTTTCTGCCGGCGGGAGGGATATCCGCACAGTTCCCTGCTGGGTCTTGATGTTTTGTTCATGGGTGTTGTTGATTCCGAGAATCCCAGGCGGATAATCGATCTCCGACCGACCCTGGTCGAAGGTCCCTGCTGCAATTCATATCCTGCTTGCCCCAATATCGATTCCGTCAAATTGTATAAACGAGCGGTCAAAAAAGGTTACGATCCCGACAGGATCCGATACCCGGTTCACCCAACCAGGATTCTGGCCAGAATCGTCAGGCTTTTCAGAGAAACCTGGAAGCAGGAAGGCCGCAAGGATCTTCCTGTTGTAGCGGTTTTCACGCGACCATACGAAGAAAGCGAGGAAGAATCCGCGCATAATATCATCTTGAATGGTTTTAAATCCGCCGGATTTACTGCGTTCAGGATTACTCCCGCCGAAAAGCCGGATGTCCGGCATGGTAAACTTTACCTGAACGGAACCCCGATCGATATGGTTTATCGTCGGATTGAAAGAATACACGTTCCGATGTTTTACGGCGGGGAACTCGGCCGGAAGATAGTCGAGGAAACCACTGAAACAAAATGGATAAATCCGTGGCCGGTCGACGATCTCAGATCGAAAACCATCGAGGAGAAGGTGTTTCGTGCCTGGGAATCGGAAAACGATCGAAAGATTTCTAGACCCCGTACTCTTCTAAGCGATGAAATCAATTTCTCATCTGTTGAAGAACTTGGCGCTAACAGCGGGTTCGCTGTGAAGCGGTGGAACAGCACCGGAGGTAAAGGTGTTTTCCTCCATATAAACCATCACGTGGCGAAGGAAGCCTGCACTAGGTTATACGGCAGGTATGACGGCAGAAATATGCTCATTCTGGACGAAGGGGACTATAAGCGCGAACTGGCCATGTTTGATTCATTCACCGATGATTCCGCAATCCAGGAACTCAGACTTGCTGATGCACGTGACATTCATGGAAAGAAACTGGTTTATGATACGCGAATCAATGCTCTTTACGATCCGGTCGGCAAAACGTGGGATTTCATTTCTGGCATTTCACGTTCGGTTCTCTGTGGTGAAAATGTTGGTATCGGAAACTCCATACTGACAAATATCAGCTCCGGGGCGGAGGTTTCACCGTTGATTATGGGTGATCTGAGGTCTGGATTCAGCTCAACTGACGTTGAGATGGGGCCGATCATGAGAGCTCTTGCAGACGGCGAAAGGGAAGTACTGCTTTAAAAAGGGGGATCGATCAATGGCGACGGTGACAATGCTCAGGTTCAACGACCATTCCGGTGCGATTATGAGCGATGAGGAGTCGTGGCACCTGCGGATGAGACGAACTTATTTCGGAGACAATATACATCTGCTGCTGCCAGAATCATCAGCTGATAAGAATAATGTCGAAGTGATTTACGGCGGAGTCGGCAATCCTAGTTTCGACAATGAAGTCGTACAGCGGTGCAGGAGTGAGTTCGCTGCAACAGCGAAGTCCGACCCGGGCTCAGCCGAGTTGAAATCGATAGGGCAGATGGCATCGAAGGTCCTAAAAATCAGGCATCGTTTGATCAGGCGCCGTATCGATGACAGATTACGATTTCTTTATGGATTTAATTCGGACGAACTGAACCAGGGCTCCTTTTCCCGGGATGGAGTCACTTACGAAATTAAGCAGGAGGATGTCCGCAGCAGCGCGCTGAAGACCGCGACGTTCAAGGATAACACTCCGCAAGTAAAGAAAATTTATAAAAATCACGCAGTCGTCCTTGGTTATGATAAAGAAGATGGTTTCACTGCTTATTGTCTGAAAGGGGAGGATTCCGTACTTTCTTTTGTTTCAGGTGGATATGAATGCTTGGGGAGTGGCAAGTACGCTTCGGGTATGAGCTTCGCCAGGTATCTCAACAATAAGACTCTAGCACAGCGCCGTGAAGGATTCGATCGGGTAGAGGGTATAGAAGAGCTTATCACCGCAAGCCTGGAGGCTCAGAAATTCGCCAGAGTCGGTGGGGTGTTTTCCCTGGTATACCTGAACGGAAAAGGTGCAACCAGGAGTGAACGCATAATCGAACTCGATTCTATCGGCTCACGGCTCGCCTGTGAAACTGTCACCCTCTTCCGCGCGGGCTTCCTGCCCAGGGATGACACGTATCGTTTTCTCGACGATCTGGTTTTCGGTGCCAAGGAGCCTGAACGGATCGAGGATGATATTCTGAAGAATGTCTCAGATCCGAAGACGGTCCGGTTATTTCTTCGGGGCTACAAGACCGATGTAACGCACCTCGCAGCCTCGAAACTCGCCGCATCATTCGACAGGGAGGGGGAGTTGCAATAATGACAACGATAAACGCAATCAGGTTCGACGACTATTCGGGGGCACTTGTCTGTGACGAAACCCGGGGTTGGAATGAAGAAAACCTCCAGCTTGACACGGCATATAAAATCAAGCCGGTCGTTCCCGTGGAGATCCAGGAGCGTTATGGTATTGTTGCAGCGTACGGGAACACTGGAACATCCACTATCGGCGACGAACTCAAGTTTTCAATCGAAAAACGGCTTCGTGAAACCTATCGGCAGGAGCTTGAAGTATTGGAAAAACCCCCGCCATCCTTCAAGACTGTTGAAGAGATAGCAGGTATGATGTGGGAAATTATTACAAACATGAAGCACGCTCACATCGATCAGAACCTTCTCGGCCGTTTCGGTTTTGCCATGGCGGATTTCTGTAGGGGATACTATGAGAAAAATGGTTCGAGAATCGACATCAAAGATAAAGACGTCATTCGGCAGGTTCACGAGATTATTACCTGGAAGAGCAGGGGCGAGGAATCCCGCTCGGTATTCCTGAATGCAGGCATCCTCGCCGGGTATGATCCGGTCGAAAGATTCAGGATATTTCATTTTTCGATGATAGATCAGTTTTTCGAACCGCTTGAAACAATTTTTGTCGCCGATGGTTCAGGCGTCGATTCGGTAAATCTGGCCATGTCCGATTATACATCCAGTTTGGGTGGAGGAGAAAGGCGCGGATCAATTGACAAGGTGGAAGGGCTGTTCCAGTTGATACTGGGAGTGAATAATGCCTCTCGAATCAACCTGGGTTGCGGGGGCTATTACAACATTATATACATCAACGGCAGAGAAAAAGATCATAAGTCCCGCCTGAAAGAAATTTCCGATCATCGTTCGAAACTGGCGAGCGAGATTGTCCATACGGCTTCGACGGGTAATCTGACAAAAGAGAAAGCCCTGGAACTGCTTGATGAGCTCATATACAAAGATAAGGGTTTTGAAAATGTAGAAGAAAGATTTTGGGGTACGGTCGATGATCCCCGGCGAGTATTCAGATTCCTCAGGGGCTTCAAAGGGGAATCATACTATATACCTGTTTCATATTAATAGATTGCGGGTTTTCTCCAGTCGATCCATCGGATCGAGAGACCAGACGAGTTCGCTGAGAGCGGGATAATCGCCGTCGGGAGAAAGAACCTGCCTTAACCTGGTAAGTCCCCTTGGAATATGCGCTTCAAAATATCTCTTTCCATCCGTGAGTGATAACTTTGCGAATGCCCCGAGAACCTGCATCCCGCGGGAAACTGAAAGAAGTTTGTAATCTTTTATGATCTTTGTGTACTCAACCGGTTCGCCGATCTGTTTTTCAATTTCTCCACAATAATGATTCACCAGTTCGGATTCGGCGGATTCACCGATTCTGACATAAGAGTCCCTCAGTAACGAAGCCAGATCGTACAACGATGGACCAGGTCTGCTGTCCTGGAAGTCAACAACTCTGGGCACTCCATTTTTCAACAGTATGTTAGTCGATTGAAAATCCCTGTGGCACCAGAATTGGGGTAAGGCGGCGGCTTTACCGGCAATATCGGCAAGCTCTTTCTTAATATGTCGATGTGTCGAATCTGCAGACACCCCGCAGTAGTTCCTTACGAAGTGTTTGAAAAAGTACTGACCTTCCCACATGAACAGCCAGAAATTGAATTTTCGTTGAAGTTCGGACCGGGCTTGGTTTTCCGCTAAATTACGGTGCATTTCGACCTGAAAGGAGGCTAGGTATTCGACGATCGGCTTATAGAGGATTTCAGTATCTCTATCCGAAGAGCAATTTCCGAATTGCTTGAGCAGTGTCCTGTCACCAAGATCTTCCAGGACCGCAGTTGTATCATTGAGAGAATAAGCGAATGTACGGGGCGGATTTAAAGAACACTCTGTCATTGCCCTGGTAACAGCCAGATACCTTTGAAGCATCCTGATGTCTCCGTGGCAATCCATAATCACATATCTGTCCCCCTCGGCTGGTTTTATCCTATAAAATGAACGTGCTGATCCAGCATCGGCAAGGCGTTCGGTTTCGAAATTTTTCGTCCATTCAGAACCGAGCAATTTTCGGGGTGCGTCCAGTGCCTGAAGAACTGTTTCTTCTTCTTTTTCTAATTTTTCCGGTATATATGCCCGGAATTGACCCGGTTCAACGGAACAACCCGGTGCGATAATCCCGCCGTTAAAAACGTCCGACCTTGAAATTTCGCCGCCGTCGAGCAGAACGAGGTTCCTGAGCAGGGCTGTTTTGGGAATAGGTTTACTCCCCTCATTTATCAAAAGTGCTGCGGTATTCTGCATCTCGGGAAGAATCGATTTTGCTCTTGCTGAGTTGTATTGGCCAACGAGGTTCCCCAAATATCTCTCTACGGTCCCTAAATCCTGCCAGCACTCCTGGGGTATTTCAAACCATCCTACCGAACCGGGTTCTTTTTCCATCCAGTCGATCAATTGAGGTACCAAGTGGCCCGGATGCACGGGGAAAGAAGCTAGGAACCGCGGTTCCATAACCGCTATGCCAGTGTATGTCATTTTAGGGTAACTTTTTAAGAATGGATTACCGTAAATAGATGCCACTGCGCCGTCAGTTTGGATTTCAATATGATCCGCGGGTCCATTCCTGACGAGGACCAGTGTCGCAAGACGACCGGAAACCAGATGAGCATCGATCAATCGTTCCGGATCAAAGATGCAGTGAACATCCCCATTGTGTACGAGTACTGGTCCGTCAGGTTTAACGGTATTATATAAATTTCCCAATCCGCCACCCGTTCCCAGGATTGACTGTTCACTTACAACTACTAATTCCGAAGATTTACATTGTTCGTGAAGAATATAATCGGTCCTATTTTTCGAAGCACCGGACTTGCGTCCGATGGAGAGTGCGAAATGATCGAATTGGTTTGTAAGATGGTGTGTATTGATAGCGAATTTCCTGCAATCCGCTTCGAAGAGTCGATTAAAAATGCAAGACAACACCGTTCCATCCATTGTCGGAAGGAGGGGTTTGGGCCGAAGAAGGGTTACCGGTTTCAGCCGTTCACCGTATCCCGCACAAAGTACAAAGGCCGAGAATCTTCGAGTCATGCAAATCCGATAGTAGAGGTAATAACAGTTAGAAACAAAAGACTTTATTGATATAAGAGAAACGGCTCCCGCTCTTTTGAGAAATCCTGGTGACATAACGCCCAATCGCTGAATATATCATCGAGGGGAACATTATTCTCTATCTGGCTCCTAAGCTTCGAACTTCCCGAAAGGATATCAAAAGGTAATTTTTCGTGTTCATATTCGTATGGTGGACTTTTCCAGGTGAAGTGGTGCGGAGTGCGTTTGAAAACCGATTGCAGGATCGCGATTGTAACCGGGAAAGCCCTGAACGATTCATGTTCCGTAACATGTATCTCCACACCCCCGCAGAGAGTATTGGTATGTTTGTGGAAGGTAGGTCTGAAATGAACAGGTCTGAATGCCGCGCCGGGCAGGTGGTTTTGAGCCGATGAGAGTTTGAGATCCTCGACGAGAATCGAAGCATTGATGTACGGCGCACCGCAAATCCGGAAAGGCAGAGTTGTTCCTCGTCCTTCCGATAAGCCCGTACCTTCGAGCAGACATTGACCTGGATAGACGAGCGCTGTCTCGAAACTGGGCATATTCGGTGACGGCGGAACCCAGGTCAATCCAGTATCCGGGAATAGCATCCATCTCTCCCATCCATCCATTTTCAACACTTCCAGGTCACAATTTTTGAAATACCTTTCATTCAGATATCTCGCCACCTCGCCGATCGTCAAGCCATGAACTACCGGCATGGCATGAAGCCCTACAAATGATTCGAATCCTGGCTCAAGGGGGGGGCCGTCGATGAGCAAACCTCCAAGTGGATTCGGCCTGTCAAGCACCAGAACTTTTATACCCAGTTCTCCGCAGACCTCCATGCATAGAGCCATAGTCCATATGTAAGTGTAATATCGGCTCCCGATATCGGGTAAATCGCATACAAAGAGATCAATGTCATCCAGCATCTCCTTGGTCGGTTTTCGTGTTTTGCCGTATAGACTGTAGATCGGTAGTTCAGTTTCGGGATCGACAAAGTCAAACCACTCGATCATGTTTTCCTGCGTATCACCGTAAAATCCGTGTTGTGGACCGAAAAGCGCTTTAAGTGCAAAGGAACCTTCGGCTGCCATTCGCTTGAATTTTATTGTTGCCGGCTCGAAGTTGCTGTCGACGGATGCAGGATTAGAAAGCAGAGCTACGTTGCATCCGTTCATCCATTCTGCCGCATACATTTCAATCAAATCCAGACCGGTCGAAATAGGGTGACCGGCAGCAATGCGGGATTTCATTCAATCCTCCGATTCCAGTGCTTCCAGTGAAAGAGCTTTGAACCTTCGTCTTTTAAAAACATGCGGCGCCATGTGCCATAACATAGATCGTACGTTGCTCTTCACATTCGTCTGAACGGGATAACCCGCAAGGTCGGAGATGAACTCGAGAATGTGTATCAGGCCGCCGTCGCCGAAGCCGCCGGTGCTGCAGGCTGTCAGTGTCAGTAAGCAGCCTCCGCATGTTGTTACTATAGGAGCGTTCGGCTCGACCTGCCTCAGCTCGCTCCATCTTTGTCTTGCTACGGTTAAAACCCGTTTGACTGAAAATTCGGCTGACGCTGCCCCAATTCCGCAGCATCCTCCATTCCGGTTAGAAGGAGAAAACACCTCTACGCCTGCAGATTCCAGGAACAGAGCCGGTTTCTTTTTCAGAACTTCCGGGTCCAGGACGCTGTGGCATGGATTCTGAATGACAATCTTGTCATGATGGTGCGAGTTCGTTTTCAGCGTGTTCGGATCCATTTGGGTCGCGAGCCAGTCTAGAATGAAAATGACCGGTACACCAATTTCGATGTTGAAACGCTCCGGTAATATACCGGTTAACATCGAGTAACAACCGGGGCAGGCGACTACAAGTCGAGCAGGATTAACTTTCTTTACCCAATCGTCGAGCCTCTTCCCGCTTTCTTCGGCAAGATGCGATAATCCCATGCGAAAATACATTTCTCCACAGCATAACCTGAAATTTCCCGCTGGTAGAAGATCTTCGAACAGAGGTGAATCGACAAGACCCGAAAGCAGTAAGAGGTTGCACCCTGTATAAAGAACATCCCTGTTGTCGAGCCGTTTCCGGGTGTTCGAATCCCATTCGGCAAGTCTCAGCTTTTCTGGCATTGAGAGGTGAACCGCACTTCTGAAATTCGAAGGTCTATGAGGAAGAAAGAATGAGGCTTTTCGTGGTATTCCTTCAGCCCTGTGCCTGTTTCGCCAGTGTTGGCGGACAAGCGAGTATGTACGACAGGAACCCTCGGGGCAAGCAGAATCACACAGGAAGCAACCAATACACTTTGAAACAATGGGATTATTTAAATAGTCGGTCTGCTTCAGTTCTTCAATTTGAGCCACCGGCTCTATGCCGGAGAGCTGCGCAGGTGGACAAACCCTCATGCACTTTCCACACGAGTTACAGCTGGCAAAATCGAAATTGTCCCCTGATTGATTGATATCGATAACTCCGGTGGACATACCGATCGAATCACTCGACTCAATATACCCCCAGCTACAGTTTTCTCAAGTAAAAAGCTGATTTTCTTGCGTTTTTAGTTGACAATCGCGTAATGGATAGGGTATAAAATAGCTATGTGTAACTTTATGTTTTTTCCTGATCCAATGTTAGCGATCCAATGTGTTGAATGCCCTTCCATGATGGGCAAATAGTTAGATGCAGGTATTCGTCAAACATAGGTGAGATGGGGAAAGGAGGTTTCTTCGCTTAAGCAAGACACTACTCCAAAACACAGAAAATGTACGAAGAATTACAGGAGAATGGTGATGAGAACATTGATTGCATCTTTATGCATCCTATTTATTGCTTCGATGGCTTTCGCCGTAAACGTGAAAAGCCTTCCCACAACCACGACTTACAATCCTGTCGCCCCGCCTGAATTGGTTCAGCGTCACACTGGCGATATGGATGCACCGTGCGACAATCTAGGTCTCTGCGGGAATGTTGTCGGTCCTGCGGGCGATTGCGTATTTCTCGGCGATTTCGCGTTCAATTGCAACACCTACGAGTTCGCAGTGACTGAGGTAGGTGGAACGAGTGGTGATAACTTTTTCACAATGTCTGAAGATTGTGTAGAAACAGGTTTCGGCTATCATGACCCTGTACTTTACGCTTCCGGACGTGGTCTTGGTTATCATCAGGAAGAGGATGTTTACTTTACTTCGAGCTGGAACTGGTACACCACGTACGCCATGGACAGTGGATTCAATGTAATTGCTACCACTGTTGATAATATGGCAGGTGCCGGTAATGCCGTTGATGAAGAAAATGGCTACCTCTATCAGTCCACCAACTCCTCTCCCGATCAAATCGTCCAATACACTATTAATCCTGACTACACTGTAAATTATGTCGCTGCTTGGGATGTTCCGTGGGCTTGTGGATCCGATGGCTACGACATGGCTTCTCTGAGCTATGACGATGCAAGCGGTTATTTCTTCTGCATCAACCAGGGCTTCAACGCGCTCGAGTGGTTCTCCCTGAGCGGTGGAGTTCTCGTATCTGAAGGTTGCTGTTACCTTTCCGGCATCAGCTTCGGCTGGGGTTTAGGAACTACGGATGAAGTGGCGAAAATTGCTGATATCGCAACATTCTATCCTCCGTTCCCGGTTTACGATGTAGAAGCTCCTGTAGAAGGCAAATGCGGTGTCGAACCTCCTCCATGGAGAATCACCTACTCGGCATTCTGTGACGAGGCTGTGAACGGTTGTGGCGTACCTGTAGCCGCTACTGTCAAAAACAACACTGCCGGCGCCGAAACGAAGATTATCTACGTAACCACCGATCCTCCTTCTGGCAAGCTCGTTCTCGATACGGCAAGCTTCGCTGTTGGAAACAATACGTGGTATGGTTGCATTCCGGTTAATATGATAAGCATACCTTCCGGCACCTACGATCTCCTGCTGGTCGTCGCAGACAGCCCGGGTTCTGTACCTGATGCTTCTGATGACTTCTCAGTAACTCTTAATGACCCAGGTATTCAGTAGGATTTGAATCCGGAGTAATCCTAAATACTCACCCCGGCGGCATTGCCGCCGGGGTTTGTTTATGTCATGGCATTAATCGAGCTAATAGCCGTTGGAAGAATTTCTCCAATATGGAGAATCCCCCAGGAGAAATATCTCCGGATGATATCTGGTTTTATTTCGTTCGATCTTGTTGAGATTAAGGCTGGCGGAGGACAAAAGAAGTCGCATAATGCAATCCGTCTGATTGAAGGGGAGCGGCTTGCCGATTATTACCGTCGCAAGGCAGGTCACAGGATCTCTCTGGATTGTTCCGGCAAGACGTATAACAGCATGGAATTCAGTAGATGGCTCGATAGACGATTGGATTCAGGAAATCACCCTCTTCAGTTCTTACTCGGGGGTAAAGAGGGACTGTCAACCGCTGTAATCGAAGATTCAGACACTGTATTATCGTTATCTTTATTGACATTTCCCCATGAGTTGGCCAGGATTATTTTACTTGAACAACTATATCGCGCGCTCACCATCACCAAGGGGCTTCCCTATTCCCGGTAAAACAGCGGAAAGCTGTATTATGCTAAAGTTTGCTCTGCTTTTATCGGTTCTTCCTGCAGTGGTCGTTTTTTCAGCGGGTACCGCCTCAACAACCATCATTGACAGTATAGAGATCGAGCGATCGAACATTTTCGATTATAAATTGAAGTATAATTATGATCCGGTTCTCGACTTCATCAATGAACTTCATTCCGTGACTGATGAAGATATCGTCCGCAGAGAATTCGGATTCAAACCCGGAGATCTTTTTACTGTCGATAAGATGAGAGAAAGAGAATCTCACCTTCGCAGGTTGGGAATATTTTCAGAAGTCAGAATCGACACTTGCAGAATCTCTACAGATGGTATGAATATATCATTGACGACTGTTGACAAGTGGTCCACTTTTATCCCTGTTTATTTCAATTACACTAAGGAACAACTGGATTTTTCAGTGGGGTTCCGCGAAATCAATCTTTTAGGGCGAAGGGTAACACTAGGTGCAGGAATAGCCAGGAAGGATGGAGTTTTTTCCGGACTGTCAGAAATTGCTGAACCCCGTGTGCTGGGAACTAGAGGCGCTATAGCTGCAGGGGTAGGTTTTTCTGGTGATCATATCGGAACATGGTACCTCCAGTTGTGGCGACCCTACCTGTTCGACGAAGATCGGTTTTCCCTGGGATTAAGATCTTCAAAGAGTATTTCACCCTGTTTCAACTACCTGGAAAACGTGATCCAGGAAGAATGGATCCGTGAAAGTGATGCATCGTGTTTTTATATTTCCGGTGTTCCCGACCCGTTATTTCGATTGACTGCGGGATGCGACTTTAATCACACAACATGGGAAGATGAAGAAGTCGCATTGGAAGCCAATACCTGTATTTTTTTCTTCAATACAACGTTTAATGATTATGTTTATTCGAAACGAAAGCTCATAGACAAACTCGGTGCCATTGAGGAGGTGGCGACGGGATGGAATCTAGGACTGACGATTGGTGCTGGCTCGGATTTTCTGGAACACAATCATAAGGTAGGATATGCTGCAGGTTCTTTTTTTACCGCCTTTCAGGGGAGCCGGCATTATCTGACATTGTCATATGAAAAATCCGGTTTCTTTTCATTCAAGGATAACTCGTCACGAGAGCTCCTGGATTCGGCTGAAATTGCAGGTTTCATTAAGCACAAAAATGTCAATACTCTGGTTTTTAAAGCAGAATATTATCGATCCGATAACCTTCGGGGACCTGGAGAATTTTCATTGGGCGGATTGAATGGGTTGAGAGGATATCCGCCACATTTTTTCAATGGCGATTCAATGATCCGTGTTAATATTGAAGAAAGGCTGCTGATTTTCCGGAAAGGAAAGCTATCTAGAGTGCTTTTCGTTCCGTTCTTTGATATGGGCACCTCCTGGTCAGGGGACATCGCGCGGTTTGGAACTGCCCTCGGATTGGGGCTGAGACTGGGAGACATGGAAAATTTGGGTGTGACAACGCTCAGGATCGATCTGGTCTTCCCGTTTGGTGCGGAATCAACCCCGGCGATATCGATTGGTACAGCACACTATTTTTCTCCAATAAGGAGTTTCGTTTTTAACTGGCCGGGGCTCAGGTATTTTGAAAACATCGAGAAGGATTGAAATGGCAGATATGCTGGACGAATGGAAAGCAGTAA
This sequence comes from uncultured Gemmatimonadota bacterium, assembly GCA_964394085.1. Lineage (GTDB taxonomy): Bacteria > CAYMWF01 > CAYMWF01 > CAYMWF01. The sequence continues at coordinate 108,131 of CAYMWF010000002.1, read as the reverse complement.
TCAGACGTATCCGGATGAAAGAAGATCGATATTCTCCGGAGGCATATCTTTTTCTGGCGGAAGCTTTGACATTAACGGTAGCGCGTTTACCGGAAACCAGACATTTAAACGCCGGTGAACTCATTGACGGCTTCATTGGATTGGCATTCGAGCGCTTCGGATTGATGGCTGGGCTGGTCATCGAACGTTGGGGAATATCTACCTCTTCCGATATTGGTGAAATTGTATCACAATTGATCCAAGAAAACGTTCTTGTAAAGCGTGATGAAGACAGTATTGAAGAATTCAAAGATCTCAGGGATTTGATCGGGATACTCTCAAATCCCAGGCATTACAACATAATGGAATGACTCAATTGCAAGGACCGATTATCACCCTTACATCCGATTTCGGCTATTCCGATCCTTATGTCGGAATGATGAAAGGAGCGATTCTTTCGGTTTTTGATAAGGCGGTGCTTGTTGATATATCCCACAATATAGCACCTCAAGATATAACGGCAGCGGCGCTTCTGCTTGAGTACATTCCGGATTTTTTCCCACATGGCACCGTTCATTTGGTTGTCGTGGATCCAGGGGTTGGCAGCTCCCGGCTGGGAATTGCCGCCAAAAGCGGTAGAGGTGATTTTTTTGTTGGTCCAGACAATGGCGTATTTTCATATCATCTTGAAAGGGTTGGGCTGGAAGCTGCTTGGCAACTGAGCGGCTCAACCCCTGAAGTTAGAAGTACAATCAGCAACACATTCCACGGACGAGATCTGTTTTCTCCGGTTGCGGCATATCTAGCTTCTGGTAATCCACCTGAACTTCTCGGGGCAAAATTGACAGAACTGATTTACCTTGATCGTGTAGGAGTCCACGACAAGGGAACAATAATAGAAATCCCCATAATCCATAAAGATATTTTCGGAAACCTGATCACATCCTTGAGTGAGACAGTCCTTGAGAGGGTGCTCACCGAATCAAATTCGTTCACGTTCAAAATCGCCGGTGTCAGCCTGAGCAAGATTTCCAAAACTTACTCGGAGGTTGAACCCGGCCAGTTACTGGTTCTGCGAGATAGTAATGGCAGAATTGAAATTGCTGTCAATGGTGGAAATGCAGCAGTAGAAACCGGTCTAAGCCTCGGGGATACCATCACCTTATTGCTACCAGGCAGGAAAAAATAGAAGAAAATAATCGGTTTAAAGAAATAAATTAAGGCAATAGCATATGTCCGACTCGTCTTATCGAACTATTTCGCGGGCGGCGGAAATAGAACAACGAATCAAGAATTCCCGATTCATCGGTATTGCAGGGAAACTCCGACACACGGATGAATTTCCATTATTCGTGAATCGAATGAGAGCAGAATATAGTGCTGCTTCTCATCATTGTTACGCATACAGAATCTTCAACGGAACTAGGGTCATAGAATCAACGGGAGACGACGGTGAACCAGCGGGTTCAGCCGGATTGTCGATTCTAAGAATCCTTAAGGGTCGGAAGTTGATAGATGTAGGTGTTGTTGTCGTACGATATTTTGGTGGCATTAAGCTCGGTATCGGTGGTTTGATGCGCGCGTACGGGGGCACTGCCGCACTCGCAATTGAGAAGGCAGGTGTTGAGACATATATTCGTAAATGTGAGGCATTGTTGATGTTTCATCCCTCAGTATTCGGGGAAGTGAATACCCTGATCGAAAAATTCGAAATTGAGCGGATTGAAACTGGATATGGTTCAACTTATTCTATCAGGATCCGGATACCTACAGGTGCCAAAGATTTATTCAAGGAAGCTTTTGCAAATGCAACCAGTGGGACCGGTGTGGTCAGATATAAACACTAATCCCCGAAAATTGTCCCTAGAAATGGACATTTGCCGGTAAAAATCCCCCCAATATATATATAAGCATATGGCATAGAAGTTGCATAAAATCCTTTCGGGATCTCGGGAAGCTCGGAGGAGTTTTATGGAGAACAAACTGAAAAAGATTACTTCCCTGACTACATGTCTGGCGATTCTATGTGCATCAGGTTGTATTATCTCACCATCAGCTCAGAGGGATGAAGAGCAAATCTGGAACATGTTGAATGAAAAAGGCTTTATTGCCGGTTTATCCTTGATGAGCATGGATGAAGGTATTTCAGGAGAAGAAGATTACCTGTCTTTCAAGCGCGATTACGATGAGAATTCGAAAATAACCAGGCTTGATCTGACCGTCATGGGTAATTCCGCGGATGCTATAGTGGAGTATGAATTCGACGGCAGTTTTTATGTTATGTACAATGATTCCACGGTTGTTGAGAAAACAATAAACAACGATTTTGGAACTCGAAAAATACTTCTCGCTAAAAATGGTAGATTCGGGAGGTTTGGCGGATGGGAAGTGGTTGAAATAACGGTACTTGCCGGGTCCTCGCTCGATGAACGGTTGTCGATCAACGAAATCAGCGTATCTGCTGCGAGTATCGGAACAGTCAATTTTAACGATCCAGAAAGGTATTGGGAACGTCAAGTTCTTACCTTTGCTCCAGGAGAGGAAGTTACGGTAACAGTCACGGTCAGCGATCCTACAATCATCCCCATTATTCATCGCTTGACAGCGAATAATGAAAAAGAACACAAAATACTGGAGCCGACGTCGGAGGACCTTGTTTTCAGCAACACTTACTCAGCCCCTACAACTCCGGGCGTATACCACACATTCCTGGATGTAATCGACGAGGATACTGTGATTGAAAGGGATGCACCCTATTCAGCCTCCGCTTGGGGTATGCCTTATTGGATCGAATAGATTGAATCACCATTCCAGCGAGCCGGCTCTTGACTAAATCGAAGAGCCGGTTCTTTTTTCATTCCTTTGATTTGTTTAGAGTAGTTAGTGCATCGAATCCTAATTTTTCGCAGTTTGGCTGGAATTGAATAGTACTAACTTTATTAACCAGTAAACCTTCGACACTTGTATGACGTGTGACTGCTTGACACGGAATGCTGCAGTTGATTATTTTGGAGAAAGGTGGAACCGGGCTGGCGGTTATCTGTATGTATGGTGGTGTAATGAACAGGCTTGATCAAGACGGGGAAAACGGGGTTGTTGAAAGTGATGAGTCCCTGATCGAGCGGACGAAGAATGGGGATGTTGATGCATACGAGGAATTGGTACACAGGTATCAACACAAAATAATGCATTATATCTCTAGAATGCTGGGGAACAGGGAGTTAGCCGAGGATATCGCTCAAGAAACTTTTCTCAGAGTTTTTTCGAAAGCCCATACTTTTAAAAGAGGTTCGGTTTTCTCAACGTGGTTGTACAGAATTGCGACAAACCTCTCGATAAACCAGTTGCGCAGAAAAAAAATTGTATCCTTTCTACAATTGGACAAACCCTATACAACCGATAAAGGCGATGATATCAAGATTGAATTCCCAGATTCAAACCCCGGGCCCGATGAAGATCTACTACGAAGAGAAATGAGAGAAAGAATCCAGGCTACCATTGATATACTTCCGCCCAAATTCAAGCTGGTATTAGTTATGAGAGACATCCAGGGTTTGTCATATGAAGAAATAGCGCGAATCCTCGATAAACCTGAAGGAACGGTAAAGTCGCGAGTCAATAGGGCGAGAAACAAATTCAAAGGGTTGTTCAGCCCGTACTTGGAGCAATAACGGGATGAGGCGAGAAATTAAAGAGGAGTGCCGCCGCGTTCGAGAATCATTCAGTGCAATGATCGACGGTTCCGATGACGTTTTTTCACGAAAGCATTTTTCAGATTGTCGTGAGTGTCACTCTGAATACGAAAAATTCACTAAAACCATAAAAATGGTGCAGGCAATGCCTGAAATCAAAGCACCGCCATTCTTTGCAGCAAAACTGATGCAGCGTATCCAGGAGAAGCCTGACCGATCACCACTGTTAATTCCTCTTCCTCGTATTGCATATGCGGCTGCAACTGTAACCCTGTTACTTCTTTTCGTTCAACCGATAGGAATACCGGAAAATGGATTCCAGTATTTACTAACAGGAATTCCTGAGCATGTCCGCAAGGTAAGTGAATATATGCTTCCTCGTCCAGAACGTGTTTGGAATACTATAAGCTCTGAGAGAGATTCAGATATCGAGTGGATGGTCGGAAACGCTCGGATTCTAGACCAGACGAATCAGGGAAGGTGGGATGTCACCAACAATGAAGTCCAAATTTTACAGACCAGTTATGGCTTCTAAGGTTTCCTGGGACTTATCGAATCGGAGTACCTGTTAATGATGACGACTTGTTTTATTCTTTTTTGCCTGATTTTTTCGGGAGTATCTGAAGCACAAAGCCAGGAAGGAAGCCTGGGATGCCTGAATGCGGAAATCAACAGGATCGTTCTTGGCAACGAAAAGTCGATCGTATCTATAGTCTCATACATCACTCTACCTGGGAATGGAGAAATCAGGAGACGAGTAAGCACCGGTTTTTCTATAGAGAATGCAGAATTCATCCTCACAGCCATTGACGGAATTCAAGATGCGGACAGCATATTCATTATCCCCTCGGGAGATACGCGTTTTAAAGCAACTCTGTTCGGAAAAGATCAATTCGTTCATCTTGCTCTCCTTAAGCCCGAGAAAAAGATCTCCTCCTCCTTGAAGGTGAATTCAATTGAGGATATCCAGAAAGGTGATTTGGTCCTTGTCGTCGGAAATACGTTCGGATTTCAGACATCCGCTTCTCTTGGGCTCGTATCCGGATTTGATATTTCCATCCAGTCCGGAAACCGTCAGCATGATGGTCTCGTACAGATCAACACACCGGTGGCGCCTGGAACCATCGGAGCAACTATCTTTGATATTAAAGGTAAAGCAATTGGGATGCTTGTAGCGTCAGCGCCGAATTTGGGGATAAGTTTCGCAATACCTGGTGAAAGGCTCCAGCGCTCCATCAGTAGGATGAAAAATGAACGTAACCCAAAGTATGCATACTTAGGTGTTGTGATTCGTGATATTCCTGATACATTTCCCGGTCATGGTGTCGAAATAGTAACAGTAGATCATAATTCCCCGGCAGAGAAAGCCGAACTCGAACCCGGAGACATCATTACAGGCTATGGAGAAGCCAAAGTATCTTCCTCCAAACAGCTCCGTGATCTGGTCGCTTTTTCGAAAGTTGGAAGTATATCAAGTATCTCAATTGTTAGAAAAGGTAAACAACTTGATACATCAGTTGAGCTTACAGAAATACCGGTAAAACCTGTAAGGCAGCAAGATATTGAACGATTCCGGTTCCCGTCCATGGAATTACAGGAATTATGCGACCGGCTTCGGAAGGCGGAAAATGCGATTGAACGACTCCAGGAGAAACAAGCTGTATCCCACACGGCAGAACCTGTAGATGAATAATCTTTCAGACTTTGTACTTAAGTATAATAATGTTTAGATTTTTTCGATTCACCGTCATTATCCCCGTGACGGTTTTTCTTTTTAGCTCGGTTTCGTGTGTCGATGAAAGGAAGATTCAAGCTACCGGTAAGCTTCAAGAAATAATACTGATTGGAGCGGATGTTCTAGATGCAGGTTCAATTAAGATACTGAAAAAGAGTTTAGAACGGAAAGTCAATTGGGTTATTGAAGAAAAAATCTTCATACTGAAGCCGGTCTCAGCCCGAAACTTCGATCTCTTCCGGATGCGAAAGAATATTGTAATTGCAGGCATCCCTGGACACAGTGAATCGATGTCACCTCTTTGGGATGAATTCCTTGACGGTAAAGTGGCAGAACGTTATTCCGAGAAAGGGCGAGTAGCTTTCTTTATCGAAGACTACTGGTCGCAAGGACAAACAGTCTATTTCTTTGCTGCACGTAATCTACCGCTGTTAACCGAAATCATCCTTGAGAAAGGAATTGAAGCATTTTCTCTTTTCGAGCATAGGCTGGAAAAGCGGATGTTCGACAGGATTTACCTCGGGGGGATGAATATCAGGGAGAATAGAAGAATAGCCAGAAAGTATCCATGGCAATTGACTTTACCTGCTGGATACAGGTTGAGGTTTGAGGAAAAGACGGTTGATGGGGATATTGTCGGATGGTGGAAAAGAGATCCGGATTTACAGATATTCATATATTCGGAAGAATATCCCAGAAAGCATCAATCCGTCCTGGAATTGATCGCGCTCCGTGATTCAATCGCTTCCAAGTATTATGACGAGGATTTTATCATTGCAGAGTCCGTTCGTCTTACAGAAGAAGAACACAATGGAATTGACGTTTTTTCTATTGCTGGAGCATGGGAAAATCGAAAATACATGGTTGGAGGATGTTTTAAATCAATCGTACTGTATGATGTTTCAAACAAGCCATCGCGACGATACTTGATCGATATGGCGGTTTTTGCCCCCGGAGAATCCAAGGATCCTCTGATGAGACAGCTCATGAAAATTACTGATTCATTCCGTCTGGTAACCGATTTCTGTGGGGGATCGCTTTAACAGGATCAAGCTGGATAGGACGTATTCACCGGTGAACCATCAGCATCGAATCAAACCTCTACCGGCTTCCTACGAAAGTTGGAAGAAACTACTTCGCCGTATTGTTCGAATCTACTTCAAGCTCGAGGTGACCGGCGCAGAATTTATTCCACGATCGGGCTCCGTTCTTATCGCGGCGAATCACTCCAGTTTTCTTGATCCCCCTATTCTCGGATTGGCAACATCCCGGCCTGTGCGTTTTTTAGCGATGACACAGGTTATGAAATATCCGGTTACAGGCAGATTGGCGGCGTGGACCGGCGCTTTCGGTATCGACTTGAACAAACCGTTCGATATCTCTGCTTATCGGAAGGTAAAATCGGTTTTCGAAGGGGGCGAAGTCCTGGGATTGTTCCCGGAAGGAACACGGAACGAGGGCGGGGATTTCCTTCCATTCCATCCGGGTGCAGGATATTATTATCTTCGTTTCAAACCTACGGTAATACCAGCTTATATACACGGTACTGCGTCAGCATTAGGTAAAATGCATCGTTTTCCTAGGCCTTCGCCTGTAAAAATCCGGTTTGCACCCTCACCTGATTTGACGGCTTGCACCACTGCCGAGGCGGTTGTTCGAGAAATCAAGAACACAATACTCGATTTGAAGCTTAAGAATTCTTGATCAACAATTGAATATCAACATTGAGATGTGAATTCAGGTTGACGCTCAGTTGTGTTGTAACTATCTTCCTTCCCATAATAAGAAGTGAAGCGGGAAATGAGTGAAAGTAAAGATACAGACACTGTAACCAATCAACCATCGGAAATAGCTGCAGAAGCAGAGGGTTTCCGGAAAACAGACAAGTCCCCCATTGCTGAACGCAGGATTAGAATGTGTGTTGAGCATTATCCCTGGTACGCGCCGGGGAAGATGATTCTCAGCCATCTCCTCATTGAAAAGGGAGAATTTCCAGAAGCTGAACAAGTGCTGGTATCACTCCTCCAGGCTGAACCTGTTCACGGACCTGCCTTGAAACTGCTCGGAGAACTCTATCTCAGGCTGGATGAACCGGAAAATGCCAGAAGGTGTTTCGAAAAAGCTCAAAGGACATCACCAGACAATCTTGAACTTAACGACCTTCTTCTGGATCTTACCGAACTGGAATATCCAGCAACTGAGATCGATTCCGGGATTCTCGAAGAGATCCGTTCATTCGAGACTTCTGCGTCTGGAAGGCCGGATAATTTTGAGGATTCTCAAACCAGAGGAAGAAATCGTGGTCCGGATGCCGACCCTGTTTTGGATAACCATCAAGACAATCTGGAGAATAGAGACGATGAGACAAGAAATAACAATACCGTAACTCTTGCGCGAATCTACCTTAAACAGGGATATTATGTAAAAGCTCGGGAAATACTGGCGCGCCTGGATGCCACGAAATCCGGAGATCCTGATTTAGAGCAGCTTCGTGAAGAGCTGAAGAATCGGGAAAATGATGATTCGTCTTGGAATAAGGAATAGTAGATAGTCGATCTAACGATAGCGAGGTATATCGTGAGGTGGAATAAGAATCTTGAGCAAATTGTTGAATTGATGCAGGCAAATGATCTATCCGAAATCGAAATAGGGAAATTTTTCACGAAAATAAGAATTGTAAGGAATGCGGGGCATCATCAAAATGTTATGTATACTCCGGCTCCTCTGTCCGCGCCGGAGCTTGAACCAACCAAGAACCTTGCGGATAAATCACCGGTTGTTGAAGATCGAAAACTATTAGAGGTCACGTCGCCCACAGTCGGTACATTCTATGCCGCACCTGCACCGGATAAACCACCATTCGTTATCACCGGTGACAGGGTTCGGGCAGGACAGATTCTGTGCATTGTTGAAGCCATGAAAATTCTGAATGAGATACCTTCCGAGCATACAGGTAAGATTGCGGAAGTCTGCGTTAATAACGAAGACCCGGTAGAGTTCGGGCAAGTAATTTTTCGTATAGAAGCGGAGTAGCCCGGCTTGTTTAAAAAGATTCTTGTTGCCAACCGCGGTGAAATCGCTCTCCGGATAATCCGGGCGTGCGGTGAACTTGGAATAGAAACTGTAGCTATCCACTCAGAAGCTGACAGAGATTCTCTGCATGTCCGTTTTGCAGATGAGAGTGTCTGTGTCGGAAAAGCGGAGAGCAGCGAAAGCTATTTAAACAAATCCCGAATAATAAGCTCGGCTTTGATCACCTCAGCCGAGGCTATTCATCCGGGTTACGGCTTCCTCGCTGAAGATGTGACATTTGCACGGGCCTGTCAAGATTCAGGCATATGTTTTATTGGGCCGCTCCCCGATACTCTTGAATCCATGGGTAACAAGATTGAAGCAAGAAAAAAAATGCAGGAAGCGGAAGTTCCGGTGATTCCCGGCAGCACCGGACCGCTTATCGATGCGGAGGAGGCCGTCAACCTTGCAGGAACGATCGGCTATCCAGTGCTTCTGAAGGCTGCCGCAGGTGGCGGAGGCAAAGGTATAAGGTTCGTGGATAACGATTTGAGCCTCGAGAATAACTTTATTCTTGCTCAGGCGGAGGCCGAGGTAGCCTTTGGCAATTCGGAATTGTATCTTGAGAAGTATATTGACAAACCGAAACATGTCGAAATTCAGGTTCTTGGGGATAGTTTCGGCTCGGTCGTTCAGCTGGGTGAAAGAGACTGCTCGATACAGCGGAAACATCAAAAACTTGTTGAAGAATCACCTTGTCCGACCTTGAACGAGGATGTCAGGCGGGTGATGGGCGAAACCGCCATTTTAGCCTGCAGGACCGTGGAATATCAATCAGCGGGAACGGTCGAATTTCTTCTTGATGAGAACCAGGATTTTTATTTCATTGAAATGAACACGCGTATACAGGTTGAACATCCGGTTACGGAAATGCGAACAGGGGTGGATCTCCTTAAGGAACAGATCCTTATCGCTGCCGGAAAACCGCTAAAAATCACCCAGTCTGAAATTGCACCAAGAGGGCATGCCATAGAATGCAGGATAAATGCTGAAGATCCTTTTAACGGTTTTTTACCTTGCCCTGGTAGGGTTACCGGCTTTCACATTCCAGGTGGACCAGGATTAAGGGTTGATACTCATTTGCATGAAGATTGCTATATTTCTCCATATTATGACTCTCTGCTTGCGAAAATTATTTCATTCGGTAATGACAGGAATGAAGCTGTTTCCAGAATGAAAAGAGCTTTAAGCGAGCTGGTAATCGAAGGGGTGACACATACTGCTCCATTCCATCTGGAACTACTTAAAGATCGAGACTTTCTTTCCGGAAACTTTAACACTGCATTCCTCGAAAACAAACGGTTTTTCAAGTAAGGCATTTGGATTGTGAAAAACAATGTCCGACGTGTCATCGATGCAAACGGAAATCGAGCTTGCGAAGGGCTCCGCGTTGTGGAAGAATATTTCCGTATGTTTCTGGAAAACTCTTCTCTTACAGAAAAAACGACCAGTATCCGACATAAAATAGCAGCTCTTACTGCGGAAGTGGAAAATATCACTTCTCGGGATATTGCCAATGACCCCGGACGCGATCGGTGCGGGAACGATTCCTGGCAGGATCCGGAACAGCTGGTCCGCGGGAATTTTCGTAGAATTGAAGAAGCATTACGGGTTCTGGAAGAATATTCGAAATTACCGGATGCCAATGTGCCGGTCAAGGTGTTCCAGAAGCTGAGGTTCGATGTCTATGAGCTGGAGAAGGAATGGGTCACCTTCCTGAAATCCTAAAACTTCAGATGTTATCTGATCCGTCACACCTGACGGATGTTCGATACCCTTTATACATCAAATCAATTCTTCCATTCGGGATCACTTCCTTTCAGCTGCGCGCTCCGGATATCGATGATATCAGTTTGCTTGGTGCGGGTTTACGACTTAAACCGGTGCTTGCCCGAGCTGGGGTACCGCTATTCGTAAACAATCGTCCAGATATCGCTCAGACGTTAGGAGCAGAAGGAGTACATCTGGGATCTACAGATATACCGATATCAGCCGTAAAACGGCATTTCCCTGATTTACTCGTTGGTGCAACCGTACATTCCGAAGAGGAGGCTTTTTCAGCTAAAAGCGAAGGTGCCGATTTTTTATCTCTGGGGGCAATATTCCCGAGTTCAACTAAACCTTCCGTTGAGGTTATGAGTATATCCCTGGCGACCTCGATTATTAGAACGATACACCATCCCTGCATGCTGATCGGTGGAATCACTCTAGAAAACCTATATGAGATCATGCCTACAGGTTGGATTGGTGTTGCAGTATGTGCAGCTCTCCACCCAAAGGAAGCCACAGAAGATTTCGGGCTTTTAACGGCAAGGATTTCGAAGATTTCGAACAGGTTGATACGACTATTGGGAAACTGAATCGGAGAACCGGCCTTTATGTTCCTGTATGCTTTTACTTCGGGTTTCGTCATAATTTCTGTGATATCGATGCTCCTTGCAACGAGTGTCTTGATCATCGCTTGGAACTATTATCCGGTTCTTTCCCCTAGACGAAAAAATGCTGTAACAGGATTAGTTATAGTAGCTTTCTCCTTTCTTCTTATCGCGGGTCTCCTCAGCTTTTCGGTTAATGATTCCCACCTGCTTGAGTCGGAGACAAAATATCTAACTAATTTGAAACTCGGAAACTGGATGGGGCTTGCCGGACATTATTCAGCCGGCTTTTTTTTCCGCTTACTGGGAGTGGGTGCGTTTTTAGTACCGGGTGTGCTTCTGCTTCTGGGCGCTGATCTGGTAAAACCCTTTATCCGTACAGGAAGGTTGGTTTTTGTTTATGTTCTGATGATCGGAGTATTGGCCGTTGTTTCGATTATTGAGAAAGTGACGAAGCTTGGTTTGAGTTTCGATTCGACGGGTCAGGAGCAGACAAGCAGGTTTGGTCACCACTTGGGTGGTGAAGCAGGGTACCGCTTGAATGATATTCTTGAAAGTTACCTGGGAAACATCGGAGCGGTGCTGTTGCCCGTCCTGCTCCTGTTGATAATAATGATGATTCAAACGGATATAAAATTCCGGAAAATCCTGGAGAACCTGTTGAGGGGGTGGGATAGTTTCAGTTCAGCAATGGTGAAAATATTTCGATGGTTACGCGTAGCAGGATCACAGCTACTGAATTATATCCTGAGCATCAAAAAGCAAGGGCAAGATGAAGAAGAAGCGCAGCTGATTCATCGGAACCGCCGGGACCGCAAAGATTCGGAAGAAGATGGGGATTCCCGGCAAATTCCGATTATCACTGCACCGGACCTTCTGAATAAACCTGCGACAATTGCAAAGGTTGCCGGAAAAACGACCTCAAAGAAAAGATCTGGCGGAAGCCGGGCGGGTGTATATCGTAAACCTCCGTTATCATTGCTCGTCAAAAACGATTCATCTACCGGCCTGCCTGAACGCCGCGAGCTGAATGAACAGGCAAAAATACTTGAAAAAACGCTTGCATCGTATGGTATCGAATCAAGAGTCGAAAAAATCAATCCTGGTCCCATAATTACTTGCTTTGAGATTAAACCAGCCGCGGGTGTGAAGATCAACAAGATCGTTGCTCTTGCTGACGATCTGGCAATGACGATGAAGGCTCAGAGAATCCGCATTGTCGCTCCTGTTCCGGGTAAATCGGTTGTCGGAGTGGAAGTTCCGAACAGGAGACCCGAGACCGTTTTCCTCAGAGATGTTCTCTCCCACAGATCTTTCCAGCATTCTGGTTATCGGTTGCCAATTGCGATGGGAAAAACAACGACTGGAGAGCCTTTTGTTGCAGACCTGGCGGATATGCCACATCTACTAATTGCAGGAGCAACCGGATCTGGAAAAAGTGTATGCATAAATACAATCATATCCAGCATCCTTCTCAAGTTCGGACCGGATCAAGTCCGATTCATCATGATAGATCCAAAAATACTGGAGCTTACTCTTTACAACAATATCCCTCACCTGTTGAGTCCGGTCATAACATCTCATGAGGATGTTATGGGCGCGTTGCAGTGGACTGTTCACGAAATGGAGATCAGGTACAAGAAACTGGCAAGGTTCGGAGTACGGAACATAGAGGATTATAACAGGCGCCTTATTGAACTGAGAGAACATGGTGAAGAACTCGAAAAAGCAGATGGAAGTACGCTGCCATTTATCATCATGGTTGTAGACGAGTTGGCCGACCTGGTAGTCACCATCGGTCATGAAATCGACATTCCGATTGCAAGGTTGGCGCAAAAGGCGAGAGCGGTGGGAATACATCTTATTCTAGCAACTCAAAGACCTTCGGTAAATGTAATCACCGGCACGATTAAGGCGAATTTCCCGTCGAGAATCGCATTCCAGGTTGCATCGAAGATCGATTCACGAACAATAATCGATGGGATGGGAGCGGATAAACTCCTTGGTAAAGGTGATATGCTTTTTATGGAAGCGGGCCGTCCGGAACTTCTCAGATTGCATGGACCCTTGATCTCCGGGGATGAGGTGAAGAGGATCGTGGGATTTGTACTAAACCAGAACTTGGATGCGGAATTCGTCTCACTTCATGAACCTGATGAGCAGGGGGAGAACGGCGAACCTCAAAGTGAAGGCTACCGGGATTTATCAGATCAGGATACGCTTTTCAACAAAGCACTCGAGCTGGTGGTAATCCACCAGCAGGGATCGATTTCGTTGCTGCAGCGTCGTTTGAAGGTAGGTTACAGCAGGGCGGCCAGGCTTATCGATCAACTCGAAGCAGCCGGAATCGTGGGTGAATTCGATGGCAGTAAAGCCAGGGAGGTTCTGGTCGACCAGGACTATCTCGACCAAATTGGATCAGGCGATAACGCGCCGGAGGCTTATCTTGAAATAGATGAGGATTGATCGAGCTTGAAAGGAAAATGATATGAAATACCGGGTCGTTTTTTTTTTGTTTCTATTCTTAACGAATCATACTGTGGCGGACAATGTGGATGATTTTTTGAGTAGTCACGTCGCGAAAATCAAAGCCAGGTATGAAAATATAGAATCGATGAGATCTTCGTTCGATCAGCATACCCGGCACCCGCTGGTAGATAGCATGGAGACATACTCAGGTGTGGTCAGTTTTCTTCAACCGGACCGGTTCCGGATTGAGTATTTAAAACCGTCCGGACAATTTATAATCGCCCATGCGGATACTTTTTGGTTCTACACGCCCGAGAACCAGCAGATGATGCGATGCCGCGGTGCTGAATCTCTCGATTTCATCGAACTGGTCAGGCGGTATATAGAATCCCCCTCTAATGAGATAGAAGAATTACAGGATGAACTTGTCATTAAAGTGTTGGATCCGAGCACGGCAGCGCAGTATACATCCATGTCATTTGCTTTTACGAAAAACGATTTTCTCCTGCGAAGGATTGTCCTTGGCGATGCATCGGGACTGGAAACAATTTACGAATTCAAAGACTTCGAGATCGGGCTTGCATATCCTCCCGATCTTTTCGATGTGATTTTGCCGGGGGGAGCAGATCTGGTCGATTGCAGCGGGGAGATTCTCCAGGAGATGAAGCAATGAGAGGGAATCCTGGACGCAGGGTGGCTTTTATTACACTGGGATGCCCCAAGAACGAAATTGATTCGGAACTCGCAGTTGCGTCAATCGTCCGTGACGGATGGAAACTTGTAACTGACCCGGAATCCGCTGAAATCATTGTGATCAATACTTGCGGCTTTATCCAAGATGCTGTGAGCGAGTCGATCGAAACGATTCTTGAACTTGCCAGGGATACCGATGCTTTCATCGTGGTTTATGGATGCCTGACTGCTAGATATAGAAAAGAGCTGTTCGATGCTCTTCCAGAAGTGGATCTTTTTATTGAAGGGCATGATCACAAGAAACTTCCGACAATACTATCAAGGATTGAGAAGAATAGTCGCAGACGCCGTTTCGTAAGCAATAAGGCGGCGACTCTTTACCAACCCAGCGAACGTTTTACATTTCCCGGTACAAGTGTTTACGTCAAACTGGCTGAAGGATGTAACAGACGATGCTCTTTCTGCACTATACCGGCGATTCGCGGCCGCATGAAGAGCAGATCGATTATAAGCGTGTTTTCCGAAATCCGCATGTTGATCGAAGAGGGGGGAGCCAAAGAAATTATTCTTGTTGCTCAGGATACATCGACATTTGGACGGGACCTCGGCTTTAAAGCCGGAGCACTGCCCGAATTGTTAAGGAAACTTGAAACGATACAAGCCGAATACTGGATACGAATCCTGTATCTTCATCCCGCCGGCATTACAACCGATTTAATCGAGATACTGGCGGAAAGTCGAAAGATTTGCAGATGTCTCGATGTACCGTTCCAGCACGCGTCGCCAAGAATTCTAGCCAGTATGAGACGAGGACACGGTAGAATAAGACCAGAGAGGATTGCTGAAAGGCTACGCCGTGAGTTGCCTGATTGGGCGCTGCGATCCAGTATGATTGTCGGTTTTCCGGGTGAAACGGAAAGTGATTTCGAAGAGCTGCTTGATTTTATGCGGGAGTTTCGTTTTGAACGCCTTGGCGCATTCCGGTTTTCACCTGAAGAGGGAACCCATGCAGCCGGCCTGCCGAAACAGGTGCCGGCTGGAGAAGTATCGCGTAGATTCAACGAGCTGATGCTACTCCAAAAACAAATCTCGCGGGAGCTCAACCAAGGTAAAATCGGGTGTTCGCTTCAGGTGCTGGCGACGGATGAATGGACGGGACGTACTGAGTTGGATGCCCCCGAAATCGATCAAACTGTCCACGTCGACGCGGGGGATATGCGACCGGGAGAATTCAACCAAGTCCGGATTATCGATAGTACAGATTACGACCTGTACGGTAAACTTTTGGACGAAGTTTAAATGTTGAACACAAAACGTAATCCCAGGGAATTTATCTTACTGTCAATAATCTTCTTTGTCTCGGCTCTCTTACATGGGTGTACTGTTGTGGAAATCAACGAAGAGGATATTGATTCGGAAGCAGGTTTGACCGAGCAATCACCCGAAATCGAAACAAATGAGATGGTTAGAGAAGGTGTCAAGCTGTTGAGCGAAGACAGGTTTCGCGACGCGGAAGAATTATTCAGAACAGTTCTGCAAACAGAACCTGCGAATCGTGATGCCGCTCTTCCGCTAGGCTACTGCTTAATCAGATCGCATCGGTTTGGAGAAGCGGATAGTCTTTTCTCCGCGTTTATCGAGAGATATCCGGATTCAAAGGAGGCTTTTCTTGGTGCGGCTGTCGCTCGACACGGTTTGGGGGATCGTGAAAGGGCTGAATGTGCGGTTGCGGAAGGGCTGAAGTTGCTCCCGGAAGGGCCAGAAAAAGAAGCTTGGAAAATTCGATGGAAGCACAAAGAACTTAATACAGATGAAAGTTATTAATTTTTATATTCTATTCTCTTCTGTCGAAATACCGCGGCGGCTCGGACCGAAACGCCTTAAACCTCCCGAGCATATCTATGCTTTTATTGAAGCTGCTCGTATCGTCCTTTAAAGTGTTCATATACTTTCCCAGCGAGATATTGTTCTGAATATCCAAACGAAGAATCTCCCTGATAAGAGCGATAATCTCCGTCACCTGTTCAGGTGGCATGTTTTTCCTGTCGAGACGGTTGAACGGGAGGGATGATAAGAGATTACCTCGTTTTTCGAGAAGTTTCACAAATTCATCCGTGCCTTCCTCATTGTTTTCCAGCGCATCCGCCTGCGCTTTCGTGTTCTCGAAAATCTGCTTGTAGGTTTCGAGAACCTTTTCGCCCTCGTTGTTCTGTGCTTTCATTTAGCCCTCCTGGCATAATGTAGAGTCATATATACTGCTCCTCTGACCACCTTACTAGGAAGATCCCGAGCTGCTGGAGTTCCCTGTGAGCTGGAGCAGCTGCATCGACATGATCTGACCCTGGGATTCCAAAATTGAAATCGTTTCCTCCATTGCCGTATACTTTGCTATAAGGCGATCCCTCTTTATTTCAAGCTGGTCTTCGATACGAGCGATATGTTCATCGAAGACTTCAATCTGCCTCTCTAACCCCCCTGTTTTCGAAGCGATGATACCGGTCGACGAATCGGTAAATCTGTCGATGTCGGCAGAAAAATCTGACGCGATTCCCCGGGTGAAAGAAACCCTTCCCTGTGAACCGCCCTGTAGTGTGAGTTGATCGGCGGTCAGGTTGACTTCGATTGACAACCCATCAGTCGTGGCGTTCCCCGACAGGCCCGTCAGAATTTTACCGGTCCCCGTGGCAGATTCGCCGTTTATGGTGCCTGCCACGTCTTGACCTGTTGCCGAAGCGCCGGCAGTCAGTCCGATATCACTGTATATCGATGAAGCAGTGCTGACTATTTCAACGGTGGATGTACTTCCATAGCTGGCCGATTTGATCTCAATGCCTCCTCGGGAAGAATCCCCTGGATCAACTTCCCATTCTACGGAAAACCCACTGTCATCCAACCCGCTGTTATCTATTTGTTCTTCTATCATTGCGGCCAGGGATTCCCCGCTCGTATAAGTTCCGTTCGAGAGAGTAACAACCCCTGATGACTCGCCGTCGATTTTAATTTTGATCCTGTTGTTGGTGTCGTTGATTGTAACCGGGTTGCTTCCATCGAGTTGAAAGTAGGAACCGGTGGTCGAAGCCTGGGATGCGGCCCGGGTAATATTGATGAAATAACCGTCACCTGATTCGACCGTATCTGCACCCGCGCTAAGGAACCTGATGTTGTTATCAGTAGCGCTTCCGCTCTCGTTGAACATGGCGGCGAAACTTTCGAAGTCGGATCCGATCTTCTCATTCAGCGTGGAAGAGTCTACTGAGAGTGTACCGGTATTCGTTGATGTGATTCCTATTTCAGAGAGCAGCTGGTATCCGTCCGCTTGCCCCGTAAGTTTCTGACCTATGGTGTTTCGCATGTCATTTTGTATCGTCAGAAGGGTGAGGTCCCCCATGAGAACACCACCGGTTTCATAATATTCATCGTAGGACATTTGAGCATTGAGGTAGCTCATGACCTCGTTGTAATTCGATACCATCGTCTCTATGTTGGTTACCAGTTGTTCGGTGTCCCGGCCTATGGTAAGTGTAACAGGACTGTCCGAGTCTGCTGACTGCAGATTGATGGTCACTCCCTCGATCAAATCCGTTACGGTGTTCGAAGAACTCGTAATCGTTATCGGGTTGTCGCCAACTCCGGAACCGCCGAAAACAATCTCTGCGTCAGAGCCTTCCTGAATCGTGTTCAAGCCGCCGGTTTCCACGGCAACGGTGAAGTTTTCATCGACGACGATGTCGCCCGCACCGAATGTCAAGGTGAGGCCTTCGTCTCCAACCGTGATTTCGTCGGGATCTCCCGTGTCGTAATCCGCAGGTATGGTAATCGTGCCGGTATTGCCGGTTCCATCATCCCAGCTCAGGGTTATTGCGTCCGTCCCGACCGTCCCGCCCGACGTGGCGGTAATGGTATATGTTTTATCCTCTGTTCCTATATAGGAACCTCCGGAAGTGACACTCGAGGTGGACGAAGGAGGGTCGGGCAACCATGCACTGGCTGCGTTGACCGTACCTATCTGTGTAAAGTAGAGAGATGTGCCGCCTTCCAAATCGATTTCGTAATCGAGAAGGTTTTCGGTGCCCGTTTCATCGCTGGAAATCATCAGCTGGTAGGGAGTGTCGCCGCTGCCGGTATTAATAATTGAAGCCGTGACATTGAGACTCGTATCGTTGATGGCGTCGCGAAGCCCTTCCAGAGTATTGTTGGTTTCATCAATATCGATTTCGGTGGAGAGGTTCTCTCCGTATTCAAGCGTGAATGTTCCGGTGCCGATTGTCGTTTCATCCGAGTCGGCGAACCCATTCGATGCGATTTGATGATTGGCTGCAAGCTCGTTTACTGTAAAAGTATAGAGACCCGCGGGTGCTGAAGAATCCGCATCTGCGGTCAGGATATCATCGTCTGAAGAGGTGCAGGAGAACACGTCCCAGGAGGAAGAGGATTTGAGGCTGTCGCAGGAAATTTTGAATGCGAGCATTTTTGTATTCAGGGATTGCCACGCCGAGATCTGATCAGTGATCTCGGTTTGTCGTTCCTGCATGCGGTAGATCGGTGCCCGTCCGATCTCGATGGTGGCATCAATAAGGCTGAGCGAATCGAACCCTGAAATGATACCTCCGATGTTCATCAGTGCGCACATATTTTCTGCACCTCCTGAAACTTATGAAAGGAGCCTGAGCACTGTCTGCGGCGAGATATTCGCCTGTGCGAGAACAGCCGTGCCGGCCTCCTGCATGATCTGCAGCTTAGTCATCTCCGCAATCTCGAATGCAAAATCGGCATCCCGAATAACCGATTCCGCCGCTGTCAGGTTTTCAATTTCGACAAGCAGCTGATTCAAGGTCACTTCGAGCACATTTTTTTGAAAAGCGCCCATCCTGGCTCGTTCCGATGAAACCAGGGTGTTAGCTTCGTCAATGGCTTCCAGCGCACTCGCTGCACCTTCAGCCGTAGAAAGATCGATGGTTGAAAGCCTGCCTTCTCTGAGGCCGAGATGGGCAGGGCTTACACCCTCGAATGCAAAATCCGTTTCGCCATTGATATTGAAAGTGAGAGCGTTTTCACTCGCATCGAGAGTGTTGGTTCCTTCAGCAACATATTCCCCGAACAGCAGTCGAATCGATTCACTTCCGTTCGACACAGTACTCCATTCTCCTGATTCGAATTCGAATTTCGGTCCACCATCTAAACTGACAAGAAATCGTTCAGGATTGATAGTAAGCACCGCAGTACCGGCCTTGATGCCGGTTGAGCTGTCTCCTATCTGGAAGGTGATATCGTTATTATCTTTGTCCCTGAGCTCGATCTCAGAAGGAGTAAGATTGTCGACGTTGCTGACGATATTTTCGAAATTATCCAGTGTTATTATCGCATTTTTCCCATATTCGGTCCCCGAATCCAGATGCAGATCCGCTAAGGCTGAATCGTCTAGGTCGGAGTCGGAAATCGTGATAGAACTCTCAGTGCCGTGATCCGTTGTTTTAAATTGGAGAGCACCCTCTTCCGTCGCCGTCACACGGATTTCATCATCCGGGTCGCCCCCGAGAGCTGATTTCACCGCCGCTTCCACAACCGTTGCCAGCGAATCCAGATCTGAGAAAGTGACTGCTCCTCCGGCGACCAGATCCACGGTAACAGGATCTGCGGCGTCCAGAGAGAAATAGAATCGATCATTGATTCCGTCCGTAAGAACGAGGGGTTCATCAAAGTAAAGAACGCCACTCTCGAAATACGTTGAATCTGATTCCTGGATTACTGAAATGGTGTGGTCTCCGGCAGCAAGCCCATGCGGGAATATCGGTTGTGACAATCCAAGATCGAGATTGTTGATGCTCTGGTTTGCAGCAATCCAGTTCGAAACATCGATCTCGTGAGTTCCTTCTGAGAGCGTGCTGTTCGTCGAGCCGACGATGCCGGACACATTTTCTTTGACTGAAATGATATTTGCCTTGCTTCCGTCCAGCAGATGCTTGTCACCGAATCTGGTTTCAGCCGTTATCCTGTCGATCCCTTCCAGGCAGGCGGATATTTCTGCCTGATCGGCGGCCAGCATCGATTCATCATTCGGTCCGGCATTCATGGCATGGAGCGCAAGCTCTCTCATTCGCAACAGGATTGCATTAATTTCGGCCAGCGAGGATTCCGCCGCCCGAAGCATGGAGATTCCTAGTTCGGAATTGTCAGCTGCCTGATTGAGTCCTGAAATCCTCCCGCGGATTCTCTGTGAGAGTGCAAGTCCCGCAGCATCATCTGACGCTCTGTTTATCTTATATCCGGAAGAAAGACGCTCGAAGGATGTCGCCAGTTTCCGCTGGGTATCCGCCAAATGTTTTAATGTGAACCTTGCTGCAAGGTTCTGCCTGATAGTTACCGCCATTTCGCACACTCCTGCCGTTCGGTTTTGAGTTTCCTTTTAAGAAACACCGAGTTGTGGAGATAGTTTTGCAAGGGGCGTACCATTTGCGGCAAGTTCCTAAGTCGTTATTATACAGCAAGATGGGGCGATGGGAGGGGTGGTGTGAAAGGAAAATAATACCTGCAACCCTGCAGGCGGAGGGAAAAACTTGCCTATCGTCCAAGAATGGAAGTCAGAAATTCGGCGACTCTCTCAACGATAGTCGGATCGTCATAAAAACCATCCCTGATTTTTTCACGGATTTCTTCAACCTTCTCCTGGCGCACCATGTCCTGATCAGGGAGCTTGGACAAAAGCTCCTCAACCTGTTTGCGCCCCTCGAAGGATGAATCAGCCGCGGCCTCGATGCTGCCGCCGGCAGCGCATTTTTTACCGGTGTCCGGTTTTGCGCCATCCTCTATTCGGCCGGGCTTTTCCGATTTTCCCGCCGGGGGAAACCCGGCAATTTCGTTGATACCCACACCAATCTCCTGGTGATTGCCCGGCAGGCGGTTTTCATCCGACTGCCGGTTTTCCGCTTTTCAGCTTGCTAATTATCCTACAGCTTCAACTATATCGGCTAATGCAGGTGATTCGACTGGTTCGAGCGATTCCTCTTCTTGATCATCCGATTCCTCCATCCCGATCCAGCCATCCCTTAATTGGGAAATTATAGAGATTACATCTTTCACCTGCTGGTGATCTTTCTTGAGCGACACCTCTATCAACTGACGAAGGCAGAAGAGATAAAGGGTCTGAAGGTTGTTCGCTATTTCACCTCCTGATTCAGGATGGAGCGAAGAAAGAAGCTCAACCAGGATTCTTCTGCTCCTGGTGCAGTATTCCTCCACCCCGGCGGCGTCCCCATCGGTTAAGGCGTCCAAAACATTTTCCAGGAAAACGAGCAGACCATCGAAGAGCATCAGCACCAGGTCATTTCTGGACGCTGTATTTACTTTGGTCAACTTGTAGACGCCGTAACCATTCTGGGGCGACATGTCATACTCCTGTATCACGCGAGCACATCGAGGAAATTCTTAATCGACTCTTTGATTTGCGCTTCGATTTCGAGAAATTCCTCCATCGGTATTTCCCTGATTACTTCATCGGTTTCACGGTTGATGATCCTTACAATCATCTGACCCGTTGGTTCGTGAAGTGAGAAACTGAGTTTTCTTCCGACTGCCCCGAGATACCTTTTCACTTGATCCGATAATTGTAGATTCTCCGCCTTATCGATCAGGTTTTTTTGTTTTGCTTCATTCTCGACTACAGGCTTGTCGGTGGTCGGTTTTTGCACCGGAGGAGCTTTCGCCCTTTTCGGATGCGTCCACTCGACTGCCGGCAAGGCGGCTGCGCCTGCAGTTGAGTCTGGTATTTTTCCGCCTGTAATCATTTCGCTAACCTCGTGTTGCGCTCTCCGGCCGGGCCCCGGGAGTCATCTCCCGGGGTAACCGGCAGGTATCTATTACTACCCGATGAGGGAGAGCACTACCTGTGGGTTCGCATTCGCCTGCGCGAGAATCGCGATACCTGACTGCTGCAGGATCTGGTTCTTGGTGAATTCCGCCATCTCCACCGCGAAGTCCGTATCCCTCAAAGTCGCTTCCGCTGCCTGGAGGTTCTCTTCGGATACCCTCAGAGAATTCAGCGTGCTTTCTAGAACGTTGATCTGGAAAGCTCCAAGCTTGGAACGTTCGGTCGAGACCTGGGATGTGGCGGCATCGATAATCATTATCGCCGTATTCGCTCCGGATGTGCTTGTCACATCGATAGTCGAAAGCTTGTTGTTTATCTGCCCCAGCTGGGAAGATGCCATACTGGCAAGCGAAAGTGAAACCGTTTGATCTTCATTACCCCCGATCTGGAACAGAAGCGAGTTATCCGAAACTTTTACATTGGAAGTTCCCGCTGTCACATCGGAGCCGAAGGTGACCTCCAGCTTGTCCGAACCGTTCTGGATGGTGCCCTGAACGTCTGCGGAGAATCGGGATTTCGGACCTCCATCGATACTGGCCAGGAACTGTTTGGCCTGAACGGTGAGGATTGTAGTGCCGAGATCGATTCCTTCCGAAGTGTCCCCAATGCTGAACCAGACCGAGTTGCCGTCCGAGTCATAGAGGGTCGCGGAAGAGTCAGTAGCATTGTCTACCACAGAAAGGCGGTTTTCGAAGTTGTCAAGGGTCACTATCGCATCCTGACCGACCTCCACTCCCGAGCCCAGCATAAGATCTTCTAAGGCTGAAGTGGTTGTCACCCCGGAATCGCCGATTAAGATCGAGCTTTCCGATCCATGATCGGCGGAGGTGAATAGCAGTTTGTTATCGCTGGCGGAAACGGTTATTTCGCTTGTCGAGTAACCGCCGGCTGCGAGAGCGGTGTCTACCGCGGTTTCAACAGCCGCTGCAAGAGCCGCGACGGTTGCGTAGGTACCGGTGGCGATGGTCACGGTCATGGCCGAACCGCCGTCGAGCTGTACGATGAAATCATCGTTGTTACCGGCTATAATCTGAACCGAACCCGTGATGTCATCACTGTAGTACTCAGCGCTGTCCGATTCTTGAATTACGGTGATTACGTGATCTCCTGCTGCAAGTCCGGACACACTGGCCGGATCCATCAACCCAAGATCCTGATTGTTGATCCACTGGTCCGCATCCACCACGCTGTCTACGGTAATATAATGGTAGCCGGCTGAAAGCTCGCTTGCGCCGAATGCTTCGATATCGGAGCTGTTCGTGGTTATCGCCACGAGATTGTCGTTGGCTCCGTTGAGCAGCACCTTGGTGCCGAATTGGGTCGTATCGGCGATCCGGTCGATCGACTCGAGAGCCGATTCGATCTGCTGCTGATCCGCAGCGAGCATAACTGAGTCATTCAAGCCTTCATTGGCAGCATGAACCGCCAGCTCTCTCATTGTCGTCAGAAGATTGTGAACCTCGTTCAGGGCACCCTCTGCCGTCTGAACCATGGAAATCGCGTTTTCCGCATTTTCAACCGCCTGGCCGAGACCTGCGATCTGTGCGCGGAAACGCTGTGAGATCGACAGACCCGCCGGATCGTCGGCGGCGCTGTTGATTCTCAAACCAGAGGATAACCTCTGGAGGTTCGTCGATAGACGGGATTCCGTTTTCAGAAGGTTCCCGTACGCGTTAATCGACGAGATGTTATGCATTATTTTCAGTGACATCGTCCATCCTCCTTGATGGGTTGCGTGTAAGTCGCTTCGGGCGTCCTTGCCCTATCAAAAACTATTGGTTCTTCACCCCCTTTATCTGCATTTTTTCCTTGCAGTCGTCCAACTTCTCAATCCATATCGGAGAGCTCGACGCAATTCTTTAAATAAAGTTTACAAAAAGGGCGCAACCTTTTACATGGCACAATGTTGGAGTTTGAATTCATGATTGAAGGGCGGTATCTAGGTGTTGATGGATGTTAGACTGGGTTGATTGGATTCGTCAGGAGCGGGAGGGCCCGTCATTTGCCTGTCGATGAGGATTCAGCCATCGCTTCAACAAGATCGCCATGCTGTTTGTTTATAGTAGATAGCCCGTATTGCGCGGGTGGATAAGATGGGTTGAGCGCGAGAGCCTGGCGGAACCCGAGGAGAGCGCTTCGGATGGCTTTCTGCTCCAGATAATTGAAGGCGAGCCGCGTGAATACCGCGTAGTCGGCAGGATTCTTTGTCAGATAAACTTCATAATACTTTACCGAATCTGCGAAACGACCCGAATTCGAATATAAATCGCCGAGAAGTTTGTGAATGAATGAATCTTCGGGATTCAATCTGTTCGCATTTTCCGCGTATGGCAGAGCTTCGTCGAAACGTTTCATCGAATACAATGTTTTAGCGAGGTTGGCCGAGGCAGGGAAATATTCAGGAAACTTGTCTGCGACGTCCCTGTAAGCTTCCGCAGCTTCAGCCATTTTTTTTGATACCATCATGCAGTTGCCGATTTCCAGTGGCCAGGCGGGTGAATCGGGTTCCAGACGGATCAACCGCTCATACTCGCTGACAGCGTCTCTTACTCTTCCGATTTTTCTGAAGATATTTGCTAGGGAAATTAACGGTTTCGGTTCCTCCGGATATATACTGCTTGCTCTTTGCAATAACTGTATTGCCTCGTCGTAATTCTCGTCGTTCCCTGCAATCGTTGCCAGCCGGTAATATGATACGAAACGCACGGAATCAACCGGGATCGATATAATAGGTATGGGAATTTCCCGGTTGATAACGCCTTCGAAGTTTTCCTTCGCTTCGTTTGTTCGCCCCGAGTTGTAAAGAATCTCTCCGAGTGTATAAAGAGCAAGAAAATACTGCGGTGCTTCCTTTAGAATCTCGCGATACACCTTTTCAGCACCATCTATATTACCGGTATCTTCCAGCGCCTTTCCCTTGAGTATCCTGGCATGGAAGTACATATCCGGTCTCTTTTTTAGAGCTTCTGGCGAGGCTGCCACCCTATCAAATCCGGTAATAGCGTTTTCGTAACTTTTTGTCCCGAGGGAAGAGAGACCGTAATAGTAATTGTATGAAAAGTTTTCCGGTTCTTTTCTTAATTGACTTTCCAGAATTTCAAGAGCACGGCTGTGCTTCCCATGCATCGCTTCATCGTCGTGGTAGCCCCAGTGGTGAATTTCAGCATCGATGCTGTCGAAAGGGATATTCAATTCCTTTAGCGAGAAAGTAACTTGCTCATGGATCGGGTGTTCGAACCTGACGCCCGGTGTATTTGGGAACATGCGCATCTGGTACATTTTCGTACAGGAGAGGTCCGATTTTATATTCTTTAGAAGCAGGAAATATGCAACACGTTTCCCCGAAACGGCAGCTTGCCTTATCAGCTTACCGCTTTCTTCCGGAAGATAATCATCAGCATCGAGCCAGACGATAAATTTCCCGTGTGCGTGCTCGAGCGAAACGTTGCGGGCAGCGGAAAAATCATCGATCCACTCGAAAAAATGAACTTCCGCGCCATATTTTTCGGCTATATCGACTGTTCGATCGGTCGATCCAGTATCTACAACTACAATCTGGTCGAAGAATGGAGCAGCGGAAGAAAGGCATCTTTCCAGGTTTTTTTCCTCATTTTTTACTATCATACATAGCGAAAGCAGGGGCTGGGCATCCCTTCTTGGTCGGGAACGATTCTTCTTTTTATTTTTCTTTTTGCTCAAGATATACCTCCGGAAAAACCAAGGCCCATGCTTACTATCGTACTATCGGCACTGAATTATTTTTACTTGAGAAACTGGGGTGAATATCCGGACATGCGGATTAATAATCCATATTGTATCTTATTTAAAGAATAGAAGGGTATGCGGAATTCGTCCGGTTCACGAATCTTTTGGGGAATTATTGAGATTTTTCAGATTACGCAGAGGAAACTCCGGTTTTTTCGTGACGGCGGCTTTAATATTGGCCAGCTCTATTTCCTTTAGGAGTTCTTTTCGATATATCTGGATATGCCTCGGCGCCTGTACGCCGACTTTAACATTTTCACCGTCGATCTCTACGATCAGAACTTCAATTTCGTCGCCGATTACGATCGATTGATTCTTTCTTCTCCCGAGAACGAGCATGACCAGCCTTTCTGTAACCTCATATTCGATAACATAAGTTGTATCAGGATGGAAGTAAAATCCAAGCGTTGTGTCATGCAAAACGGTTGACGCAACTTTTCCCGCTATGATACCAATTGATTTCGTTTCAGAAGATTCTCTCCGTTTGCACCATAGACCGGCCAACCGGATCGGGAATCGGATCAATCAGAACATCCCCGGCACGGAGGTTGAAAATGTTTGAATATAAACCTGTCAGGGCGCCTCGCGGCACAGATATCTCCTGCAAAGGCTGGATTCAGGAAGCGGCAATGCGGATGCTCATGAACAATCTCGATCCCGAAGTCGCTGAAAATCCGGAAGCACTTGTGGTTTACGGGGGTTCCGGGCGTGCCGCCCGGAGTTGGGCTGCATATCACGCGATTATCGACGCGCTAAGATCTCTGGATAACGATGAAACACTTCTGGTGCAGTCGGGCAAGCCTGTCGGAATTTTGAAAACCACTCCTGATTCTCCCCGTATTCTTATTGCGAATGCGAATCTTGTTCCTCGCTGGGCTACATGGGAGAAGTTCTGGGAGCTCGAAGATCGCGGATTGATTATGTTCGGCCAGATGACGGCAGGAAGCTGGATATATATAGGTACCCAGGGGATTCTACAGGGAACTTACGAAACGTTTGCAGAATGCGCGCGTCAGCATTGCAACGGTTCACTT
The DNA here is from genome assembly GCA_964394085.1 of uncultured Gemmatimonadota bacterium. Classification (GTDB taxonomy): domain Bacteria; order CAYMWF01; family CAYMWF01; genus CAYMWF01. The sequence goes on along the minus strand of CAYMWF010000002.1, from coordinate 81,453 downwards.
ACCGGTAAGTTTGTCTTGACTGGCGGAATGGGCGGAATGGGCGGTGCCCAGCCTTTATCCGTAACGATGAATGACGGTATCGTACTGGATGTGGAAATCGACCCTGAGCGAATACGCCGCCGTGTCGAAACCGGCTATTGCGACATGATGACGGACAACCTCGATTCAGCCCTCGAAGAGGTCAAGTTGAACGTCGAAACCCGTAAACCCAAGTCGATCGGTCTCGTCGGAAATGCGGCAACGGTTTTTGCCGAGCTTGTCAAGCGGAACATAACCCCTGATATAGTTACGGATCAGACATCGGCCCATGATCCGTTGAACGGTTACATACCCGAAGGACTGACATTATCCGAAGCGGAGATGCTTCGTTCCGCTCAGCCCGAGGAGTATGTGAAGCGTGCGGTAGCGTCGATAGTTGTCCAGGTGGATGCAATGGTGGAAATGCAGAGACGGGGAGCGGTGGTTTTCGACTACGGAAACAACATCAGAGCCCAGGCATACGAAGGAGGATATAAGGATGCTTTCGCCTTTCCCGGTTTCGTGCCTGCTTTCATCCGTCCGCTTTTCTGCGAGGGTAAAGGCCCGTTCCGATGGGCGGCCCTCTCAGGGGATCCTGCGGATATTCGACGCACGGATGAGCTGGTTCTTGAATGCTTCAAAGGTGATGAAGGCCTGGAAAGGTGGATTCGGATCGCCGGTGAGAGAGTCACATTTCAGGGGCTCCCTTCCAGGATCTGCTGGCTCGGCTTCGGAGAGCGAGCGAAGTTGGGTCTTCGCATCAATGAACTTGTGGCGAGCGGTGAGATTAAAGCGCCTATTGTCATCGGCAGGGATCACCTGGACTGCGGTTCCGTCGCCTCTCCTTACAGGGAAACCGAGGATATGAAGGACGGTTCCGATGCCATTGCCGACTGGCCGCTGCTGAACGCTTTAGTCAACACCGCCTCGGGCGCAAGCTGGGTGTCCATACATCATGGTGGCGGAGTGGGTATCGGGTATTCCATTCATGCCGGTCAGGTCATTGTGGCTGATGGTTCGCCCGAAGCCGCGCGAAGATTGAAACGGGTACTGGACAATGATCCCGGCACCGGGATTATACGGCATGTTGACGCGGGATATTCGGATGCCGCCCGGAATGCCCGGAAGCATGGAATCAAGATACCGATGGCGGGAAGTGGTGGACTCTGATGAAACTTCAGATAATCAACGTATCCGGAATATGGACCTTCTCGGCCGAGACGCGACTTGACGACCATGGATACTGGTGTGAGAACGATGTTCTCCCGGCAGGTAGTTCCATCCTTATCGAAGACGGCATTATCGCGGATGTCGGTAATATTCCACGTGCCGGTAACATCGAAACCATAGATGCGTCTGGATGTGCCGTGACGCCGGGATTCGTAGATCCGCATACGCATCCCGTCTTTGCCAGAACACGTGAATCGGAATTCGTAATGCGCGTCAAGGGTGCGACATACCTGGAGATTGCCGAAGCTGGCGGAGGAATACTGACAAGTGCGGCGGCTCTGCGCGATATCCTCCCGGAAACTCTCGAAGCGCTTGTCGAAAAACACCTTGACAGGATGCTTCTTTACGGAACCACCACACTCGAAGCCAAGAGCGGATACGGTTTATCTACCGAATCGGAATTGCTGTCGCTTCGTGTTCTCAAACGGGTCGGGTCAAAGCATCCTGCCGACGTGGTTCCAACATTCTTAGGCGCACATCAGATACCTGCTGAATACAAGGATGATCGTTCGGTCTATGTAGATCAAGTAATCGAAGAAATGCTCCCGGCGGTCAAAGCCGAAGACCTGGCCGAGTTCTGTGATGTATTCTGTGATGAAGCGGCTTTTACCAATGAAGAGTCCCGGCTGATCCTCGAGGCTGCTGGAAGAATGGGCTTAAAACTCAAAATGCACGCAGATGAATTATCGAGCACCGGTGGTGCGGAACTCGCTGCAGAACTAGGGGCGGTCTCAGCTGATCATCTGGTGGCTGTTTCGAAAGAAGGCATTCTCCGGATGAAAGAAACGGGAGTCATTCCAGTCCTTCTCCCCGGAACATCTTTTTTCCTGGCCCTCGATCATCACGCCCCTGCACGCCTTATGATCCAAAAGGGGCTTCCCATTGCTCTCTCGACAGATTTCAACCCGGGCAGTTCGATGACCGAATCGATACAGATGATAATCAGTCTTGCATGCATAAATCTGAAGATGACGCCCTACGAGGCTTTCAGAGCTGTTACAAGACACGGCGCGTTAGCTCTCGATAAAGAAGACAGGGGCATGATCGCCCCGGGGAAGAAAGCGGATATCCTGATTCTCGATACTCCCAACATCGATCAGGTTCCGTATAATTTTGGTATAAACCATGTTCGGTCTGTCTTGAAAAACGGTGAACAGGTTGTGAATAACGGCAGAATTTGTTGCTGATGGCTGTCAACAGGGAAACCCGGTAATGGCCGGCATCTACATAGAAACCTTCGGTTGTCAGATGAACGAGCGTGATACCGAAATGGTTGCCGGAATTCTGGAATCCGAGGGGCACGACATATATTCGGCTCCCGAATCCGCGGATTGGATCCTTTTCAATACATGCAGCATCAGAGCAAAAGCCGAATCCCGAGTACTTTCACGGCTTCGTGCTCTAAAAGGGAAGGGTCGCAAAATCGGTATCCTGGGTTGCATGGCTCAACGACTCGGAGAAGACCTGCGCCGGTCGGGACTGGAAATAGATCTGGTTGCCGGGACTGATACATATAGCCGGCTTCCGACGCTTCTGAACGAATCAGCCGAGGTTCCGATTGTAGACATCGAAACAGATCCTGATACCGATTACGCCGGATTGCCATTCTCCACTTCATCAGTTTTTTCACATCTCGCCATAATGCGCGGCTGCAACAGCTTCTGTTCTTATTGCGTGGTGCCCTACGTCCGGGGGGGGGAGCGCAATAAGAAGACGGAGGATATCGTCAACGAATTTCGTGAGCTTGAACATAAAGGCGTAAAGCAGATTACACTGATTGGCCAGAAGGTTAATGCATTCAGAGATCCATCATCCGGAACCGGGTTTACTGATTTACTGGTTCATCTTGACTCCATGGAGAGTGAAGTCGATCGTATCAGGTTCACTACATCACATCCATCATTCTTCGAGGATGGCTTCGAGGATGTGGTGGCAACTCTACCGAAGGTATGCGAGTGGTTTCATATACCGGTACAATCAGGCTCAGACCGGATTCTGCAACTTATGCAGCGAGGTTATACTGCGGACGGTTTTCTCGATTTGGTCGCCAGATTCAGAAAAGTGATGCCGGGGGCGGGAATTACTTCAGATCTGATGGTCGGTTTTCCCGGTGAGACTGAGGCTGATTTTCGTGCAACGATTGACCTTGTAAAAAGCGCCATGTTCGATTCTGCTTATATGTTCGCTTATTCTAAGCGAGAGGGAACCAAGGCTGCAACTCTTCCGGATGATCCCCCGTTGCAGGAAAGACTCGATCGTTTGGCTGAGCTTATCAAGGTTCAAAAAGAAAACACAATAGATATGAATTCGGATCGCTTGGGGAGCACTCAGGAGGTTATGCTGGAAAAGCCAAGCCGGCGGAATCGTCTTGAATGGTTCGGACGGACCAGAACCAATTCGCCGGTAGTTATCACAAAAGGAATTGATGGGAGCCCCGGAGACATTTTACAGGTGATTATTACCGAAGTTCGCACTCATACTTTGATCGGTGAACCGCTGGGGCGTTCCGCTTCGGCTTTGAGTGACGCACCGTCCGGACCTGTCGCTGACCGTCTGGAAATTCCGACTGACAACCAGTCTGGAGCAGGATAAAAAATGACTCTTGATGGCGGGGTCAAGCTGAGGAGAACACCGTGATTCTTCTAAAAAGCATACTGCTATTCGCAATGTTTCTTCTTCTTTTCGTATTCGGTTATCAGAACATTGCTGAAACAGTGGAAATCCAATTTCTGAACTGGCAAACAGAGAATGCCGTTCCCTTGCCGCTGGTTCTTCTGATCTCTTTCTTTTTGGGCGGGATATTCGTATTGCTTTTTGCTGTGAAACGGGAATTCAAATTGATGAGAGAGATCAGACGCGTCAAGAAAAAGAACGAGGAGCTTGCCACTGAACTCAGAGATATCAGAAATCTTCCGCTGGAGCATGATATCTCCCGCGATGCGACGTAGGAGTAGAATGAAAGGGAGGACTTTCCAAACTCCCGGGGGTCTTACGGTGTTCAAACGAAAAACAGGAGAAATAAAATTCACTACGGCTTATTTGAATGCTTTACATGCCATTATTGAAGGGGATGAAGAATCCGCAATTCAACTGTTGCGTGAGGAAGTACACAGGGAACCGAGAAATTTCCATGCTTACCTCAGACTGGGAATCCTGCTGAGAAAAAGGGGAAGTTACAATCGAGCGATTCAAGTGCATCTTGAACAGACAGTGCGCCCCCGTCTGGGGAGAAACGAAAGGAAACAGCTCCTCTATGAGCTGGCGCTCGACTACAAAGCAGCAGGTCGAAACAAAGAAGCGGAAGAGACGCTTCAGGGAATTCTGGGGTTTGATCGCGGTGATGTGAGAATCTATAAGCTTCTTTTCCAGATCTACGAGGACGAGGAGCGTTGGGAAGAAGCGTTCGAAACCCTCGTGGAACTTCAGAAAAAGCGTAAAATGCCGGATTCCGTTATGCTGGCCAAGTACAGGGCTTTTATCGGTAAGACTTATCTCGATGCAAAACAGATTCCCAAAGCGGAATCGCAATTCAAAAAGGGTATACGTCTGGATTCAACAAACCTCGCTGTATTGTATCATTACGGAGATCTCCTAGCTTCTGCAAAAAAATGGAACAAGGCTATTTCTCTTTGGAAAAAGGCAATCGAATTGTCTCCTGATTCAATCGGAATCGTCCTGTTAAAACTCGAGCAGGCCTATTACGAGTCGGGTAAATATGAAAAACTCCTGGGATTCCTTGAAAAACAATTGGATCGAGTGCCTTCCCAGATAGATTTGATGATTGCGGTTGCACGTTTGTATAATAGAAAAGGTCGCAAGAACGAAGCTCTGGATTTACTCGATCGAGCCTTAGAAGTAGATCCTTTCTCGCCCGAAGCTCGGAGGATGAAGATAGAATTTCTTTCGGAAGAAGACCGGTTGGGAGAAGCAGTCAGAGAGTCACTCGAGTTTTTTGGAACCGGAACAAAGCGATACAGGTGTCCATGGTGTCGAACCGAATTCGAAGAATACCTCTGGCGCTGCTCATCCTGCCTGAGGTGGGAGACTCTGAAGCAGGAAGGACGGATCGAACATGAGAGAATTTGATCTGAGAGGATCGTCCGAATGAAAAACCGCGGATCGAATGTGAGCAGATCAATGGAGACGGCTAGACTGAAGGCGGTATCATTATTGATAGCGGGTATTGGGGGAGTTTTATTTACACTCGCCATAGTTCCTGGAATCTTCGCTACCGGAATTGATGAATCCATCGAGGCGGTGTTCAAAGAGGGGACATTCGAAGAAACCGCAGCTTTTTTGAAAAATGGTATCAAGGATAATGGAAAAGGTTCTCGAACCGGATTACTGCATTATTACACCGCGAGGAGTGAAACTGAGCCGGATGAGATAGTAAAACAGTTGGACGAGATCTCTCCACGAAGTGCGTTTTACATCGAGGCACAATACATGCGCGCCTATCTTCTGCTGGCGCAGGCAGATTACCATAATGCCGCTCAGCTATTTCTTGAAATTGCATCCGCGGCAGCACCGAATCGCGCGGATGCTTCTTTAATGGCTGCACGTTCCTTTATAATGATGGGTGAGTATAACGAAGCGGGTCGCGTGCTTTCAGCCCTTAGTTCGGCATCCTCGTCTGATTCTATTAGAGCGGCGACCATGGAATTACAGGCTGAACTTGCTCTCATGAAGGGCGATGCCGAGAGAGCTTTTGATCTTTGCTGGAAAGCCGTGGATATTGAAAACAAGGATTTATACCCGTCAGGTATGATCTCCATCCTGCTTCGTTGTCGAAGCAGATTCCCTGATAAAGAGGAGTTGGATGCATTTCTGAAACAATTATCTTCGAAAGCGGATGAAACGATGTTCACCATCAGTACTGAGGCGGCATTGAGCAAGAAATCAGGCATAGGTATAGGTACTTCGACAAGCTCGGATAGTTCGGTTGCGCTCTTTCGGATCCATCTCGGTTCGTTTCTGGATTTAGACCGGGCTGACGCTTTCAGGGCCGGCCTGGAAGATCGGGGATGGGTGGTGGATATGATAAAGAAGAATATCGGCGATCGCACTTTGTATCAAATCTGGCTCCATGATGATATTGCCGAATCAGAACTTGATGAGGTCGGACGGCGATTATACCACGAGGAGGGGGTTAAATACCGTTTGGTTCCCCTTGACGAGTAATGACTGAAAAGAACAGCGTAACCCCGCTAATGAAACAATATTACCGTATAAAGCGGGATCATCTGGATAAAATCCTGCTTTTCCGGATGGGTGATTTCTATGAAATGTTCGAAGATGATGCAGTTGTGGCGGCTGATGCACTGAACATAACGCTGACCTCACGTAATTCAGGCAAAGCTGGAAGAGTGCCTCTTGCGGGTTTCCCCCATCACGCATCACAGAATTATATTGCAAAACTGATCAGAAAAGGTTTCAGGGTCGCAGTTTGCGAGCAGGTCGAGGATCCGGCAAAAGCCAAGGGTGTAGTCAAGCGTGAAGTAATCGAGATAATTACTCCGGGAACTGTCATCGATTCCGAGTTGCTTGACGCTAAGACTGAAAACCACCTCGCCGCTATCGTCATCCAGGGAGGAAGAGCTGGATATGCCCGTATGGATCTGTCTACGGGAAATTTTGTTACAGGCAGTTTCCCCGTTGACCGGCTTGCCGCCGAACTTGAACGGAAACCCCCGAGTGAGATTGTTATCCAGGAGGGTGCTGCAGATGAATTCAAGGCTCGATGGGTAGATTCTCTCGAACTAAACATCGTAATTGCTTCGATTGGGGCCGCTGCTTTCGACTGGGAGCTCTCCCGTGAGCGGATCCTGGATCATTTCGGAGTGTCCTCACTTGAAGGATATGGGTGTGAATCCGATCCTCTGGCAATTTCATCGGCGGGTGCGATACTTGATTATGTCGGTTCGAACTTGAAAGGTAATCTGCTGCACGTTACCAGTCTGGCAACGTTTAATCCTGATGAATTTATGTACCTCGATCCAGCTACGCAACGAAATCTCGAATTGATGATTTCAATGACCGGCGCGAGAGCCGAGGGAACTTTGTTCAGTGTTATCGATACTACGAAAACATCGATGGGGGGGCGATTACTCCGGCACTGGCTGTTGCATCCACTTCTTGATAAGGGGGAAATCAATTGCAGGCTGGATACTGTAGAAAGTCTTTACCAGGACCAGTTGACTCGTGATGAGTGCCGCTTGATCCTCGGCAATTTTTGCGATCTGGAACGAATAACGGGTCGATTAGGAGCAAGTAAGGCCAGGCCCCGGGAGATAACCAGCCTCCTGGAAACCCTGAAGCTGGTTCCTGAACTGGAAGATGCAGTTTCAGGTATCGAGGATCCTTATATTCAGCAGATCAGAACCGGCTTGGCTGTACCTGAAGAAGTGGTTGAGAGACTTTCGGCCGCTCTTGTCGAGAACCCACCCGCCACATTAAAGGATGGTGGGGTTATCAGGTCGGGATACGATCCTGAACTAGATCAGATTAGAGACGGTGCGAGCCACGGAAAGAAGTGGATCGCGGGTCTCCAGGGTGCCGAACGCGAGAGGACAGGAATACCGAGTCTGAAAGTAGGTTACAACAGAGTTTTCGGTTACTATCTAGAAGTCACTAAAACACATCTGAACTCTGTTCCCGACAACTATATAAGGAAACAGACCCTCACTAATGCTGAACGGTATTTTACTCCCGAACTGAAAGAGTACGAAGTCAAAGTGCTGGGTGCGGAGGAGAAGGCTCAAGAGCGAGAAGAAATACTTTTCCGGGAGCTCTGTACTTGGCTGGGGAGCTATATTGAAACATTTAAACGGATTTCTTCAAGTATAGCTCAGCTTGACGTTCTTGGCTCGTTTGCGGAAAACGCGGCCGAGCTAGGATATGCAAGACCAAAAATATGCGATGCCGATATTCTGAAAATTTCGGAGGGAAGGCATCCGGTGCTGGAATCTGTTCTGGTGGATGAGGTTTTCGTACCTAATGATCTGGAGCTGGATCAAGAGAAGAGGTTCGGGTTGCTTACCGGACCGAATATGTCCGGAAAATCAACATACCTGCGACAAATCGGGCTCATCGTCCTGCTCGCTCAAACCGGATCCTTCGTACCCGCAGCTTCTGCTGAAGTGGGCATTATAGACCGGATCTTTACAAGAGTCGGCTCTTCGGACAATATCATGAGAGGACAGAGTACGTTCCTTTCCGAAATGATCGAAATGGCGAATATCCTTAATAATGCCACATCGCGCAGTCTATTGCTGCTTGATGAGATTGGACGAGGCACAAGTACGTTCGATGGGCTGAGTCTTGCCTGGTCGATCACGGAATATCTGCTGTCTCGGGAGCCGCTTACTCCGCTATCGCTGTTTGCGACTCACTATCACGAACTGACGACTTTAGCAAGTAGACATGATTCAATACTGAACATGAATGTATCAGCAAAAGAATGGGGTGATGAAGTGATCTTCCTGCGAAAGGTAGAACCCGGCTCCGCTGATCGCAGTTACGGAATACAGGTGGCGCGTCTGGCCGGGATCCCCCCTGTAGTGCTGCAGCGCGCAAAAGAGATCTTGGCAGATCTTGAAAAGGAGTCTTTTATTCACCGTGAGATTATTGGTGCCGGGAATGGTATTCATCAAATGGATCTGTTTTCGGCAAATGAAGACCATCCCGTAATTGACGAGCTAAAAATACTGGATCCAAATAATTGCACACCTTTGGATGCATTGACACTGATTCACAGGTGGAAGGAGCAGATATCCGAATGGAGCTGAATGATGCTGATTGATAGAATCATCAATAGAATAAGGTCCATGCTCGATCCTGGGGTCGACGAAATGCCCGGTAGTAAACTCGGAGAAGACGATTCAGCCCGAATCAGTGAACTATTCAGTGAAGCAAAAACTCTTACCGGTGAAGGAAGATACTCGGAAGCATCCGGAAAATATCAGGAGATCCTCCGGTTGAAGCCGGACCATGTAAAAGCTCTGGCAAACCTGGGATTCGTACAATGTGAGATGCACAATCCTCATCTTGCCGTTTCACATTTCCAGGACGGATTACAGGTAGAACCGGATAATATTAATCTTCTATTGAATCTCGGTGCGACTCTCGCCGAAATCGGTCAATATAACCGGGCTGTAAAGCTGCTGAAAAAAGCCCGGAGTCTTGCCGGGAATAATCCGGACGTTTATTACAACCTGGGATTGATCAAGCTGCAGATGGGGCTCTATAAAGAAGCGGTGGAGTTTTTTCTCAACGTGCTCAAGCAAGATTCCTCTAGGAAGCAAGTCTATTTCTATCTCGGACAAGCTTACAACCACCTGGAGATGTTTGACTCCGCGATCAAGGCGTTCGAGAAAACAACCGAATACTATCCTGAAAACAAACGTGCATATTCATATCTGGGGGTGCTTTACAAATCAAGGAACCGTTCAGAGGATGCCAGAAGAATGTTCGATAAGCTCCGGCAATTAGAGGGAGATTTACCAACTACTCCCGCCTGGTTGTCGAACGTGAAAGAAAAAAATGAAGAAGATGGCGATTTGGTCCATTTGTCCGAATCGGATGATTTGGATACGGTTGGCGAACCGAGAGCTATGCAGGCAGTTCCAGAAGAACCCGGCGGTGAATTGTTTTCAAAAGAAGATATTTCGGTAAGTGATGATACAGAACCTGAGGGAAAACAATGTTCTCAAGATTCGGAGCGGGAAAAAAAGAAGAAGAGGGAGCAGGAGAGAGAAGATGTGGTTGAATAATCCGGGTTCGGAAATATCCGGAGTAAGATTGCTCGGTACGAGTGCTGTTCCTGTTTACCTGGTAGGAAATAAAGAACAGATTTTAATCGAGGGTGGTGTGTCCGCAATCGTGCCCGAACTCGCCGATCAGATAATTGCATATGATTTGATAAAGGAAGGAGGTGGCGGAAGTCTTAGAAGGCTGCTTCTTACCCATTCCCATTTTGATCATTGCGGAGCTGTTGCATACCTCCAGGCGAATATTCCATCTCTGGAAATAACAGCTTCCCCTGAAGCCGCCGAACTCCTTTCGAAACCAAAGGTGATACAGTTTATTCGTACTGAGAATGCGAGGATGGTGAGTTTTTTCGGCAGGGAGAACGAAGTAGCCGGTCATAAGGGTGAATTTACACGATTTGCGGTAGTACCGGAACTACATGACGGTGCTTTTTTCGACAACTGGACCGATATAGGGACACTTGAGATATTGTCCACACCGGGGCACAGTCGGTGCTCTGTAAGCATCTGGATCCCTGAGCGTAGACTGCTTTTCGTAGGGGACGCCTGCGGCTTTTTCGGAGGACCTGGGAGAGTTTTCCCGTTCTCTCTCAACGATTTTTATCAGCAGCTTAAAGATGTGCAGCTGTTTAAACAACTTGATCCGACAACTATCGGATTCGGTCATTTCGGTATGCTGACGGGAATGGATGTGGAGGGGTTTTTCAAAGATTTCGACGATGCGACCGGAAAACTCATCGATATCGCGAACGAGAGTCGTGGTAATGTCGAGAATGCTGTGAACAACGTGATGAATCGTTTTTATCGTGATGGTTTCAGATTTCTCCAGGAGCGTTTCTTTAGAGAATGCGTTGAAAAAATGGTGACCCGGATCATTGAAGTCGAATAGTCCGGCAAGGTGATATTCAGAAACGACGTATTAAGTTTCAGAACCTGATTGAAGTTGTAAGATGAAGCTGATAATTCCACTTCTTATTTGAGAACCGGGCGTCGGACTGCGTGAGGTCCGATTCCATACTTCCTAATGCCAGATCGAGAGAGACGATGGATTGCAGCACCACTCCGGTACCGAAAAAGTAACCGAACCGCCCTCTTCCCCCGTCATACGGTGAAAAGACACTCGATTCCCACCTGCAACCGCTTCTAAGAAAGAGCGGAATCCTCTTGGCAGCATATTCTACTCCCGCTGCAGCAATGAAGAGTTCGTCATAGAGACCGGTTCTTGGGTCACCAAAGCTGTCTTCGCTCCGACCGCTCCAGTCCATCGAAGAAAGATCCGAAAATTCAAAGGAAGTCGCAAGCGTAAGTTGTTTTATAGGGATCGCGAGGCCGAATCTTATAATAAAAGGTATTTGAAACTGGGCTTCAGTTAAATACTCCATTTCGGTTATACAAAGTGAATCAGCGGAATACCATGTAGTATCGGCCCAGAAATATCCGGATCTCTTCAGAGTGAACGGTGTGTCCAGGGCGATCCCCGCTCTAAAGCCGCTTCGACCGGAGAGACAGGCTCCTATTGTCATATTCATACCATCGAAATTTGCATCGAGATAATGATCGATTCGGAGCGAATCGATGCCACCGACTGGGGAGTTTGGAACATTTTTTTGCCAATAATCCTCAGAAAAATCGCCCCTCCAGAAGTGCACCGATGCTCCTACGGTAACGGCAGGTGAGACTGCGGTGCCGAACCCTAAGGTGTACGTTCCCAACTTCCCGTCTTCGAGGATCGATTCCTGAATTCGCGGTTCATAATCATCGGCTTCATCTATACCCGCATACAGCAGGTCTCTTGTGAAAAGATTTCGTGCGAAAAATCCGCCGCCTATGACGAAACTGCCGCGATAAACAGGGAATGGATATCCGATCCCGATTGAGGTCATTGCAGATCTGCTGTCATCTACGAGAGTTTCCGATCCATAAAAAGATGTAGTGTTTCTCCAGGCTCTATGTAGAAGAGAACCGGAGAGCTCGGGTCTGGTCAAGAGAGCGGCAGATGCGGGATTTGTTTTGAAGCTGTACAGATCATCCTGAACTACAGCCAAAGCACCTGCTGATCCTGCGGATCGAGCGTTAGGAAAGAGCGGATATATAAATGAGAACTCGTCGGTTCTTACATTCGTACTGCCGGCTGTGCATTCCGACATTGAAAACAGACTCGATAACAGTAAAACAAGAATCAAAGAAAAACGGATCATCTGCATTCCCTCATAGATATCGATTCGAGTATATACCCGGAAGAGTAGATTGTACCGGTCCTTTTCCTCTTCTTAATGATCCCTGAGGTGAGAGTGCTGTAACAAGCTGCCGGAACGGCTCAATCGCTTTCTTGCTGAGTCCGGAATTTTTTATCCGAATCCCCCTCGTCATCGGTTTCTGGTTGGCGGATCGGACGATGTGTTTTTACCTTTGTCGGATTCTTGTCGGGTAAGTTGTCGATTTTGTGTTTTTTCGATTTATACTTTGCTGGCCGTTTCAGGTGTATAGGGGTTTCTTGACCTTGTTTTGCTGAATCCAATCCTGTTTGACCCGGAGGTTCTTTTTTTTCCCAGTCGAACGGTTCACGGTCCGAGGTTCCGCTGATAGACGGTAGCGAGGGGGGTGGGTCTTCATCGCCATTTTCTTCATCATACCACCACCACCACCAGGGATAGCCGTAAAAGGTTCTGTACCAAGGGTAAGCGGTGTGATAACAGTAGTCATGCCAGAAAAGGGAAGTGGGATGGCGGTGCACATGGCATGAAATGCACGATGCATCCCGGTTCACTCCAGGCTCATTCGAATAATCGGAATACCTTCCTGTCGATCCGGGGTGGGTGAAGGAAGTGTAACATCCGGATAAGATTGTTGTGATGATGAGGAGTGCACCGGCCAGTACAATCGTAGATATCTTCATAACGTACTCCCATGATCCATCCTGCGCTCCAGTTTTATTATATCAGAATTTCCACCATTTATCGACTGTTATATCTCGACAGGTTTTGCTGGATCACCTTTACTCGGACAATCCCGATATCGATTGTTTTCACAATTCGAATATGCCATTATCGAACTCCGATAAGGAGGATAAGTGAGCCGTACGACCAACAGGATAAGAATTCTTCCGGAAGAACTTGTCAACAAGATTGCCGCCGGAGAGATCATTGAGAGACCGGCTTCCGTTCTTAAGGAGCTGATCGAAAACTCTCTCGATGCCGGTGCAAAAAGACTCGAAATTGTTGTCAACAATGGAGGGAAGACCCTCGTTCAGGTCCGCGATGATGGGTGTGGAATGTCCCGGGATGAGGTTATCTCCAGCCTTGACAGGCATGCTACCAGTAAAATAGTCGACGAGGAAGATCTTGCTTCAATCCGGACGCTCGGATTCAGAGGTGAGGCAATTCCCTCCATAGCCTCCATTTCTAAGATGTCGGTCTCATCACGTATTCGAACGGATATCTCAGGAACAGAAGTGAAGGTGGAGGGAGGAGAGTTGAAGGACGTCAGGGAAACGGGCTTACCACCGGGCACAATCATCAAAGTTCAGAAGTTGTTTTTCAATATTCCAGCCCGCAGGAAATTCCTAAAATCAACAGCGGTCGAACAACGCCATATATCCAATCTTATAACAGGTTATGCAATCGGCCGACCTGAAATAGCCTTCCGATTCGTATCGAATTCAAAACAAATATTGAGCTTGCAGCAAGAATCGTCCGTATATGAGCGTATTTATGCTCTTCTTGGAAAGGATGTCGCCGAAAAGCTGCTGGAATTGGAAGGCGAAGCGGGAGGAACTCGAATACATGGTTTTATCGGAAAACCGGAGACAGCCCGGGCTTCCCGTAACTGCCAGTTTCTATATGTCAATGGGAGAATCGTGAAAGACCGGCTTCTGTCGACGGCTATATTCAGCGTCTACCGTGATCTCATACCCCGCGGTAGATTTCCCGTTTATATTCTTTTCTTAAATATTGATCCTTCAGAGATTGATGTAAACATTCATCCTGCGAAAGAAGAAGTGAGGTTCCAGGATGAACAGGTGATTAGAGAAGGTTTACGACGTCTCCTTCAAACCCGCATGAAAGAATCTGTTGGAGTGCAGGAGAGCGGGGTTCCCTTCGACCGCAGGGATTTGGTTGCCGTGAAGGAATCCGGAAATGCTGGCTCTCCATTCCAGACGAGGCTGCAGAAGAGTTCTCCGGATAGTAGAGGGGGGGTGTCCGAAGGAATAAATCCGTATCAAAGTACCGGCACTGAGGACAAGTTACTGGTTCAGGCTGCCCTTGATCTGAACGATGCTCCGTCGGATCCGATTGTATCTGAACAGGATAGACAGCAACCGGTCAGGTATTGGCAATTCCAGCAAACCTATATTTTCTGTCAGATAAAAGGTGAATTGCTGATAATAGACCAGCATGTGGCCCATGAAAGAGTAATTTTCGAACGGGTCAAAACGATGCTGAAGGAAGAATCAACACCTGTCCAACCGTGCCTGTTTCCTCGAACACTTCAACTAACACTCGAGGAACTGCCTATATATGAGGAGAACAGCCACTTTCTGAGGAATGTAGGATACTCACTGAGGTTGTTCAGTGATCGAACACTTGTGTTGGATGGGGAGCCTACCGGCTTGCTGGGTGCTGATCCGATCGAAGTTCTAAGGGAGTTTTTCGCGGAGTTGTCGGATGGATCCGGAACACCGACACTTGAAAAAATTGCCACCGTTTATTCCTGCAAAGCGGCTATCAAAGCCGGCAGAAATCTATCGGACAGGGAGATAGCCTGGCTCGTGGATTCTCTTTTTGCTACTGAGCAACCTTTTATCTGTCCTCACGGGCGCCCTGTTATTTTACAGATAACACTTGACGAACTTCACAGGAGATTCGGAAGGACATGATCCTGGCGATAACTGGCCCGACAGCCTCCGGGAAAACGGATATTGCCGTAGAAGCCGCCAGCAGATTAGGTGCTGAGATCATATCGGCCGATTCTCGCCAGTTCTATCGTTTCATGGACATCGGAACAGCTAAACCATCACTGTCAGTTCAGGAAAGCATACAGCATCACTTCATTGATTGTGCAGATCCGGATCAACCTCTTTCTGCAGGCAGCTTCGCCCGCAGGGCCGTGAAAGTCATCGATAAGCTGAAAAATGCAGGAACACCGGTGTTGGTCACAGGCGGTTCCGGTTTATACTTACATGGATTAACTTATCAGTTCACAACAGCTCAAGCGCCGAACAGCGTTAAACGAGGCCAGATCCGACGAAAGCTTGAGACGCAGAAACCGGAGGAGATTCGTAAACACCTGCTTCAAAAATATCCGGGGGCCTTGTCGAGAATAGATGAAGCAGACACCAGAAGACTGTCTCGGCTACTTGAAGTCGCAGAATCAGAAAAAGACCAGAAGTTGCCGGGACTCGAAGCTCTTCCTCGGCGATTCGAGATTTTCGATGTAGTAGTTATGAGGGATCGAGATGATCTCAACAACCGAATCAATGAGCGTGTCGATATTATGATCTCAAATGGGCTGAGAGATGAAACACTTGATTTGATCAAGAGGGGGTTCGGACAGGTGAGAATCGTCAAGGAAACGATCGGGTATAAAGAAATGCTGCAGCAAATAAATGGCGGGCTTTCCCTGGAAGAAGCGATATCAAGAATAAAATTGCATACGAAGCAATACTCGAAGCGGCAACTCACCTGGTTTAGAAAATATGGTGGCGTCCCGATAGACGTACCTGAGCAGGAATCCCCCGGGCTCACTGCTGAACGGATCATCGAGATGTATCATAAGGCTGAATTGAACCAGAATGAACCTTCTTCTTCTGAGCTATCTGAATAGTCTGAATTTTTGAATAGTACGGGGCGGCTGAACACCTTTAATCACTTGACTACCCTTCGAGTTTAGGATAGGATCTCAAGTTTCGGGCGGGCATAACTCAGTTGGTAGAGTTCTAGCTTCCCAAGCTAGTTGTCGCGGGTTCGAGTCCCGTTGCCCGCTCCAGAGAATATACCCACCATGTTGAAAATTTCTCACGTAATCAAGAATTCTCCGGCTTATAAAGCTGATATTAAACGCGGAGACAGGCTGATAAGATTAAACGGTGAACGGGTTACGGATCATCTTGATTTCCTGTTCCATGTCGAGCAAGGCGATAATTACCTGGAATTCACTTCTGGTGAGTTGAAGGAAGTATTCGCACAAACAGCCAGCCGGGACTCACTGGGAATCGATTTTGTACCCATGGAAATCAGAAGGTGCACTTCGAATTGTATTTTTTGTTTCGTAAGCCAGTTGCCGAAAGGTCTGAGGAAAGATCTCTATATCAAGGATGATGATTTTCGACTTTCATTTCTCGATGGGTGTTTCATTACCGGTGAAAATCTCTCCGAAATCGACATTGAGCGGATCCTGCAGCTCAGGTTATCGCCTCTCTATATCTCCGTTCATTCAACAGATCCGGCAGTACGGGGAAGGTTGTTCGGGAAAAAAAGCCCAGCCCCAATACTTCCGCTGCTCACTCGATTCGCTTCTAACGGCATAACATTGCACCTGCAGACTGTTATCTGTCCGGGTCTGAATGACGGATCCGCATTAAACAAAACTCTTCACGAGCTCGCAGGCCTGGGAAATTCGATAGCCAGCGTCGGCGTCGTACCGGTAGGTTTGACCAAATTCAGGAAGAAGCTGTTTCACATTGAACCTGTTGATAAGAAAATCTCCGGGGAAGTTTTGGATGTTATAGACGCTCACAATAGAAATAATCCTTCCTTGGAGCGAAGAGTTGCGGCGTCTGATGAATTTTACATTCACGCAGAGAGGGAGTTACCTCGAGAGAGCTATTATGGTGATTATCCTCAGCTTGGTAACGGGCTTGGCCTGATCAGATGGTGGGAACGCATATTCCTGGAAGCTGAAGCTATAATGAGTGAAGCGATCGGATCTTCACGTGAATTAGGATACGGTCGTGAAACAAGCAAGAATCCTTCAGTTCTCTTGTTCCTTCTGACGGGCAAACTAGCCGCTCCCTTTATTGCTGCCTTCGGGGAAAGCATTTCTCGCCTTAGCAACAGGATGAAAGTAGAAACAATTGCCGCAGAGAATGAATTTCTAGGTTCATCGATCAGTGTCGCATCTCTCCTTGGAGGGGGCGACGTAATCCGAGAAATTAATAAAAGCATTGAAGAGGATTCAAGGCCGGAGAGTGGCGGGAAAAGCGATGAGACGATAAGGTCCCGCTTTGCGGTTCTACCGCCGGATTTACTGAATGACGATGGTGAAACATTGGACGGCCTGACCCTCATTGATATAATAAATGCAACGGGAACGCCTTGTGTCATCGCTCCGCAGCATCCGGCGGAATTAGCCCGCATTTTAAGTTCTTTACTTCTGGATGGTGGATTCGATCATTTCATCGAAGGAGAATAAGATGCCCCTTCCGGTAGTTTCGATAGTTGGCAGGCCGAACGTTGGGAAATCCTCGCTGTTCAATCGGTTGCTTCGTACAAAAGATGCAATAACGGATGAGAAGCCTGGATCGACCCGCGACAGGAACTGTAAAATAGCCGAATGGGAGGGGAAGTCTTTTATCCTGGTAGATACCGGAGGGTATAAGCCGGTAGAAGCAGAAGGCATTGATACCCTAGTAAACCTGCAGGTCGAGTATGCAATAACTGAATCAGACATCCTGCTTTTTGTCGTCGATGCAAAAACCGGAATAACAGATCTCGATCTCATGATTGCATCGAATCTGAGGAAAACGAATTTTACTATTGTTCCCATTCTCAATAAGGCTGACCACGCCGGTTTTGATCATGAGGTTTTCAATTTTTTCAAACTGGGTTTCGGAGAGCCATTTCCTGTATCCGCTATGTTCGGAAGGAACATAGGTGATTTCCTTGATGTATTAGTTGATAAATTGCCTGAGAGAACTTCCGGTCGCGAGAGAACCGCCGGATTGCGGTTAGCAGTCGTCGGGAAAACGAATGTCGGGAAATCTTCTATTGTGAATCTCCTTGTCGGAAAAGATGTCGTTCTTACTTCACCCAAGGCGGGTACAACCAGGGATGCCATAGATACCTTGGTGAAACGGCAAGGGAAAGTGTTCACTCTGGTGGACACTGCGGGGTTGCGACGGAAGGATAGAACCGAAGATGGAGTTGGTTTCTACTCTCACCTGCGGAGTCTAAGAGCTTTGGACAGGTGCGATATTGCTATTTTGGTTATTGATGTTTCCAGCGAAATCTCGACGCATGATCTGTGGATTGGCCGACTCGCTCTGGATGCCGGAAAGGGAGTAATAATTGCTGCAAACAAATGGGATCTCGTCACCAAGGATGAAAGGACTCTGGATAGATACCAGAACACGATTTATGCGAAATTACGGTTTTTGAAATTTGCTCCGATTATATTCATATCAGCGAAGACGGGTCAGAGAGTCGTAAAGCTCCTGGATACAGCACAAGACGTTTTTGAAGCGGGCGTAAAACGAGTTCCAACAGGAGAAATAAACAAGTTTGTGAAACGTATCTCTGAAGAAAGACCTCCTCCGTTCCAGAAAGGAAGGGAGACCAGAATATTATACTGTGCGCAAACGGGGCAATCACCGCCATGTTTTACTTTGTTTACGAACTCGAAGCAGTCCCTGCCGACACACTATCGGAGATATTTATCAAACAGGATCCGCTCAGAGTATGGTTTTGAAGGTAACCCAATAGTTCTCCTTTTTCGCAAACGGGCGAAGTGAAGACAATAATTGGAGGGTCGAATTTGTCAGAAGTGATTCGGCAGAATGTACTGAAAATCGGCTTGCGCAGAGTATCAGGAGCAGATTTTTCAAATAAGGTTTCCGAAAACCTGCAAAAGCGTCTGATTTTGCGACATGCGCTGGCTCGATCCATATTCTGTCTTATTGCAGGAGCTTTCGTTTCGCAATTACTCTATCGCTGGTTGGTGATAACCTGGGAGTTACCAGTATTGGGATCCTGGATAGGATGTTTAATAACTACGATTGGATCCTTTTCTGGAAATCCTCGGACCAGACTTGCCTTTGGGGCAGGAGCTTTTCTTCCGTTCGCGCCCGTTGGGGTAGCCTCAGGTATTATTGTCTATGCGATCGGTTTCAAGATAAAAGTCGATCATGTCGTGCTGCGTATACTCGCGGCGGTGGTATTTGCAATTGCCGGGATGTGCTGGACTGCATTGTGGAACTATGATATCCCTCTATCAGTAGTTTTCCCGCAAACGACCGCGGCGGCGGTTATCTTATTCAAAGAACGGTATAAAATGATCAATTGGCTTTCAGGGAGTAGCGGGGATACCCGGGGAATAGGGTAAATAGGTTGGTTGACGCTGATTTAAATGCAACTTGACAAATATCGATACTGAACTAAACTTTAAGATGAATTCGGATGCGAGGTTTATCGCGGCGGTTAATAGCAAAAGGGACGGGGGATAGTATCAGTCTTTACAGTAAGCTATACATTGATGTCGAATGCTTTTCCAGCTCGAAGCACATCGGGAACGGGGCATAAAGGAGCCTGTATGAAATTTGTAATCAGCATGGTTCTTTCGGCTTGGCTTGTTGCTGTCGCCGCTCATGCAGAAGTCTCGGCGACAAATTGCAATGAGAACCGATCGGGAAGTATTCAGGTGCAAACCGATCATCCCGGATTCAAAGTTCTGCTTGAAGGCCCGGTACGTGTCTCGGGAATAACGCCATTCACCGGCAACGGCCTTCCTGTCGGGAAATATAAAATAAAAGTTCTCCAATCGGGATATACGTCAGCTCGCAAAAGTATCTATCTGCAAAGTAACGGCGCGGAATCGATTACACTGGATCCTCGGCCGAAGCACCGAATAGGAGCTGCCGCCCGTTCGCTTATCATTCCGGGATGGGGACAGAAGTATAACGACCAGCCAACTTGGGGTACCTTTGTATTCTGGACAAATGTTGCTGCGGCTGCCGGTCACGGATTGTCAGCATGGCAATATCTTTCCGCCCGGGAGGATCTCGAAGATGCTGTTGATGACACGGAGGATGCGTGGAATCGAGCGAATAACGCGTATGATATCTATGTTGCCACGGGTTGGACTCTTGGGGTGTGCTGGGTCTTTAATGTGCTGGATGCATTGATTCAATTCCCTGCATATGAAACAGCTCTTTTCCCCGGGGAGGAAGAACTATCCCTGGCGCCCGTCAGTACCTGTGATGGTTTAATTCTCAGCTACAAAGTGAGCATGAAATGAAGCATAGATACGTGAACTTCAGCAAGGTGATATCGGGTTTCGTTCTTTCCGCAGTATTCGGCGGGATTTTCTACGGTTGCTTCACCGAGCCGGATCCGTTGAACAGGTTCGATGCGCCAGAACCTCCGGTCGACCTCACTGTTGTTGTGGGCGAAAAAAATGCGGAACTCACCTGGAGCCCTCCCGCTTCTCCTGTCAGCCATTACCTGGTTGCTCTTGCGGATCATGAGCGAACACAGATTTATTCCGACACAACAAGCGCTGACAGCTTCACCTTCAATAACCTCTCGCCCGGGATCGTTTGTTATACTGCCGTTTCTTCTGTAAGCGAAGCGGGTATTGAAAGCTCGACCACGACTCCCATACAGGGGCAGAAAATGATACCTGGCCGTTATGTGCTGTATCCTGCCGATGGTGATACGATTGTTTCAACACCTCAGGTCGAGTTTGCTTTGGATGGTCCTGAAGAAATGGAATTTATAAGATTGACATCGATTGAATCGCTTGTGGATTCAACCGACTGGATTCCGTTTCATGATTCGGTGGATTATGCGCTTCCTTGTTCCACGACCGGTTATTACCCCGTTTACGCAAGATTAATGGATAGGACGGGGTTCCTGACAAGTATCTTGTCCTGCTCGCTCTTCTATGATCCCGGCATTTAATGGTTTTTTCAAAGTTTTGGGACATAAGTGCATTATTTCGTGACGGGAGCATCAGAATCCGTCGTCGTGTTAAGATTTTTATATCATATTGAATCCTGAGGGCTGTAAGGGAATTCTGGATAATGAAGAGAAGCCCGGAAACTATAAGACCAGCAGACAGTCTCAAAATGGACGGCGACATCTATCTCGCATTGATTCGTATTGCTACAGTTCTGCCTGTTTTGTTTCTTCGCTGGACCAGTTTATACATGGCTATTGTCATTGCGACATCACTTACTTTATTTGTACTAATTGTAGTTCCCGCCATACCCGGAGTTTCTTCTGATGGTCCAAGATTCCGTAGTCTGGTTTCTTATCCGATGACGGTTCTGTTCAGTATCGCGTTATTCGGAAAACTTGGGGGGATGCTGCATGTGGCAGGTGCCGTCTGGTGTATGCTTGCAGTTGCGGATGGTGGAGCATTGTTGGTTCGCCTGCTTGCGGAAAAAACAAACACACTCCAATTGGATGAAGCAAACTTCAGCCGCCTTATGATGGGGTTCCATTTTACCCTCGGTGCAACCTCATCGGTTATTGCCGCTTATTGGATTTCAAGGGGAAGCATCCCTTCGGCTGAGCATCTCTTGGTTGTCGTACCTGCAGCTATTGCATATACTTATGCGAGTTGTCGCGAAAATGTCAGGATCGAAGAAGATTATATCCGCCCTCTATTGATAGGACTTTTCCTCTATGCTCTCTATCTTATGGAATATTCAGTTCTTGCTGAAAACCTTTACGAAAAAGGGAAGACCTGGATCGGATGGTTCATGTTTTCGACTGCTCTATGGTGGCCACTTGGTCACAAGTGGCGGTTGGCCGGGAAAAGTATATCGTTTTGGGTGGTCTGTTCGGGATGTGCTGGATATTTCGGGTCTTGGAGGTTGTTCGTCCTGTTTCTATCTTTCAGTATAGTATCGATTTTCTCGATTAAGAGACAGGAGAAATACCGACTGGATCCGAAGGCTGCTATATCTCGTTCGGAGAATGACGAAGATATAAAGGAAAATGTTCCAGGTAGATACAGGTTTTATGATAGCAAAAAAATGGAGAACAATCTGCGGACATCCAGTGTAGTCGCTGTAATTTGCGCCTTTCTTGCTCTTGCCGCAGGAATTGACAATCAAAACACCACCCTTCCCGCCGGGCGTGTCCTATTTCAGTTTGCATCGGTACTTGCCATTGCCGTTGGTGCCAGCAGGATATCGGGAGATCTTGTCGCCGGATTCCTAGGTCATTCAAATTTCTCGTTATCTGATTTGAAGATTGTCGACTCCCAGGCTGTCGGATCCGACCAAGGTATAATCGTATTGGAGGAACAAGGGGGTTCATTAGCCGGGGCTCTCGTGATTACAACCGTTGCTGCCATCCTCGGCTTAATCTCCGGATTCAGTGAATTCATATTGATTCCATCTTCGATTTTGTTCCTAAGGCTTGCAATGAGATACTTTAATATCATCGCACCTCTTCCGGCAACCAGGGAAACACTTGTCGAAACACTAGGAATCATAATCCTTGGAATCGTGATCAGGATGGCATTTCCGTGAAGGAGTACATTCAACTCACAAGACCCTTTACACTTATAGCACCGCTTGTCGGTTTCCTGGCAGGAGCGGCTATCGGTGCTGGCGGAATTCCTCCAGCGGTTTCTTTCCTCGGCACTTTGGCTGCATCACTTCTTAATGCGGCATCAAATGTAATCAACCAAGTATTCGATAGGCAAATCGACCTGATCAATAAACCTGATCGACCGATTCCTGCCGGAAAGATTTCTATTTCCAAAGCTATAGTATTTTCGGTTATTTTGTATCTTGCCAGCATCCTGTTGGCAGCGGTAGTGAATGTTTACTTCTTCGCAATTGTAATTGTCACCGCGTTGATCACCGCTGCATATTCAATGCCGCCGTTAAGGCTGAAAAGACTCTTTATAGTTTCAAATTTTGCAATAGCCTTACCACGTGGATGCCTGCTTCTGGTTGCAGGCTGGGCATCAGCAAGGTTCGAACTCGCTGACGGATGGCAAGGTGTTCTCCCATTTATGGATCCGGAACCATGGCTGTTGGGGATTGTGCTCGGTCTTTTTGTCCTGGGTGCTGCTTCTACAAAAGATATCGCAGATATCGAGGGAGATCGTCGATTTGGCTGCAGGACCATACCTGCAGTACTTGGCATCAGGCGCAGCGTCCTGGTTATCACCCCCTTTTTAGTTTTCCCGTTTGTCCTGGTGCCTATTATTGTCCTACTGCCTGCTGAGCCACTTCTCACAGGGAATAAGCTAATCCTCACATTTTCGGGGTTTTTTCTCAGTTTCTGGGGATGTATAACAGCTTTAATTCTTCTTAAGAACCCTTCCGGATTAGCTGGAGATGGAAATCATCCCTCTTGGTGGAGCATGTATTTTATGTTGATTATTGCACAGGTGTTATTTGCCCTGGCCTATATTATTCAGTAATGACGGAGCTTACTGGTTCCAGATCCGAAGAACCTCTAAATTTCACGATCTGCCCTCGGGATTGAATCTCCTGAAGAAGGAAACCCAAAAGACACCGAAAACGCACGACCGTTGTTAGCTGATGCGCCATCTTGACAAAGCCGGGTAACCATATTAGATTGAGTCTTTAATGAAACCCAGTATTCGGGGTTCACAGAAATCTCAACGCTGATGCTCCGTAACCTTCATAAAAGGTAAAACAAATATATTAGACAGCAGCCTGAAATAGGTTCTTCTGGAAAACCCGGCTGATTAACCGATTACCATCTTGAAACGTTATCAAGCAACCAGATAGGAATTTGTTACTTTATGAAACCTCCTACCTTCCTGCCCTCTCTTCAAAAGGCAATTAATCGACATCTGGAAGTCGTGCTAGTTCCTGCTAATGTTCATCCCGAGCCCATTCACGAAGCGATGAGGTATGCGGTCCTTAGTGGCGGCAAGAGAATCAGACCTGCAGTGACAATTCTCTGTGCGGAAATATTTGACGTGAAAATTTCGGAGGTGATTGATGTCGGTGCAGCTGTTGAGCTGATTCATTCCAGTTCTCTCATCCTGGACGATCTGCCGGCCATGGATAACTCGGGTTTAAGGAGGGGTGTAGAGACCACACATCTGGCCTTCAGCGAAGATATTGCCGTTTTGTCCAGTATTGCTTTGCTGGTTCGCGCTTATGAAATCATTGGTGAGTATGCGCTGAACAAGGATCTTCCGGAAACAACTGTAGCCAGAATGGTGAGTTTGATCTCCCGTACGGTAGGATCGAAAGGTCTTGTTGGAGGACAGATTGATGACCTGCAAACCTCCGCCGCTGATTTAACATTTGATATGCTGCAGTCGATCCATGACAGGAAGACCGGTCGTTTATTCTCAGCATCAGCTCAACTTGGGGTCATGGTTGGTGATGGTGACAGGGGAGCTATCGAGGCTGTTACCGGGTTTACAGAAAAACTCGGACTGGCTTACCAGATTATTGATGATATCCTGGATGTAGAAGGTGTAGCAAGCAGGACTGGGAAAGAGGGGAACAAGGATCGTAACCGGGTGTCACTTGTGAATTTTGTTGATATTTCCTCGGCGAGGGAAACTGCTTCAAGACTTTATAAAGAATCGATCGATCACCTTGAACGGTTTGGAAGCAGGGCGGAAAAACTCCGACTGCTGGCCAAGTATCTTCTAAGCAGGGATGCTTGATCCCAAACACTCGTAAAGCCCAAAGTCCATCCTCGCTATCTGCAGGGAACCCGAAAAAAATGACGGCATCCAAAGATACAGGATAATATATTCTCCCTGCCCGGAGGAGCGACCTGAATCCGACAATGCCGAAAATGATTCAGAAACTGTGAAAATCGGGTAACTACCCGGAAATGCGATTAGATGGAACGGATTTTTCTATTCGGTATAGACGGGGCTACTTTCGATATTATTGATCCGCTCATTGATCAGGATAAATTACCGACTATTAAACGGCTTTTGCAGAACGGCGTTCGCGCTAACCTGGTGTCAACTATCCCGCCGAATTCTTCAGTAGCATGGGCTTCGTTAATGACGGGGAAAAACCCCGGAAAACACGGAGTCTATTATTTTCTTCAGCAATTACCTGAGTCGTATCGCAGAAGATACGTCAATGCTACCGCCATTAAATCAGAGACAATCTGGTCGATTCTTTCTCGTCACGCTCGGCGTGTCGGAGTCGTTAATATGCCGATGACTTACCCACCGGAAAAAGTCAACGGAATCCTGGTCGCCGGGATGCTGACCCCGTCAAAAGAACACCTGTTTACCTGGCCTTCATCCCTCCATATGGAGCTACTCTCCAATCTTGGTACATACCCTCTGGATCATTCTGAACCTGGCGGTGCTTCCTCGCCGGATCGTCTTCGTCTTCTGGAGCAGCTCTTTGCAGAGCAGAGTCAGCGGGCAAGAGCAGTAGAATACCTGATGCTATCAAGGGAATGGGATGTCTTCGCTGCAGTATTTACAATTACGGACAGGGTGCAGCATGTGGCCTGGCGGTTCCGAGATGAAGAGTATCGTTCAAACCACCCGCGTGAAACTGCGATGTTCGAGGGACTCATCGAAGAAGCCTACACAGCAACCGACAGAATCCTTGGACGGTTATTGGAAGGCCTTCCAGAGGAAACCGTGACGATAGTTATCTCCGATCACGGGTTCGGTCCGATAAAAAAGAACTTTTTCGTGGGGCGCTGGTTAATCCGGAAGGGATATTTGCGGATTGCACCTTCCTTCCGAATTCAACCGATTCTGAATAGAATTGAACTACGACGCCGGAAGCGATTCATCGGATTGCGACAACCGGAACCCTGGGAATCGATTGATTGGTCTGCTTCGGTGGCTTATCCGGCATGGGCGGGGGGAGAGGAAATAATTATGCTTAATCTAAGGGGACGTGAGCCGAAGGGTATAGTTGAGCCTGGAGAGCAAGAGGAATCTCTTAAGCGGGAAGTTATTGATAGATTGCTGCAGATCACAGATCCGGATTCAGGGCGAAGAGTTATCAGCGATGCGTGGACCGCTCAAGAAATATTTTCCGGCGACCAGATCGGTTGTGCACCCGATATTCAATATAAGACGGATGGGCACGCATATCATACACTTGGGCAAATAGATAAAGGGCCACTGCTTGAAAAACCCGAGACCTTGACCCCTGCTCTCCACAGGGAGGATGGCGTTCTTGTAATACATGGACCATCTTCAGCTGTTAAAACCGGCGTCTGCATCGATGATGCGAGTATTATGGATATTGCCCCTACTATTCTCAGACATTTTGATATTCCTACACCTGATGATATGGATGGAACACCCATAAAAGAAGCATTTACTGATTCCTACAATGCTGCGAGAGTAGACCGGACAGAAACCGCAAAGGGATATGGGCGTTTTACTGAAGAGTACAGTAACGAAGACTCGGAGATAATCCATCGACAGTTAAAAGGGCTGGGTTATATCGAGTAACCTGTGGAGGATGCATGAGCAGGTATAAGTCTGATTTCGAACGTGCACTAGCAATAGGATTGCCCGTATCGATCATTCTGACCCTTCTTTTAGCCGCCTTCGATCTTATTGTCCATGACAACATTTATCTAGGTTTTAGAGATTTTTTCCAGTTCAATTATGATTTTGTAACGCTGACTCTTCTGTTAATACCAAGCATGGGAATCCTGACAGCAGGAATTCTTTACCTTTTCAGGTTGGTTCAACCAAATAGATTCCCCAGAACGGATACTGGTATAATTACCACCGTATTTTTTCTTTTCACATCAACCACGGCATCGTTGATAGTTCTGGAGTTTTTTTCGAGAGTCGTTTTTCCGCATTTCCTTCTGTCTATATGGTCACGCCTCATCCTTTCAACAATCCTGGTAATAAACTGTTGTGGTGTAAGTGCCCTGGTATCAATTTTCGTTAATCTTGTTGCCAGAAATTTTCTGGATTCCTTGTACCCAAGACCCCCGTTGCGTGAAATGTACCTGGTCCTTCTTCCGGTTATTATTCTGCTTCTTTTCGGTGTTTTCCTGGCCAATGACATCCGAGATACGGGTCAAGATTCGTCTAAACACCCGGTACAGACCAACAACGATTCCAGCGGTGTAGCGGTAAGCAAAGTCAAGTTTCTTTCAGAAGATAGCGAGATCGGGGATAGATAAATATCGAGATGGTTCAATGAATAAACGCCTTTTCATCCTTGGTTTGGATGGCGCGACATTTGATATTATCGATCCCCTTGTCAAGGAGGGTCGATTACCGTCCTTCCGTAAACTTGCGCAAGAAGGTTCCTGGGGAAAGCTCCGCTCATCAATCCCTCCTCAGAGTTCCGTTGCCTGGCCGGTTGCCCTGACAGGCGTAAACCCGGGCAGGACAGGTATCTTCGCGTTCTGGCAGCAATTAAAAGGCCGCTGGGAACGACCGCTGATCAATTCCAGCGTCCTGAGGGCACCCACTTTATTTGATCACCTGGCAGAGCAGGGAGGTTCCGGAGTTTCATTCAATGTTCCTGTCAGTTTTCCGCCAAGAGACAATCCCGCAATAATAGTAACCGGACTGCTTTCACCGTCGATAGAGGCGGGGATTACAAAGCCTGCGTCGCTGCTTGTTGAACTTATCGCCCGCGGATTGCGTCCACCCGTCGAAATGGAACTCCTGGGAATGACGGGGCAACCACCGGGAGTGCCCGTCCTGGAAAGATTATATGAAAACCTTTCCCGACGTGAAGAAATAATGCACTACCTCATGAGTACAAAACCCTGGGATTGTTTCATGGCCGTTTTTACAATATCCGACAGGATTCAGCATTTTTTCTGGCACGCAATGGATCGATCCCATCCCGGATATAGTCAGGCTTCTGCAGATAGTTACGGAGAAGCAATAAGGCACTGTTATATCCGGCTTGACCGGCTAATTGGTCGTCTCCTCGAGAAGCTTGAAGACACATCTTTGATTGTTATGTCAGATCATGGGTTTGGTCCCAAGACAAAGAACTTTTTTTTGAATAAGTGGCTTGAACAGTGCAATTATTTAAAACTCAAACGACCGTTTCAGAGGTACGGACTGTCGCGTCATGGGAGGTCTCTGCGGCTTGCCCGTAAAAAACTCGAAGAGATTATTGATTGGCGGAGAACAACGGCGTATTCCAATTGGATAGGATCCCAGGAAGGGATATACATCAATCTGCGGGGAAGAGAACCGGAGGGGATTGTGGATCCCGCTGACTATGACGGTCTGGTTGAACAGATCAAAACGGATCTGGAGTCCTTAAGGAATCCCGACAATGGAGAAAAACTGGTCGATATTGTATACACCAGGGATGAAATATACGAAGGTCCATATACAGATTCAGCACCTGATCTGGTTATGATAATGCAGGACCACAGTTTTATGCCCTCCCCGAACCTGCAGGCGCAGCAATTATTCTCGTCCACATCAGATCCGGCGTTTTCCGGGAGACAGGAAGGAGAATCCGGGCAACATCGGGATCACGGAATACTTTATGTGCATGGAGACGGCATAGCAAAGGACAACCAGGTTGACGGTGCAGGGCTGGAAGACATTTTACCACTTGCATTTTATCTGATGAGACGCCCGATTCCAGCGAAACTCGATGGCTTTTTAAGGGAGGAGATCATTGAACCGTGGTTCCGTAAAAAATTTCCTCCTGATTATATGAAAACCGAGACCGCAAAGTGTGTAGAATCCGGTAGTTCCGAAATGATTTTAAACGATGAAGATGATAAGGAAATCAAGAAACGGTTGAAAGGATTGGGTTACATAGAATAGTCATCCGGGTAACCTGAAAACATGGGTAAACCACGCGTTACATTTGTCATTCCGCACTGGAACAGGCGATACTTGCTTGAGAAGTCTATCCCATCGCTTCTGAACCAGGATTATACATCGTTCAGGATACTCGTTGTAGACAACGGCTCTCAAGATGACAGCATGGTTTGGTTGAATGAGAATTATCCTTCGGTGGATACTTTACTTCTGCCTGAAAACACGGGTTATGCACCAGCGGCGAATATCGGGCTGAAAGCAGCGGACTCGGAATACATCGCTTTTTATTCAAATGACGTCATCGCCGATCCGTCATGGCTTGGTAATCTTGTTGAAGTTATGGATGCGAACCCTTCTCTCGGTTTTGCTGGAGGCAAGATAATCTGGTCAGAGGATACCAAAATCATATATGCGGTCGGCGATCATTATGGCATAGACGCTCTACCATATAACATCGGAAAAGATGAAGAAGATATCGGCCAATACGAGGAGCCGAGAGAGGTTCTGGCAATCTGCACAGCCGCGTCCCTCTTCAGGAAAGCAGCTTTAGATGAAGTTGGATCTTATGATGAACAGTATTTCGCGCATGGGGAAGACACGGACCTTTGCCTCAGACTGAGGCTTGCTGATTGGCGCGGTGCTTATGTGCCTCCCGCAGTTTCATATCATATCGGATCAGCCTCTTCAGAACCAGGGAGCAAAGACTTCATCAGGAGGACAAACAGAAACGCGATCTTTACATTTATCAAGGACTATCCCGGAGGAATAATGAAACGTCACCTTCCGGAACTGGTTTCTACATTTTTCCTTTCATTATTCTTGACCGACCACCCTTTATCCGCCCTTCTGGGACGATTAGATGCCCTCAAGAAACTACCTGCCCTCCTCCGAAAACGAAAAGAAATACAGCGGAACAGAACCTGCTCCCTCCACGTGTTGGAACAGCTTATGATTTTCGGAGGCGGAATCGAATGAGCCTTGCTCAGCGAATCGTCAGAAATACATTATATATTCTGATTTCGAATATTCTGATTAAACTGCTGAATTTCGCGTTTCTGCTAATAGCTGCTCAGAAGCTGTCCGAAGCGAGCTTTGGAAAGTTCGGTACGGTGAATACCGTTGCTTTCATCTTTACATTGCTGGCGAACTTGGGATTCCAACCGATGAGCATCAAGGAAATCTCGAAAAACAAGGAGAGAGCCAGATTTATATTCTTAAACATCCTCACCATCCGGTTGAGTTTTGCTTTAATTGGTTTGATAATTTATCTGATTATGGTCGGCAATGTTCTGAACTATGAACCCGATGTGACCAGGTTCTTGTTCATCGTGGCCGCAACAATCATTTTAAACCCATTGATTGACACGATGAGCGCCATGTTTATCGCACATGAGAAAATGTGGGGGCCTGCTCTCCTTGGTACTTTTTTATCATTCTTTTTCAATTTATTTGCCATTTTGCTTCTGGTGGCAGAAGGAGATAACGGACTTCCATTCATTTTTCTCCTCCAGGTGGTTTCGGCAGTTGTCGCGATAACAGTTTATTACCAATTGTTTAAACGCCATTTTTTCCCGATACGACCCTTTGTCGAGAAAGAATTTGCAATAGGGCTAATAAAGCGCACGTTGCCTTTTGGAATTCTGGCTTTCCTGATTGTCATCAATTCCCGTATTGACCAGTTCATGCTTTCCTTAATCCCGGGGGGTAGGCGTCTAGACCTCGACCTTGTCGGACTTTCTGAAATCCCCCTCTCAATGAGCGCAGTGGCATACTACACAATTCCTTTTAGACTGTTCGATTCGATTGCGATGATGCTCGAAAGCGTCAGAACGGTTATTTATCCTGTAATATCGCGTAACTTTGAAAAAAACTTCGGCTTGGTTATACGTACTTTCCACCAGCTGTTCAGATTGGTTATTACTTTTTATGCAATACCGCTTTTTTTTGCAGTCTTTTTTGGAGCCGAAAAGATCCTGGTACTTTTCTTTACGGAGAAATATGCGCCCTCGTCTTTTGCGATGAAGATTCAGGCGGGAACTTATGCCATAAACAGTTTAAATGTAGTTATTCTCCCTGTTCTATTTAACAGCAAGTACGTGACGAGGGCTGGTGGGGCGTCGATACTGATAATATTAAGCTTCATGGCGATTGCGCTCAACGCGATTTTAAATTCAGTATTGATCCCCTCGTACTCATTCATCGGTGCAGCCTGGGCAACACTGGCCTCCGTGTCTTTTCTCATGTTAGTGAAATTGCTGTTAGTGAAACGAACATTCAACCGGGAAGGCAGACTTTTTCCGCCTGTGAACCCATTCCTGATCGTGTCGGCACTGATCATGCTGGCATTCTATCATCTGATCAGTCATATTCTGTCTGTTTTGAGACTGACCGAGGCAGGTATACTGGGGATTGTATCAATAATATTATCTATCCTAGTCTATTATATTTCCTTGTTTGTACTTGGAGTAGTCACTGAAGCCGAGAAGGAACAGATAAAAACTGTTCTTCAACGGGTTTTTGGATTTGGAGGGAGATGATGGATAAGAAAATCCTCATCCTGGGCGCCGGTCCGACGGGACTCGGTGCGGCCTGGAGACTCGAAAAGCTTGGGTACAGAAACTGGCGGCTCTTTGAGAAAGAAAACCAGCCGGGAGGTCTCTCCGCCAGTGTCGTGGATTCATCCGGATTCGTTTGGGATTATGGCGGTCATATTATCTTTTCATCGATTGATAGATTCAATTCGCTGGTTTCCGAGCTTCTGGGAGACGAGATTGTCAAGCATGCAAGAGAAAGCTGGGTAAGGATCTATGATAGATTCATAAAGTATCCTTTTCAAAGCAACTTTCATTTTCTCCAAGAACAGGTTGTCTTGGAATGCGTCGAGGGCCTCTTGGGCATTCAGGATGTCGAACCTGATCGTACTAATTTCTTGACATGGGTGAATACGGTATTTGGTAAAGGAATCGCTGAGCATTTTATGATTCCATACAATGAAAAGGTCTGGGCGGTGGATCTCAAGGGAATGGATGCGGGATGGATTGCGGAACGCGTCACCACTGTTGATATCCGAAAGGTAATTGAAAATATTATTTACAGAAAGGAAGACTCTAATTGGGGGCCGAACAGAGAATTCAGCTATCCATTAAACGGCGGAACCGGAGGTCTTTTCACTAAGATGGCTTCAGTTTTAGATTCGAATATCGAATATGGGAGAGCCATTGAAAAGATCGATATAAGAAAAAAGGAACTGGTTCTGGCTGACAGAGCTAAATATAATTATGATATTCTAATTTCGACAATTCCGTTACCGGAACTGATAAAGATTATCGACCGTCCCCCTGAATCGCTGGTTAAACGCGGAAAAAATTTTCTGACCAATCAGGGGATTATGACAGGGATTGGGATAAAAAGACCGTGTCCAAGTAATAAGAACTGGACATATTTTCCGCAAAATAAACACCCTTTCTACAGGGTAACATACCTATCCAATTACTCACCTAACAACACCCCGGGTGATCGCTATTTTTCTTTGCTTTGCGAGATTTCAACCAGCGAACGGACATCCTACAATGTTGGTAGTATCCTTGATGAAACTGTTGAAGGTTTGATTGATGCGGCATTTCTAGAATCTGATGACAGAGAGCGTATCGTGTCGACCTGGGTAGCGGATATTCCATATTCTCTACCAGTCCCTTTCATGGGTCGAAACCGTGACATCGGGAGAATCCACGAATTATTAGAAAAGAATCAGTTGTTTTCAAGAGGTCGGTTCGGGTCCTGGAAATACGAAATAGGGAACATGGATCATTCTGTCATGCAGGGCATGGAGCTCGTTGAGCGCATCTTCTCAATCGGGGAAGAGGTGGTTTTTAATTCTTGCTGAGATAGAAGAAGAGCAACCAGCCGCAGGATTACCCGAAAATCACCATATTGAAACGGCGCCTGAAAATATCATGAAAATCATAATAGATTCCAGGTGGTTATTTCTGAATCCGGAAGGTACGGGAATCAACAACTGGACTTATAATTTCATTGAAGTGCTATCGAAGCATTTGAAATCTCATCGGTTGGTCCAATTTTTCAACGTCACAAGATCCAGATACTCTGAAAGAATCAATAAGGCTACAGTTCCAGGTGTAGAGAAAAAAGTATTACGCATTCCAACCCGACTGGTGGACAGGTTACTCGTCGATATGAATATTCCGATTGAGCTGCTGCTAGGGAAACATGATATATTTCATGGTGTTCGATATTTTGTACCTGCTGCGATAAAAGCAAAAACCGTTCTGAACATCTACGATATGTACCACGTCAGGTTTCCGCATGCTCTTCACCCTGATTGGCAGTATTTTCTTGACCATCATCTTAAGCGCGTAGCTCACAGAGCTGACAAAATCGTTACCATCTCCGAAGCTTCGAAATCTGATATTGTCAATTACCTGAATGTCCATGAAGATAAAGTAGTAAATGTCGGCGCCGCTATCGATCATGAGCGTTTCATACCTGTTTCCCAGGACGATGCGTCAGTTATCGTTAAAAAGTACATCCCCGATTCCAGACCCTACATACTTTATGTAGGATTGCTCGCTCCATGGAAAAATATAACGACCCTGATCAGAGCGTTCGAAATTCTAAAGGACGAAACCGGCTGCCCCCATGTCCTGCTCTTGGCCGGTAAATCCGATTACGGCTCCGAAGAGGTAATCGCGGAAACGAACGGTTCCAGATACAAAGGTGATATCCGGTTGCCGGGATATGTTGAATCTGCTGATCTTCCGGCATTGTATTCTGCTGCAGAATGTTTTGTTTTTCCATCACTCTGGGAAGGTTTCGGTTTACCTCTAGTAGAAGCTATGGGATGCGGAACCCCGGTCCTAGCCGGTTCAGTTGCATCCAATCCTTTTATTGTAGGTGATGGTGGCATCTTGTTTGACCCGAAGTCTGCGGAGGCAATGACGGAAGCACTGAACCGCGTACTGTTTGATGGGGAAATTAAAGCTAAGTTGGAAGCAGCGGCTGTAATCCAGGCAAAAAAATTCCAATGGAAGAACGTTGTTGACGGGATTGTTGATGTCTATAACAACCTGGCTGGATAGGTCTGCCGGCCGGGTGCCTGCAGTGTGTTTACCACAGGAACTAACCGTTTGTTCCCTGTAAGGATTCTCCGAGAGTATGTTACCTGTTTAAGAGGACTCGCCTATGACCCGGTTCAAAGTTGGGTATCCTATCGATATTCTCGACTATGGGGATGGATTACCCGGAATCGAGACGCACGCTTGGGAGCTGTTGAATAATCTTTCTCGGGAGTTTCCTGATCGTCTTGAATTGGAATTGTACCAGGATCCGGAGACACCTTTAGAACCGTTTGATTCATTTCCAGTTGTTCCGTTTCCAGCTGCAACCGGGATAAGACAATTGCATTCGTTCAGAAGGATTCGTTTTTTAAGAAACAGAGGAATCGATATTCTGCATTTTCTTTCAGCCTTCGGTGTTCCTCACAGGTTCCGGAATTATTCGGTCATTATGACGGTTCATGATCTCATACCCGAGTTGATGCCGTCCATATGTAGAAATGGTGCAACAGGTTCACTGCAGAATATCTCGGACGCACTGCACAGAACAAATCACTTCATAACGATATCCGAGAGTACTGCTTCTGATCTTATGGTACATTTCGATATTTCCATCGACAGAATTACAGTTGTGTTTTGCGGTGTAGGCCCAGACTATAAACCTGATAAAACGAATCTCGATGAATTCAGGAAGACGGAGGCTCTCGACTTTCCATTCGTACTTCACGTGGGTACTATCGAACCCAGAAAAAACATCCCTCTGCTTCTGGAAGCATTCCACATAATTTCCGATTCGATACCCCATCGGATAGTCCTTGTAGGGAAACCCGGTTGGGGAGCCGAACAAGTTGAAAAAACCGTGCGTCGGCTGAACATAGCAGATCGAGTTGTTTTCAAAAGCTATGTTCCTGAAATAAAGTTGCCGGCTTATTACAATGCAGCAGACCTGTTTGTATTTCCCACAAAATATGAAGGGTTCGGGATTCCGTTGCTCGAAGCCATGGCATCCGGTACTCCTGCAATAGCTTCGAATATTTCATCGATTCCCGAGATTGCCGGAAACCCTCCAGCAGCATTGCTAGTTGAACCGGAGAATATCCAGGCTCTCGCCGACGCCATGCTCAGAGTACTGACAACTCCGTCCCTTGCCTCTGAATTATCAGAGCGAGGTTTTGAAAGATCCTCGTTTTTTTCCTGGCGTCGTACGGCGGAGGAAACGCTGTCAGTCTATGAGCGGGTGGTTAATCATGGATGGTGAAACAAGTGTTCTTATTTTGTCCGTGCTTGATTTAAGCTTTGAACCCAATCAACGCATCATGAAAATCGGCGAAATTGTAGGTGCGCAGAAACTGGGTCCCACTACTTTGGTGTATAAGAAAACCGAGAGAAATCGACGAATTGATATTGCACTGAGATCTATGTTTACAATTTCATGGCGTGACTATACGCGTAACGGCATCCAATTGAATGAAATGAATCCGTTGTGGAATATTCCTCTTGGGATTAATGCTCGATTTGTAACATTTCTGGTTGAATGGTTTGATGCACTTACTTTTATTCTTTCGGGTTTCAGAGCAACAAAAAAACATGGACAGGCCTTTGACATTTGCATTGCTCAGGGTCCTGTTGAAGCATTTGCCGGGCTCATTCTCAAGAAATTCAAGATGATAAAAATGCTCGTCTACGATGATTTCGATTATATTCCGGGATGGTATGAAAGAAAATTTAGAAATATCATAATGATGTACGGTGAATATTTTACAATGAAGCGAGCGGAAGTCGTAATAAGTTCGGGTTCACTTTTATCTATGCTAAGACGGATTCAGGTTGGAAAGCCTGTTTATCATGTGCCGAACGGCATCGATTCGCATTTGTTTGGAAAGCATGCGCCACAAAAGGAACCTCACTCGAGAACCAAACTCAAACTCGTGTACGCAGGGAATATCTCATTCAGGTATTCTGGTCTCGATATGGTACTGGATGCCCTTGATCACTCCTTGAAAAAAGGCGCGGATGATTTTTCCATCACGATTGCTGGCCATGGAGACACTCGGGATGTAAAGCAACTTAAAAGGAGGATTTCATTACTTAAAGAACGTAATATAGATGCAGTGTATACCGGTGGAATTCCCCATGACGCGATACCCGGAATTCTCAACGAGGCTGATATAGGTTTAGCGCTTTTTCCCCCTAATCGATTAAGGATGTTCGCATTTCCTTACAAGGTAATTGAGTATATGGCGGCTGGGCTGATGGTTATCGGAACAGAGCGAACTGAAACAGCCAGAATCCTTAAGAAACATAAGTCGGGGATTGCGATAAAGTATGATTGCATCGCATTGTCAGAACTACTGCAGCATCTTTCGGCTCAGCCTGAGCGTATCAAAGCGATGCAACAAGCAGGGATTGAGGGTTCATCGCTCTATGACTGGCATGAACTGATGGAAGATGAACACAGAATTATTATTGAAGCCTGGTCCGAGTTTAACCAATGTTCCTGAACAGTATGGTTTTATAATGATGGAGTCACTTACCGCGCGTAGATAAACCTAATGTATGGTAAATAGAGATTAAATGTGAATCGTCGAATAGATAATTGATGTTAAAATAAAGAAACAAGTTGCGATAATGAGTATTATGGCGCAGCTTGTTATATCAAATATTAAGGCCCCGATATGGAAGGATACATCCTACAGCGGCCCAGGATTCAATGACGATATACAATTTACAGGGTATCACGAACTCAAGATACGGAACTATCCTGAAATGAACCAGTTTCATATTGCCGTGCTTCATGAGGTTAACATTAGTAATCTAATGAGCATTCAGAACTTTCCCCGGCGTCCGGGAGTCGAAACTCAATGCACTTGACAGAGTTATCCGATAGTATTATTTTTCGATTCAATTGTTTCTGATGGACAAGTTCGGATTTATGTTTGGCATCAACAATCAGTTACCCGGAATTATCAGCAGAGAAACCCTCTTCAGAAGGGTGTTGCCGGTAATCGGACTTATTACGTTTACTCTACTGCTCTTAAGCCCCTATCTTCCCATCCTGATCCAATTTCGGATGTTTCAAAAGCCGATCTTAAAAACGTATCCGCTTCTATACGGTATTTTATTCGCCTTTTTCGCATTTCCGGTCGCATGGGTATTGGCTTATACTCCTCGGTGGTTCAGCGCTCACCGTTTGACCGCTTTAATGGTTATCTTCGTATATCAATTCAATCCGACTCGATTGCATCTGACGCTGCCCTTCCTCCTGATCTTCTTTGTGTATGCAACTGTTTCGAACGGTGGAAGGCTTCGCATCCACTGGTCACCATCACACTGGGCTTTGTGCGTTGTATTTTTTTGTTGGATGATGGCCGATTATACTTTTACCAAGTATTTGGGCTATTCCGCTATCTACCAGGGACTACTTTTCGGAACAAGATTGCTGAATTCAATCTTCTTTCTATCATTTTTTCACGATAAGGATGATATGAAGTTTCTTTTCCGGGCATTCCTGTTTTTGACTTTCGCTACGACGCTTGTCGGTTCCCTGCAGTTCTTAGGCTATGAATTGACGGGAACTACTAAAACTTTCAGCAACTTGAGTTCAAAATGGGCTTACATCGGCGGGCGTCAGTTCATCCGCCCCACAGGGATGTCGAATCATCCATCTGTTTATGGCTATGTATGCATGACTATAAGTATTACCTGCATGTATATTCTTCTTGCTCGCCATAGATATACAACAACGCATCCAGCTTTACTCTTCTTGATGTGGGCCTATTTCGGAATCCACACATTTATATCATTTTCGAGATCGATCTGGATTGGCTGGGCGGCCGCTATGATCATCCTTACAGTCGTCCTGCTTCGGAGAAATCTCTTAAGAATACTGACCATAGGCAGTATTCTGCTGGCAGTTATTATAATTTCGGGTTTGGCCCAGTTAGTTGTTGAGTTCGTGGTTGACATTAACAAAACATCACTGGCTTTCAGAATCGACCAGATGCATTATGCCTTTGAGGAATTTTTTAAGCGCCCCTTTTCGGGGTTGGGAACTAAGCAGTACGCGAATGCTCCTGGAAATCTTGAAAAACTCCATGTACACAATACATTGCTGATGGTGCTGACAGAGGGAGGTTTGGCTACAGGCATAGCATATATTACTTTCCTGGGTGTTGCTCTGTATCGAGGTTTTTCACGCTTTTATAGGTGTTCAGAACACTATTCGAGATTCTATCTGGGCCTTTTTTCTATCCTCTTGCTAAGCTCGGTCGTGGAGAACATGGGTCAACAGGCATTTTACAACAGTCTCCCATTTATTTTTGTAGCGCTAATTGAAGCAATGATTTATATTGGCGAGCACGGAGGGGATATTTCTATGGAGAAAAAAAGCGCATGAGATTAATGACAATCAGCGATATTGGCGATCAGCTTGTATTACACCGACGTTTCTTTTTCGGTCTGCTGATCGGCATAGTACTACTTTCCGTCTTGTTTACATGGTTCTCTCCCGCTATTTATCAAGCCAGCGTTTCATTTTATTTTCCAGCTAATCGATCTGTATTCGGGATTTCCACATCCCCCGCTCAGGATGTTGTGAGACCGATTATTCCGGTTCTGGGTACTGATATTATTAAAAGTATGTTCAAAATTATCAAGGAGCCCGTTTTCAGAAAAAGCCTGCTTACGAAGCTGGAAGAGGCGGGTGAAAGTAAAAAAATTGATTTTGATGTAAGTCAGGATCCCTCCGGTGTATATACCATTTATGTTTATGACCGTAATCCCGAGCGTGCTGTAAAATTGGCGGAGATCTATTTTCAAACTATCAATGAAGTTTTCCGAGAAATATCCCTTACAGCCACTAGGAAGAGTATGGTTTTTATAAAATCCGAACTCCTAAAGCACAATGAACTTTTCCTGGATGCTCAACAAAAACTCAACTCATTTCTAAAAGAACATGGTATCGCCAAACCCGCAGAAGAAATAGTAATCCTGATCGGTCAGAAATACCAAATCGAACAGGACCTGGCAAAAATCGAAATAAAGGTTGAAGAGCACAAAGCCCGGGTAAACGCGATACAACGCGAATTGGCAGAGGCAGAGGTTAATATCTCTGAAGCTCAGATCGCTGCAGATCCAGTGGTTGTACAATTAAGGCTGGACCTGCTGACAGCGGAAATCCAGCTTCAGTCATTCGCAGAACATTATACAGGTGAACATCCAAAAGTCATCGAACTGAATAATAGAATCGTTGAGATTCATAAGAAGCTTGCATCGGAGTTGGACCGCGTGATTGGTGTTCGCACTGATGGATTGAACCCGATTCATGAGAAATTGGCTGGAAACCTCATCGAAACCATGGTTAATCTCGAGGCTGGAGAAGCTGCTAAA
Source organism: uncultured Gemmatimonadota bacterium (assembly GCA_964394085.1). Taxonomy (GTDB): domain Bacteria; order CAYMWF01; family CAYMWF01; genus CAYMWF01. The sequence continues at coordinate 42,263 of CAYMWF010000002.1, read as the reverse complement.
GAAGCTGCAAATATTCGATTGCAAGAGTTAGAAGGGCATATCGAACATCATCCCGAGTTGAACGCGGAATTAACATCCCTGGAAAGGGAGAAGCTGAAATATGCACGAATTGTTCGGTCGTTAGAGGCTCACCTTGAGGAAGTTGAGCTCCAGGTTTTACGGGAATTCGAGACGTTCCAGCTTGTCTCTCCGCCGGATTTACCGACAAAGCCTAAGTTTCCGGTTTTATCTATAAATATCCTCGTCAGTCTGATCCTTGGTATAATAGTATCATTTCTGATTGCGATATATCAGGCAGGCAGAACAAGAAGACATCCGTTGTATTTACCTGAAGATGTTCTCTATATCCCAAGTGAACGAGCGAGGTAATTATTTGATTTCTACTAATTTCAGAAGAAGGATTGTCGAAGAGGAACTTTCGTCGATTTTCAGGGAACTTCATGATGAGAGCATTAAATCCGGAATGGTACCGGAGGAGAAGGAAATGCCGCTGGAGGTCAGCCGGAACTATCTCGAGTATATTGGTGGAATAATTGTAGGTGGTCTGATCTCGGCAGTTTCAATCTGGATCGTTTACGCATTTATTACGCTTTTTTATAAATAAGTAAAAAGAGGAAATCTATGAACCTGGAAGAATATATAACAACCTTCAGAAGTCATACCCGCAAAACGCTGCGGGAATCAGTTGGAAAAATTGCAACGACTGAAGAAGGAAGTGGTAAAGTCTTTTATTTAAACAGGTGGATAGAGCGAGATTCCCTCGAAGATGAAATAAAGAAGCGAAAGACACAACAGAAACACTTGATTTTTGACATTTGTGTCTTCTATGTATTGATATCGGTAATCCTCTTTGCGTTTATTAAATTTGGAAACAGGCTTCTATTGAAGATTTTACTATGAAGCTATTCGCCCCGGAGAAGAACACATGAAATATGGAGTGTTTGTTTGTTTTCTGACATTCCTGATTTGTACCCAGGCAATGTCACAAGGAGAACAGCAGTATCTGATCGGTGAGAATGACCGGATTCATGTTTTTATCTGGGAACATGACGAATTATCAAGAGAATATGTTGTCGATCCGGATGGCGGTGTAGATTTTAACCTGGTGGGATATGTTGAAGTTGCCGGGCGCACGAGCAGCGCTGTATCTGTATTACTTACTGAAAAATATAAACGTTATTTTCAGAATCCGGTAGTCAACGTAACCTTGTCGGGATTTCAGGGAGCTCGGGTCTCAGTGATCGGTGAAGTCTTTCAACCCGGAACATATCCTTTAACAAAGGGTTTCAAACTATCGAAATGCCTGTCTCTTGCAGCCGGACCAAGGGAAAATGCGGACTTGAAGAATGTGAAAGTCCTGCGACGGTGTGAAGGTGAGGGTGAGGGTGTCATCCATATTGCTGTTGATATGCAGGTGCTTATAGAAGATGGCATGGTCGAGCATGATCTTGATGCGAAAGATGGTGACATTATCTATATTCCTCAGAAAAGATTCAGCTGGATGGAATATCGTTGGATGGTTTTAGCGACTTCTGCAACACTTTCACTCCTTTTCCTGATAATTCGTCAGATCTGACTCTATCGATTGTATCCTCAGTTTTTACCTCTCTTCTACAATGAACAAAGTATGGTTTGCTTCTCCAAAACATGATGCCGAAATGCACGATTCCAAGCATTTTCATATGCGTGTATGCGTGAGTGAGTCGGGTTCCTGATCTTGAGATCATTCACCCGGATTGTTTCAAATTCATCGAAGTAGGTGTTACCACCCTTCCCTGGACACACGACAATCAAATATTGGAATAGGTGTTCAAAAGTTGCGCACTTGTGTAATATATTGAGTAAAAACACGTTACGCCGGAATTAAGTGGCTGACTAATATCTGAATGTTTAATTGTTGTGCTTTTCCCTCCGGAACGAAAATTTATTAATAAGTAGCTGTTGGAATGTAAATACAAATTTTATCTTGCGTTACGGGAAATACGCGCAATGTGAAATATGGCTGAGGTATTGGTACAGGTTATGCAAGGAAAGTCCCTGGTTGTATTTTCCATATGGAACCGAGGAGGCCCATGATGCGAGGAAAACACCTAATTGGAACGACAGGGATAATTCCGGTTCTTTCGGTGATCTGTCTGCTTGCCGGAGTTACCTCTGGATACGAGCTGGATGAATTCGGAGGATGGACAGAATTCGAAACTGAAGCTACCGGATTTTTCCGGGTGGATACACTTTGCGGCAGATGGTGGCTCATCACGCCGGAAGGCCATCCATTCTACTACCTCGGAATTAATAATACAAGTCTGGACGACTACAGGTTTTTATCCGGGGATCAGTTCGAAGATGTGTACGGATCATCAAAACATCTTTGGTTGCAACACGTGAATCAAATAGCCGGGGATGCCGGTTTTACGGGGTGGGGCGGTGGATGCAACATCGGCGACGAGATGCGACCGGAAATGTGGGGGGATACACGATTCTATATTCATTCGAAAAAACCGTTTACTAAGATAATCCATTTTATTCATAACTGGGCGAACAGCGCAACACTTAGAAAAGATGGATACAATCCGCGCGCCGAGCGTTTCCCGGATGTATTTTCGACCGAATGGGAGGAAACGGCAGATTATCGCGCGGAATTGGTATGCTCAAGGTTGTTCGACAATCCGTACCTCATGGGTTACTTTGTTGGGAGTGAGCCTGAATTTTCACTTAAACCGCGGTCACTCTGGATAGATCGGATTATTTCATTAGAAGCCGGTGCCGCGGGAAAACTTGAGTTCCAGGCGTGTATGGAATCATTATACGAATCGGTGGAAGATTTTAATGCAGTCTATTTCGATTCGCTCGGGTTCGATTTAAATAGTTTCGATGAGCTTCAGCATGTTGATTCACTCCAATTAGTACTTCCGGATCGAACAAACTTCTTAATGCGACTTGAAGAAAAGTTCTTTCTTACTACCAGGGAGAAAATAGAAAAGTATGACCCGAACCACCTGATTCTGGGTGCGAGGTTGAGTAGTTTTTGGGCTTGTCCGCAAGCTATCGATAAAGCGGCCGAACATTCTGATGTGCTTTGTTTCATCCATTACCCGGAAGAACCTTGGGTCGAAACCTGGAACATGCTATCCGAAAGGTATAAAAAACCCATGATTCATGTTTCGTTCTGTTTCATGGGGGCAGACACCGGGTTTAATAATGAACCTTATCCGGAAGTGCCCACACAACGTGATCGGGGTCTGGCATATGCGAATCTGGTGAGTGTGGAGGCACGAATCAAGAACATTGTCGGTTTGTGCTGGCATTCATTTTACGATCACGGAGACATCTGGCACAACTGGGGGGTAGTCGATCCTATTACTACAACGGTTTACGAGGATATGACGGACGAGATGGCCCTGATAAACCAATATATTTACGATATAGCCATGGATCATGGTCGGACAATTAATAATGTCCAATTGAGCGATAAAACATACTAAGCAACCACTGGAACGTCCGACCTAGTGTCGGACACCAAAGCATCCTCCATTCTTCTCCTCATCAGGCGGCCGCCTGACCACCGGCCGCCGATTTAATTTCTGATTAAATTTACTCGTATCCGTTTTAGGAGGATAAAGCTCTTTCTCCACTTTTATCCATGATAGCCGCGGGGAACCGAAGTATTGCTTCTTTATTGTTGCAAAACACTGGTTGCTTTTCTATATTTTCCACTTCTCGGGTGGTGGAAGATTTCCATCGATAAGGAGGAGCCATTGAGCCTGACCTCGCTGGTCGGTTTTGTGTCAAATGATGTTGGCATCGACCTAGGTACTGCAAATACACTTGTTTACGTTAAGGGTAAGGGTATAGTTCTCAACGAACCTTCTGTTGTTGCTATTACCAAGCATGATAAGAAAGTGATTGCCGTCGGGCATTCAGCGAAAAGAATGTTGGGACGCACACCAGGGGAAATTGATGCTGTCAGACCATTAAAAGATGGTGTCATTGCAGACTTCGAGATTGCTGATGAGATGTTGCGTGAATTCATTCGCCAAGTCCAGAGGCGAAGATTTCTCGTAAGACCACGGATTATCATCAGCGTTCCATCCGGCATTACAGAGGTAGAAAAAAGAGCTGTTCGTGATTCTGCCGAAAGAGTTGGGGCACGTTCTGTCTTCCTCATCGCAGAACCCATTGCCGCTGCGATTGGAGTGGGTCTGCCGGTTGCAGAGCCTTCCGGGAATATGGTAATCGATGTGGGTGGCGGCACCACTGAGATCGCCATTATCGCTCTATCCGGCATAGTAAGCTCGACATCGATCAGAGTTGCAGGCGACGAGATGGACGAGGCGGTTGTTCAATATGTAAGGAAAACATATAATCTTCTCATTGGTCATCAAACTGCGGAAGCAATTAAGATAAAAATAGGATCTGCCTTTCCACTCGAAACAGAAATGGAGATGGAAGTCAAGGGGCGGGACTTGCTCACTGGTATACCAAAAACACTGATCTTGAACTCTGTTGAAATTCGGGAAGCTCTCAGGGAGGCGGTCAATTCAATTGTTGATGCGGTAAGAGAAGCCCTTGAGAAGACTCCTCCAGAATTGGCTGCGGATATTGTTGATAGAGGAATTGTGATGAGTGGCGGGGGATCCCTTTTGAGGGGACTTGATGCTTTAGTAAGGGAAGAAACTAATCTCCCGGTAAATGTGGTTGAGGATCCTTTGACATGTGTTGTTCGCGGTACAGGGAAAATCCTCGATAACATGGCAGCATATGAAAATGTTCTGATGTATAGCCGTCGTTCTTGATATCCTTTAACCAGATTTCGTATCTACAACGTATTCCAGCCAGATTCAACCATGATCGATCCTAATATATACAATGGAAGCACTGGGTATTTTCTGGAATAGAAACAGAGACCGCATCGTTTTTTTGGGTTTAATCCTTCTTTGCGTTTTATTGTTAAATCTTCCTGATGAAATAAAAATATCAACGGCATCGAGTGTCGGAAGATATGCATTCTTGCCGTTGCATCGCTCAATCTCGTTTATTACATATCTTACAGATCTTGGCGACCGCAATCGGGAACTGTTGAAAAAGACTACAATCCTAGGATTGGAAACACTCGAATTATCACAGTTGAAAGCTGAGAATCACCGGCTACGCAGGCTATTGTTGTTTAAAGAGAGAGCTGATATCGATCTGCGGGTTGCTCGGATTTATGCACGCTCCGGGGGTATCGTTGATGCTTCGCTGTTCCTCAATCGGGGTGCTCACGATAATCTTCGACCTGGGATGGCAGTGGTTACTCCTGATGGCTTGATCGGGAGAATTAAAACCGTTTTCCCGTCCTCGTCCGTTGTAATACTATTAAGCGATCCTGCCATGCAGGTCAGTGTATATGCAAAAGATTGCAGGACGCTTGGAATTGCCCGGTGGTCATCTAGCAAGGGGTACCTGGTAGAGAATATTCAACGAAGAAGTGGAATAAAAGCGGGTGAACTCTTGCTGACAACAGGATACGGCGGAGCTTTCCCTAGAGGAATTGCAGTCGGCAGAGTCAGCGAAGTTAAATCGGACCGGTCAGGGATGTTCATGCATGTAGAATATTCTCCCTCTTCAACTCTTGGAGATCTAGAAGACGTTCTAGTTGTTGTTGAACAACTACCTGCAACACCTCTGACCTCATTCTCTCCCTCAGGACAGAAATTCATATCCGGGGACACTGATTCGATTAGTTTGGGATGGCCGGAGATTGTGCGTTGATACATCAATTGCTGTATTATGTTTTTGCGTATATCCTCATCCTTTTACAAACCTCGACAATAATATCGGCATTCTCCGTTTTTGATCTCAGACCGGATTTCCTGCTTATCCTTGTAACCTTGTTCAGTCTTGAATTCAGAACAACTTCATCACTGATATTTGCATTTGTGTCCGGATTACTGCTCGATTTATTCAATCCCGGGTGGTTCGGATTGAATGCTCTTGGATTAATTATCTGTTCTTACGTAGTTTCGAGTATTTCTTCCCGCATCTACAGAGAGCGATTGCTGAACCGGCTGATTTTTGTTTTCTTAATGTATTGTATCAGGGACTTGATAGTTTTCGTTATTACGGGAAAGATCGATTTAACTTCTATACTATCACGATTCTTTTCGAACTCTATACCCTGCGCTATCTGGACAACGGTTCTTGCTTTGTTCCTCATTCCAACTGTCGAGTTACTTTCTGGAAGGATGATGCGTGGCAGATTACAAATTCCAGATGAAGAATAATGCAAATACTCACAGAGTATTTGTGCTTATTTTTTTTGCAGTGCTCGCGTCGCGTCTTTTCTTTCTCCAGGTAATAAAACACGAACAATTCCGCACAATTTCTGATAAGAACCGTCTCCGCACGCACACATTACTTGCACCCAGGGGGCTAATCACAGATAGAAACGGGAATGTACTGGCTGAAAATCGACCTTCTTATTCGATATATTTGTTCGATCATGACAAATCCAAGCTAGAGTCCACATTGAACAGAATCTGCAGTCTCATTCCGTGTAAAGCTGAATCCTTGATAAATCCGGTTTTAGATGATCTGAAAAGTGGGATGAGTATCGAGGGATTCCGGTTGTTCCGAGATTTACGTTTTTCTGAAGTTTGTGTTTTAAAGGAACACCTTCCGCAACTTCCCGGCATTGGGATTGAGGCTGAACCAGTCAGATATTACCGTTATCCATACTCCACTTCGCATTTGCTGGGTAACATGGGCGAAATTGGCAGAAATGAATGGGCGGAGTTAAGAAAACAGGGATACGCATATCGCTCCTTAAAAGGAGTCAGCGGTATCGAATTTTGTTGTGAAAACCGTCTGCGAGGGAAAAACGGAATCTCGTTTGTTGAGGTTGACGCCTGCGGACACAGGATTGGTGATTTCGAAGGCAGGGAGGCAGTCGATCCCGTACCCGGATCTTCAATTAATCTTACAATCGATATCCGACTACAAGTGCATGCGCAACGTCTTCTTGAGGGGTGGGAAGGTGCGGTCGTTGCCGTTGAACCCGAAACCGGAGATGTGCTGGCTCTCGTGAGTAGCCCGAGTTATAATGGGAACCTCTTTTCGGGGGGGGGGATAACCAATAAAGAATGGGAAACACTTACTTTGGATCCCGCACAACCTCTTTTTAACAGAGCTATTTCCAGTAGATATCCGCCAGGTTCCACCTATAAACTCATCGTAGGGCTTCATGCCTTGGAGGAAGGATGGGTCCAACCAACATCTAACCATATTTCTTGCACGGGAAAATTGCGACTTGGCAAGCGTACGTTCAAATGTTGGAAACTGACTGGACACGGCCCCGTGGACTTTTTTGATGCTTTTGAACGTTCATGTGACGTTTATTATTACAACCTGGGTTTACGATTTGATTTGGATAACCTGGCGGAATTTTCCAGGTACTTCTGCCTGGGTGAAAAAACGGGAATCGAGTTGCCCGGAGAGAATGGCGGACTTATTCCGGATATCAGGTGGTACGATAGGAAATTCGGAGAAAACAATCTGACAAGAGGATATTTTCTCAATTTATCGATTGGGCAGGGGGAGCTACTTGTCACTCCGCTTCAGATGGCGGCCGCATTCGGGACTGTTGCCAACGGTGGTATCTATTGTCCTCCCCGTGTGATAAGAAAAAACGAGAGTCGAGCCTTTGATAAGGTTTCTCTCTTTGAAAGACCTTCCCCGGTTCATTTGCCTATCACTGAGAGTAATCTCGATTTAATGATGGAGTGCATGCGTTTAGTTGTAGAATCACCTGGGGGCACCGGTCATCTTGCAGCTGTAGACGGCATCGTGGTTGGAGGGAAAACGGGAACAGCACAGAATGAAACAGAACTGGAGCATGCATGGTTCGTTGGTGTTGCACCGCTGGGAAATCCGAAAATATCGATAGCCGTTATCGTGGAACAAGCAGGTCATGGGGGAGAGGTTGCTGCTCCGATAGCAGGTGAACTAATCAGGCGATACCTTGATCAGAATATTCAGGACATTTGATTATCAACTCTTACTGCTGGCTGTGATTCTGGCTTCCCTTGGAATCGTTTTTATCTTCAGCGCTACGGCCATTGGAAAACCGAATCCATTTTGGTACCGCCAGTTGCTTTGGTTCACGGTTTCATTAACTGCATTTTTTATAACGGCCTTGATCCCTTTTAAAGTGTTTGAAGGTTTTTCCTGGCTGATGTACTTCGTGATGATCGGAGCACTCCTTTTTATACTGCTTTTTACTCCTTCGATTGCCGGTTCTCAACGATGGATCGATCTTGGTGCAGGCATGAGACTGCAACCATCTGAATTCGCAAAATTTGTGACCATTTTTGTCACTGCCCGCTTTCTGTCATATCCAAGAAGAGATATCAACCGGATCCTTGAAACAGGAAGAGCATTATTGATAGTGCTCCCCCCGGTGGTCCTGATATTTCTTGAGCCTGATCTTGGAACATCTTTTGTATTTTTTCCTGTTTTATTCTCTATGCTGCTCTGGGCCGGATTAAGACCGCTCACCGTCATCCTGCTCCTCGCACCGATAATCAGCCTTATCGCGTCTTTTCATCTGTTTCCTTTTATGGTCTTCATGGTTTTTCTCTTTTTTCTTTTTTATTTCAGTCGAATCTCGATAGGTGGAGCGGTATTCTGTTTTTCATTAAACTTGGCAATGGGGTTGATAACCCCTTGGGTAACAAGCAAACTCCGGCCGTATCAACTCAAACGGATTGAGACATTTATAAATCCGGAATCCGATCCGTTCAACTCCGGCTATCATTTAATTCAGTCCAAGGTAGCTCTGGGATCCGGGGGATTGTTGGGGAAAGGCTTCCTCAAAGGTACCCAAATAAACCTTGATTTTCTCCCAGCTTCCCATACGGATTTTATCTTTTGCGTTCTTGGAGAACAGTTCGGGTTCGTTGGTTGTTTAATACTTTTACTACTTTTTGTTTGGCTACTGTTTAGAGGTATCCGCGCTGCTCAGGAAGCCAGCAACATGTTTATTTCTCTTTCGGCAATAGGTGTTACGACATTGATCGCGACTCAAGTGTTTGTAAATATATCAATGACTCTAGGAATTGCTCCGATTACAGGATTACCGCTGCCTCTCCTGAGCTATGGCGGTTCGTCGATGCTTGCAACCATGATTGGGCTTGGGATCATAGAGAATGCCAGGATTCGGCGACACGAGTACTGACAAAACCCGGATTTAGAACCCTGAAGAGAGGTCATGGGGAATTTTTCTGAATTCGGTTCGGGCTTACGCACTTCAGGCCTGGAGAAAATAATGCACAATCTCAACATGTTAAGGACCGCGCTGGCCGGGTTAGGACTGGGATCACTGTGTGGATTGATCGAAGCCGGTTTCATCTGGTTTGGATTAGAATATAGCGGTGATTTCAGCAATCTCGCTCTCGTCGAGATTATGGTATGGGGTATGATCGGTGTATTCGCGGGGGTTTTGTCATATTTGCTTTCGGGGAAGCCTGAAAAGGAATCGAACGAAATCAACTTACGACTCTCTCTTCGTATCCTTTTCCTTATTTTATTCGTCGAAGCAGGCGCTCAGATCAACTTTCAATACCTCCCCGGGCTTTTTCACTGGAAAAGTATCATTTTCAATACTGTCCTTGTTCTGATTTTGGCATTGAGTTGGAAAGCCAGTGCTAGAGTGTCATCGTTAAAAGCACTGAAATTGATTTCCCCCTCTACTCCGGTGGTTTTCTGGTGGCTCGTTGTTGCATCTGTTTTTATCCTGGCGGTTGCTGCTACGCTTCTTTCCGGTTTTGATCGACAAGTTGAAATTCGGTTGTTCCAAAGAAAGCAAACTGAAGAAAAAAGTATCGGCAATTCACCTCGTGCGGCAGTTATAGGGATTGATTCAGCAACATGGGACATTCTCACTCCTCTCATTGAAAAAGGGGTTCTACCTAATCTGACCGGGCTTATGCGTAAAGGAACCTGGGGTACTCTTACATCATACGATTACTCTGCTTCGCCGGTTGTCTGGACATCAATTTTTACAGGCAAATCACCTGAATTGCACGGAATCACCGATTTCCCGGTTGCAATTGCTTCCAATAGAAAAGTGAAATCGTTATGGCAGATTGCGGAAGAGCACGGATTAAGCAGTGCAGTGATAAATGTTCCAGGAACATATCCCGTACTCGGGGATTGTGATGTAATGCTTTCCGGGTTTCCGCTTCCAACGGCAAGCTATACGAACAGAGGTTGGCTTCTGACTACAGGTACAGCAGCAACTAACAGGATAGTGCCTACGGTCAGTATTGGGTTGAATCCGGCCGAACTCAAACCTGGTGAGAGGTGGAGCACAAAGGCAACATTAAAAGATTTACCACCATCATTCCCTTCCGGAAAAACCGCTCCAGCCCTTCTTCTCCAGAGGTTGGCCAGTGTGCAGTTATCACGGTTCGTCCAGTCGAAATTGGTTGGCGTTGATTTCGGTTTGCTCAATATTTCCATAACCAGGATAGATAACAGGTTCGAAGTCACTCTATCTTCCGATGAACATCTGTGTACGCTTCGCAGCGGGGAGTGGAGCGACTGGTTGGAAATTAAGATTTACGATTCCTATTTCAGTGCCAAAGTGAATTATCTAGAAACAGATGATTCGGAAATCTCCTTATATATCACGCCATTTTATCCGTATCCTGCACCCGCAAGTGCCAAACCTTCCGCCTGGATTAATTCCAACCTTATTGAACCCTATATTGCTGAAGGAGTAGGCTGGCAAATATTCCTCGAAGAAAGACTTCTAGGTGCTCTTCCTCAGCATCTAACAGATGTTGGAAGGTGCAGGAAATCAACTGCATTGAATATTCTTGATCAAATGGATCATGAATTGTTCGTTTATATAATTACGATGACGGATCGCATCCAGCATCCGATGCTCAAGTTCATGATGCCGGAAGCATATCGGAAGCTCGGGGAAGAACTGGAAGGAGATTTTGCCAGATTCCAGCCTACGAGCGGTCAAGTATCTAAATACCGGGATGTTATCAACCAGACGTACGAAGTTGCCGATCATTGGCTTGGTGAAGTTCTGGGCAGACTGGACCCGGAAACCATGGTGTTTATTATTTCTGATCATGGTGCCAAACCGGGGGTGCATTTAATTTCACCTACGGCAGGTATTCACCATCCTGCAGGGATATATGTCATGGCCCGTGCTGGATACAAAGAGACCAATGTATCAATTGAAGATACCCGTGGACCTGATCTCGTTCTTGAAGATATCACCCCAGCAGTGCTTCATACGCTGGGATTACCTGTAGCTCGCGACATGGGGAAAACGATGCCTGAATTCCTGCTTGAAGAAATCGATCGAATACCCGAAGCTTTAGCATCTTACGAGTCCTTTGATTGGAATGACGGTTCCGCGCCGGAAAAGGTTGATGGGTCGATTGAAGAACAACTTAGAAGCCTGGGTTATCTGCAGTAAAAGCGGGGGTTTATCGTCTTGTTTTCAGGTTGCTCAGTTTCAGGCATTCCGGTTTTTCAAACCATGCACAAGCTGTTTTATTACCGAATGAAAAGCATCAACAAAAAACGACTGGAACATTCAATGGAGGAAAAATGATGGAGTTTAATAATCTTGGGTTTGAACAGGAGGGGGGGATTGCAGTAGTAACCATAGAGAGACCGGAAGTTTTAAATGCGCTCAATAATGAGACGATTTTTGAACTCGGGGAACTCTTTTCCAGTATTAAAACGAACGAAGAAATTAGAGGGGTCATTCTTACCGGCAGTGGTAACAAGGCTTTCGTTGCTGGTGCGGATATTAAGGAACTGGCTGTCCTGAACCCATTGAAGGCAAAACAAATCGCCAGACAAGGACAGGAAGTGCTCTCGCGAATTGAATGTTTAACCAAACCGGTAATTGCCGCAGTAAATGGTTTTGCACTCGGAGGAGGTTGTGAACTCGCTCTGGCTTGTCATATGCGGATTGCAACTGAGAACGCCCGTTTCGGCCAACCCGAAGTCAACCTGGGCCTAATTCCCGGTTTCGGCGGAACCCAACGACTGCCACGATTAGTCGGCAAAGGTGCAGCGATTGAGATGGTTCTCTCGGGTGGTATAATTGATGCAGAAGAAGCTTATAGAATTGGTTTGGTGAATAAGATTGTACCTGAACATGCTCTCCTTGCATCGGCGAAAAAACTCCTTTCGACCATTTTATCCAAGGGATCGGTTGCCGTTGAACTGGCAATAGAGGCGATTAATCATGGGTTGGAAATGCCACTTGATGATGGTCTTCGACTCGAATCTGTTCTGTTCGGGTTGACTTGCTCTACTGAAGATATGAAAGAAGGAACTTCAGCCTTCCTCGAAAAAAGGAAACCGGAATTCAGAGGGAAATAGACGTAAGTTGGCTTTGAAATTAAGCGAAATCACTCCAGATCTTTGGGAGATTCACCCCTCCGGTAATATGAGGGTTCCCGGGCGTATTTATGCAACTCGGGAGATGATTTCAAAGATCTCCGGGGAGAACACCATCCAGCAGATAGCCAATGTTGCCACACTTCCCGGTATTGTGGGATATTCTTATGCAATGCCCGATCTTCACTGGGGATACGGGTTTCCCATTGGTGGAGTGGCAGCGATGGATCCGGAGGACAGAGGAGTAATTTCCCCCGGGGGTGTGGGATACGATATCAATTGCGGCGTCCGGTTGATGTCAAGTTCTATTGACGCCGGTAACCTGGTGAATTCTCCGAATTTATCTAATCTTCTGGAGGAGTTGTTTCGGATTATCCCGTGCGGTATCGGATCGAGTGGAGCAATTAAGAAGCTTACAAAAAAAGATCTGCGAGGGTTAATGACCAATGGTGCGGAATGGGCCGTAAATCGAGGGTTCGGGAAGCCGGGAGATCTTGATTACATTGAGGACCGCGGAAAGCTTGAAACCGCCGACCCGAGCAAGGTTGGTGAGAGGGCACAATTTCGCGGGTTGGACCAGGCGGGCACGCTGGGAGCAGGTAATCACTTCTTTGAACTCGGAATGGTTGATGCAGTTTTTGATCAAGCTGCAGCCTCAAGGTTCAGCCTTTCTGAGGGATGTCTGACCTTGATGATACATACCGGTTCAAGAGGACTTGGCTACCAGATTTGCACTGATTATCTCGATGTCATGTCGCAAGCGGTGCGGAAATATGGAATCGATATTCCCGATCGTCAGCTTGTTTGCGCACCGTGTAATTCAGAAGAGGGAAAATCTTATTACCAGGCGATGTCCTGCGCCGCAAATTTCGCGTGGGGTAATAGACAGGTCATCGGCCATATTGGCGTGAAAGCCATTGAAAGACACCTCGGAGTAGACGGAAGTTTCAACCTGGTTTACGATGTATCTCATAATATCGCAAAGTATGAGGAACATGAGATCGAGGGCGAAACGAAAAGAAACCTCTGTGTGCATCGGAAAGGGGCAACCAGGGCGTTTCCAGCTGGGCATCCGGGACTACCTGTTTCATATAGAAATATCGGTCAACCGGTAATTATACCGGGTGACATGGGACGATACTCATTTGTCGCTGTGGGATTGCGTGATGCACTCACGAAAACATTCGGCAGCGCGTGTCATGGAGCGGGTCGTTTAATGAGCAGAAATCAGGCGAAGAAGCTTAATAGGCAAAGGCCTCTGATTAAAGAACTTGCACAGAAGAAGATAATGGTTGTTGCCAAATCGAAAAGAACTTTGAGTGAGGAAGCCCCGGAGGCGTATAAGGATGTGGCTGAAGTCCTTGACGTTCTAGAACGGGAACATGTGTGTGCAAAGGTTGCCAGAATTATCCCGATCGGTGTTCTCAAGGGGTAGTTTTCGACAACCTTTCCAAAATGCGAGTCGCTTCGACAGCCGGAGGAGTTCCTGGTTCCAGGTTGTCAATAGCTATTTCAAACCAGTATTTTGCTGAATCCCTCTGATCGAAATATTTCAGGGAAACAAGCCCAAGATTGTAGGCTATTCCTCCATTATTGGGGAATTTTTCAAGGTTAGCGGTGTAGAAACTACGCAGAGCAGTAAAATCTCCGTCTGCTTTTAATAATGCTCCATATGCATGTATTACCTTGAGTGATTTCGGATGAGTTTTCACCGCCTTGTCTAAGATATCCCTTGCCTGGTCAATTTCTCCTGAATTCTGGAGCAGCTTCGCATATCCCACCAAAGCTTCTTCATGCAGTGGAGACTCTGACAGTGCTTCTTCAAAGCAGAAAAGAGCAGTGTCCCCCTCGCCGGTCAGATAAGCTTCCTTACCAAGCTGCGCCAGAAGGTCAGGATTACTGCCCACAACCCGCAGTGCCTGTCCAACTACTTTACGCGATTCATCAAGCTTTCCATCCTTCCGAAGTATTCTTGCCAATCCGATAAGGGCTTTTGAATCCTTTCTGGATGCTCGCACTGCTTTTCTGTACCAGGACTCAGCCTTTTCATTTCTCCCGGATCGATAAAGCATTTCCGCGATTTTCCGTTCTAAGCCTGGAGCCTGATATCCGGCTTCCGCCGCTTCGATGAAAAGATCAGTTGAAGCTTCAAGCTTGCCGACAGCAAGCAAGATTGTGCCTAAATTGTATCGCAGTTCCATATTCTTTGGGTAAAGGCTGAATAGCAGTGCATAAACTTGTTCCGCTAAATCGGGCCTGCCGCACTGAATAAAGAATCCCGCGAGATTCAAACCCGCAAAGGGGAGTCCATTCCCTCTTTGTTCTGCTTTCACCAAATTCATCCCTGTCCAGGGTGCTGCTGCCGCATCGAATCGAGATTTTCTAAGGTGATTTGGGAGTTTGTTTTCGTGCCATTTGAATATCGCTGCCGCTTCATCAAGGAAGGCTAGTCCCCACTGATCGGAAGAGGCCAGATAAGGTAATAGAACGACGCTTTCGGTCGAATTATGTTTTATTATGGCTGTACGCCAGTCATATCGTTCTCGGGTTTCAACGGGATCTGTATTGCCCTTGATAATCGACAAGTACTCTTTGTAGAAGTGGGGGCCGTAAACCAGATTTCTCCCATCAATGAATACCTTGAAAGTTGGATAGGCTCGCAAAATTACTGTCCCGCCGAGATCGTAACTGTTTATCAAGTTCGGTTCAAACTCGGAATCAACGAGGAAAGAGGCGCTTTCATATCCAATTGCGAGATTTGAGAAACCGCACCCGAATTGTTGTGTCGTTTTTTCCGCTCTGTATAGGATATTCGTGGGAATAGAAATCGCTAATCCTGCTGCAGAGCAGAAGGCCAGTATTCTAAAAAAAGGGGAAATTGCTTTACAGCGCAGGTTCATCGTGGGGAGGCCGGTCGTTGCGGTTACAACCGCAATCGGGATGACTAACGGTATATGGCGCACCGACGATAGAGATAGGATGGCGAGAGAGGGTAGCGCGATTATTCTGTAAGCTGGACTCCGCCCTGACCGAAAAGCGAGTGAAGAAATTCCCGTGATGAGCAGGAAGGCATAGGCGAGAAGGTGGGGAGTGAGCCCTGTATTCTGTATTGCCGCAAACGGAGAAATCCACTCCTGTATCGTTTCGGTAAATACTGTCAATCGCACCTGCTCGAAAGGATGCAATACGCCTTTCAAACCATATGGATTTAGAAGCGATACAAACGGTACTGATAAAGCGATAAGCATCTTGTCGACATGTAACCGAACTTCACGTTTTTTATTGAAGAGGATGGAGAATATAGAGGTCGTAACCCAGGAACATGCGAGCAGGACTCCTATCACGAATCCACCATGCAAATTCACCCATAATACCTGAAGGATTGGAAGCGCTTTGAACCAACGACTATTCCCTTTCTCAAGTATCCAGATGTAAATGGCCGCCATTAGTATATTCAGAAAATCAGGTCGCGCAAGAAATCGAGGGTGGACTGCAAGTATTCCAACTGTAACAAGGAAGAAACCGATTGACTTCCTGATTTGATCTTTGCGGTGGTGAATAGTCACATCCAATAGGATGATAACGAAAAAAATCGCAAGCAAAATGTTATATATATTCAACCCTACAGGGCCGAACAGGTTGTAAAACCCCAGCAGAATCACTTCTGAAAGATATTCGTGATTTACCCAGGATTCCTTCGGGCTTGTATATGAAAATGGGTCTGTTTCAGGTAGGGCCAGTTCGCTGATGATCATGCGAGCGGTCGTTAAATGCCAACCGATATCTGGATCGACGATTTTGTGACAACCCAATAGAACGGAAACGGTTATCAGCAGGAGGATAATTAACAGTGGAAGTAATTTCACGGGCAGCTGACCATATTAAAAAACGATAAGGGTTAAAAAAAAGCCTTCGTAAGAAGGCTTTTTTTATTTGGAGCAGCTATAAATAAACTTGATTAATTGAGCATGAAGCAGTCAGGTCTTCCACCAAGCGGAACACCGCAGGGAAGCTGGTAACCGGTCATGTCACAACGGCTGGCCCAGTCGACTTCCAGCGACATGCTTGGTGCGATATAGCCAATACCTGTAATCCAGCCATAATCCGGAGGCGGAGGAGGGAGTGTCCCGAAGTCAGTAACATTCGACATCAGGAAATTACGCCAGTTGGTTTCTCCACACTGGTAGAATGCATCGATACGGCTCAGGTTCCAGTAGGATCCCGGCACGTAGAAAACGACCAATTCTACAGTGTCGCCTGTAGCGAATACGTAGTCTTCAGGGGTGTACCAAACCCATCCGCCACCATCTGCGGTCCAGCTGTCAACCCACTCCTGGTCCAGAGCGGATTTGGCGGCTACGATATCAGTGCCCACAGCGCTCATGATCTCGGTCTGATTCGCAACCATTGGAAGATCCATGTCAAAATCCGAAGCAGGTTCGGTTCCGCAGCCGACCATCCATAACAAAGCAATTGAAAGTACGAGTAACTTCTTCATTCTCACCCTCCAGCATGTGGTGATAGATTAATAGGGCATTAAACCATCAATGAGCGAAGTTTAAGGAAAAGTCGAGCTGCTCCAACTCCTCACTGATTTTTCTTGCGCACTTCGGAACGAGCCCATTCACTATTCCGAAATGTCAAACTCTACGGCGCAGTTAAAAACATTTTGCTAAACTGCACCGTTCGTGAAATGTATTATAAGTGCACAGTGGAAATGTGTCAACAGTAATTTCATTAAAAAGTGATTTAAACATTAGCATACCGGGAGTTGATCGGGTTCCATTTATTATTGAATCGCGTTCGGATTTATTGAAGGGGGGAATCGGTTATTTTTAACGCTGGATAATAATTGGTGAACGGAATTTAACCCTGAAGATGCTCGACAAGAAAAGCCGTTGCAGATAGAAAATCTTTCAGGTAAGAATGGGTGGATGTTTTGTAAATTATTTGGAGTGTCGCCTTGAAGAAACCTGCAATTGTACCGGAATCCGACCTGAATGAAGAGATTCCAACCTCTGGAATCCGGCTTTTTTATTTGATTGTGCCGGTTCTTGCGGTTTTATGTTTCACGATTGGATGTCGTTATACCTTTACAACATTCCTTCCAGCGCACATCAAAACAATCTATATTTCCCCAGTAGATGATCTGACCGTTGGAGAAATCCCTCATCATCTCGATGCCCAGATGCAATTGACATCCTGGCTGAAAGCTAGATTCTTGGAAGACAACAGGTTGCGTATCGTCGATCGAAATCGAGCCGATGCGATTCTTGAAGTCGATATAGTCCGATACACGGACACTGAGAAGCCGCTCGAGGGTGAATTTTCGAGAGAAATCGTAATCACTATAGGTGCGTCTTTCCGGGATAGTCGATCAGGTAAAATCCTATGGAATGAAAACGATCTGATTGCCGAGTCAAATTATACATTCGACCCGGAAGAGGATGACCGCGCCAAGGGGGAAAGCCTCGCATTCCAGATCGTTGGTGGACAACTTGTGGACGAGATTCTTCAACGGGTCGTCTACGGCTGGTGAATAACCACCCAGACACGACATCGAGCTTCAAGAGAACCAGTGCGAACACGGGTTCTGCATGAAACGGTTGTGGACGTTAGGGGAGACCGTATACCGGTGGAGTATCGGGGATAATGGCAAAAGCTGATGATAATACATTCATTCTCTCTCATGTTTCTTTTTGGGATTCTTCCGGTAACTGGGTCGAGGATGGCGAAGTTGCAGTAATAGACGGCTGCATCTCAAACGTTATTACTGACTGCAAACACCAGAGCTCGTTTATATCGGATCCCAACCCGGCATTTGATGTGACAGACTGCAAGGGTCATACGCTTCTCCCCGGTTTATGCGATTCTCATGTTCATTTCCTTGAGACCGGTCTTCAAGGGCTGCACGCTGATCTTTTCCCGGCACGGAGCATTTCTGACGTACTGGGTATACTGAAAGAGCATTCAAAAAACGCCTATATGTGGATAAGAGGCTACAGACTGGTTCCGGAGCTTCTCAAGGAGCGGCGCCCCCCTCTGACATCCGAACTCGATGCCGCTTTCCCGAAAACACCGGTTTTTATTACGCGGATTGACGGGCATTCATCATATATGAATGAAGCGGCCGTTGAGATGCTTGCAGGGCAGGGCTTTCCCCTGCAAAACGAAGACCTGCTCCAACCGATGCTCGGAGACAGACATTATGAACTTTTCCACTGGTTGAACGCCCAGATCGATGCCCAGGAAAAGAGAGAGGCCTACCGCATTGCAGCCCGGCAGGCTTTGTCGAAGGGCTTAACCCTTGTACATGGTCTTATAGGCAATAACCGACCTGATTGTATTGATGCCGGTATACTGGTGGATCTGCTTCCTTCACTTCCGATAAGGGTGGTGCCGTATTTCCAGACCTTTAATATTGAACGAGTTCTCGACCTCGGTTTGAATCAAATCGGCGGGTGTTTGATGATTGACGGCTCTTTAAGCTCACGAACCGCCGCCTTAACACAAGATTATCTTGATGACGATGGAAACCGGGGAATACTGTATCACAGTGACAGTTTCCTTTCCGACTTCCTGGAACAAGCTGCCTTATCAGGGCTACAGGTTGCATTTCATGCCATCGGCGATCGGGCAATCGACCAATTGATAACACTTTACGACAAAGTGGAAACATTCTCACATCAGCGCTGGCGAATCGAACATGGAGTGATGCCCGACAAAAAACATATGGCGATGGCGGCTCGCATGGGAATCCTTTTTTCTGTCCAGCCGGCTTTCGAGGCGTACGCAGGCGGACCAGGTGGCCTCTACAGCAGGAGAGTAGGGAACGGATGGCGCAGAACCCACCCATTCAAGCATCTGCTTGAGAATAAGATTCTGCTTTCGGGAGGATCCGATTCTCCTGTGACACCTTTGGATCCTTTTTCCGGTATGCATTATGCGATTAATCATCCGAATCACTCTCAACGTATTGAACCTTTCGATGCAGTGAAAATGTTCACGATCAATGGTGCGTACGCGGCATTCCTCGAAGAAGCGACTGGTGATATTTCACCGGGGAAATCCGGGGATCTGGTTCTTCTAGATAGAAAAATTGATCCTGGGAAACCGGATTTTATCTCTGCGAGGATCGAATCGGTGTTTTTCAAAGGAGCAAAAACATCAGTCCTTCCGAATAGAGACTCTTAGGACGATTGACTTAGGGTCAGGCGGACAACTGGGAGTATCGATGCTGAGGAGAGAAAAGGAATTCACGCTCACGTTACTTGTCGTGTTGATGTTTGCGGCAATCATGGTTGCCGCGCTGGCAGGAATATATTTATTCAGTGTAGTCGTGGAAGAAGCGGCTTTTTTTGATGTAGATCAAAACCGGGATGCAGATGATTTGGATAGTGCCGGGATGTCCGCAGAGCATCAGGAAGCTCTTGGACGAATTCGAATCAGATTCCTTATTTCAGGTCTGGCCTATGTAAGCCTTCTTTTCCTGGTTGCCGCAATCGCTGCGAAACGAATCGTAAGAACCTATCATCAAAGGAGACTTAATCTCGAATCGACACTGTTCAGACAGCAACATGACTTTCGGCACCTCGTGGATAATCTGGGAGAGATTGTCTTTACCCTGGCTCTCGACGGCAGATTTACATTTCTGAATCAACAGGGAAGTGAGCTTCTGCAGCTGGAGCAGCCTCTCTATTATAAAGAGGAATTTTTCAGTTTTGTTCATCCTGACGACAGGGAACAAGTACAGGCTGCTTTTTCGCAGGCCATCAATGGCATTAGAGAAAACCGGGTTGTATTCAGGCTGATAAAGCGAAACAAATGGGAAGAACCACGTGTTGTCGAGATGAGCACGATTGTATTGGTGGAATCCGGTAAGAAGGTTGGTTTTATCGGCCTGATAAGAGATCTCACCACTCGTCTGCAGATGGAACAGACACTCGAGGAATCAAAACAACTCTTGGAGGTGACATTCGATAGCATTACTGACGGGATCATCGTTATAGATACCGACATGATGATAGAAATGGCAAATAGAACTGAAAAAGAATACCTGGATCTGATTGGAAAAGATTTCTCCAGTGCGCAGTGCTATAATATCTACGGAAACAGGAGTTCGCCCTGTCCGGGGTGTGCTGTGATTGAAACTTTCAAAACCGGCAGAAATCACAGCATGGAATTCATACGTGTTTCCAAGGAGGAAGAACAGCGTAATCTAATGACCTACACTTACCCTCTTGCGTCGGGTCAAGATGGTAAGATTGAAAGAGCGGTGGTTTTTTTAAAAGATATTACAGGCCAGAAAAAACTTCAGCTGAGACTCCTGGATTCTGCCAGGATGGCGACGATCGGTGAGATGGCCGCCGTCATGGCGCATGAAATACGTACACCGCTCATATCGATTGGGGGTTATGCCCGGTCGGTGCAGAAGCAGTTTGAGAATGGGAGTAAAGAATATGAAAGCGTTTCCATTATTATTGAGGAGGTTGCAAGACTGGAACGCTTTCTTAAAGACCAGCTCGATTTTGCCGGCCCGATGAAACCTGAACTCCTGATGGGTGACCTGCATGAACTCATCGATGGTGTCATTAGTTTCTATAGGGAAGAGCTGAAAAAAGAACAAATCGAATGTGTCAAGCAATACGATAGGCGCATTCCTGGATTCCAGTTTGATCCGCACAAACTGCATCGGGTGATTCTCAATGTCGTTCAAAATGCGATTGATTCGATGAAACCAGATCCTGGTGAACTGAAGGTGACGACGAAAATGCATGAAAATAAAGCTGTAGTCATTGTCAGTGATTCAGGATCCGGCATTCCGGATGAAATCAAGGATAATATTCTGGAACCTTTCACCTCAGGAAAAGCTGGCGGAACGGGACTAGGATTACCTATAGCCTTGCGGATTGTCCGTCTTCACGGGGGTGATATGACGATCGATTCGGTCGAGAATGTCGGCACCCGTGTTTATATCACCATTCCCATACTGGTTTCAGTAAATAACGAACCTACTTGAAGGAATTAGATGCTGAAAGTTTTGTGACTGCTAGTTTTAAGTTTCCGGTTGAAACTTGTGCAGCTTACCGGCTATATTTTTACCGAAGCAGACGAACAAGAAGGTTTCTTGTAGTATATGGTTAAAACAACACCAACTCTGAATGAATCAAGGAATCCGTCATGTTAGCACGAGTCTTGATGTTCCGGGATTCTCTCAAGGAGACCATAAATTCACAGGCAACCCGAAACACGCGTTATCGCGTGGGTAATGCGGATGACGAAAATGAAATCAAAGTCATTTTTTGTATTTCAGAAGCTGAAGTAATAAGGCAACTAAGAATTGCTGAAGGCGAAGTTGACGGTGTAATTCTAAGCCTTCCCAGACGGGCTGAATTCTATACGGAAATTCAGAAGAACCTAGACCGCTTACTGATCCCCCACGCTTTTTTTACCGGTAATGAAGCGGATATAAAAGTAGGTGCATTATTAAAAGGTGGTGGGAAGGGAGAACGAATTCAAATCAATCCAGCCTGTAAAGCCAGAATTGATGGAGCTTTCCGAACCCTGGCAAAAAAAATCAAAATGCGACATAACGGTAACGGCATGAAGAGTCGCGTACAGGTAGATGTGATTAGGAGACAGGATACGGCGTTATCCGGGCATTACAAAAGAATCGTCCGGGAAGCACAGTTGAACGCGGTGAGGGAAGTCGCGACCGGTCTTGCTCACGAGCTGAACAATCTCATAACACCTATTGTAGGTTACACACAACTCATCAAAAGTAAAATTGATGATGAATTGATTTATCGCAAGCTTGAGATAATCGAAGATTCAGCATTCCGCTCGTCTAATCTCATTTCGGATCTTCTCATCTTCACCGGCAGTACCGAAATCGATTTGGAGCGAACGAATGCGAGATTGCTATTCGAAAAAATCCAGCTGCTTTCCGGAGAGCGTGCAGAGACGATCGATGTCTCCGTGAATGATAAAATAGGGGATTGGGACGGGTTTGTCGAATGTGACAAGAAAAGAATGTTGGACGCTATTGGTCGGATAATTGATAATGCAGTCGTTTCCGTTTCCGGAGCCGGAATGCTATTCCTTGAATACCGGAAAGAAGAGATCAATATGCATACCCGCAGGAAATATGGTTTGTCTGTGGACCGCCGCCGCAATTCAGTTTTTCGAGAAGCTGATATCCCGGACGGTTCAGATGTTGTTGTTTTTGAGGTT
Source organism: uncultured Gemmatimonadota bacterium (assembly GCA_964394085.1). Lineage (GTDB taxonomy): Bacteria > CAYMWF01 > CAYMWF01 > CAYMWF01. Next base: position 19,613 of record CAYMWF010000002.1, on the reverse strand, counting down.
AGAGACAATGGCGTGGGGATGGACGAAAAGACAGTCGGTCAGGCAGTCTTTCCATTCTATACAGGCAGACCGCCGCAGATCGATCGGGGGCTTGGGTTGGCAATGGCTTACGGTGTTATTCAAAGTCATGGAGGCGTTCTCAGCGTCAGAAGCAAACCCGGAATCGGCACCTGTGTAAATATCCTCTTACCAATTGTTTCAACTGGCGGATCCTGATCTTCCAGGCAAGTCAGCTTAGGGAAACAGCTTTAATCCCATCCCATCCTTGACAGAAACATGTGATGGTGTATAGTAATTTTGCATTTATATAAGGTGTTGAAAGGAGTTCCTTCATGTTTGCCAGAAGACTCGCGATAGCTGCCCTGCTAGTTACATATTTGATTTGCTCGCTGATATCTGGAGTTGTAATTGCCCAGGAGAGTAGCGGGAAAGTAGATGCATCAACACAAACATCTGCACATGTTGAGCATTACAATAAGGGTAACACCCTTTTCCGAGCACGGAAATTCGCCGCAGCTATAGATGAATATACAAAAGCTGTCGAATTGAAGACGGATTATGCAGAAGCATACTGGGCCATGGGGCTCTGCTATAACAATATGAGGAACAAGCAAAAAGCAATCGATGCTTTTACAAACGCGATTGAGGCAAATCCTTCTTTCGCAAAGGCCTATTCCGCACGAGGGAGTGTTTACCTTGGTGACAAGAAATTCTCACAGGCAATAAATGATTATAAAAAAGCCACTGAGTTCAATCCAAGAAACGAAAAGAATCACTTTAAACTGGGGTTTGCGTATGCATCGAGCGGTAACAACCTTAAAGCGATCGAATCATATAACAAAGCTATACAGTGGAATGACGAATACTCGAAAGCCTACTACAATCTTGGTGACTGCTACTCGAAAACCGGAAATTTATCAAAGGCAGCTTGGGCATATGAAAATGCGGCCAGGACAAAACCCGATTACTATAAAGCCTTTTTCAAGCTTGCCGAAGTGAAGAAAGCCCGGAAGGATTTCCCTGGTGCGGAACGCGCCGTCAAGAAATGTCTTGAGCTGAGACCTGATGACGCTGGGGCGATGGTTTTATACGGAGAAATTCTCGAAGGACAGGGCAAACCCGGCGCCGCAATGGTTCAATACAAAAGAGCTTTCAGCGATCCGACCTGGGGACCGACCGCGAAATATAAATTCGAGCAAATCAAGGCGAAAAATGAATAAGCGGGAATTTCCCTTTGCCGGTACTGCAGCTTCTTTGCAGATGAAAGAGCTGAGATGATTTTTTTTCTGCTTTTTTTCCGAAGGCCGGGGAATAAAACGTCACCTTCTCAACCCTTCTGAACCAGTGAAAACATTACGAAACTCCGATCTATTCGGTTCCGAATATTGTGAACTGTCATGAAGCCGGAAACCTATAGAATTGACAGGCATGGTAATGTTCTGCAGATCATTCTTGAATCGGAGGATGGACGAAATCTGTTATCAGTGAAAGCCGTAACGGAGCTTCATGAGGCAATCTCGAAGGTAAATGCTGATCAGGATATTGACGCCGTAATTATCACGGCATCAGGCAGAATATTCAGCATGGGTGCGGACATTTTTGAAATCAGCTCTATATCCCCCTGGAAGGGTTATTCAATATCCAGATTTGGGCAGGAAACCTTGAAAATGATTACCAGGGGACCCAAGTTTACAATTGCAGCAGTCAACGGATTCGCAATGGGAGCCGGTTGCGAACTCGCCATGGCCTGCAACATCCGAATAGCCTCGACCAAAGCTAAATTCTCTTTACCGGAGATCAAACTTGGCGTTATTCCTGGGTACGGTGGAACACAATATCTCCCTAGGCTGGTCGGAAAAAGTCGAGCGCTTGAATTGATTCTGTCAGGCAAGCTTATTCCTGCTTCAGAAGCTCTGCGGACTGGCCTGATTCATGAAATTTGTGCGCCTGATGAACTGGAACAAAGAGCACTTTCCAGGGCAAGGAGCTATCTGGAAGAAACAGCCTTGCCAGATTGCTGCCGCTGATCCGTTTAAACGACGGGGATCGTGCTGGATCACACCTGGAGAATGAAATTGGAGTAAAGAAATCGACGATGAAGAAATGTGCTCCGCTCTTCTAATCAACCAATAAAGAAATGCCAGTTTCCCGAATATACCGACTACCAGTATATCAATTCAACAAAAGGCTCATTGACGTTGTCGTATCGGCTTCGATCCTGTTGATGCTTTTGCCGGCGGCAGTTGCTATTGTTCCCTTGTGGGCTTTATTGATTAGAAGCTTTCCTATTACCGGAACTGTACATATTGGCAGGAATCGGCGGGCAGAACCACCTCTGAGGGAAAATACCACTCCTATCCAAAGAAGATTAAACGATCTGGGCGGAAAGCCTTTTCGGCAATACCGGTTATGTAATCCCTCACCCGAGCGGTGGAAACAAATGAGCAGGATTTCAAAGTGGACTGTCCTCTTTTTGAATAGAACCGGGGCAACTGAAATACCGATGCTTTTTAATGTTCTTAGCGGTGATATGAGCATTGTAGGTCCCCGCCCTGATCCATCATGGCTGATGCCAGGTTATAATTGGTTTGAACGGCGGAAATTCAATGATAAGCCTGGATTGACCGGATTATGGCAGGTATACGGATTGAGCGAAAGTTCGGATCTGGATAATCTCCAGTTCGATTTATACTACACTTTGAATGCCTCTATCAGGCTCGATATCAGAATCATTGCTGAAACAGTATCACAAGCTTTCCGATGGGGACGAAACAGAAGGGAATAATGGAAAGGAACCTGTCGAGCCACGGTGAAGGCTCGGTGCAAAGTTTCCCATGTCAACCGTTCTCCTGAACAGAAAGATAAAATTTCACCAAACTCAAAGGAACCATCCGAATATGAGAGGAAATCGATGAAAACTTCAATCTTATTTGCAAGTGCCGTATTGGTGCTGGTCGCCCTATCTTCGAGTTTTGCGACTGAAACGCGGGTTAATTGTATTGGTACAGTTCCTCAAGCCCTTGAAGATGACATAAACATCCTCAACTATCCGTCAGAAATCACTGAATATCTCAACACCGCGATAATTAAAATCGGGCAGGTTACGGGTAATCCTAAAAATGATATGATGGAAGGTTCGAAATGGACTTTCTCCGGTGCTTCCACCGGTATTATTTTAGGTGATGCAAAAGGATCCGCCGGGGTGGGGATATTTTTCGGTATGGGATTAAGGGATAGTTTGCTCGTAGATAGTACATTCAATCCTGAAAAAGCGATGAGGGATGAGCCCTTTTTCGGAGGAACAGCCAATAGACTGGATATTTTCGCCGGAAAGGAGTTCGGCTCAGCGCTTTCCATAGGATTGAGGGGATACCACGGTTATACCAGTATTTTAGTAAGTGATTTTGATACAAGAAGCCCGGGATACCATGAAAGGCTGAAACAGGAGGAACACGTCAGTCTGTCAGGTTTTGATTTTGGAGTCAGCTGGGAACCGACTTCATTGCTCGAATTTGATATTGCGGGAGGTTATGAAGCGATATCGAAAGAAATGAAGCTTGGTCAATTCACTGCGAACTATGGCTTTCCCACCCTTTTCGTAGATACTACCTGGGTTTCAGCCGAAGAAACTTCTCCATCCGGCGGTGGACCCGGTTACAGGTTTTCTGGAAGATTTCGTTTCTCGTTGATAGAAAATACTGATTTTTATGGATTTCTCGAGTGGGCCGATAGAGAGCTGAGCTCTGAAACCGATCAGTTGAACATTTCTGTTCAACACACATTCTCACCCGACACCAGCGTCGTCGAGGAAACAGAGACTTCGCGATTCAAACGCGCTCGCAGCTATGAACGTGTGTTTACCGGAACCGGAATGAATCTTCGGCTGGATGATGATGCATTGTTAATTTTGGGGGCGGGACTTGATTGGCTCCACCTGGTGGATGATCAGTATTTCATCCATCCGCAATACGGAGATCAATTCGAAGAGCGTTATGATCTCGATTCTGACCATGGTATTATCCTTTTCGGAGGCGTCGAGATACCTTTATTCAAGTTTCTAACGCTTAGAACCGGCTTACAGAAACGATTTTACACTATCAGGAATACTGAAACGTCTGAATATGTTTATTCGGAAGATGATGGTTCTCTGGCGGAATGGAACAGAGATACTACCGAGGAGAGGATGCATCCCCTCGATCTTACCTTCGGAACCGGTATAAATCTGGACAAACTCAGTCTCGATGTGGTTTTCAACCATCGATTTTTCTACACTTATGGGATGGCTTCTTTTTCCGGTGATACACCTGTACTTGAAATTTCCGCCAAATATAGGTTTTAATATAGTATCCTTTACATGAGCGGATCACAGCTCGATTCAATGAAGGCGCAAGAAGACAAGATAATCGCCGCTTCTGATAAGTCAGCATCGGCAGGAGGAGGAACACGAATCATGAAACTTGCATCAACAGGCATTTCTTTCTTCATCATCCTATCAATAACCGCTGTCGTTTCAGCTGGGCTCATCGAAACGGACGATCTTATCCGAGACTTCGAGCCCGTCATCATCAAGGGTAGTAAAATCCCTATGCTGATCGGAACGCCGATCGATGAAATCGCGGTTTTCGCATATGATGGGTCAAGTTTTTCTATTATTCCTTTCCAGGTGGATGAAGTTTCCAAGGAGAATGACCCCGGCCTGGGAAGAGACTACTATTTCTTCGAACCCGGTGATGGCAATCTCGACGCGAACGATGAAATCGCTTTCATGTCGATGGACATGGGTGACCGTTGTGAAATATCGGACTGGATCGGAGGGGCGGGTTCGCTCCGTTACGAGGTGTCTGCGTCCGATGGATGCGATAATGCACTGAGAGCGTGGGCCTACATTTCAACAGGCAGTTTCACCCTTTCCCCGGTCGACTATGTGGATTTCACCGGAACGTATCCGTTCGACATCGAAACCGATGCATTTACAATGAGTTTCGTTCAAAACCCGAATCCTTTACCGGCAACCCGTGAGATCATCTCTTTTACGGATGGCGATGGCAGGGATCTAATCGATCGAGACAAGATTCGGGTCAAGGTGAAAATCCTTGGTATACCGGTCTGGAGCAGTGAAGAAGATTTTGAGGTAACCGGCGATTACTACCTTCGGGAGCTGGTCGACGGACCGATTCGTGTTACGGAGCAGGTACAGTCTAAATTCCTGGACTTCTATCCCCAGACATCAACCGTACATTATTACAACTCGTATTCTACCAACAGGATGAATCTGAATACGGATCTCGGGTTCCTGTTCCCGATGTACGAGCTCGTATACAAGTTCGATCACAACAAGTACATCGATGATATTAACGTGTGTACGGACTGGGGCGGCGGCTACTCGTTCTTCGCTGACGGACAGATGACCGGAGACGAACTGACCTTCAACGAGACACCTTATGGAACATGGTTTGAAGCGTATTCGCCCACCGTCGGCTCGAAGGTGGAACTGATTGATCTCTGGAATGTCGTCCAACTTGGTCAGCCTGTGGAGTCGATCAAACTGTTTTACCAGGATGGAGGTGTAGATCCAACAGGCCTTGAGACCGGGCAACCCGGGATCTGGGGCGAGATAGGCGTAGATATCGATGAACCGATCAAAGAGGAATCGACGCTTCAAATAAAAACCTACCTGGACGGTCCGCGCGATTTCTCCATGGGTGAAGATTTCAAGCTGTTGTATGCTGATTCTCTCCAGTTCTGCGCGGCTCCGCAGCAGAATGGAGCAAACTACATGGTGACGGCGACACCCGATGAGGAAACATATGATTTCCCCAAAGCCGGTGGGACTATAAGATTATACGCAGAGGTTTCCAATCTCACAGCCTCTCCGCAGACTTTCAAAGCATGGGTCAACGCTACTCTTCCCGATGGCATGATTTACGGCCCGATATACGGTCCCCTGACCGTTACGCTGCCACCCAGCTTTGTCGCAGGAGCAAACCTGTCATTCATTCTTCCGCGTCCTGCGCCGGCAGGGGATTACTGCTTGAACGTTCTTGTTGGACCTGACACAAATAATCCGGTCTGTGGAGATTCGTTCCCATTTTCGAAATATCGAGAATAGTACAGCTAATGCTGAACAGAAAAGCGGGGTTCTCTTACCCCGCTTTTTTTGTTTTTATTTTTCCTCTCAATCGCTGGAGGATATTTTAGATTTCATGTTTACCAGACCGTAAGTAACCGGTATAATCGATTGCTGTTTCGTGAATAGCTCGATTTCAAAAGGAGTACAAGATGCGTCACAGAATGTTATTCGCCGGATTGATTGCTTTGTTCTTCGTATATGCGGGCATGGTATTTGCCGATGATGCCGGAAAGGATAATCTGGCAAGAGATGAGGAACCGGTCGTTATATCTGTGGCTGATTGCCCCGCCTTTCAAGGCAGCGATTTAGAAGACATTCTAGTCTATCGTTGGGCGAGCGGAACCAACACCTGGGAAAAGGTCCTTTTCCAGATTGATGAAAAAGATGATACCTATTTTGATCCTGGCGACAACAAGTTCAATAACAACGATGAAATTGCGTTGAATGCAGTGGATGCCGGAGACAGAGCATGTAAGAGCGGAACCAACTTCTGGCTCCAGGAATCGATCAATCCGGTCCGCTACGAAATCGAAATCGTCGACACCTACACCCTGCACCCGGATACGGCCAGGGGATGGTTCTACGTTTATAAAGCCGAAGACACGGCGCTGAATACCGATCTGATTCGTATAGATGGGATAAGAGATTCTCTTCAAGTCAATACTGACTGCTATTACGAGAAATTTCTTTACCGAAATCCTTTCGTGCTGGAGGATGTGGCTATTAAGCCGGGATGTGGTGGAGATTCCACGGATGTTCTTGATCGAAGAAAAACACGGACCTGTATTACCGTAGGAGGTATCCCCCTGTGCTTCGATGAAGAAGATTTTGCCGTAACCTTTGGTGAGGAATGGCTTGTCGACGGCAACTTAAGGGCCATTGTCCACCTTGAAGGAGAGCTTCAGGAATATGATGTCGTAGTGGTTGACCTGACTTTTTATAGAAAATACATTAGAACCGAAATTACGATGCATTTCGAGATATTTCCCCTTGCATGCGACTCACTGCGGTACAGTACCGATTACATCCCGGAGGTTGCCGGAATGTATCATATCGACAACGGCGTAGAAGAGGGAATTCAATGGGATATCATGGATGGAGTACAACCCGATCCTCCACTCGCAAAACAGCCGATCAATTCTTATGCTGAAGTCACCCATGAATCTGCAGGCACTTGGATTGAAATAATCGATTTCGCGAACGTCCTCCCCGGACATCCAGGGAAATTCAATTTTTATAACGATGGTGGTCCCGATCCCTCAGGAACAGAATCGGGCAAATATCCAGGGAACTGGGGCGAGGCAGGCGTTAAATTCAAGGATATTCCCAAAGAGCAATTCGATATTGTCGGGAAAACATTCTTTTTCTCTTCCGACCTCGACGAGTTTGGCGAAAAGGGGTTGATTTATAATGAGTACTATTACAACCCGTTAGTCGCAACCGTATCCGAACAGCTATCCGATTCTACAGGTATACCGGCATGTTCCGGAAGTTACGTGTTTTCATCTTTCAGAGCTGTGCTCGAGGATGGAGTGAGTACCGTGAGCTGGGACATCGAAAGCGACGGTGATCTGGATGGGCTCAACCTGTACCGCAGGCAACCGGCAGAAAGCGCACCCGGTAAAAAGCTCAATGAAGGGCGCCTTAACGCAGGAACGGGTGTTTTTGTTGACAGAGAGATCGAACCTGGAACGGCATATATTTATACCTTGGAAGCGGTACCATTCGAATGCAGCCCTTTCATTCTTGGAACCACCTCGCTCGTGCAAATTCCGAACACGAATGGACAGCTGTTGGGAGCCAATTATCCGAATCCTTTCAATCCGATTACGACGATCCCTTACAGAGTGCCTGGAGTCGGTCCCATACCGGTGTCGTTAAAGATCTTTGATATTCGGGGACAGCTTGTGAGGACTCTTCTGGAGGACGTCCTTGAGCCGGGTTTCTATTGTGAAGTTTGGAACGGCAGAACGGATGGCGGCAAAGTGGTGGGTTCGGGCATATATTTCTGTCGTCTTGAGTTGAACAGCCAGCACAAATCGACGAAAAAATTAACGCTTGTGAAATAAAATCAACCGGATCCTAGACGATTATAACCCGGTGTGTCGACCAGGATACGCCGGGTTTGATTTTGTATCGCCGGATGATATGTCTGAATAATGAGTTACGCCGATTGCCGTTTTGTGCGCGCAAAATATTGCGCACCTTGAATGCGCGAAATTTCTCGATCTCTGTAACTCCGCTCTACACAACAAGATATGTTTAGGCAAGAATCCTGCTGAAATGGCATGCCAATTGCATTCCTACTGGGTGGATGGCGCCTGGCGCTCATCCGGCCGCAACAGCAACATAACCAGGGAGAGGATTTGCTATCAGGAAGTTGCGGTAAGGTGAACAGGCGGACCGGTTCAAACCGGTCCGCTGATAATTTTTCTGGAAACAGTCTGAGGAATGCCGTCCCTCACCGAACTCTCCATCCGCTTGAACGTTTTTCTGGATAAGGGAAGATCAAAAACGTTCTGTAACCGTTTTCGCCTGGGAAAACAGCAACAGGTAGTCTTTCCCGCCGGCTTTTGAATCGGTTCCGGACATATTGAAGCCACCGAAGGGTTGAACCCCGACCAGAGCACCGGTTATTTTTCTGTTCAAGTACAAGTTACCCACGTGAAAATGGCGCTTGGCATACTCTAAATGCTCCCGGGTTCGAGAGAATAGTCCTCCGGTGAGACCGAATTCAGTGTTGTTCGCTATGTCCAGTGCTTTCTTGAAATCAGGAGCTTTGAGTATGGCTACGACCGGTCCGAAAATTTCTTCCTGAGAAATACGCGCCATCGGGTCCACATCTGCAATTATGGTCGGTTCGATGTAGTATCCGTTCCCCGCTGCCCGTTCTCCCCCGCAGACAAGCCTGCCTTCTCCTTTTCCGATCTCGATATACTCAAGGATAGAATTGTAAGCTTCATTACTCGATACGGGACCCATATAGTTCTCGTAATACCTGACATCGCCGATGGTGAGTTTTCTCGTTCTTTCTATCAGTTTTTCTACCAGCTCGTCATATATATCTTCCACCGCGACGATTCGCGAACATGCGGAACATTTTTGCCCCTGGTACCCGAAAGCCGATGCTGCCAGTGCATCCGCGGCTTCATCCAGATTTACGTCTGAATCTACAACTGCAGTATCTTTACCACCCATTTCGGCGATGACACGTTTTATCCAAATCTGTCCGGGCGCCGTTTTCGCTGCGAGCTCATTTATCCGGAGGCCCACTTCTTTCGAGCCGGTGAACCCGATCATCCGTGTTTTGGGATGAGTCACAAGCAGATCGCCTATTACACTGCCTGAGCCGGGGATGAAATTCAGGACACCGGGAGGAAGCTTGACTTCTTCCATCAGTTCCACAAATTTTGCGGCAACCACCGTCGAGATTGATGCCGGCTTCAGAATAACCGTATTGCCGGTAACTATTGCGGCTGTCGTCATGCCCACGAGGATGGCGACGGGGAAATTCCAGGGAGGGATGATGACACAGGAACCGAGAGGGATATAAGAGAGTGTATTCTCTTCACCGGGAAAGGCCACATCCACCTGATCCCGGTCATACCTCAGCATTTCTCTGCCGTAATATTCCATGAAATCAATCGCTTCCGCCACATCCCCTTCCGCCTCTGCCCAGTTCTTCCCGACTTCTTTTATCATCCACGCGGAGAATTCTCTTTTCCGCTCACGCATTTTCTTCGCTGCAGCGAAAAGATACCTTGCACGGTCCGCCGGTTCGTAGTGCTGCCAGGTCTCGAATGCTTCCTGCGAAGCTTCTATCGCTCTCAAAGCCTCATCTTTACCCGCTCGATGAACACGGCCTATCACTTCATCTACATTTGAGGGATTTATCGATGTTTCGACCGAATCCGTAGATACACGCTCACCTCCGATGAGGAGCTCATATTCTTTTCCAAGCTCGGTCTCCACCTGCTCGAGGGCTTCTTCCATCAGTTTTCGGTTTTCCGGTATCGAATAGTCGGTTATGGGTTCGTTTCTGAATTCTGGGAGCATTTTTAAACCTCCTGAGTTACCTTTTCAGCCAAAAGAAAGAATACATTATGCCAGGTCGGATACAGAGTCAACCGGGAAGGCGGGAGGTGACCTGCACAGGATCAGATATTTGGATGGGATTCACCTGGATGGAATTCCGAATTGATTTTGCAGTTTGGAGATCAAAGGTCTATTTCGTTGGTATCAGCGAGTTTGAATATATTTCACCGAATGGCGAAACCGACAAAGAATAAACCACTTACAGGGGGCAGTCCATTCTGAACTCGTTAAAAACAGCGAATCGGCCACTGGCTCTTGACGCTGCCGGCAGCTTGCTGAACCGCGTAACCCCCCGTAATGCTTAACATTATAGTGTTCAGTCTTGTATGAATATATGTGGCATGTTTCATGCAACTAAAACAGAATTTAAACAGGATACTTCACCGGTCAAGGAGTTGAAGATGAAAAAGATAATCCTAGCAGTAATGATTACAGTAATAGCAGGCGTTCTTTCCGCCGCGGAAATAACCCCGGTCCCGTTCGAGACCCTCGACAAAGGAACCTTCAGCGGTTTTTCCGAAGAAGCATACATGATAATCGAAAATCAGGAATCCTGGGAAACCATGTGGCATCGACACAAAATTCACGAATTATCCGGAAATGAACCTCCCCCGATCGATTTTGAATCCAGCACAGTTGTCGCGGTCTTCATGGGAGAGTGCCCGGGCAACGGCTTTGAAATCGAGGTAACAGGAATACATCGTCTGTTCAATCATGGCCTCATTCAACTTGAGAGAAATGACGAACCCGGTATGCTGACAGTCATCACCCAGCCGTACTGCATCACAGTCATGGAAAAACAGGACGTGTCATTTTACTTCTCAGATGAGAAATTGCCGTTTCTTTCGTTCGACAAGGGATTTTCAGAAAATCCGATGGCGGATGCCAACGTAGTAGTGCAAGACATGGTCGCCTGGGAGACTATATGGACCCTGGTCCATGGAAGAGAATTGCCGGCGCCTTATATCGATTTCAACAATTACATTGTACTTGGAGTCTCTTACGGCCTGGCTCCTAATAACGGGTATGCGATAGAAGTCGTCAACATTTCGGTTACCGGTGACGATACCGGGCAGGATGTGCTGTTGACTACTGTGAAGAATACAGTGCCCAGACGGGGTATATTCGCCCCGGAGATCTGCTATCCCTACGAATTCGTTATTATGGAGCGGTCACACCAGCCTTTACTATTTATAGAGTATAGCAACTAGACGTTATCGACCGTCCCGAGATTATCGATAACCGCTTCATTCAGGTGCCGTCCCGGAAGAAGCGGTTTTCTTTTTTATTGAATCCGCGGTTCGGTCGATATGCATCAAGATGATTGCCAATACAGACTTCGCGAGTTATTGTGACACGTAACGGACCCAATCGTCCTGAGATGCAGCCGCGAAATCCGTCCGACAGTTCAGGCGGGAAAACCCGCAATCAGAGCGATGAAGAAGATCGAACCGATAGATGCATACCATCATTATCTCGCCATCGAACGTCGTTTAAGTAAAGACACCATACAGTCGTATATGCTCGATCTGTCGAGGTTGAGCAACTCTGCAGAAGGACGGATCGAAGAGTTATCGTTTGATGATCTGCTTGCTTATCTCAAACGCTTTTCCTCGGAGTCATATTCTCCATCGACGATCCGCAGGCACATCTCGAGCATCCGGAATTATTACAGGTTTCTCGTTAGAGAGGGATTTATCGAGAAGAATCCTGCTGAAGATTTGACAGGTCCCAGGGTGGGAAGAAATCTGCCGGATATTCTCAGTCAGGAGGAAGTTGAGATTCTCCTAACATCGATAAAGGATTCCCATCCTCTGAACCTCCGGGATCGAGCCATGCTGGAGCTCATGTACGGCGCGGGACTACGCATCAGCGAACTTCTCGGCATGACTCCTCTCCAGGTGCGTCTCGATGAACGAATTGTCCTGGTTGCCGGAAAGGGAAGGAAGGAGAGAATCATCCCCTTCGGGGCACACGCTGAAAAATCCGTAGCAGAATATCTGAAGAGAAGCCGGCCGGTTCTCCTGGGTAACGGTGGAGGTTCGGAGCTGTTTTTGAACAGCAGGGGAAAACGGCTCAGCAGGATGGGTTTCTGGAAAATTCTCAGAAAGCGGGTGCTCGAAGCAGGAATCGCTGCACCTGTTTCTCCTCACACCCTTCGGCACTGTTTTGCCACCCACATGTTGGAAGGGGGAGCCGATCTGAGAATTGTCCAGGAGCTCCTAGGGCATTCAGATATATCAACTACACAGATTTATACTCATCTTGACAGACGATACCTGACTGAAGTCCATCGTACATTCCATCCACGGGCCTGATCCGTTCCGGATCGAGCCGAAAATCGGCTGAAAAGTTCTCACCGGTTGACAGCTCATCTGGATTGTGCTAGGAAAACATGCATGAACGACTTGTTTCTCGCATTGCCGGTTCTTTTTTTTTCGGTGATTTTCCATGAGTGCGCACACGGCTATATCGCCTATCGCCTGGGTGATCCCACCGCCCGGAATATGGGGCGAATCACTTTCAACCCGATTCCGCATATCGATCCGATAATGACGATACTTCTCCCGCTGCTTGTTTATTTTTCATCCGGCGGGCACATGATTTTCGGCGGGGCGAAACCCGTACCGATCAACCCGCTCCGGTTCAGACGGGATATAACCATGCGGAAGGGAATTATGTTGACGGCTCTAGCCGGTCCGGCATCCAATTTCCTTCTCATAATAATATGTCTCGTGCTGTACAAAGTGCTTTACAGCGTAACCGGCGGGGTCAGTTCTCCCACCATAGGTGTTGTGGCAAAGACCATCAATTTGGGAATTCTTGTTAATTTCTTCCTGATGGCCTTCAATCTGCTGCCTATCCCTCCTCTTGACGGGTCCAAGATTCTCGCATATTTTCTGCCGAGGCAGTACTATAACACTTACATGAGCCTGAACAGGTTCGGTTTTCTGCTGCTCGTTCTGCTTTTATGGGTCGGATTTCTCGAAATCTGGTTTATTCCGTTTAAAATCCTGCTGGGAATTCTGTGGCGACTCTTCGGCATCGCCTGATCCCGTTTAAATACAGCATGGTTGACTAATATCGTATGAAAGGATGATTTCGTGGACATGAAGAAAAGCCGCATTTTGAGTGGAATGCAGCCGACAGCCGGTGGAAAGCTGCATCTCGGCAACTACGAAGGGGCACTGCGAAACTGGGTAAGACTCCAGGATGATTACGAGATGTTTTCGGTTATTGTCGATTGGCACGCGCTGACCGTCGGTTTCAAAGATCCCGCCCAGGTCACTGAAAATGTTTTAGAGACCGCGTGCGATTACCTGGCCGCAGGTCTCGACCCGGAAAAATGCGCCATATTCGTTCAGTCCTCCGTGAAGGAGCATGCCGAGCTGTATCTCTTATTCGGCATGTTCACACCTCTCGGATGGCTCGAGAGGAATCCAACGTACAAAGAGAAAATCGAACAGCTCGATACGAAGGAGATTATGACCCACGGATTCCTGGGATATCCGGTGCTCCAGGCCGCTGATATACTGATATATCGCGCCAATTACGTCCCTGTTGGCAAGGATCAGCTTCCCCACCTGGAACTCTCGCGGGAAATTAGCCGTCGTTTCAATCATCTGTATGGCAAGATATTTCCGGAACCGGAGCCTGTCTTGACTGAAGTTCCGGTTCTGCCCGGCACAGATGGGCGAAAGATGAGTAAATCGTACGGAAACCAGATACAGATGTCCGAAACCGAAGAGACCCTCCGCGAAAAGGTTTCCGGGATGTTCACCGACCCTGAAAAAATTAGAAAAACGGATAAAGGTCATCCGGAACACTGTCCCGTCTACATGTGGCAGCAGGTTTATAATCCCGATCACGAAGAAATTTTCGAACCTTGCGCCACAGGCAGCAGCAGCTGGGGATGCGTCGCCTGTAAGAAGAAGCTCGCTGAATGTGTATGGCGGATTCTTGAGCCGATTCGCACGAAACGCGAATATTTTGAAAATAATCCTGGAAAGGTGGAGGAGATTCTCGCAGACGGAAGTGAAAGAGCGAGTCGCGAGGCGTCGAAAACGATGGAAATCGTGCGTGACACCATGAAACTCGGTAACAGGTTTTCGCCCCGCTCGGGAGAATAGCAGGAGTACCGCGACGATGTACAGAGTGAAGCTCCAGCTTTTCGAAGGACCGATGGAGCTGCTGCTATTCTTAATCCGCCGGAATGAAATCGATATCTATGATATTCCCATGGCGACGCTGACGCGCCAGTTCCTCGAATACATTGAATTTATGGAGCGTATTTCCCTCGAAGTATCCGCGGATTTCATCGAGATGGCTGCTACGCTCATGAAGATCAAGTCCCGGATGCTTCTTCCGGCATCTGAAGGCGACGAAGATGGAGCAGGTGAAGATCCCAGGAACCAGCTCGTTTACAATCTTATCGAATACGAAAAATACAGCAGAATCGCCCGCACGATGCAGGAGCTCGAAGAGAAAAGGCGTCTGATTGCGTATGGGGGAGCCCTGGCCACTGCTGCGGATTTTCCGGAGGAAGAAAAAAATCTCGACCTGAACTCGGCTGTGATTCTCGAAGTATTCGAAAGGCTGATGGACCGGTACGAGAATCTTCCCATAATGCAGATTCCCGTATTACGAGTGACGACCAGGCAGAAAATGGAGTTGATCAGGAAACTGCTCCGGACAAAAAACAGGATCCGGTTTTCCCTGTTCTTTGAGATGAGTTATCCGAAAATCGAGATCGTGGCATGTTTCCTCGCACTCCTCGAGCTTGGACGTCTGGGAGAAGTGTCATTCAGACAGCAGAGCACTGAAGGAGATATTTTCATTTTTAGAAAGAAGAAGATGATGAATCTACTGCAGGGAGCGGAAGTTGGCGCAGATTGATGATGTGATGCATGAGGTTGAAGCTTTGCTTTTTGCGACGGATGAACCTCTTACATCGGAGAAGCTTCTTCGTTTAGTTGAAATGGCGGGAGGTGAAGAGGATCTGATTCTCGACGCAATCGATCTGCTAAATGAACATTATTCTGCGAATAACAGGATTTTCCGGATTGTCAGCGTAGGCGGCGGCTGGAAATTCGCGACCATCCCCTCGATGGCGCCTGTCATCGGCAGGCTTTTCACAAGCAGAAAAAAAACACGGTTATCCAGGCAGGCCATGGAAGCATTGGCGATCATTGCTTTTAAACAGCCTGTTACCAGGGCCGAGATCGAAGCGATCAGGGGAGTTGATTCTCTGGGGGTACTTCGTACCCTCTTTGACCGGGAGCTAATCAAGGTAACAGGCAGAGCGGATCGGATCGGAAGACCACTTTTATATAAAACGACAAATAAATTCCTTCAATATCTCGGGCTCGAATCTATCGAGAGTCTGCCCAAGCCCGGGGAGCTGGGTGCTGCGGATCATGAGCCGGTGAAACTCGAGGTGCCGGGAGATGTCGAGAGTGAAGAGTGGGATGGACAAATCGGTACCGATGAATGATGATTCAATCCGGTTAAGCCGGTTTCTCGCTATGTGCGGATTCGGTTCCAGAAGACATTGCGAATCCCTGGTTAAAAGCGGTCATGTTGTATTGAACGGTAATACCGTCAGGGATCCCGGTGTTCGTTTTGACCCGCAAACGGCGGAAATCCTTGTGGATGGGAATCCGGCATTCAAGCCCGGGAAAGCGGTTTACCTGCTTTTCAACAAACCGCCGGGGGTTCTGGTGACGATGGATGACCCCGACGGGCGCCCGACCGTTGCCGAATTTCTGTCCGGCATGGATGTGCGTGTTTTTCCGGTTGGTCGCCTCGACTTCGAAACTACGGGGCTTCTGCTGTTTACCAATGACGGCCTGCTTGCGCACAGACTCATGCATCCGTCATTCCGCGTAGATCGGATTTACCGGGTCGTTGTTTCCGGAAAGATTGCCCGGGAGACGGTTTCGGATCTATTGAAGGGGGTTCGCCTTGCAGATGGTCCCGCTGTTGCGGAACGCGTGGCGGTTTTCCGTGCCTCGAAAAAAGAATCGACTCTCGAATTAGTGCTTAAAGAGGGGAGAAACAGAATCGTCCGCCGAATGATGGCTGAAGTCGGTCATCCGGTTAAAAATCTCGAACGGACAGGATTCGGTCCACTCCGCCTGGGCCGGTTGAAACAGGGAACTTTGAAAAAGCTTAAAAGAGAAGAAGTAACCAGTCTTCGACACTCTGTAAAGCTGGAAAATTGAGAATATCTCCTGCGCCCTCGATACTGATCGTGGAGCGAGTGGATAGAGTAAGAAAACAGTTGATTTAACGCCCGTTGTGGTGTATTAGTTCGCTTTTTGTCGAGGACCCGTGCAGTGACCTGCCGAAAGGCTCATTTTGTGCTCGCCATCGACGGTGAGGCGGGTGCAGGAAAAAGCACAACCGCTAAACTTGTCGCGACACGGCTGGGTATGAATTATATCGATACCGGAGCCATGTACCGTGCGGTTGCGCTCAAGGCGATTCGAGAGTCTATCAATGAAGGAGATCAAAAAGGGCTCCTTTCGATCCTCGATGATCTGAACCTTGAAATAGACTGGCGGGATGGACGTATCTCCGTATTCCTGGACGGGTCTGAAGTATCGGAAACAATACGCGAGCCTGCAGTAAGTAAAGCTGTATCGTGGGTGTCAGCCGCGAGCGCGGTTCGTGAGAAGATGGTGAGGCTTCAGCGGAACCTGGCCTGTTCTGGAGACTCCGTTCTGGAAGGACGGGATATCGGGACGGTTGTGTTCCCTGATGCATCACTCAAGATTTATATGATCGCCGACCTGCGCACCAGGGCGGTCCGGCGGGCTAAAGAGCTTGCCGGTAAAGGTATCGATTTGAACACCACCGAAGTAGGACACGACCTTGACCGTCGCGACCATTTAGACAGTTCCAGAGAAATAGCTCCCCTCAAGAAAGCCGAGGATGCGGTACTAATCGATACGACAGGATTAACCATAAGTGAACAAGTCCAGCGGGTCGTAGATGAAGTAGATAAAGTCAGGTTGAAACCTGACGAAATCAACCCGCAGGGATAAATAAAATCGGAAACAACCAGGATGTAAATCAGAGCGTCGGTTTCTGATTTTAAATAAACGGAGTCTGAAAACCTCCGTGGTAAATCGTCAACCTTAACCGTTGTGAAAACAACCAAAACAGATCCGGAGTTCAAGATGTCAGAAGAAAAAGAAACCAACACCGCCAAGACGGAAGAAGCGGTCGAAAAAGAGGTTCCAAAGGATAACCTGGATGATAATGAGAAGGCTGAATCGGCCGAGGTCCAGACCCAGGTGGAAGATCCTGTCGAAACCGAAAGTGCACAAGCGGAAACCGAATCCGAAGAGAATAAAGAAGAAGAGACGGCAGAAGAGGAAACAACTGAGAAAGAGACTGATCAGAGTCTGGATGAAGTTGTAGCCGAAAGCCCGCGGACCGACGTCGGAGTTGTGGTAGGTCCATCTGATGAAAATGACAGGCATTCAGTGGTTCAGCTCGAGAAGAAACTGGCAACCGAACAGGCATCTGCGGATTTGTTGGAAGAAACGGGCTATACACCTGAAGAATACGAAGAAATGATGACGATGTACGAGCCGACTCTAAAGGGTATGAAAGAAGGCTCTATCGTAACCGGCCGGGTGCTGAAGATCTACCCGAACGAAGTCCTTGTGGATGTCGGTCTGAAATCCGAGGGTGTGGTACAGAGGATTGAATTCAAGGGCGAAGAAGTGAAGGAAGGCGATGAGATAGAAGTATTCATCGAAAATGTCGAAGATCTCAGCGGCATGATCGTACTTTCCAAACAACGTGCCGATTTTCTGCGCGTCTGGGACAGGATAAAAGACGCATATGATAATGAGAGTGTCGTCGAAGGAACGCTCAAGAGAAAAATCAAGGGTGGGGTCCTGGTGGATCTTTACGGTGTCGAAGCGTTTCTGCCGGGCTCCCAGGTTGCCTTGAGACCCGTTCCGAGAGTTGACGATCTCATCGGTGAAACCTATGAATTCATGATCATCAAGCTGAACAAGCGGCGGCGTAATATCGTCGTTTCGCGGCGGATGGTTCTGGAACAGCAGCGCAAACACCTCCGGGAAAGGGTTCTGGACTCTCTCGAGAAAAACCAGATTCGCGAAGGTGTCGTTAAAAACATAACAGATTTTGGAGCTTTTATCGACCTGGGCGGGATAGACGGGCTTCTGCATATTACGGACATGTCCTGGGGACGCATTAAAAACCCGCACGAAGTTCTGTCCATCGGCGAAACGATTCAGGTTAAAGTTCTCGATTTCAACATGGAGAGACAGCGGATATCACTGGGATTGAAGCAGCTTTCTCCTTATCCGTGGGAAGATGTGGATCAGAAGTATCCTGTCGGCAGCAGGATCAATGGTGTTGTAGTAAGCATTACTGATTACGGCGCCTTTGTGGAACTCGAAAAGGGAGTCGAAGGTCTGGTTCATATCTCTGAAATGTCCTGGACTAAAAATGTCAAGCATCCTTCGCATGTTCTGACGGTGGGAGATTCGGTCGAAGCGATCGTGTTGAACGTGAACCGCGACCAGGAGAAGATATCACTGGGGCTGAAACAGGTTACACCCGATCCATGGAGCGACCTTCATGATCGTTATCCGATCGGGACAGTCATCAAGGGTTCGGTTCGCAACCTGACCTCCTTCGGGGCTTTCATTGAACTTGAAGAGGGTATCGACGGGCTCGTGCATATTTCAGATATGGACTGGGTGAGGAAGATCAGAAATCCTTCGGAAGTGCTCAAAAAGGGTCAGGAAGTCGAAGTCATGATCCTTCATATTGACCGGGTTCGACGCCGGATATCCCTGGGCCTCAAGCAGTTGACCGAAGATCCGTGGCCGGGAGTAGCTATAACCCATGCAGTTGGGATGGAGCTTGAAGCTGAAATCAGCAAGATAGCTGAAAGAGGCGTATACGTTGAACTGGCCGAGGGGGCAGAAGGATTCGTTCCGATCTCCCAGCTCGGTTACGACAACATCCAGAAGATAGAAGAACATTTCGCCGTCGGCGACAAGATTCCGTTGAGAGTGATAGAACTCAACAACAAGGAAAGACGGATCATCCTCAGTGTGAAAGAATATCTTTCCCACAAAGAAGAGATCGAGCTCGAGAAGTTCAACAAAAAGCACATGCGCAAAGAATCGATGACGTTGAAATCCATCATCGGAGACCAGCTTGAAAACGCCGCAGCTGAAATCGCCAAAGACCAGAAGGTCCGGGAAGAAACTGCTGAGGCCGAAGCGGAAATCGCTGAAGCAGAAGTAGAAGCCGGTGAAGCAGCCGAAGAAGCAGCGGTCGAGGAAGAGCCTGTTACGGAAGAAGAGGCTCCGGTGGAGGAGGAGGCTGTGGC
>CAYMWF010000001.1:89887-202501 GCA_964394085.1 uncultured Gemmatimonadota bacterium | reverse complement strand
GCGCCGGCAGATCCGGGACCGACCCTGAACCTTCCTCCATCGAACTCAAGCACCGACCCCCCACCCGCTGCTACCGTCTGAATGCGCAGCATGGGCACGCGAATCCGAACCCCCCCCACATAAGTTTCATTCATCCTCTCCAGGGAGCCGCTGAATCGAGAGACATCCGTTGATGTGCCACCCATGTCAAAGCCGATAACCTTGTCGAAACCTGCTTCCATCCCCGCCCGGGACATACCTACGACGCCGCCGGCAGGTCCCGACATAATACTGTCTTTCGCCCGGAAAGCGTCTGAAGCCGCCAGCCCCCCGTTGCTTTGCACGAAAAAGAGGGGAGTGCCTGCCAGAGCAGCTTCAAGCTCTGTTACATAGTCTTCAAGAACAGGAGTCAAGCAGGCATCCGCAACCGTCGTTTCACCGCGGGTCAGGAGTTTCATCAAAGGAACTACTTCATGAGATACCGAAACCGATTTGAAGCCGACTTTTTCTGCTATCGCCGCCGCTTTTTCTTCGTGTTCCCAATACAAATAGCCGTGCAAAAAAACCACCGCCACGGCCTGAATCCCCTCCCTGTAAGCGCTTTCGAGAGCCTTCAGCAGGGTCTTTTCATCCAGAGGTTTGAGCACGTCTCCTTCCGCCGAGACTCTTTCATCCGCTTCGATAACACGCTCGTACAAGAGCTCCGGCAGTTTTATACAGCGGTCGAAAAGCCTGGGCCTGGCCTGATCGCCGATGCGAAGCGCATCCCCGAATCCCCGGGTGGTAACAAGAGCGGTGCGCGCAACCTTCCTTTCGAGAAGCGCATTCGTTGCTTCCGTAGTTCCCAGCCGAACCGACTCAATCAGCCCCGGCGGGATCGACGTATTCCGTTCCAGTCCCAGAACATCCTTCATTCCCTGAACAGCTGCATCATCGTACTGCTCCGGATTCGAGGATAGCAGCTTGTGAGTGAATATGCCGCCTTCCGGCGAGATCGCGACCAGGTCGGTGAATGTGCCGCCCCTGTCGATCCGAAACCGCCAGCCGTTCGGCTTAACTATCGAAGATTTTCCATTCATCGGCCGATTCTATTTCCACCAGGAGTGACGCCGCCTCCAGTTTTCTTCTTTCGCCTTCTTCTTCGAGCCCGTAGAGAGTCAGGTATCTTCCCATCTGCTCGAGGGTCTTTGCTGTCTCGAATTTCATGGAAAGCTTTCGAAGAATCGATAGTGAATCATCGAACAGCTTATACCCGCGATTAAACTTTCCCTGCTCGCATGCGACGACGGCCAGCTCCCTCAGGATTTCTCCTTCCTGGTATCTATCAGATGCATCTCTAACGCTGACAAGCCCCTCTTCCAGCACCATTACTGCAGTACGGAATTCATGACGGGCCGCCAGAGCTCTGCCCAGGAGCAGGCTTGTTTCTCCGAATAACTTGCGCGCGCCTATACTGCGCGCTTCCTGCAGCAGGGATTCAAGCGGTTCGACATCGGTGAGTTGACCGAGTTCGAGTCGAAGAAATGACTCGTACGCAGCAGCCTGGATTTCTCCCCGCTTGTATCCGGCACGGCCAGCGGCTTCTCGGCTCCTCTCGAAAAGTGAAAGTGCTCGATCCATCCTGCTCAGGCGAAGGAGTGTTGCGGCAAGATAGAAAGCGGCGGCGGCTTCTTCCCTCCACCGCTTGAGTGAAGCAGATAATTCGAGTGCTTCGCTGAGGATTCTACCGGCGATGGCGTTCCGGCCGATGAAGAAATTAACGGCACCCAGTTGCACTCTACATTCATTCTCACCCCTGGTATCTCCCAGCCGCTGACGCAGCTTGAGGCTGCGGGTGAAATAAAGTATCGCCAGAGGTAGTCTGTCGATATTGACATAATAGCGACCCATCAGGAAAAATGCCGTTGTAAGACTGTACTTATCACCCGTCTCCCTGGCAATCTCAAGGCTTCGCCTGTAGTGTTCCCCTGCTTCATCGAGCCGGCCCAGAGCTTCCATAATACGACCGAAAACCCCGTGAGCCTGTCCTTCGTAAAACCGGTGACCCAATCGTACAGAAAGCTCGAGACTCCTTTCCAGGCTGTGAAGAGCGTCACCGAACCTGCCTGCTTCCAGGTAGCTCTCCCCAAGGTTCAGAAGAGAGATCGTTATTGCTGGAATGTCGTTCTTCGCTTCCGCGAGCTTTATCGTTTTCAGGTAGTATTCCTGCGCTTTCTCCTGTTCTCCCCGGTCGAAAAATATACTGCCGAGGTTGTTGTATGCCAAGGGGAGCAAGCGGTCATCTTTCAGATTACGCGCGAGTTCCACGCATTTCTCGAGATACTCCTCAGCGTCGCTGTAATACCCGGATTCCTGCGAAAGAGCACCAAGGTTGAGGTATGATGCAGCCACACCTGCTTCATTCCATATACTGCGTCTTATCTCGAGGGCGCGCATATGAAACCTTCGCGCGGTGGCAAAATCTTTAGCGGTTGCCGAGACATTGCCCAATCCGTCCAGGATGTCGGCGAATCTGCGCAATTCCTCGGGTCTTTTGTACGGCAGATCGGAGAGCGCTGTTGCTGTAGGATCCGGAGCATTCCCGGATAAGATCGCTGCTGCTTCCCTCAGAAGAAATTCACAGCGGTGGATGTCGCCGAGGGTATAATATACCGATGCCAGTTTTGCAGATACAATTGCCTGCCGCCGCGGTTCAATGGTGGCGGCCAGGACTTTCTCCAGGGCGTCGGCGGAAGCGCTGAAATTAAAAGCTGCATTTTCCCGAATCGCGAGTTTTTCGAGATGAGGGATCGCCTCTTCCAGCATACCGGCTTTGTAGAAATGTATTCCCGCATCTTCCGAATCGGCGTTCCTCTTTGAAAGGATCTCACCAGCCTTCCTGTGAAGAATCCGGAGGCGATCCGGCGAAATTTCTTCGTAAACTGCATCTCTGAACATCCCATGCACCATACGAAAACCGCTTTCGCCGGTTCCGTGCCGACGTTCGACCAACCCGGCGCTGAAACATTCCTCGAGCGCCCGGTACAGATCGTTCGATTCAAGCCCGCTCATTTCGCCCAGGATCTCGGGATCGAATCCGCGACCCAGAACCGCTGCGTTTTCCAGCAGGGTCCTGGTATTATCCTGCAGTCCGGCAATCCGTCTGAGGGCCAGCTCTTTTATCGAACCCGGAAGGACCGATCCCGGCGTCTCGGGGGGAGTCCATCGCCACCACCTGTCGCCTTTAACAAGAAACGATTCGTCAACCAGTAATATCAGAATCTGGACTATAAGGAGCGGGTTTCCTGAAGATTCACGAAATGTAAAATCAGCAAGCCCTCTGGGAAGCCGATCCAGACCCAGCATCGATTCGATTATCCGGGTCGTGGATTCAATGTCCAGGCGCGGGATATCCAACCTGAAAGAATAATCTCCTCGCTCCTCCTCCTCGAGAAACCTGCTCAAACCTTCCCTCATCGAAATATCCTCGGTCCTGAACGAAGCCATACAGCGAACGGGAACCCCGATAAGTCCGATCTTGCGGATAAGATACTGGAGAAGCTCGAAAGATATGGATGTACCCCAGTGGATATCCTCGAAAATTATCACAGCTGTTTTGACATCCAGTTCCTTTAGCGCCTCCAATACGAAACCGGTGAATCTTTCCATCCAGGAATACTTGTCGCCGGCGGTTTCTATCTGGCGGTGATCGATCTCGCCGGTATGAGAGGAATCCCCAACCGACGTCCCCTGTCCCTCTGAAAAGCCTGGTAATCCCAGAACATCCTTGTATCTCTCGGGTAATCCGCTTCTTCTTCGCAATAAAAGAGGGATCAGTTCGTTCAGGATGAAAGGGCGGAAACCCAGCAGGGAATGTCCGGATTGTTCTTCGCATTCAGCGCGAAAGCAGATTATTCCGCTGTCACGGCAGAACCCGGAGATCTCGTCGAGTAACCGCGTTTTGCCTACACCGGTTTCACCTCCGACAAGAGCAAGCACCGGGCTTCTGGGCGATTGGTCCCTCAGAACGTCTTGGTTATCCGGTACACCGGAAAATGACTTGTCCAGCCAGCCGGTAAGCTGTGCCATCTCCGCCGCTCGTCCGATGAAACGGGAGTTAAGGATGTAGCTCTCCCTGCTTTTCCTGTCTTCGAGAGTTAGGGGGCGACCCGCGGAAATAGAAAGTTTATCGAGAATATCGGTGCAGGAAGCGAACCTGTCGGCCGGATCCTTTTCGAGTAGACGCATCACCAGGTCGGTGAACGCGCGTGGCAAATCCGGTCGCCGCCTCCCTATCGGAGCAGGCTCCTCGGAAAGATGAGCCCGCACCAGTTTATCCGATTTTTCATATGGAAAAGGCGGTTCCCCGGCTGTCAATTCATAAAGGACGGCACCCAGGGAATAGAAATCGGCACGTCTGTCCGGAGTAACTCTCCGCCTGGGCTGGATCATTTCCGGAGATATATAAAGGGCTGTTCCCGCCGGCACAGAACTTCTTCCGATTTCCGACCATTTTCGCGCAAGACCGAAATCCATCAGTTTTACCCTGGGATTTTCCGGATCATCGAGCACGAGTATATTCGCCGGCTTGAGATCTCCATGCAGGAGCTTTCGCGAATGAATGAATTCAAGCCCTCTAAGTATCTGCTGCAGGATGTCGTAAAGAACGGGAAGCAGAGGTTTTCCGCTGAAGAACTCGACAAGATTCTCTCCTTCGATGAGTTCCATGGTATAATATGGCGGGCTGGTTCCCGAATCGAGAACATGCACGATATTGGGGTGTCTCAACGCAGCCAGTATTCCGAATTCGCGGCGCAGATCCGCCGAACCGCTTGTCTCTCTCTCCTCTTCAGTCAACATTTTCAACGCGACTTCACCACCGTCGCGGAGGTCCACCGCGCGAAAGACTTCTCCCATGCCTCCTTTGCCGATAAGAGAAAGAATCGAGTATTTCCCGTCGATTTCCTGATCTTTTTTCATAATGTTTCTTGATCCACGTTGAGGCTCCGGCAATTTCAAGCCTTACTGCAGATACCCGAGCGTTTTCAGGATTTCCGCCTCTGACCGCGATATATTCGCGGGGTGAACGCTTTTCCCGGGAGATCCGAATGATACCAGCAACGAATCGAGGGTTGTTATTACGGCGGCAACTCTGGTTGATAACTCGCTCCCCGGAATGAGTCGACTGTCGAAGATGTTGCTGCGCTCGACCTCATCCACGCTTAAATCATAGGCTTCTATTCTTGTTTCACCGTTTTTGTCGAAATCGGAAAACTTGATAACCTTGATTTCACCGCAGACGATGGAATGTGCGGTTCTGCCTCTGCTCTTCATGTGGGAAACTGCATGGGCTCCTCCACGGCGCGAGGAGCCGGAGGATATTTGCGGCACCAGTGAAAGGCCGTCCCAGTCGATCGGGGGTTCTTCTACTCCTGCAAGCTCGAGGATGGTCGGAGCTATATCGATGCAGGAAACGGGATCGGCGAATACCGAACCCTCACGGACGAGATCCTCGATACCCAGTCGATAAAGCTTGAAAATCAACGGAACACGGATCAATTCATCATAAAGGGAATGACCGTGACCCCAGCCGCCCCTATCCAGGAATTCTTCGCCGTGATCTCCTACGATCACCAGAACCGCAGGTTCTTTTCGCTGCTCCAGAAGGTTGGCGATCTCACCGATAGCTCTGTCTACGAACCTTATTTCACCATCATATTTATCAAGAATAGCGGGAAGATTGGTTTCGGACCTGAAATTCCACTCGACCGGTTTGTACGGATGAGTGAGGTACGGCGTGTGTGGATCAATAAAATGTACGTGACAAAAAAGTCGCGGTTCCGGGGAGTCAAGCCAACGCTTCACCGCCGATTTGACTTTCTCCGCGTCATTATACCACCAAAAAAGTTTACCGGGAATATATATCCTTAATCGCCTTTCAAGGAAACCCGCGACCAGCCGGCCGCCGGCGAAAAGGTCGAGCTGGAAAAAAGACGGCCACGACGACTCCGGCGGTCCGAATCCCCGGTAGTAATTTTCGTGAAATCCAAAGTTACGATCGAACGCCCCGTTCAATGTCGGGAATGCAGCCGTTATGTACCCGGCGGCGGCGAGAGCGTCGGGAAGAGTGACCAGCGAATCAGCCACTTCGGTTCCATATTCGATCTGACCATGACGGCAGGGATACAGCGATGTAATGATGCTGGCCACCGATGGTTTGGTCCAGGGCGCCTGCGCCCGACATCCTGAAAAAAGGTAGCCGTCGCTTGCGATCCGGCAGAGCTCGGGAGTGGTGTTTCCCCGATCATAGCCAAGGCAGTTCAAATGATCAGCGCGTAGAGTTTCCACCGATATAAGAACTATCCGTGCCGGTTTGCCGGTTGACTCCGGAAGTTGAATCCTTGAAGCACTCTGATCCTGATGCGCCGTTTCGCCTGTGAATTCATTCCAAGGTATCTCTACATCAGCAGTAATCGATCCTATTATCAGGGCTGCTGCCAGAACTGTCACCGGGAACACCGCTAAATGGGCATTCCGCTTGCTGAGGTTGAATACTGTGGATTCGCTTCGGGTCAGCCACCTTTGTCCGGCGCGGTCGAAAAGGATTGCGACTGGCCCTATCGACAGAACCCAGACAGTTACGGAAACCGCAACCAGAAAGAGGCTCAGGAAATGAGTGGGTGCCACTCCTCCCAAGAGATTGTCGTTGAGGTAATCACCTAGAACATATACTGAACATGAAACCGCGAAAGAAGA
Source organism: uncultured Gemmatimonadota bacterium (assembly GCA_964394085.1). Classification (GTDB taxonomy): domain Bacteria; order CAYMWF01; family CAYMWF01; genus CAYMWF01. The sequence continues at coordinate 195,787 of CAYMWF010000001.1, read as the reverse complement.
CGAGAGCCATGCCGCAGGATCCGGTGAGGACTCACATGTACCTTCATGCAACCCCCTGAGAATCGTGATAACTGTCGCCCCGGCGGTGATATGAATCAGCACTGCGAACCCGATCAGCCCATAACTTACTAAACCGGCTGTAACAGTGCGAAAGACTGAACCGGCTCCGCCCGAAGGAAAACCGGCGGAGTACAACCATATGGTCTCTCCCGCAGCGGCAAGCAGTACCATAAATGTCAACAGCAGACATATTCGTAAGAACACAGAACAGGACATGACACTTCCGAGGATTCCGAGTTCGATTGTTATTTATGAATAGACCCCTGCCTGAATGGAAAAGGCCTCTCGACCGGAAAACTGTTTCCTCCCATCCTGGAGCAAATTCAAGTGACGCAACAACGTATTCTGAAGGCTGCATCAGGGATACTATATTCGCGGCTCATCCTGGTCGCAAGCTCATCCGGTGAAAAGAATCCTTACCGTAATAATAATGCTCCGGCGAATGGTCCGCCGGAGCATTAAGGACTGCTACCCTAAGGGTCAGGGGTATGTTGCTTCGTACTAGTCTATTTTTATCTCGAGATAAAGGACTTTGACAACGGGCGTTGTATTGCATTCAGCAAATTGGCCTTTGTACAGCACACCGACAAACCGGATATTCATACCTTCCATCAGGCCGGAGGTCTTCTGACCGACCAAAGAGATTGTTCTGCCATTCTCAAGCTCAACCATGACGCAAACATCGGTGTCGACCACGATTCCCTTTTTGATCACTAATTCCGGGGATGGGTTAGGAAACTCTCCAGACTCGAAAGGCTGGGATACGACCTGTCCTTCGAAAGGATCAGGATTCGGGAATTCATACATGCCGAACGGCGCAGAGACAACCTCTCCAGAAGATCCAGGAGTCGGAAATTCTCTTATTCCGTAGTAACCCTGCTCAAGATCCGCAGCACCGGCGGCACCCGCAACAACCAGCATTCCCGCTATCAATATTTTTGCTATTTTCATTTTCATCTCTCCTGCCGTTTCTACAATTACATTCCGGCTGCTCGTTAAAATCGTTTAAAAGACAGGACTTTTATTGCATGAAACATGCCATGATTTCACAGGCAGACATTTTCTCTATAACCCTTTGTCGTAATGAGGATTAGGTTCCACCCGCTATAATTCTTTTTATTTCCGGCTCGTTAATTTCAACGAGTATCCAGCATCACGAAGAATAGTTAACATTGGAGCAAGCTGAAAAAGAGGGTAATTTGATGCTTCGTTGAAAACAACGCCTATCGCTGATCTCAACGAAATTATTGATCTTTCAGGAATTGCATAGCCTGAATTAGAAGTCGGAGCCGAGCAGGTAGGAAAGAAGCATTACACCCATTCCGGTCGCATCTGACGGATAGAGCGTTCGCTTCTCAGATATCCACGCAGAGGCGACGATATCGATATGAAGCCAGGGAATTCCACCGGTGAATTCCTTGAGGAAAAGGGCCGCGGTGATCGGCTCAGCTTCGTTTCCGCCGAGGTTTTTCAAATCCGCCGCCTTCCCTACAATTTTTGGTTTCAATTCTTCAATAAGCGGGAGAAAACAAACCGGTTCACCGCTTTTCTCCCCCGCATCCCGAAATCGAGCCTTCCAGTCTTCGGCTGTTCCGAGAACCGGTGTCACTCGGTCGCCGAGTACATACTCGATACCACCGCTCAAAGTACAGAATTCCAGGATGACTTCGGGATCGAAACTGATCGCGTCGGTGAGAGCATCCGCGAGAAGCAGTCGGCCTTCAGCGTCAGTATTGATGATTTCTACGGTTTTACCGGCGAGTGTATGTATGATTTCCCCGGGCTTCATGGAATCCGGCGCAATCATGTTTTCAGTTGCAGGCAGCAACCCCACAAGGTTCACATTCCACTTGAGACTCGCTGCGGCGTGGATAAAGGCAGCCACCGTGGCGATAGAAGCCATGTCATACCGCATTTTATCAAATTTTCTACCGCTTTTCAGCGACAAGCCGCCTGTATCGAAAAGCACACCTTTGCCTACAAGGACTATCGGTTTACTCCCATCCTTGAGCCCGTCATACTTCAGGACTGCATAGATGGGTGGATCCTGGGCGCCCCTGTTGACCGCAAGCAGTCCTTCCATTCCCCGCTCTTTAATCCAGTCCTGTTCGAAAACGTCGAGAGAAAAACCTGATTCCGACGCCATCTTTTCAAGCCGCGTCTTGAGAATGTGCGTACGATGCTGATCGGAGGGTTCCATCACCATATCCCGGGCCAGATTGACTGCTTCTGCCACCACGCTCCCTTCGTGCAACCCGGATCGTGCGTCTTCTGCATCACCTTGTTCGACCTGGAAGAGGATTGTATCGGGACCTGACGGTTTATTGTCAGCCTTTTCTGTCTTGTACCTGTCAAATCGGTAGGTTGACAGTGTAAATCCTTCCGCAAGCGTCCTGAAAACCGCCCGAACGCTGACGTCGAAGTCGGATTGAACCTCGGGAAGAAGAAACAGGCAGGTTCCGCCGTTAAACTTCCGGGCGGCAACCCCCGCTCGTCCGGCCGCCCGACGGAGCTCCGGCAGAGACAGCGGACGGTCTTCTCCGAATCCCAAAAGGAGGTACCGTTCACTTTCGCGATGAAATCTGTACTCCCGATCCGATTTGCCATTAAAATCACCCCAGGAGTAAACCCTGTCAATCTCTCCGGTAATATTTTCCGGAACCCCCGGGACTCGCTTACCGTTTTCAAAACAAGGAATAATCCATGAATTGACGGGAGCCGTTTCATCTGTAAAAAGTTCAAATTTCATATGGCATATCTCTATGGATTAATCAGCGTATTTCCTGGACCATATCTCGAGTCCGGTGAGACTCATTGTAAAAATCATCTGGTTTTCCACCAGGGATGTTTCGGGTAACGAGCCGCGATTCAGGTAGCTCAATGTAAAATCCACCCTCCCGGATTCGTCCGGCAGCGGCAAACTCGAACCGACGGAGAGTTTCTGCTGCACAATAGTGCCGCTCGTAACAGGATCTAGGAAGTACCCCTTTAAGCGGCTATACCCGAACCTTACCGGGATCTGACCTGAAAGGCGGTTCGAGAAGTCGCCGGGAAACCACTCGAGGCCGAAGGAGAGCCGGTCGGTATCTGAAACTTCGGAAAGCGGTGCACCGTCTATGCGGGTCTCGGACCAGAAAATCCGTTCCCAGTCCGCGGCGCACAGGAACTTTTCTGAAGGGCTCCATGAAATACCGAATCCTGCGCCCCCGGGATAAACGGTCTCGAATTCTTCTTCCATCTCATATCCGGAGTATACACCTTCAAGGATGCGCTGACCCGGCAGTTCGGCATTAACTACGGCGAAACAGCCTAATCTGATATTAAAAAACGGTCCGGCGAGCAGACCGGCTCTGAACCTGGAGCCAATGAATGTATTCGTGATAATGTCGTATGTATTCCTTATGAAAACTTCTTCATTCGAAGAATCAAGGTATGAAAGAGTGTCCGCGAATGTCGTATACCAGTGTTCTACACTGCTTCCGAGCATATACTCCCACATGATCCCTACCGACAAGATATCGCGGATCTTCGTCGCGAGGAGTGCGTGGACAACGTTCAGGCTGCCTTTCGATTCAACCCGGTTGTCGAAAAGCATCCCTTCTATTTCGCCGGTTGAATCGAATCGTGTTAAGAAGGAATTCTGCTCTGTGAGACCGATGCCCAGTTCGGCACCGAAAGGTAACGGGAAAGCCAGTCGGAAATAGGGAAAGTTCATACCGGAGGTCAGTGCATTCTCATCTTCAGCCTCTGTGTAGAGCAGATGAGACCGGATTGAAAGGCTGAACGAAGCCTCCTCCGAATCAACGGCGACTCCCGGGTTGACCAGGGACAGGTTTCTGAAACCGATAGATGCATCACCCATGCCGCGGCATCTTGTGTCGACCGGATGCAGCGGCGTTCCGAAGAGATAAATCGAATAGGCTGAATCCGCCGCCGCAGTGCCGCACCCGAGCGACAGGATCAGGATCAGCGATAATGATAATACCTGTTCTTTCATAGGCAGAGCACCGGTAAAATAAGACCTTTCTATCGACCGGATCAGAATCGCCACTCGGGCGGTTCGGTGTATACAACTTCGAGCCTGGGCGCAAGACCGGACAGGCTGTCGGGAGGATCGGTCCATATGGAAATGTATGAAATATCCGTCCTTTCACGGGTTGTTTTCAGTGCGAATCCGAAAATCGACTCGGGTTCTGATACCCACTCCTGGAAAGGCACCCGGACATTAACCGTTATAGAATCCAGAAGTGCATCTTCGGTATCGAACAGACTCTCGATTGCGCCTGGTCCTTCTCCGTTTTCACCGTCAATCGATGAAAAATCGCCTTCCCAGGCAGGATCGCTCAGACTATACATTTCAAGACCGAAACCGGGGTTGGCAATCTTGGAGCGGGATGGATCGGTAAAGAGATACAAAGTCGCACGGTTGATCGTCGCTCCCTGCGGGATGGTTTCAAGGACTGAAGTATCGAACCGCAAAAGGCCGCGCTGCACCACCCCGTTTCCGAGAATTATCCTGCCGGGATATCCATAATCCCCAGGTACATAATCTTCGAAAATCCCATCCGACACGGCTTCCGCAATGAAGGTATCGTCAACCGGCAGCAGTGAAGTTTTGCGGTAACGCGTTCTGCCCAGCGAATCGGTGGCGGAGGTGGTAAGAAACAACCGGGGTTCATCTGACCCGCTCTCCTCGGTGTCGATATAGAGAACACTGAGAGTGTCGGTAGGAATCAGCATGACCCCAAAATTGTCTTCCGGATCATCCCTCCAGTCTCGAATGAGCGTCGAAGGCAGATGCACGAGATCCTTATAGGGTATATTGTCGTTGTACATCCGCCCCGCACCCATTTCCACACCAGGTGCGGGCACCTCGTTCAGGGTTAAAGTGGTTTCACTCCAGGCGGCGGTTAACAGTCGTATCGCATACGGAACCGGACCTACGACGGTTTCAGGACCGCCTTCTTCCGCGGATAACATGAAAGAGACCGAATCGGAGTCGACCAACTCCTGAAGAATGGAGTCCGGGGGATCGAATTTGATGAGAAGCGTCGCCTTGATACCGCCTGTTTGACCCAGGACCATCGTACTGAGTTCACCCGCTGAAAGCTCGATATCCCTGAAGGTCCTGCACCCGGAAAGAGGTATTTCCGCTCCTACAAGTTCCGGGTAAGGATATCCTGGATCTAAACCGCTGGTTTCCTCGCCGCAGCCCGCGACACAAACCGCCAAGATGAAACCGAGCAGGATCCAGCCTCTTTTCCCGGGTTTACTCGGATTCTCCGTTCGACTTCTCTTTCTCAGTCTCATCTTTTTCTTCCGGCTCTTCTTCAACCGTAGTTTTGATTTCGTTCTGGATCCCTTTCGTGGCTTTCTTGAACTCGCGGATGCTTCCACCGAGTCCTCTGGCCACCTCGGGTAATCTCTTCGCGCCGAACAGGAGAAGCACAATCAGGAAAATGATTATAAGCTCCACGCCGCCGGGCATAGTGAATATCAGGAACTGCACCACGTAACCTCCTTGGCTTTCGCGGAAATCCCGAGCACTATCGGGAATACCTGTTCAGGGATAGATACCCCCGGATGCCAAAGAAACAGCGTTAATACCATCTAAACAGATAAACTGCCAGCAGTATACCCAAAACGCTGATAATATTGATGGTTATATCCAGCCCGACGGTTACTCTTATCACCTCGAGATCTATTTCAACCGGTTCGAAACCGGGTGAAATCGACCTGATGAAAAACTGCTTCACAACACCGTCCGGCAGAATTAATGAAATCACTTCTCCCACCATGCTCCCAACAAGCATGCCTACAACGAGCATCACGATCAGAATACTCACAGGCTTCTTACGGGCCATGGACTCCCTCCTATCTCCGTCTGCTGACCAGGTAGTCGACAATCCTGGAAAAATCGGTCGCGGCTGAATCGTGAAAATGCAAGGAGAGGTCGCTCTTTATTCCCTCTCCCAAGCGGATCACATCCCTTTCCGCCCTGGACACACCGTTCAACTCCCGTACCAGCTGGGACAAACGGTCAACCCCTTCCCCGACTCTTCCGTTCACAAAGAGGTGCTCGAGTTTTTCCCTGTCGGCTTCTCCCGCATTTTCATAGGCGCAGATATAAGGCAATGTTACTTTCCGGGACTGCAGATCCTGACCGAGCGGCTTTCCCATCTGATCCGTTTCACCGGAATAGTCAAGAATATCATCCACCATCTGGTAGAGATGACCAAGGGAATTACCCATCGAGATATACCTGTTGACCGCTGTTTCCGTCGAACCGGAGAGAGCGGGACCGGCAGCGCAGCAGGACGAAATCAGGGATGCTGTCTTCAGGTCGATTACCCTCTGGTATTCCGCCCTGCTCAAATCGGGACATCCCTCGGTTTCTACATCCAGGATCTCTCCTTTCGCAAGCTTCAGCGAAGCATCGGCAAGAATCTTCATCATAAGGTCGAGACCGCTTTGCACCAGAATATCGAAAGCGAGTGTAAACAGGTAGTCTCCCATGAGTATGGCGATTCTTTTATCCCACTTGCGGAAAACCGACGGCAATCCGCGACGCATGAACGAGTTATCAATGACGTCGTCATGCAAGAGGGTCGCGATATGAATAAGCTCCACCACCTGCGCCGTGGCGAACAGCTTATCCGGATCGATATCGTATATTTCCGCAGAGAGGAAAACCAATCCGGGACGAAACCGCTTTCCGCGAGATAACTTGAGATACTCCTGAATGGAGTGAATCAGTTTGATATCGCTCGTCAGAGTTTCATCCCATCGAACCTCGAATTCATCGAGATAAGGCTTGACGATATGGAACGGAGTATCCGTTGTTGTCGTCATGCGAGTCCTCTTTTCTTCTTTGTTACAAAATAGGAGATCCAGATACTCAGTTCGAAAAGACAGAACAACGGCAAGGCCATGGCCAATTGGGAAACCGGATCCGGCGGAGTAAGAGCCGCTGCGACCACAAAACATATAACCAGAGCATGCCGGCGGTGCTTTCGCAGGGTTTCAGGTTGGAGAATCCCCAGTTTCGATAGAAAATACACCATCACAGGTAACTGGAAAACAACACCGCCGGCAAGCATCAGCTTGAAAATAAACGATATGTAGTCGTCCGCAATCCATTGCTGATTCATCAGCATCTGTGCGCTCACCGACCCGAAAAAAATGAACAGAATCGGCAGTATCGAATATGAAAAACCCGCTCCCAGCAGAAAAAAGAATGTTGAACCCAGTGTAAAAGGCAAAATGGTATTTCTCTCCTTGACCTTTAGAGCAGGTAAAATAAATTTCCATGTCTGGAAAAAAAACACCGGGATAGCCAGAATGAGGCCGGTCATTCCCGCCAATTTGAGTTTTGTAATAACAGGGCCCATAGGCGTGGTTACGATAATATTCGGTTCTCCCCCATCCGGGTTACCGGCGGATGAGGCTCCATTTTCAGCCTGAGCGGAAACTGCTTCGACGAGAGAAATGAACTTCTCCGCGCGATTTTCGTTATCGGTATCCAGCACGGTCTTCACCTTCTCAACGAGCTTCGCTTCCGTTCCCCCCTGATTATGCTGGGATGAAGTTATTTCCTTTATAACTCCCAGAAGGGCTTCTGTTCTTTTCTTTTCATCGGTTCCAAGGATAAAAGCCGCTTCGGAGTAAAATGTCTCATCGGTCTCCGTTCTGTTGCTTAATGCAATGTCCTCACTGCCGTCCGGGATACCGAGAGTGAGGAGCCTGAAAGTAATCGGAGAGACTATATAACCTAATACGGCAAAAACGGCCACGGCGATTATTATCCGGATCAGCCGCTGCCGGAGTTCCTCCAGGTGATCGAGCAGGTGCATCCGCCCACCGGTGCCGTCAGCCTCTCCGGGAGTTTCCGCCATCGAGTAATTCTCCACCGGAAGTTTCTATTCCTTCCGCTTCCTCTATGAACTGCGCAATTTCTTTAAATTCGCGGTAAACCGATGTGAAACGCAGATAGGCCACTTCGTGAATTCCGGCCAGGCTCCGGGAGATCATCGCTCCGATCTCCTGACTGGTCACCTCGCTCTTGAGCTGCTCCTCCAGCGCTGCTTCAATAGAATCAAGTATTTCATCCACCTGGTCGGAAGAAACAGGTAGTTTTCTGCACGCGGTAACTATACCCGCTTTTGCTTTTTCCCGGTCATAAGATTCACGCCTGCCATCTTTTTTTACCACATTGAGCGGACTTGGTTGAATCGATTCATAAGTTGTGTAACGTTTTGTGCAATTAAGGCATTCTCTCCTGCGCCGAATAGACCGATCGTTTTTGCTGGATCGGGAATCCACGACCCGATCTTCAAGAAATCCGCAGTAAGGACACCTCATCAGCTATTTTCCAATCGGGCAACTGTTCAGAGTGATTTTATAAGTACACCTGCTAGCCGTAATTATAAAATCCCCTTCCGGTTTTCCTGCCCAGGTATCCCGCATCCACCATCTTCACAAGGAGAGGACACGGCCTGTATTTGCTGTCACCCAAACCTTCATGAAGCACGTTCATTATTGAAAGGCAAACATCGAGACCGATAAGATCAGCCAGTGTAAGCGGCCCCATCGGGTGAGCCATGCCGAGTTTCATGATTTCATCTATCGCCTCAGCGGCAGCGACACCTTCCATCAGAGCGAATACCGCCTCATTGATCATAGGCATGAGTATTCGATTAGAAATAAAGCCGGGGAAATCATTGACTTCCACCGGTATTTTCCCCAGCATTTCACTCAGTGTTTTCACCGCTTCCGCTGTTTCATCCGAAGTTCCCATCCCCTTTACGATCTCTACGAGTTTCATCACAGGAACCGGATTCATGAAATGCATACCAATCACCTTGTCGGGTCTTTTCGTAAGTGCAGCAATCCGGGTGATAGGAATCGAGGAAGTATTCGTCGCGAGAATAGAGGATTCAGGTACGATACCATCGATTTTGCCGAAAACCTGCTCTTTTACCCTCCAGTCCTCGAATACCGCCTCTACCACAAAATCCGCGGCAGCCAGCTCATTAAAGTCGGTGACACCATTTATTCTCGAAAGCGCGCCGCTTTTCCCATCCTCCGTTATTTTGCCTTTTTTCAGCTCACGGCTGAGATTTTTTTCGATGACGGCGAGCGCCCTTTCAACGTATTCCTCGGCAATGTCAACGAGAGTAACTTCGAAACCGCTTTTTGCAAATACATGGGCGATTCCATTCCCCATGGTGCCGCCGCCGATTACTCCGACTTTTTTGATATTTGTTTCTACTGACATTCCTTCACCTCCGATTCCCGGGTTGTCACGCCTTCTGAGCCTGCATTTTCTTTCCGATCCTGTTACGCCTGCGACCTGTCCGGGATGAATCTCCCGTGTCGTCCTCCGGTTCAAATCCGTGTTCACGAAGCCACTTGTCATTGAAATACTTGCTCAAATATCTCTCACCGGTATCCGGAAGGATCACAACGATCCGGGCTTCGGGTCCCATTTCACCGGCCGTCAACTCGGCACCGCGTAAAGCAGCTCCGGATGAGGCACTGCACAGGATCCCTTCGCGACGGGCAAGAAATCGCGTGTATTCAATGGCTTCTCGATCTCCTACTCTGATAACCCGGTCTATATTGGTATCATCATATATTTCGGGAATATAATCCGCACCGATCCCTTCAATCTGGCTCAAGCACGGATCCTGCCCTGTAAACATCGAGCCTGGAGGATCTACGGCGACCACCCGAATCCGTTCATCATATTCTTTCACCGCCCGGGCCGCGCCGACCAGTGTGCCCCCGGTGCCTATGCCGCCGACAAGGCAGGCGAACTCACCTCCGGTCTGCCTGATTATCTCTTTACCGGTGGTAGTATAATGCGCATCCGGATTGGCCGGATTTTTATATTGATCCGGTATGAAACTTCCGGGAACCTTCCCGGCGAGTCTTTTCGCCGTGTTATAGATCGAGTCAGGATGATCTGCCTCCAATCCGACCGGCACCTGGATAACTCTGGCGCCGAACGAACGAGCAAGCGTGACTTTCTCGATACTTGCTTTTCTGGTGGTAACCATGATCATTCCGTACCCGAGGGCCGCAGCCACCATAGCCAGGCCGATTCCCGTATTTCCGGATGTCGGTTCGATTATTGTGCCACCCGGCCTCAGCGACCCGTTCCTCTCCGCTTCTTTCACCATCCTGATCGCAATCCGGTCTTTTATACTGCCCCCCGGATTAAAAAACTCGACTTTACCGAGGAGTTCATTAGGTAGATGCGGGAGAACACGGCTCAATCTGACGAGCGGAGTTTCTCCTATTGTCGATGTGATGTTAGCGTAGATTTCTCCCACTTGAAGCTCCAATGGCGATTCTTCCCAAAAAGTTAGGGCGGCAGAGAATTTATGCGCCCCACCCGTAAATTGTATTCTGTTTTCGCACCCGTCCCCGTGCGGGATGGTTAGAGGTCAGAGTTCCTTTAAAGCATTTCAACCGCCAGCGCGACAGCATTTCCGCCACCGAGGCAAAGAGTTGCAAGACCAAGTTTTTCACCCCTGTCCTGAAGGGCATGCAGTAATGTAACAAGGATGCGGCACCCTGAGGAGCCGATAGCGTGACCCAGGGCGACTGCCCCGCCATTGATGTTTACTTTCTCGGGTTCCATACCGGTTTCATTGATGACCGCCATAGCTTGAACGGAAAATGCCTCGTTCAATTCGATCAAATCAAAGTCACGGGGTCCCAGTCCGATCTTTTTTTCAAGATTTTTAACAGCCTCGATCGGTGCAAGCATTACCCATTCAGGTTCTAATCCGCCGACAGCATATCCGAGTATCCTGGCCACAGGCGTCAGGCCGGACTCTTCGGCTTTTCTACCCGAAGTCACGACCACAGCCGAAGCACCGTCATTGATGCCGGGTGCGTTTCCGGCGGTAACGGTTCCATCTTTTTTAAAAGCCGGTTTCAACCTCGCGAAAGTTTTCATGGAAGTGTTTATTCGAACAGATTCGTCTGTTTGAAATACGATTGGATCCTGCTTCCTCTGCGGTATCTCCACCGGTATGATCTCCCGGTCGAATTTTCCCGCCTTCATAGCAGCAGCGGCTTTCACATGGCTGTTCATTGCATACTCATCCTGGGCTTCACGGGATATGGAGTATTTCTCAGCTACCAGCTCCCCTGTCATGCCCATGTGCATATCCTTATAAGGATCCCAGAGTCCGTCGGCAATCATGAGGTCCGATACGCCGGAATTCCCCATCCTCAAACCCGTGCGGGCTTTCGGAAGGGAGTAGGGTACAAGGCTCATATTCTCCATTCCACCCGCTACGACGAAATCCGCATCTCCGAGAGAAACTGCCTGTGCAGCCAGTGAAACGGCTTTGAGCCCTGAGCCGCAAACCTTGTTCACGGTCAACGCCGCGGCTGATGAGGGAATACCTCCGTAAATCGCAGCCTGGCGAGCGGGCGCCTGCCCTATACCGGCTGAAACGACATTTCCCATTATCACTTCATCTACAGATTCCGGGTCGATACCGGCTTTTTCGACTGCGGCTTTTATCACTACCGCCCCGAGTCTCGGGGCGGGGACCTGCGACAGGCTCCCAAGGAATTTGCCGGTCGCTGTTCGTGTGGCTGATAGTATTACTGCATCTAGCATATTTTCTTCCCCTCCTCGATTCCGGTTGATACGATGCCGAACGGGATACGTTACTTCTCCTTCATCGGTGAAGAACCGGTTAAAAGAGGTAGAATCCTGATTATCTCGGATTCAAGTTCTTCCCGGCACTTCCTGTATACAGTGATATCACCTCCGAACGGATCCTCTACGTCGATTTCGGTTCTAGAGGGTGCGCCAAACTCTTTAAGTAAAAAAACGCGGTCAACAAAATCCGGATATTCAGAGAGAATCCGTCCTTTATGGCTACGTGTCATGACCAGGACGATATCCGCAGAGGATAAGGTATCACTATCGAGAGCGCATGATCGATGAGTCGACAAATCTATACCGATCTCCGCTCCTGCTGAAATTGCGCCTTGTGAAGCCGGAAAACCATCCATTGCACCGATTCCGGCCGACACAACAGACAGGTCGCAGTTCGGGATTAAGTTTATTTTCGCACGCAGGATCCCCCCGGCCAGAGGACTCCTGCAGGTATTCCCCGAACAGACAAAAAGAAGCTGTCTGGCCCTGACGGGCAATGCTGTTCCCTCCTCACGCTCAAGGCTGGAGACAGTACCACAGAAGCCGAATTAATGTCAATATCGATATGGCTTTCACCCATTTAACCGGCAGCATAAAGGCTTAATCCAACTTCTCAATTTATCCGGGCACGAGATTACGACGGCAATTGGAGATCCGCTCGAGAACAATCATGTTGCTTTTTCAAGCTTCGGTGCTTATTCTTAAACAGTTGGATTGAGAACGCCTTCTGATGGGAACCCTGATTGATTTCGCACGGCAAGGCCACGTGAAGGCACATGGGAAAAAGGAGGTTCGTATGCCGAAAAAGAAAAAAAGCCTGCTAATCGTCGACGATGACCGTTCTCTGGTTGAGATAATCGCACTCTACCTGGAAGAATACGATTATCAGATTCACACGGCATACAACGGGCGAACCGGAGAGAATATGGCGAAAGATATACATCCTGACTTAATAGTTCTGGATATTATGCTTCCGAAAATGAGTGGATATCGAGTTTGCAGGCGCCTGAAGCGCGATAGAAACACCAAGGATATCCCCATCTTGATGCTCTCTGCGAAGTCGGCGATTGCCGACATCGATGAAGGCTTCAAGGCTAGCGCCGACGACTATCTAACCAAGCCTTTCGAGCCTGAGAGGCTGCATCAAAAGATAAAGAAGCTGCTGAAAGAATCATAATTAACTTCAACCGGAAACTTTCGTAAGCGGAATAGAAAACCAGAATATACTCCCACCCCCGGATCGAGATGCCACGCCGATCTCTCCTTTGTGTTTTGTTACTATCAGTTTTGCAAGAGACAGACCCAGACCGCTCCCTCTTTGTGAAGAGGATGTTGTACGGCTACCCCTGTAGAATTTCTCGAATACCTTGGCGTGCTCAGACTCCGGAACACCGGGACCGTTATCGGCAACATCGATCCTGATCTGTTTACCGGTGACTTTGGTACTCACGAGAACTTCTCCACCGGGGGGAGTATACTTGACAGCATTATCGAGTAAAATCATACAGACTCTCAGGAGCTGTTCTTTATCTGCATAAACGAAGTCGGTATTCCCGCCGGGATTGGTAAGAATATCTATCTCTTTTCTTCTCGCCCCGGGTTGAATCCCTTGAACAGCCTGAGTAATGATTCGGTAGATATCGACACGTTGCCGTTTCGGCCTGGCCGCATCAGCCTCGATGCTGGAGATATCCAGAAACTTGTCGATCAGATCTGCCATCATCCGGCATTGTCTTAATGCAATCTCAACCGGTTTACGCTGTTTTTCGCGCAGTTCTCCCAGTTTGCCGCTTTCGAGAATGTCGAGAGTCATGGCAACCGTCGACAGCGGAGAGCGCAGTTCGTGCGAGACCAGGCCCATGAATTCATCTTTCAGAGCATTTATTTCTTTTTCTTTCGTGATATCATGTGCGATAAACGCTCTTCCGATGTACAAATCTTCCTGACCCAGGACAGGAACGGAAGCTACATCGAGAACCGTATGCTTCGGTTCGATGATAACTTCTTTTCGCCATAAAGGGTCATAAGGCCTTGGCTTCCGCCTGTCATGAGACACCGGTTCCTTCACCTTCCGACGGTCTCCGACGGTCATTCTCAGCGCGGTCACGCCCCTGCTCGGATTTCCTTTTTGTTCTTCAAGCGTTTTTCCGACCAGATCGACTCCGGTTAAATCGAACATCCGTTCAGCTGCTTTATTCAAAGAAGCGATACGGCGCTCCCTGTCGAACATCACGACAGCCTCTGACTGGCTGTTGATAATCGCTTCAATCCTTGCTTTCTCGAAAGCCAGGCTGCGAGTGCGTTCGGCGATTCTTCTCTCCAACCTCCTATTTGAGGCTGCCAATTCTCTCGTCAGCCTGGCGTTTTCCATTATAAGCCAACGCTTTTCAATCGCCTTTCCGACGGTGGAAATCACCTGCTCGGGATCAGCGGGTTTTTCTATGTATGCAAACACATCTCTTTTTATCGCCTCGATGGCGGTCGGCAGCGAACCATAACCGGTAAGAATGATCACCTCGGTATCGGGTGATACCGATTTCAAGCGTTCCAGCATACTCATACCGGACATCTTCGGGAGTTTTAAATCAAGAATTACAACGGCGATTTCATTGTTTTCCAGATAAATCAGTGCATCTTCGGCACTCTCGACCGTGAACGCGGTGAACCCTTCCAGTCTTAACGTATCGGACAGAGTCCTCCGCATATCAGGAGAGTCGTCAACTATCAGAATCTTCCCTGATCCTGTCATCATATCCTTCCTCGCAATCGCCTTTTCTATGCTCACTAATTGAACTCACCCGCGTTGGGGCTTTGCTCCTCAGGTTCCTGGTACCTGTCACAGGGTAAAATGAACCAGAATGAGGATCCTTCCTCGAAGGAACTTTCCAGACCTACTTTCCCCCCATGCATCTCGACGAACTTTTTAACTATTGCCAGACCCAGCCCAATACCCCTCGTATCGAATTGATAGTCGCCGGACGAATGGTGCAGTGTTTCGAGACTTGTGAAGAATTCATTGAATATGTGCGGTTTGTCCTCATCCCGGATTCCAATCCCGGTATCACTCACCCGGAACTCGACTCGCCCTTCACCCGCATCTCTTACCGACAGCCTGATTTCACCCTTGTCTGGCGTGAATTTGATCGCATTCATCATCAAATTCAGAAGAACATCCCGAATCTTATTCGTGTCCAGGGGAACCGAAGGAATCCCCTCAGGGACATCAACCGACAGTTTCTGCTCACGGGACTCAATGAATGGGGATACATCGCTTATTACATTGTTAACCAATTTTTCGGGCTGGACGAGTGAAAGGTCGAGCTGACCTGCAAATTCGTCCATTCTTGCGAAACCCGATATCCGGGTTACCAGTTTTTTCAAACGGTTCGAGGCTCGAGCTGTAACCTGCAGCGTCTGCGTCAGATTTTTATTCTCCTTGGTCGACATGCTCTCGAAGATAGCAACCATGGTTTCAATCACTGTCAGAGGTGTTCTGAGTTCATGTGATGTCACATCAATAAAAGCCGCTTTCAATCGATCGAGCTCACGAAGCTCATCATATGCCTTGGCAAGTTCCCTGGTCCGCTCTTCTACTTTCGTTTCGAGCCTTTCGTTGGCAATCCTGAGCTCCTCCAAAAGTCTCCTGTTTTCAAGGATAAGTCGTCTCTTCTCTTCGGAATTGCGGATTGTTACCAGCAGTCTGTCAGGATCAACGGGCTTCTCCAGGTAGGCGAATACATTATGCTGAACCGCCTCCATGGCGCTTTTCAGCGTCGCATGGCCAGTAATAATAATAACCTCGGTATCGGGTGATATCGAATTGAAATGTTCGAGCAGCTTTGAACCGGGCATATCGGGAAGCTGCAGGTCCAGGAGGAGGGTTGCGAATTCGGTTTCAGTAAGGTGATCCAGCGCTTCTCTCCCGGTGGAAGCGGTCAGTGGCAAGTATCCTTTGTATTCAAGGATATCGAACAACGTGCTGCGCATTCCGGGATCATCATCCACGATGAGAATTTTTGTTCGTTCCGGCACTTCTTCCCCTCGTTATAAGGTGTCTATCAATTTCTTCCTCCTGACTACTTGGAGGATCTCGAGTACTTTATCCATTGCATATGGCTTCTTCAGAACGGCGTAGGATGTATCTAACTGCTCAGCCGCCAGTTCAAGTTCCTCAGCCTCATCGCCGCTCAGCAGAATAACAGCGATACTCGGGTTGAACTTTCGAACAGCACCGAGGACATCCACTTCAGTGTCGTGAAGGAAGGCTGCATTCAGGATGATGAAATCAAACATACTCTGCTGAACGAGATCGATTGCTTCTTTACCGCTTTTTGTAAAGGCGATCGAACACCCCTTCGACTCGAGCAGATGACAGAGTGTTTTGCAGAATTCTTCATCCTCGTCGACTACAATAACTGAAGATCCCAGTTTAATGGTTTCAAGCATCTCGACCAGCCGTGCGGGATCAACAGGTTTTTTGATTACTGTAAGAGCGCCTTCCCTTTTCGCCTCCTCGATCAAATCCTGCAGAGCATATGCAGTCATCATCACTACCAGGCAATCGGGTACATGCTGTTTGATCCGCTTAAATGCCTCGACGCCGTCCATGCCCGGCATTAGGATATCCATGAAGATACAATCGAATACGGATTCTTTAACCTTCTCAATAGCTTCATGACCGGAATTAGCGACTTCAACGAAATAATCCTTGAATTCAAGTATATCCTTCAGAGTTGTAGTCATGCCTTCGTCGTCGTCCACGATGAGAACATGTAGATTATCCTTCATCACGATCTCCAGTTTCAATTGCAGGTAAAACAAGACGTACGACTGTTCCTTCACCACTCTTGCTTGCCAGGGAGATTTGCCCCTTATTCGCATTCACGAGGCTTCTGCAGATTGCCAATCCCAAACCGATTCCTTTCGGCTTTGTTGTTATTAAAGGTTCAAAAATCTTATCCATCAATTCAGGGGGGACGCCGCACCCGGTATCTGCAATGGAAATTTCCAGGTTTCCTTCGAGCCTGCATGAGGATATCGACAACTCACCACCCTCCGGCATCGCCTGTACCGAGTTCTGAAACAGGTTCAGAAGGACGCTGTGGATCTGGATCGGATCTACATGCACGGCCCCTACGTCCGACGGTAAGTTAAGATCGAGAACAAGATCGGATGAAATGTCCGTTTCCTCGATTGCACGCTCGATCATCATTTTCACCGGGGTAATTTCCAGGGTTGGCGGTTTAATCGTCGCAAAGTCGAGAAGGTTCGATATGATTTCATCCGCTATGTTGATCTGCCTGTTGAAGATTTCTAGGTGCTGTTTCGCCTTTTCAGGAATATTTTCGAGCACCAGGTTCAGGAAATACGCGGTATTCTTCATTACTCCGAGCGGGTTTCGCAGTTCATGGCCGACACCCCCGGCAAGCTGCCCAAGAACCGCCAGTTTCTCATTCTTGAGGAGCTGTTCCTGCGCTTCTGCAAGTTCCGCTGTCCGCACCTCCACCATCTCTTCCAGGTTTTCGGAGTATTCCATCAATTTCAGTTCAGCCTGCTTGATTTCAGAAATATCGATAAAACTGTCCAACAGGTATTGTCGTCCGGCGAACTCCATTGAAGTTACATTCTTGAGCACCGGAATCACCTTACCGTCGGCGGCCAAAAGAACCTGTTCCGATTTGTCACAGGTTTCTCCAAGATCCAGGATCGGGCATTCTCCGAGCTCGGCGGGGCAGATGAACTTGTGGCAATTCCTGCCGATAATCTCATCCCGAGTTGCGCCGATCATTCCTACTGCCACCGGATTCGCATCGGCAATCTTGCGCGTTTCAGCATCAATAATAATTATTCCGGCCTGTACCGTATCGAAAATGGTCGTCAGCCGTTTTTCGCTCTCAGCCAGGGCAGCCTCTGCCTGCCTGCGCTCCCTGGCTTGCTTTTCTTCCAGTAATCTTGCACTGAGTATGGGTGCAATAAAGCCGGCGATTGTTTCCAGCGTCTCTACATCCGCCGAATTATAATCCACCTTTCTGTTCGCAACCTGCAGGAGTCCTACGGCTTCACCTTTATGAACGATAGGTATCGAGATATGCTTTGAGATGGGTACATGACCAGGGGGCGTTTTTGTCGAGATTTCATTCAAATAATTGGATTTTTTCTCTATGATAGCCCGGCACCAGCTGGCATCACCCCATTCATTCCTGGGAAATATGATGTCTTTCTCGGGTATGTTGCATTTTTCCCAGATGTCTCTGGTCATCGAAGGAACCACCAGATCACCCTGTTCGTCGATATACCCGAAGGTGCCGTATTTACTATCCATGTATTCCAGAATTATATGGAGTACTTCGCCATACATTGTCTCATCGGGCTTTGTAAGAAACACACGGGCAATGTTGTTTCTGAGTGCCAGTTCCCGTTCGGACAACTGCAGTTTATTTTTTGCTTTCCTGTGAGCCTCGACTTCTTTTCTCAGCTTGATGTTGGCGTTCTCCAGATTGAGGGTTCGCTTTTCGACCATTTTTTCAAGCTTCTCGGTATAATTCTTCAGTTCCCCTTGTATACGTTTGTGCTCCGTAACGTCTCTGAATACCAGCACGACACCATAAAGCTTACCGTTCTCATCGAGAATAGGTGAACCACTGTCAGCAATCGGTGTTTTTTTATCCTCACGCGAAATCAGAAGTGTATCATTGGCGAGACCGACGACTTTCCCCTCCGCAAGCACTTTCCTGACAGGGCTTTCAACAGTCTTTTTCGTTTGCTCATTTATTATTTTGAAAACTTTTTCTACCGATTGTCCGATTGCGTCGCTGGCGGACCACCCGGTTAATCTTTCCGCTTCCTCGTTCAAAAAGGAAACTTTCTCATCCAGATCTGCAGCTATGACTGCGTCTCCTATACTTGAAAGCGTCACCTTGAGCCAATTCCGATGCTGCTGAAGCTTTACTTCAGTTTTTTCGCGCTCCTCGATCTCCTTCTTAAGGTCTGCATTACTCTGTTCGAACTCCGCGGTCCGCAGCCGAACCTGTTCCGCAAGGTTGTAATGGTGCTCCCGGAGTTCATCCAGGATCTTCTTCCTTTCTGTGATATCTCTGTCGATTCCCCTGTATCCCCGATAGTTCCCGTGAGTATCGAAAATCGGTACTCCGCTCGTTTCAAGAACAACGAGCCGTCCGTCCTTGTGAAGGTTCGTGTTCTCCAGCCGATCGAACGCTCCCTTTGATTCGGTGATGGCCCTGAACAGTTTCAGCACCCGCTCAGCCTCTTCAGGCGGCATCAGGTCGAAAGGAGTTTTGCCGATCACCTCTTCCGGTTCGTATCCCAGGAGCTCGCGGATCTTTGGACTGGAATAAGTATATGTCCCTTTTTCGTCAACTTCCCAGAGCCAGTCGCTTGTCATCTCGACAAGAGATCTGTATCTTTCGACGCTTGCTTTATGCTTTGAAGCCCCCTCCTGTTTGATGACACGTGTCTTCTTCTTTACCGCTGCTTTTGGAGAATTTCCCAGGGACCGCTTTTTCATGACCTTCTCCGGCTGATATAATTCCCGTTCAAAATCCGTTGAACAAATTTAATCAAATCATTGGAATTCCCATCTGGACTATATGAAAAGTCTACACAGAAGTGTCCAATTTGTCAATATTGGGAATAGCACACCAGTACCGCGGAGCACCTGTCCGGTAACTTGCTCAAGCATACGAATTCGCTGGTCAGGACAGTCGGATCAGATACTATTGGGCCATAACAGAGCCGCTCCCAAAACTCCGGCGGAATCACCGAGTGAATTCTTCAGGAGCGGTATATCCGGGTGGTCGCTGAACAGATTCCGGATCAGGGCATCCTTCCCGATATTGTACAAGAAAGGTATATTCGAAACCCCTCCCCCGAGTACGATAATATCGGGATCGAGAATATTGACCACATTTGCCAGAGCAAGCCCGAAATCCTCCAGGAAACCATGTTTCCATTCCTCTTTTTCAGGAGTATCGATCAATGCACATATTTCTTCCAGCGACCTGCTATCTCCGGACAGTCTGCGCCATCGGTCCACCAGGGACGGTCCGCTGAGGTAGGTTTCTACACACCCCCGCCTTCCGCAGTAGCACGGTTTGCCATCCGGATACAGAGTATGATGTCCCCATTCACCTGCAATACCCATGGCGCCGCGATGCAAGGCTCCGTCAATTACAATCCCCCCACCCACCCCGGTTCCCAGAATGACCCCGAACACCATACGGTATCCGACCCCGATTCCCAGGCTGGCTTCAGCCATGGCGAAACAATTTGCGTCATTTTCTATCTTCACTTTCCGGTTGATACGTTTTTCAAGTTCCTCTGCAAGCGGCTGACCATTCAGGCAGATTGTATTGCTGTTGCGGATCATACCAGTCAGAGGAGAAATCGAGCCTGGGGTACATATGCCGACGGTCGGTAATTCACTTGCGAAACTCTCGAGTTCTTCTACCAGCCCGGCAATTCGGTCCATAATCGCGGCGAAGCCTTTTTCGGGCAAAGTAGGTTTACGTTTTCTGACGACAATTTTTCGATCAGGGTCAATCAGGACCCCTTCAATTTTCGTTCCACCCAAATCGATTCCGATTCTGAACATTCCTCTCTCCTTTGTACAAAAACCGGATATTACGCGGTATCAGGTATTCACCGGGTCGACAGCGCAGTATCAACCAGGACATACTATCTGAAATCACGACCTTTTCCAATCCGATGAGTCAAGAATTTCTGAACAGATCCGAAATATTGCATACAAATGACAGGAGGTGCCTGCTATCAGAAATCTTGATTTTCAGATCACGTTGCCAAACAACAGACGATGGCTGGGATTTCTCATTGCAGGTTATGCTTTTTTTGCCGCATTCATTATCGGTATGCTTGCTGCCGAAAAGTCAATCAAGGCAATTGCTTTTCTTGTTACTTTGCCTCTGATGATCAATTTTATCAAACGACCGGTTAACGCACTCATATTCTGTTGTCCTCTCCTGATCCTCATTCCCCCATGGTACACGATGAAGGATTTCGGTATTCCGATCGTACAACTGGATGTATTTCGAGCGGCTTCCCTGTTTTTTACCATTGTTCTCTTCACCGGAATATGCACTCGTCGTTATGTAAACTTGTCCATGGATCGAATGGGATTCGTTTTCCTGTTGCTGTCCGTCTATTCTTTCATCTCCTGTATCGGCTTCTGGGACGAAGTAATAATGAGGACAGTATACAATCTGCTGTATGTTCCACTCCTCTTCTACTTCTGCGTCAAACTGATACCGCTGAACAGACAGCATATTAATATAATGGAAATAATGTTCATAACGGCGGGGGTTGTCCTCGCTTTCGTTATGTTATATGAATCCCTGATACTCAAAGAACCTCTTTTCGTCAGTCCCGATCTGGTACAGTATCCATGGCTGGAAAATGAATTCAATGTGTTCAGAGCGGGTGGTATGACGGGAAGCGCACCGCAAGCAGGGCTGATCCTCGGAATAATCTTCTTTTTAGCATGCGGAAGATATGTGAAAAGCCGGGGCACATTGAAAATTCCATATTTAACCGCTTGTACCGTTATACTTCTGGCCATATTCATTACATACACGAGGGCGACCTGGTTCGCGGTTCTGGGCGGCAGTCTTTTGTATTCCTATTTCACGAACCGCCGCAAATTTATACTCTATTTGATTGTGCTGCTGATCGCAGGAGCCGCTGTATTCCTGGTGCCGCCGGATATTTCGGATGACCTTTTGGCAAAAGGCATAACCCGTCCCGGAACGCTGATTTCAAGGTTCGCGTTCTGGCAGGAAGCATTCGATATATATACGAGTAGTCTTAAAAACATGATTTTCGGGATCGGTTATCTGGGCTCACGGGAAATTGATATCACCCGAAGTCTTCTACTGGAAGAAGTCGGAACTCACTGTTACTACCTGACAATACTCCTGGAAACAGGGATAATCGGGCTTTTCCTGTTCCTGCTAATCATCTTTATCTCGATTCGAACGATGCGTCGAAACCTGGTTTCCGCGACATCCACCAGGGGAAAGAAGAGCTATGTTCTTCTTTTTTCCGCCGTCTCGACTCTATTCATCGCCAACCTTGTGGGAGAGTATGCAAAGTCCCAGAATGAGGCGATAATCTTCATGATGCTTCTATCACTCCTGGTTAATCACCCGCATCTCTACCTCAAACAGCCTTCCGAGAAACCTGACGAAGGTAATGAATTTGATTTATACGCGATCTCAACCTGACTGAAGAGGATTCCAGCTCAAGAAACTCATAATGACTTCGAAGGATATTAAGATTCACTGTACTTGAAGGTACATTCTGTTCAAGGGAACACAACTTTCTTTCTGCATATCACTGATTGAATTTTATACCCGCCACAATAGACCCGCGAATTACATGTTAAACCCCGACTACTATTAACCTGTTCCGTATTCTCAAGGGAACAGGCACGACGTTTGCAATATCTAGCCGCACGTCACACGCCGGTCTCACTCCGGATCTTCTCTTTTTTATTCAAAGAAGTCTTTTCTCGTCCCCCCCAGCAGGAATGGCCGAGAATAATCACCGGAACAGCCAAGGAGGTCGTTATGCAAAATGCCGGTATCCGGAAAGCGCCTTTTGCCTTGAACAAATCGTTCGGAATTCGAGATACCGAGTATCGAGATGAATGCTTTCGATTACTCGGCATATCGCCCACATTCTTCATGGGAGTGGCTCTGACAATAAGCATTTTGATTGCAGCATCATCAGCTCCAGCAGCAAACTTACTCATGAATCCAGGTTTCGAACATGGCGAATCCGGTCCTTCGATGTGGGAACCATTTACTGTCAACCCGATGAACTTTACATTCGGCTGGGAAGACATCGATCCATATGACGGGTTGAGATGCGTGTCGATCACAGGCACCGGAAAGGGCCCGGCAATGTGGCGCCAGAACCTTCCCGTGAGTGAAGGAACTCTTTATACTTTCTCCGGTTACGTGGATGTGCCCGGTATTCCCAGGAATGAGTATTCAAAAATTTCTGTTGCATTTTTAGATTATGAGGGACGCATGATCGAAGAAATCGACATTCTCCGCCACTGTGGTGAAATCGATTGGATCTACGACATACCGCACAAAATGTTCGCCAGAGCTCCGGAGGGAGCGGAAACCGCTCAAGTCCGCCTTCTGCTCTCTGGCGTCGGCGAAGCCCGTTTCGATAATCTGTTTTTCGGTCCTACCCCTCTGGGCATCGTGCAGGGCACCGTATCGGACGGTGCGGGACCCGTCGCTGGAGCAGAAATCGTGATCTGGGGTACCGAGCTTACAGCCGAAACCGGTTCGGGAGGACGTTACAGAATCGAGGGCGTTCCGGCGGCTTCCCCTCGTTATGTACTCATCGCCGGTCATCCCGAATACCGGGACGGTATCCGCGGCAACGTGGATGTAAACGGAACCGAGATCACAACCGTCGATTTCCTGCTTCGCCCCGGGGAAAATCCTCCGGACACGGATCTTAACGTAAGGTGCGGGCGTCTGGCGTGGCACGGAAGGGTTGCTCCAGATACCGTTTCCTTTGATGCCGTAGTAGATCCCGACGCCTACCCGGACGAAGTGCTTCATTACCTGCAACCCCATAAGTATATCGATTCAACCCATCCTCTTATCCTGGAAATCACTGAATCTGTTCTGGCGGGGATACCGATCCAGCTGCGTAACAGTACCCGAGCCGTTTCCCATGCGGCATACGAGTGGATCGTTAAAAATGTTGAATGGGACGGAGTACATCAGAACGGTAATTATATAGACCCGACATGCGGTGCCTGGCAGACCGTTTCCGGTGAGGGGTGGAGCTTCGGGAACAACTTCAGCGAATGGCTTTACCTGCCGTCTGAAATGCTTGAAGAAGAAAGAGGAATCTGTATCGAACACTCGAAACTGGCGACGGCGCTCCTGCGCGCTCTCCGTATTCCAGCCCGCCCGGTTCAACCATACGGAATCCAGTTCTGGGTTCAACCTAAGCATGGGGAAGGTTATTGGGCAGGGATGTCGACATCGGGTGGCCGACACGCGTACAAAACGACAGGGGATCTCTGGAAAGCTTTCGAATCGACGTCTTATTCTTCGATTACGGGAATTCCGGCGGATAACGGTCCCTGGATTCACTCGGACTGGTTCACCGGGAGACGATGCTTGTGGCGCGAGATTCATCCCTGGGGTGAACGCTATGAAAATTCTCCTTTAGGACTCGATCTCGCCCTCGATCATCTGGCTGAATTCGGCGAAACCGGTGAAGCACCTGAAGCGCCCCCCGTACACTCAGAGTGCTACTATGGAATCCAATACTCCGATTTCACACTCGATCTCAGGAACATCGGCGACCAGCGCACCGTTAACGCTCGTTTTCCCCTTGTTTCGGAAAATCCATTCGTAGTCTGCCTGGAGGACCTGGCCTACTGGACGGATCATCCGGAGAACGTTACCGGCACGAGGTTGGACACGATCAGCCATCCCGTCAGCGGCAGGGAGAACATCTGGTTTTGCATCGACTTCGACGTAACGACCATGCTGCCGGCCGTCGAACGGGATCTATGCCGCATAAGGGCCAACGGAAAAGATGGAACTTTGCGCATCGAGACGGGGCAGCGCCTTGTTGTCTCTATCGGGCTGGATCCGGAGGAATTCGCCGGACGAAAAATGGAGTGCTGGGCAACGGTCAATACATCCCGGGGCTGGTTTTCTTTCAACAACAGCGGTTGGTCCCCGGGGATAGAGTGCGGTTACAGTGGAATCATCAAGCCCATGGAAATGTTCACAATCTTCGATGACGACAGCCTCGTGGAAGGTGAATATACATTCTTCTTCGCTATGGATCCACCTGACGGCGAGCACCAGGGTACTTTCTATGATACCGTAAAGGTTATTGTTGAGGATCGGGAATCCGGAGCCGCGGGATTTAACGGATCTGAGTAATATTCGAACCGAATGGACCGGCGTAGGTTACGGAATCTGATCAAGCGCCGGTCTTTCGGTTTTGTCCGAAGGAAATCTTCACTTTTTCAAGCCTTCACCCGGGAGAGAATATCGGTTGGATTACAGCTTGCCGACAGGAGCAAGGTAGATGGTGAACTCATCTTCACCATCAACCCCGAGGAAAGCGTCGACCTCTTCCTGATCGTAAGCGGCGATACCGCAGGCGCCCGCTCCGATCGCTTCGCAGGCGAGATACAGGTTCTGGCAGACGTGGCCTGCATCTATTGCTATCATCTTGTGGGATGCGAGATCATAACGCCATTCCATGCGATATGGAATGGTCGTCCAAACGAAGACGGCCGCAGCCGTTCCGATGAACTTCTGGCCGAAACACGCTTCTGCGATTTTGACAGGGGCGCGCCGGTCCTCTCGTTCGAGTATCAGCTGGTGCTCGACCGGAAGATACCGGTAAATCCCCTTATCCAGGCCTGTCACCCTGTCGACGACGATGTAGGTTTCAAATGCATGACGGGCACCCGCCGAAGGGACAGGCCTCAGGGTGGCCACGTTTCCGGCTATTTTCTGAACACCCTGGGTCGTCCAGGCCAGATAGGCGATTTCCTCAAGTGAAAACGGTGCATTCGAGTACTTGCGCCGGCTGCGCCGTTTCTGAACGGTTTCGAGGAAATCGGCACGACCGGTATCCCCCCATTCTCCGGGAGGAGGCAGAATCACCCGGGGAGCTGCTTCATCGAAAGGTTTCGTAACCGGCGGAGGTTCGACCTTGAGGGACTGATCGGTCCTGGAATAATCGATGGTTTTCCTTATCGAATCCTTCAGGAAATATCTGTACTTTTTAACTTCCATCAGAAACTCCCGAATTGGAGGTTCAGCGTAAAGGTGGCGCCGCTGAGATCTTCGCTCGACAACCCGCCGTAATTCACACCACTTACGTAGATGTAACCTGCACCGGCTGCCAGCCTGATTCCGCTCGAAATGTTGAGATTCGCATTGAGTATCCCCTCCGCGACGAATACCGGATCGCTCTCGCCTTCATCGTCGCTTCCGGAACGGCCGCCTACGCCGCCCCCCCCCACAAGCAGATACCCGGAAAAGTGCACCAGCTTGGAAGGAGCATGGACATACTCGAGTTCGAAACCGCCGTATCCGAATTCGAGAAGAAGATCAATGTCAGGTGCGATTTCGATATCGTTCGCCAGACCGTAGCCGCCGCCGCCGATAATCAAACAGTGGTTGATAATCCAACCTCCGCGCCCCCCGGCAAGAACGCTGAATTCACCGTTCAAAGAAGCAAATTTTACAGCAGGACCGCCGAACCCTCCGCTTTCGATTTCCTCGCCGAAGAGGGTTTCGACTTCCGCATAAGCCATTGATACGAGAAAGAACATGCCGAGGGCGATTATGATTCGATGCATCCGGACACCTCCATGGATATCAGCGGGCTTCAGCAGCCGCTTTATCGGATAATACCTTTAGGATGGCATCTTGAGAAGAATAATCCGCTGACCCGAGAGGGAAGGTCGAGCGAATCATGGGAGAGGTCGCTGCGGATCACCGCCGAGACCGGATAGCTCGACCGGGCAGATCGAGCAGCAACAACCTGGCGGTATGTTTCACCGAATCGATCGAGGCATACATGACAGGCACGACTACCAGGGTCAGGAATGTAGCGATTGCAAGGCCCCAGATTACAGCCGTGCCCATGGGACCCCACCACTGACTCGATTCGCCGCCTATAATGACGGCATGCCTGAAGTCGCCCGCCAGAAGATTATCGAAATTCAGCGACAACCCCGTTGTGAGAGGGACGAGTCCCAGGATGGTTGTGACGGCTGTAAGGAGTACCGGCCTGAATCGGGTTTTTCCGGCCTGAACGATAGCTTCGATTTTCTCGATTCCGCGACTCCTGAGACGGATCACGTAATCCAGGAGCACGATGGCGTTATTTACCACCACACCGGCAAGGGAGATCACCCCGACACCGGTCATAATGATGCCGAAGGGTGTTCCCGTAACGAGAAGTCCCAGGAATACGCCGGTAAGCGACAGAACCACGCTGACCATTATCACTATCGGAATCGTTATGGACGTGAACTGGGTGATAAGGACGAGAATTATCAGAAGCAGAACGATACGAAACGCTTCAGTCAGGAAGGCCTGGGCCTCCTGGGCATCTTCGTTCTCACCTGTGAAATCCAGATGATAACCTGACGGCATTTCGAATTCTGCAAGACGGCCGCGCACCTGGCCGAGCAGCGCATTGCCGTTGTATCCGGAGGCTGCATCCGCACTCACGGTCACCACCCTGCGCGAGTCTATGCGCGTAATCGTGCCATATCCCGTGCCGTAAGAAACGGATGCGAAGGCGGTCAATGGAACGTGTCGACCGTTTGTGAAGACGGTCAGATCCTCGAGATCCTCCACCACACCTCCGGTACCGCTGGCGAAGCGCACGATTATGTCGAACTCATCCTCCCCCTTTCTGAAGGTGGAAACTTCAGAACCGTGCACAGCGGTGCGGATTAGACCCGCTACATCGGATGTTCTGATTCCGAGACGCGCCGCTTTTCCCGGCGAGGGCTGCACCAGGATCTCCGGCCTGCCGGTATCATAATCATCGCGCAGGTCGACCAGACCCGGTATATCCCGGATCGTTTCCATGACTTCGGCCGCCAGGTTTCCGAGAACGGAAAAATCAACACCGGAAATCTCGATGTTCACCGGCGGTCCGGTGGGCGGGCCGAGTTCCTGTTTTTCGATGGTAATGCGAGCCCCCGTAAAACCGGAAAGGTTGTTTCTGAGCCGGGAGATGCTTTCCACCGTACTCGACCCTCTGAATTCCTGTCCGAGGAACTCTATATTCATCGAGGCGAGGCTGGAGGAACCTCCGCCCGGAGTGAATCCGCCGCTGCCGCTGCTCCCTACTTCAGAGACAATCGCCTTTAAATCCGGCAGCGTCCGGACCTGTTCTTCGATTACCCGCGTGTAGGAGTCGGTCAATTCGATGCGGGTTCCGGAGGGGGCCTCCAGGGACACTGAAACGAAGGTTGGATCGGTATCCGGGAAAAGCTCGATACCGGTATTAAACCTTGCAAAAAGCGCTCCTATGGCTATCAGCAGGAAGAACATCGCCGCTATTGTCAGAAAACGGAAACGCAGCGCGGTCCTCAGGATCGGTTCGTAAAATCTGAGACCTGCGTCGAGCAGCCTGCTTCCTATGCGGCGCTTATGATCGGTTTCGGCCGGGACGGTCATGAAATTCGCACACAGAACCGGGTTGAAAACCATGGCGACGAAAAGCGACGCAATGAGAACGATGATGACTGTTAGCGGGAGGTAGCTCATGAACTCGCCCATGATACCGGGCCAGAACAGGAGAGGAACGAAAGCACAGACCGTGGTCAGGGTCGATGCTATCACGGCAGCTGAAACCTGGTCGGTGGCGATGCCGGCACCCTCGGATTTGCCGGCCCCACGGATCCGATGACGGTAGATGTTCTCAACGATCACTATGGCATTGTCCACGAGCATGCCCAATGCCAGTATCAAAGAAAACAGCACTATCATATTGAGGGTGATATCAAGAGCCCGGAGAACCATAAAGGTGATAAGCATCGAAAAGGGGATCGCAGTTGCGATGAATATGGAGTTCCTCACACCCAGGAAGAGAAATATAACGGCTACAACCAGGACGAGACCGCTCAATATGTTGTTTTCCAGTTCACTCACCATATCATCGATGAACACGGACATGTCGCTCGTTATCGTGATCTTCGTTCCCGACGGGAGCTGCGGGTGCATGCGGTCGATTGCCGTTCGAACTTCATCGGCGATCCTGATGATATTTTCTCCACTCCGTTTTTTCACCGTAAGAGTGACTGCATCCGAACCGTCCAGACGGGAAAAGGATTCGCGCTCAGCCAGATCGAAACTTACCGTCGCGATATCCCGGAGATAGACCGGGGATTGAGCACCGGGATTCAAGAGGACATCGCGAATTTCATCGATAGATTCGAACTCGCCGGGTGTCCGAACCTGGTATTCGTACGCCCCGAGAGAGATTTCACCGCCTGGAAGATTGATATTTTCGAAGGCGATGGCATCGAAGACATCCTGTGTGCCGAACCCAAAATGAGCGAGCCGCACGGGATCCACATCGATCAGCACTTCCTTTTCAACCCCGCCGCTCAGGTCCACCGAGAGTACGCCGTTGATCCGCTCGATCGCCTCCTGCAGATCTTCTCCCGCTTCTTTCAAGGCTACCAGGCCGTAGTCGCCGGAGAGGACCACCTGCATGACCGGCCAGTCGTCCGAGCTGATTTCCCTGATAATCAGGTCATCCCTCACGTCTCCGGGGAGCTCGGGTTTAGCCGTTTCAACGGCGTCCCGGACCTTCTGCAGAGCCTCGCTCATTTCTACATCCGTAGAAAATTCGAGAAAAATCATCGTCATCCCCTCGATCGAGGAACTGCTCATTTCCTCGAGGAAAGGGGTGCCCTTGAGCTGTTTTTCGAGTTTGCGGGTTACCAGGGTTTCCATGTCGCCCGGACTTGCGCCGAAGTAGGGAGCCAATACGAATACGAAGGGAATTTCGATATCCGGCGACGCTTCTCTCGGGAGCCTGATATAGGATGATGCTCCAAGCAGGATTACCAGAATCATCAAGGTAAAAACGGTCATGGACCGGTTGATCGAAACATCGGTCAGTTTCATGTACCGAGCTCCAGCGACTGCTCGACATGTGAATCAGGTGTGGAAGCGCGGGGGGCGGCGGATCCGGGATTGCCGGGATCGCCGGTCGCTGTTCCGTCGGGGAAATCCGCTTCCTCCCGGACGAAAACGGCGCATCCGTCTTTCAGGTCGCGGTGCCCCCGGACGATCAGGCGATCTCCCGCCCGGAGCCCTTCGGAGACGGCAACCAGGAGCCCTCTGCCCGGTCCAAGAGTGATATCCCTTGCGTGGGCGAGACCGTCGACTGCGACATAAACGGTATTCCGGCCGGATTCCTGCAGCACCGCGTCCCGCGGGATCACCAGCACGTCGCGATGCAGGGCCTTACGGACACGTGCTCTTGCGACCACGCCGGGACGGATCGCCAGATCAGGATTCGAAACCAGAATTTCCACGCCGAATTTACCGGTTGCGGGATCGGCCTCGAAACCGGTCCAGTCCACAACCCCGTCGACAGTTTCACCGAATCCGTCGAAGGTCACCACCGCCGGCTCCCCTTCCTTCACCCAGGCGATTTCCGCTTCGCTGACGGTTCCCTCGAGGCGGAGGGTGTAGGGATCGGCGATCCGGGCAATAGGCATACCCGGAGAAACGAGTTGCCCCTTCTCGACGAACATGCCCGTAACTACACCGTCGAAAGGCGCTTTCACCGCCGCCCGCTCATATCGAAGGCGGGCTATCTTCTCCTGGGCGCCGGCCTGCTTCAATGCCGTCTCCGCCTGCAGCATCTCGATACGGCTTACCGAGTTGGCATCGTACAGGCGACGGGTTCTGTCTTCGTTGTAAGCGCTCAGCTCGCGGGCGGCTTCCGCGGACTCGAGCTGGGCGGCGAGCATTTCCCGGTCGAGAAGAACCAGGATTTCGTCTTCGGCGGCAACCGCTCCCTTGTCCCTCGTGATTTCAGCAACGATGCCGCCTTCCTCGGCACTCACCATGGTTCCCCTTACAGGGGTGGTGACGCCGGATATAGTGAAATATTCTGCGAGGTCCCGGGGAGAGAGAGTCAATATGCGGACATTGCGCGGTTTTTCCGCTTGCTCCGGAGATGTCTCCGCAGTCGCCTTATCGCCGCCGCCGCAGCCGTATGCGCCGGTCATTATGAGAACCGGCAGCGCATGCATCAAGATCGATTTCGTCGCCTTGGAAAAAAACAGGTGTTTACGGGGTGTTTTCATCATAGTGATCCAGTGCTTTCCGCACATCCTCGAGCGGAAGGGAGGGAGCGAGTCCGAGAGCTCTTTTCAGTGAAGCCGTAAGTGTCAGCACCTCGTTACGCGCCATTATCAGATTCGTCTCGGCCTGAAACCGCTCCGCCTGCATGTTGAGCACCGACAGATAATCGGTTTTCCCGAGTTCGTAGCTCATCGTCATGAGGGATAAAGCGTTTTCTGCGGCTTCCACGTTCATCCCGGCTGCTTCGAAGTTGGCCCAGGCGGCGTCAAGGTCGCCGAGGAGTGAATGGATTTCGATCCTGGCCTGGCGTCGAGCTTCTTCAATCTGGCGCTCCATCCTGGCGATGGAGGCGACCGCCTCGCGCACTCGTCCACGGGTCAACAGACCGTCGAAAATCGGGATGCCGAGTGTCACCGATACGCTCCAGTAGTCGTGACCGGTGTCGAACATATCTCTAATATCACCCGTAACATAGCCGTATGACGCATCTGCTGAGAGGTACGGATGACGATTCGCCGATATTGCTCCTCGATTCTTTTTGAGAATATCGCGAAGAAGCTCGAGTTGCCGGATATCCGGGCGTTCCCCGGTTCTTCCGGCGGCAGCTTCAGGATCGAGTTTCACGGTCTCTATGCGGATATCGCGAAACACCGTCAGCGGCGAACGTTCGGGTCGTCCGAGCAACCCGTTGAGCTGCGCACCGGCGTCCCGCAGGTTCTGGGCCGCACTCCGGCGGCGAGGCTCGAGATTCGCCAGGGAAACCGCGGCGCGGAGCGTATCCAGGGAGGTTGAAAGACCCAGAGAGAACCTGCGGCGGGTCACTTCGAGAAATTCACGCATGGCCGCCAGTTCCGCATCCACGGCATCGAGCTGCTCCCCGGTCATGATTACCCCGTAATACGCGGCCATCACAGCCTCGATGGTGCGATGTTCAGTGTCTTTAACCATCTGGAGCTGGCGTTTCAGCCCCAGATCGGCAGCGCCGACTGCGTTCAGGATAAGTCCGGGGCGTATCTCCCAGTGTGAATGCAGACCGGTCCGCCAGAACGTCTGAGCGGGGATATCTTCGGGAGCCGGGAAAAAATCGATGCCGCCGAAAAGGCTGTCAAAGGGCGAGCCGCTCCCGGAAGTATCAGCAGGCGGGTAGTCTCCCCCGAAGGAAAAGGATTCGTCCAGGGCGAAGGACGGGTCCCTGCCGCGCGTCCATGTGCCGTTCATACTCAAACTGGGGAGACCGGTGGCCAGGGCCTGGGTCATCTGCCCCTCGAGCTCACCGAGCCCGAGACGCTCCGCGGCGAGTGTAGCGTTCGATTCAAGAGCTTCTTCTATGCATTTCTCAAGGGTGACCGGCCGTGAATCTCCGGGAACAGCAGTGACCGTCCGGGGTTCGACTCCTATTGTCAGGGACCGAGACGGGGCGGCCGACAACAGAAAAAAAATAAGCGCCGCAACGCTTGAAAAGAAACCGGTCGATTTGAGCATCTCGTTCAGGCTCCCCTGCCGGGCGGCATACGTACAGGCAGAATGTAATAAATAATCCTTACCGGATGATCTGTCAAAGCACTTCGAACCGAAAAACCTTGACCGCCGGCTGTTTCATGTTATATTGTTTGAATATTGGTTAAATGGTTTAACCAATTACTTGCAGAAATATCCAAACATGGTTCGAAGGGAGCTTGAATGAAAATCGAGGCCGTGAATAAGCGGCGGATCTCGGGAGAGATAGCGGATAACCTGAGAAAGAGTATTCTCCGGGGTGAAATAGGAGCCGGAGAAAAACTTCCCGCCGAGAGGGAGCTGGCGGACAAGCTCGGAACGAACCGCAACACTCTCAGAGAGGCCGTCAGGACCCTGGAAGCGTTCCGCCTGGTACGGGTAAGGCAGGGCGAGGGCGTCTCGGCAACGGATTTCAGGGAGGAAGGCGGGATAGCTCTGGCGCCGCATTTCCTCACGGACTCCCCCCCGGGCCCGGAACGGGCTCGGTTCCTCGCCGACCTGCTGTTTTTCAGGAAGATACTTCTCGTTGCCTGCGCCGAGCTGTCCGCAACAAACAGGAGCGAGCAGGACGCGGTCCGGCTTGAATCGATTGCGGCGGCGGTCGAAGCCGAGTTCTCGAAAAAAAGGCCGGGTGGAAAAGAGGACCGCGGAAAAGACACTGCAGAGCCGGCTGAAACTGAAAATCTGATGAACCTGGACATGATGTTCCTCGATACATTGATTAGAGGAAGCGGCAGCCTGCTCGCGAGATGGTTCTTCAACGAATTCTCACCGTCGA
The DNA here is from genome assembly GCA_964394085.1 of uncultured Gemmatimonadota bacterium. GTDB lineage: Bacteria > CAYMWF01 > CAYMWF01 > CAYMWF01. The sequence continues at coordinate 162,870 of CAYMWF010000001.1, read as the reverse complement.
TAAGGGCGATGCTGGAAGAATTGCGGCAGCTCTGGCGATTCCCCCCGGCTTACCGCGATATGATAGAGAAAGTGACTGGGGCCGTCAGGGCCGGTAAGCCCAGAGAAGCCGCTGGAGCCCTGGGCTCGTATTTCGAGGAGCTCGACCGAACCATTCTAGGCGGGCCCTCCGGATAGGGTAAAACCGGTTGACGGCGGCACTGACCCGCTCGACCGCCATGGAGAAAAACCCGATGACTTTCGACGAAGTTGAAGCTCAGCGGCAGAACGGCAGCCGCCTTGCACTCATCAAAGGATACAAAAAGCGAATCCTGGCTCGAATGATTGATGCGTCTCTTCCCGATTCTCATTCGGAAGATGAAGAGCTGATCGAAAATATCACCGATTTTTTCGATGATTACCTGTGCCACGGGCCGGCCGATTTACAGAAGCTCCTGCCCCTCGGCCTCTACTTCCTCGAGATATCGAGCATCGTTTTTCCGGGCGGCGGCCTGCCGTTCAGTTTTATGGGCAGGGAATCCAGAAGGCGTTTCCTGGCCAAACGTGAGGTCGGTTCGATTTTTCTCTTTCGTGAACTCATCGCGGGCGTCAAGGGGCTGGTGCTATTCAAATTCTATTCCCAGCCTGATGTCTGGCGGTCGGTCGGGTACGATCCCGACCCGTTTATCGAAGAAAAACTGCGCGAGCGGGAGATCAATTATGGTCGTGAAATACAGTGATGTAACAGGGGATATAGCCGGACGCTTCGATGCGGTGGTGATAGGAACCGGGGCCGCCGGACCCGTGGTTGCCGCGCGGCTCGCCAGGTCGGGTCTTTCAGTCGCCATGGTGGAGGAAGGCGGATATTATACCAGCAAGGATTTTTCCACTGACGCCCCCGACATGGTAAAGAAGCTTTACCGCGACGCAGGGATACGGATGCTGGCGGGAAAGCCGAACATCGCCTTTTCGGAAGGCTGCTGCGTGGGCGGGGGAACCGTGGTTAATGCCGCCGTATCGTGGCGGACGCCCGAGGATGTTCTGGAAAAGTGGGGCCGTGAGTACGGTATCACGGAGGCGACGCCCGCCGTGATGGAACGTTATTTCGAAGAGATAGAAGATCGGATAAGCGTCCGCCCCCAGGATGATGAGAGCCTGGGCCGCGACGTGCGGCTTTTCAGGGAAGGTTCGATGAAGATGGGATTCAGGACCGAACCGGTCCTCCGGAACCAGGTTCACTGCTGCGGATGCAACAACTGCATTCTGGGCTGTCCGGCCGATGCGAAACAAAGCACGCTGGTAACCTATGTCCCGGACGCCCTCGAGGCCGGGGCTGCTCTTTACGCGAACTGCCGCATCGAAAGAATCATCATGAACGGCGGGCGCGCATCCGGCGTGGAGGGATCTTTTATGATTCCGGGGCGGAACCCGTCCGACAACGGATCCGGTGCCGGACGGCACAGGCTGAAATTAACGGCGGATGCCGTCATCCTGGCCTGCGGCGCCCTGGAAACGCCTGCGCTCCTGTTACGCAGCGGTCTGAAATCCCGCCCGGTGGGAAGAAACCTGTTCATACACCCTAACGTCAAGGGAGTCGGCGTTTTTCCGGACGAGATAAACGGCTGGAAAGGCACCATCCAGGGCTGGCAGGTGCATGAATTCCTCGATCACGGTCTGCTCATGGCGACAACCCACGTACCCCTTGCCTTCCTCGGTCTTTTCCTGCATGGTCTGGGAAACAAGAACTATGACACGGCATCCCTGTACAACAGGATGCTGATGTGCGGGGTTCTCTCTGAAGACACGACCACGGGCAGGGTGACGGTGACGCGCGGCGGCAAAACCAGGGCACGTTACCAGATTACCCGGCTCGATATCGAGAGATTCAAGGATGGGCTCGTCCACCTTGCCGACCTGGTTTTCGCCGCGGGCGCGGAACGGATGACCCTGCCCTTCCGGCAACTTACCGAAATCACCAGGGAAGATGGAACCGGTCCGATCAAGAAGATAAATCCGAAGCCGGCCGACGTGGAAGTGCTCACCGTCCACGCCATGGGAACGGCCAGGATGGGGACCGATCCCGGCACTTCCGTGGTGGATCCTTTCGGCCGTCTGCACGGTGCATCGAACATCTTCGTAGTAGACGCGAGCCTGTTCCCGTCCGCGGTGAAGGTGAATCCCCAGATCAGCATCATGGCCTTCGCGGCAAGGAACGGCGACTTCATTCTCGACAGCTTCCCCCGCCTGCGGAACCGGACCTGCCGCGCAGGTTCCCGTTCAACCGAACTCCCGGCAGAAGGTTGAAATGATGGTGCCCGTAAGGGTCGAAAATCTGACCAAAATATACCGAACCGGGGGGCGCCAGCGGACCGTCGCCGCCCTGGACGGGGTAACGTTATCGGTCGATGCGGGCGAAATCGTCGGTCTTATCGGACCGAACGGAGCCGGTAAAACCACTCTTATCAAACTGCTTCTGGGGCTGGCCTCACCGACGGGTGGTTCGATAACCCTTTTCGGGCGCCCCCCTGCAGATCCGGAATCCAGGGAAAAAACCGGATACCTCCCCGAGAACCACCGGTTCCCGCCGCATCTTACCGGTGAAGAGCTGGTCCGCCTCGCCGGCAGGCTTCGGCGCCTGCCTGAAAACCGGGTCCGCGCCAGAACCGGAGAACTGCTCGCGGGAGTCGGCCTGTCGAAGTGGGCATCCGTCAAACTTTCAAAATACTCGAAAGGAATGCTTCAGCGGGTGGGACTCGCCCAGGCGCTCGTCGCGGACCCCGAGCTTCTCCTGCTGGATGAACCGACCGACGGGGTCGACCCCGTCGGCAAAAGGGAGATCCGCCGGGTCCTGGAGGACGCACGGGCACGGGGAACGGCGATCCTGCTCAACTCGCACCTTCTGTCGGAGGTGGAATCCATCGCGGACAGGGTCGCGATACTACGGCAGGGGAAGCTCGTCCGGCTGGGCGCCGTCGCCGACCTTACCAGGAGAGGCGACCAGGTTGAGATTGTCGCCGACCTGAAGGGGATGGATGTAACCCTTCCCGAGGAAGAGGGCATCCTGGTGAAGAAGACTCCGACGGGGCTGCTCGTTGAACTGCCTCCGGGCCGGGACGTAAGCAGCCTAATCGACAGTCTGCGGAACCAGGGAGTGCGCATCGAAGCGGTGACGCCGAGAACGATCTCTCTCGAAGATTCATTCCTCGATATCGTGGAGGAAAGCCGGGAAGGGGATCAATGAGAGGACTGCTTCGCGACACATTTAAAAGAGCGCTCGCGGGACGGGCTCTCCATATCCTGGCGGTGATCACGGTCCTGGCCTGCCTGGGCGCAGCGACCTCCACCCGGCTGGAATTCAATTTCGAGATGCAGACATCGGGGCTCGAGATTCAGGATCTCGGCGACGGACTGGAATCTGTGTTCGGGTTCCTGCTGAAAGGGCTGGCGACCTTTTTCGTCTTCACGTCGGTGATGGCCTCCGCCGGAACCTTCCCCTCCATTCTCGCCAGGGGAACCGCCGAGTTCTATCTTTCCCAGCCGCTCAGCCGCCATTCCTTCTACATGCGGAAACTGGCATCTCTCTGGATAGTGTACGGGGGAGCGACAGCCTGCTGCCTGCTAGCAGTATCGACAGTGACGGCGATTTCGTTCGGGTTCTTTCCCTCGATTATGCCGTTCCTCATTATCCTGGTTCTCGTGAGGATCGCTGTCTGGTTCTGTTTCACCGGTTTCGTCGGCATTTTATCCGGGTCCACGGTCTTCACGATCATATCTTCCTTCGTTCTCTGGCTCACCCAGATCTACCTGGCCCGGTGGCGCGGCGGCTGGAGCGATTTCGCCGATTCCGTTTTCGGCAGAAAAGCAGTGTTCGCCGCTACCGATGTTCTCTACTGGATACTTCCCAAGGAACCGGAAATCATCGATCTGTTCGAGCTGCTCGCGGATGGCGGAACCGTGGATTCATGGATGCCGCTCTGGACCACCGCACTCTCCGCGGTCGTGATACTGGCGGTCACGATGGTCCTCTTTCGGCGGAAGGATTATTAACCGGGCCCGATCGATCGAAACCCCGGCGGGAACCCCGGATCACACCCGAAGCGCGGAAAATCGTCTTTGACCTCAGGGAGCCGGGGAGATCCTGACAACCGCCACCCCGTATTTCGGCAGTTCGACGGACACTCCGCCGGTTTCGAGGGAGTAGCCGCTCCCGGTTCCGAGATCGACCCCTCTGAGAAGCTCCCGCAGACGATAATTCCCTTCCAGCCGCAGACCGAGCCTCGTCACATCGCCCGGAATCACTTCGACGGCGCCTTCATCGTGGTTGTTCACGATAAAAAGGAACGCTGTTTCAGCCCCGGGAACCCTTCTCGCCCAGGCCTCTTCCCTCAATCCTGTCGTGTATACCGTTTTTGTGATCCCAGCGGGTTCCATCATCCAGTCAAGAAGCGACTCCTTCGCGGCCATATCCTCCCGGTTCATGTAGTAATAGTAGCCGCGGTTGTACAGGGAGGCGAGGTGCGTCCCTATGAAGTAGGCCCTTCCTTCTTCCCAGTCCTTGTAGTAGCCGGCAGTCAGGCCGGTCAGCCTGTCGAAAAGGAACGGATTGCAGAACGGGTGGAGGAACAGGCTCCAGACACTCGAATAATAAGAGGCGGCCATAAGGCCGGATCGACCTCCGAAATCGTACCGGACCTCGTCGCCGAACGGCCAGAATCCTGCGGGAGCCCACGCCCGGTAGAACAGCGGGTCGGCCGGGAACAGACGTTTCGACAGCTCGTTGTTTTCCGGTGAAACGAACCATTGCAGATCCCTGGAGCCAGGCCAGAGGAAGTTGACCAGGATCCCCCCCGCTTCCACGAAAGCGAGGAGCTTCGCCGCGTCGGCGCCGTCCAGGAAATCCGGGTTCAGAAAGAAGAGAGCCCGGTATTGAAGGAGATCGTCGAGCGGGGATTCGTGAAGGTCGACGACCGCGGGATTGTATCCGCTGTTCACCAGCATGCCGAAGAGAGCGCCCTGCTCGTTGAGGGAAAGGTTCTGCATATTGTCGAGGACGCCTCCCTGGGGGTAGAGATGCGGCCAGTAGATGAGCTGCGCGATTTCATCCTCGACTTCCACCGACCGGAGCAGCTCACGCCCGTGGGGGCCGACCACCGCCGATCCGAACCTGGCGAGGATATCGTATCGCTCCGTGAGGTCGCCTTCCACGGAGATGGCGGCGCCGAAATCGTAGATTGAATTGTTGATGTTGTATCCGTCGCGGATAACGTAGATGCATACTCCCTTCATTCCGCGCCCCACCGACTTGGCCAGGACCTGGGCGGTGGCTTCGGGCTTGACGTGCGTGCTGCGCAGGAACCATCCCCCCTGGACTTCGGGGCCCAGCACGAAATTATCGAATCCCGCCAGCCGGTTGTAGCAGCCGAACACCCTGGTCGCGAAATCGGCGAGGTATGGATAGTCGAGCAGGTCTCCGACGAAGGGATACATCTTGGGATAAAAATCGACCCCGGCCAGGCCGGGTATGTTCTTGCGGGGGCCGACGTGGGGATGGGTGGCGTAGAGCGGGTTGCAGGAATGGTGATCGTTCGTCGTGAAAAGGATTTCATCTTCGGTGAAACCGAATGATTCCCAGATGGCTCGAAGCTCGAGAAGGTAATCGAGAATGTAGGAATCACCCGCATCGTGCCAGTCCCAGTGGCGGCAGTTTTTACCCGCCCTGCCGAAAGCGGGATATTTCGGTGCGAGACGGGGAGCGGGTACATCCTCGAATGATGAATAACGTGAGCGGTAAACTGTATTCAGTTCATCGATGGTCATGTATTTCCGCTCGAGCCAGTCGTGGTAGAAGTCGAGCATGGTCTGCGAGTAATCGACGTCGTACCGATTGGCGAAGAAGAAGTTCGGCTCATTGTCGAGCTGGAGATTTATGATGCATGGTTCATCGTATACATATTTGCGCAGAATCGGGGCGATACGCTGAAACCACCTTTCCACCAGGGTCAGGAAGACCGGGTGCAGGTAGGTCGGCTGGCCGTATGTTCCACCTGCTCTCTTTACGCACAGGATTTCCGGATATTTCTCGCGAACCCAGTCCGGCACGGCGCCGAAACTTCCGAAGCCTGCAGGCCACTCGGCGTTGATGTACGGTCCCGGGCGGAAACCTACATAGAAGCCGCGCTCACGGCACATGCCGAGAAAACGATCGAGATCCCGGGCGCCGCTGAAGTCGAATACTCCTTCATCCAGTTCATGATAGTCCCACGGGATATACGTCGTAACATAGTTCATTCCAGCCTCTTTCATGGCATCGAGGGTTTCTTCCCACAAACGCCACGTTTCAACGGGCTCGAATTCAGGATCACGGACTCTGAAATACTGAAGCTCGCCGCCGTAAAGAAAGACGGGATTTCCATTCACCAGAAGAGACCCTTCTTCGACGGATATGCGGGGCTGCTTTACGGTAGAGGTCTCGGAAGTAATCGGCTGCGGCCCCGGCTCTCCGAGGGCCGGTCTCGGGGCGAATAAAATGAATATGAACATGGGGATCAGCACGCTGAAGAGGAACGCTGACAGAATTCGGCGACGGGCCGCGTAGGAAAACATCTTCACCTCCGAACGGAAACCGGCGCCGAAACATTTCAGGGACAGGCGCCGGTGAAGGTCCGCACTCACCTGCATCTTTATAAATACGCAGATATTATATCATCCATCATGGACAGGAACAAGGAGCCCGGTAGCTGGAAAAGATTTCGGATCGAAGGGAGGTCATAAACGGCAGGTCGACCTGCGACGGAACCGGTTCATTGAACATATCCGAGGGACTGCAGTATTTCGGCAGTCCGGACACCGACTTCTGAGGCGGATATCCCCGCCATGGCAAGGTCGAAGTTGTCCGCGAGGTCTGAATGGAATTCAGCGGTTTTCGATTGGACTTCGGCTGAGAGATCGACCAGTTCGCCGGGATCCATCATCAAATCGAAAAACTGAGGTTCCCGGCCGGAATCCCACAGGTATTTGTAATTTTCGGCATATACCGCTTTCCTGGCTCCTCCGCGGGTCCAGGTTTCGGCATACAGTTTGCGCGGCTCGCTGATTACCCCGGGATCAAGGATGTCGCGTCCATCGATGTCCGAGTCGCGCCTGTCGGAGATACCCGCCGCATTCAGGAGGGTCGGGAAGATATCGACCAGGGAGATCGGAGTGTCCACCTCGCCCCGCCTCTCCAGCCCCCAGAGAATGAAGGGAACGTTCAGCAGTTCGTTATAGAGGAAATGGCCATGGGAAAGAAGTCCATGCTCGCCGAAGAGCTCACCATGATCGGCCGTGACGAGGGTTATGGTCGAACGGCCGCTCGGACCGGGCTTCCTCAGTCCGTCGAACAGCCTCCCCACGTGGTGATCGAGAAACCGGGCTTCACCGTCGTACAGACAACGCAGGTATTCGATTTCTTCCGGCTCGAGGGCGAATTCATTCCTGTTGTAGCGTTCAAGATTCCCCTTGAAACGCCCGACAGCGAGCATCTTCTTCTCGTCCACCCCGCTCATGTCGATCTCGCTGCACCATTTTTTAACGAATTCGGACCTCATCCTGTAGGGCGTGTGGGAATCGCTGATGTTTACAAAAAGAAAATACGGCCTGGTGTCATCTCGGGTTTCGAGCCATCGCAGGATGACGCTTATGGTAGAGGAAGTCGGACTCTCGTCGCGGATGAACTTGTCTATCAGGCGGTTGTAAACGGTGGAAACCTTATTCTCGACGTTGACCACGACCGCGTTTTCGAATCCGCGGTCCCATCCGTGGATCTTGAGGAGCAATCCTTTGCTGGCGATAAAAAATGTTTCATATCCGGCGTTTCCGAACTCTTCCGCCAGCGTAGGGAAATCCTCGGTCAGCTTCACCTGATTGGAGAAGGTACCATGTTTGCTCGGATAACAGCCCGTGAACATGGAAGCATGGGACGGCGGCGTCCAGGACGCTGTTGCATATGCGTTGTTGAAGACAAGGCTCTCCGAAACGATCCGGTCGAGGTTGGGGGTGGTGTTGCGCCGGTTTCCGAAACAGGAAAGAGCATCCCGGCGGGTAGTATCCAGAACGAACAGAACCACGTTCGGTCGATCGGTTCCCGCTGCGGGTGCGGCCGCTCCGGCTTCGGAGCTTGTGGAGAAAGCATACTGGGTTGTAAAAACTCCTGCAAGCAGGCCCGCGCCGAACAGAGAGACAACCAGGCCGGCACGATATCGGCCGCCCAGTAGGAAGAACAGTATTCTCAGGAGACCGAACACGCCAATCGCTCCGCACCCGGCAATCGGAACCGCGATCAGGTAAGGCATAAAACGCCCGCGATCAGATTCGACCAGCGCGACGTCGAACATGTGAATACACGAAAACACCAGGAGCCCGACGAAAGTCAACAGGAACGCCTGTTCAGAGATCTCTTCACCGGGAGCGTTCTTTTTTTCGGTACGGGATTTTTTCCAAACCGTTCCGATAATCGCTCCGGCGGCGCCGCCGATCGACCCGTATACTCCGAATGCCGCCAGGATCCCCGACGGGCGGGGCCAGAAAGAACCCGTCCCCGCGATGATGAACAGACAGTCGACCGTCGCAACCAGCGCACCGGCGGCTACACCGGCGTTAAAACCCGAGTGGATACTACGTTTCACTTGAGGCATCTCCCCATTTTAAAAGACAATAAACAATATGTCGGCACTTGGGGGGAAATGTTTTCTAAATTCTATGCCGGCGGATTTATCCGTCGAGAGTGAAATCGTTATAGTCCGTATAGCGTTCGAGGAAGCCGCCTTCATCATCCGGCGCATCGCCGGTAAAGAACCGGATTTCGATGCGGCGGGATTCCTGATCATAGAGGCTGTGCCAGAGGGTCCTGGCCAGCCCGGAGGATGCCGTGATGAGAGACCGGAGCTCCGGGGGTATCCGGGCGACTACGCGGGAGACAGCGACTTCATCAGCCATCCGCCGGACAGCTTCCGCATCGAAGGGTTTGGTCCCGCTTGCCAGCATCCCGGTGAAAATCCGGGAACGTTCGAAAGAACTGGTGGGAACGTCGGTGAACATGCTCCCGCCGGGGAAGGTATCGGGAGAGTCGAAAATCCGCAGGGGATGGTTGAAAACAGCCTGGATTTCTCCGGATCCTTCGATAAAGAATTCCTTTTCGTCTTCAAACGAGTATTCGAAGACGAATGATGCTCCGAACCTGTCGGCTATCATGTAATGACTCGGCATGAATATGGGGTAGTGTCGATTTTTCGCGAGCGCTTCCTTCGCTTCGAAGGCAGTAGCGCAGGTATCGAGCAGGAGCCGCACGCATTCAAGCTCGTGCAGCCCGACCCTGGGAAGACCCGGAGCGAGCGACCCGGCCTCCATATCGGCGGCTGCAATCTCATCTCCGTTCAGCGCCACCACCAGCCCTTCGCTGTTTATCCCCTCGAGGGCTCCCGAAAGAAGGTCGAAGCAGGTGACGGCGATGGATGCGTATCCCCCGTCAGACGGATGAAGCTCCAGGATATAGGGATCCGACATGAGAGACCGGGGTGGCGAGGAACCGTCGGGGGGATCGATTCCGGAGATATCGTAGAGGCTCCCCTTGGGAAAATCATAGTTCCTGCTTAAACAGCCGCGTCCTGTCGAAGTGGATCCGGGAGGATAATAAACGGTGGAGCAGCCGTGAACTGCGGATGGGCCTGCATTTTCCGGAGGTATATCGAAATTGTATGGTAATCCGGCGGTGTCGAAGCATTCATCCTCGGGATCGAGGCCCAGTTTCTGTGCTGCACCGCCCGCCCTTTCCATCAGAATGGGAAAACGCCCGGCGAAATAGGTTCGGCGGGCTCTCGTTATGGTCTCATCGGCGACTGCCAGCTCATCGGGCGACAACCCGTGCCTTTCGACGGCGATGGCTGCCAGAGCACGACCGATTTCCCTGTTCGTTCCCCGAATGGAAGTATGCCGGACGGTCAAGAAACTGTCTTCAAGGCCGGGCAGTGCTTTTTCGTGAATTTTCACTTTTTCCCTCTGGTTACAGGACCTTGGCGGATATATCCTTCCGCTGGCCGCTGAGACGCGGAACCAGGCGGTCATAGATAAAAATCGGTAATCTTTTATTCACGCTCGTTATCAGGCGCATCTGCCATGGATACAGATAGACCGGCTTCCCCTTCATGATCGCCCGGGCGATAAGAAGCGAGGACTTACGCACCGGCATCATGAACGGCATTTGAAAATTTCCATGATCCGTCATCGGTGTTTCGATGAACCCGGGATGGATCGACAGAACGCGAATGCCGTATCTCCTGAGATCGACCCGGAAACTTTCGAGAAACGCTTTCTGGGCGGCCTTGCTCGAGCAGTAGGACGCCGCGCCGGGAAGCCCTCTGAAAGCTGCCAGGCTGGATATCCCCACAAGGCAGCCCTTTCGCCGTTCAATCATCCGCGGAACGAACGGCGCCAGTGTGTTGGCGGTGCCTACCAGGTTGATTTCCACTGTGCTTCGGTGTATTTCCAGGTCGAACTTTCTCGCCGGATTCAAACCTCCCACCCCCGCATTTGCGACAACCAGGTCCACCCGGTCCCAGTGCTCGTCCAACTCGTCCCGCATCGCTTCCATTTCTTCGCGGGATGTGACATCCGCCGGGAAAATATAAGTTTCAGCACCGAAAGAGCTGCATTCGTCCCGCACCGCTTCCAGAAGCTCCGTGCGCCGAGCCGACAGGGCGAGAGAAGCGCCGTACTCCGCGAAAAGAAGCGCAAGGTCTCTCCCGATGCCGGAAGAAGCTCCCGTGATAACGACATTCATCCCCTTGTAGAATTTTTTCATCGCTGACTGGTTCATATCCTGATCCTTATTGAGATGAACGATGCCGACCGGTGAAACCGCTCCGTCAATCCTGCCGGCGTGCCGGCACCGGAACATTCCGAAGCACGACGGGTGAAAACATGAATATCAACACATGCCCCTCCGCGCAATGTTATTCCTGAATGAACCGCAATCCACGGAAGCATGTAAAAGAAAGTTGATGGAATACATGATTCTATACTATACTGAATTATGTCTTTCTTTTCCGACAAGAACAGCCGTTGCCGACGTGGTGAATAAGAAAGCACGACCGGCGCGGCAACGATCCGGGGTGCTCCCAAACGGAGGTATATCGATGCGTAATATGCTGTTTTTCGTGATTGTCTCGATAGTGGTGTTTCTGCTTCCACCGTCCGCGGCGGCTCAGCGGTCCACGGACATCATCTGGGATGCATCCATCAATCGGCAGACGCCGCTCGGTGCGGCGATAAGCGACCAGGGCGACCGTATACTCACCGCTGTCGGGTATCAACCCGCCACGGCAGGCCTGTTCGACGCCTGGGGAGCCGGCAGCCCGCTCTGGTTCTACGGGATTCAGCCTTATGTCATAGAAGGCGACTTCTCCATGTCTGAAGACGGGTCGATCAAGGTTCTCGTCTACGCGGATCTGACCGAAGAATGCACCGGTATATACAAATGGTCCGGCGACAATCCGGAGCCTGACTGGCACTACGAGTTCACGGGCAGGCAGTATTTCGCCTACGGCGGCGTATCGGCGGACGGCTCGAAAATCGTCGTCATCTCATCATCCATCCTCAAACTTCATACGGCGGTATTCGATCCCGCATCCGGAGTCCCCACCTGGACCAAGGATGAATTCGTCGGGATCGGGACGGTGGAAGCCGTCGCCGTGAGCGGTGACGGAAACGTGGCGCTCGCCAACGACATGGGTCGAGCCTGGGTATTCGAAACCGGCGCAGGCTTCACACTCTGGGAGGGTTACGGAGCCGTGGCCAGGGGTTATGATCTCTCCTGGGACGGTTCTTACATGGTCGCGACAATCGGGGATATGCCCGGTTCGGTGGAAGTCCGCCACTGGAACGGGGCAGAATACGAGCTTCTCTGGGATTTCACGATGCCGGGGGCTCCGGACGCCTTCTCAGACGCGGCGGCGATTTCGGATGACGGGAGCACCGTTCTGCTGGGCCTCACGGATTGGAGCCGGAGGGGTCACAACTGGCTCGGCATTTTCGACATTTCGAGCCCCGAACCTCTCTGGAGCCGCGAAATCGCCGGCGGTCCGGGCGGCGGATTCTTCATCTATGACGTGATAGCCCATTGCGACCTGAGCGCGGACGGTTCGCGCGCCATAGCCGGCTACTGGGGTGATCCCGAGTATCCTCACGAGGAACTGTTCATTTTCGAGCGGGAAAATCCCGACCCGATCTTCGTGATCGACACTCCCGGCTCCATTTTCGGATGCGACCTGACGGCGGACGGCACCCAGGCGGCGGTCGCCTGCAAAAGGATCCATGCGAGCCAGTCCGGCTACGGTGGCACTGTATACAGCATCGATCTCACAACCGGCGCCCTCCTCACCGTAACCGAATCTCCGGCGGAGCCTGTTCTCGCAGGTGAAAGTTTCACTATCGGCCTCAAGCTCGAAAACACGGGATCCGCGGCTCAGAGATTCAACGAGCTGGAGCTTCTCGTATCCGGCCCGGTATCGAGCGAGCTGGATCTGTATGCCGGTTCGCACCGGTCGATTCCCCCCGGGGCGACCATCGAAAAGAGTTTCGAAATTTTCGTGCCCGGTGCGACGCCCCCGGGTGAATATGAGGGAGAGCCCGTGCTGCGACTCGACGGCGGCTGGCTCTGCCGGGACTCGTTCTCATTCGAAGTCCAGTGAAGTGATCACACGGAACGCGAAACGCTGCTGAATACAATTCTCTAAAGACGGTGTGATTCCCATCCGTTCATTTTAAGGGGCCTGACCTTTAAAAAGCGTATGGGAGCACACCGATGATCAACTTCGAGACGTTGATTCTCAAATTGCGCGGGCTCATTTTTCTCGCGTTGCCTCTGCTCCCCGCCTTTATCGTCCCGGATTCCTTCTCCGCCGACTCAAACGACCCGCCCACGGAAGTCGTCGGATTCAACTGCGCCGACTCCTTCTACACCGGCGCGGATGGAATCAACTATTATACCGACCGGGAATACAGCCCCGAACTCGGTGCCGGCTACATCGGAGGATATGAATTCCTCTGGAACCGCCTCTCGTATGTCGGCGGAGACATGGATTTCAAACTTTTCAAATCGACGAGGAAAGGAGTCGAGGAATACAGGTTCGATGTTCCCGACGGGACGTATATTATAAAACTCGGGTTCGTCGAGACGGAATACGACTGGAGGGGCCAGCGTGTTCAGGATATCTACGTCGAAGGCGTGAAAATGCTCGACAATCTTGATATCTGGGAGCTCGCGGAAAGGAATTACGGAATTGAGATAAGCCTTTTCGCGACCGTTACCGACGGTCAATTAAACGTGGTCTTCGTCCCCGTGAAGGGTGAAACCATGATCGCCAACCTGGCCGTTTACCAATGGAGCATCGATTCCGAACCTCCCCCCCGGGTGAGCGGTTTCGCCACGGTGGGGAGCTACGGTCTCAATATACTCCGCTGGGATGAGCAGTTCACACCCGACATCGCAGGCTACATCGTTTACCGGAAAGATGAGATGGATATGCCTTTCTATCCCGTCACGGCGGAACCTACTCCTTTCCGGCGCTACCTCGACCGGAATGTGAAAGCCGGAAACGTTTACCGGTACAGGGTCTCCGCGGTGGATCTTTTCGGCAACGAAGGCGAACCGTCGCCCGCAGCGGAAGGCATACCTGTCGAATTCGGCTCATCGCTGCTTCCCTGGTGCCGTTACCGGATAGACGAAGAACAGCTGGCCCGGTTGAATAAAAACATTTTTTCCGATGAATACGCCGATATCACTTTCGACTCCGAGGATTGCAGCGAGCTGGATGCCGGGATAAGATACAGGGGATATACCAGTAAATTCTGCCCGAAAAAGTCCATAAAGATCAGGTTCGAGACATATATCCCCGCTTACGGCGGCGACAGGCTCAATTTCAACTCCGAACGGGGGGATGTATCTCTCATAAGGGAACGCCTGGCGTTCGATCTGTTCGAGGAATCGGGAATCCTCGCGCCGCGGACCGGGTTCCGCGCACTCTGGCGGAATGATGAATTCCGCGGCGTTTTTACCGAGGTCGAGCAGCTCGGCCCGTATTTCCTCGAAAACCACGGGTTATCACCCGGAGACCACCTGTTCAAGTGCTCCGGCCTGCTGACACGTCTTCAATCGGGATATGAGTACATTCGCCGGTACGAAAATGAAACGGGCCATACAGGGGCGGTGCATGAAATCATCAAGCTCACGGAATTCCTCGGGACCTCGAACCCGGATCATGTTTTCGCAGATCTGGTGCGGGACAAATTCGATGTAGAAGAAACCCTGACCTGGTATGCAACCCAGATCATGCTGGGCAACTCGGATTTTATCGGGCACAACTACTACCTCTATTTCAGAGACGGTTCTTTCTGGCGCTTCATCCCATGGGACCTCGACATGACCTTCGGAAGGCCGAAGGATACGACCGTCCTGCCCGTCACATTCGGAACCAGCGAATCGCCTCAGAGCGGCAGGTACAACATGCTCTGGGAACGGCTCCTCGGCTGTCCCAGGTACAGGCGGCTCTACGGTGGTATCCTCCGGAACCTCATACAAACCGTCTATAACCGGAGCTCTCTGGCCTTTAACGTTTATGAGGCTCACGACCTCGTGCTGGAGGACGGCCGCAGGGATTATTTCAAACACTATTTCGAAGAAAACCGCTATTTCGAAGAATCTCCCGAAACGATCCTGGATTTCGTGGATGAACGGATCGCATTCGTATCCGGTGCGTTCGAAGGTCTTGTGCCTCCCCCGTCGGTGAACCTGTATCTGAACGAGTTCATGGGAAACAACCAGACAACGATAACCGACGAGGCCGGTGATTACGATCCGTGGCTCGAACTGTTCAACTGCTCCGATGAGACTGTTCCGCTGAACGGCCTGGTACTTGAAACCGGCGGGGAAAGCTGGTCATTCCCGGATGGGTCTTACATCGCTCCCGGCGGATACCGGCTGATCTGGCTGGACGGCGAAACCTGGGAGGGGGATCTTCATGCAGTTTTAACGCCGGATTCGGAGCAGGGCAGTTTTATTCTCAGGCATCCCGGAAACCCTTTCGAAAATCCTTCCGACAGTCTCTGGTTCGGACCGGCAGAGGCGGATTTAGCTTATGGACGGTACAGGGACGCCGGATACTTCTCCGCATTGATGGAGAATCCGACCCCCCGTGCAGAAAACGAATGGACGGCCCCCGTCCGGGTATCCCTGGAGATCGAACCGGATTCCGTGTATCCGAAAGAGCCGCTCGAAGCAACGATTACCGTCACGAACACCTCCACGCGGAGCCAATCGGGTATTCTCAGTTATAACCTGCGGTTTCCGGATGGAATCAGGTGGCCGTTCGACAACCAGTGGTGTTCGACACCGTTTACCGTTGAGCCCGGTGGTTTCACTTCTTTTTCTCAGCAATTCAAGGTCAGCCAGCTTGCTCCGGACGGCGATTACGCGTTCGAGGTGAAAATCAGGGATACGGGCGGTGGAATCTATTGCGAAAACGAATCCTTTTTCGAACTGATGTTCAGGCGTCCCACCGGCTTCTGCATCAATGAGTTCCTCGCGGGCAACAGCGGATGTTTCTGTGATGAAGAGGGTGAATACGACGACTGGATTGAGCTTTACAATGGGGAAAAGCAGACTGTTTCCATCGGTGGATTGTACATTACCGATGATATAAACAGGCCGGACAAGTTCAAGCTTCCCGATATTCCCGTGCCACCCGGCGGATTCGTCATCGTCTGGGCCGACGACGATACGAGCCAGGGTTCCCTCCACTGCCCTTTCAAGCTTGATATGAACGGTGAAGAAATAGCCCTGTTCGGCTGGAGCAACGGACGGTTCCGGAAATACGACCATATAAAGTTCGGACCGGGCGAAACAGATGTATCCTGCGGCCGTTTCCTGGACGGCGCCGAGCAGTGGGCCGAATTCACCGTTCCCACTCCCGGTGAATCGAACGGCATCAGTATCGACGAAACCCGGGATGCCTGGTAGAGGCTCTGCAATAAAACGGACGAAGATGCTAAAATAAAAAACGGCTTGACACGAATCCGGGCCCGGTGCTATGTTGCGCCCTTGTTGAAAAGGAGCGGGGTGGAGCAGTCTGGTAGCTCGTTGGGCTCATAACCCAAAGGTCGACGGTTCAAATCCGTCCCCCGCGACCAAAAAACCTTCCTTTCGGAAGGCTTTTTTTATTTCAGTATTATTACTTTGTGGTAAGTAAATCCACGGCCACCAGGCTGATCAGCTCGGCGAACTGCACGAGCTGCTCGATCTCCACGAACTCGTCCGCCACATGGAAGGCGGTATCATCACCGGGGCCGAACCCTACCGCCGTAATGCCGTGCATGTTCAGCGTCTTGGCGAAGGTGCCGCCCCCGAGACCGAAAGGCTCGGGTTCGAACCCCAGCACAACCGACGAATTGGACTTTATCGCCCTGACCAGATCGTTATCGGGGCTTATCTCGTGCGGTTCGGTCTCCGACTGGATGGAGAATTCGAATTCACCCCCCGCCTCGGCGGCGAAATCCTGGAACTTCTCGATAATCTGCCCGACGTGCTGACCGGGAACCAGCCTGAAATCGAAAAAGGCGACGCATTCCGCGGGTACGATGTTGGCAGCGACGCCGCCGCGGATCTCACCGAGATTCATGGTCCATCCGCCGAGATAAGGATGCTCTGTGTATTCGAGATCCAGTTTCTCGACCAGGGCAAGGAACCTCGCCATCGGAAATATGGCGTTCACCCCCCGTTCGGGGGTGGAACCGTGAGCCTGCGTCCCTTTGGAAGTAACCTGGATCACGGCGCGACCTTTTTCAGCCACGTCGATAGACCGCATGTTCTCGCCGATATCGGGAATTATCGCATCAGTTGGAGAGATCAGTTTCTCCTCGAGAAGGTATTCGATGCCGCAATCGAAATCGCCGCTCGCTTCCTCATCGGCCAGGCCGGCCACCAGAAGCTCGCCGGGCAGCTCGGCTGCGATTCCGAGATCGACCAGGGCTTTCGCGGCCATCATGGCGCTGACCATGGGCCCCTTGTTGTCGAGCACGCCGCGGCCGATTATTCTGCCGTCCCTGACCGTCGGTTCATAAGGATCTGTCGACCAGCCGTCCCCCGCCGGCACGACATCGAGGTGCGCCGCCATGAAGAGTTTTCGGAAACCGGTATCGCCGTTCCCCAGCTTTCCGATGATATTGGTCCGGCCTTTTTCCCGTTCGAACCGGTCGAATCGTATACCCCATTCCTTGAACCACCTCTCGACGATGTCGGCGACCCGCCATTCCTCGCCACGTACTTCCAGGTATGGATGCTCCGACAATTTCTCGGGTATTACGTTGACTGTTTTCTGTTTGACCATGTCGGAAAGAATCTCCACCGTCCTGGAGGTGATTTCATCGTGGTGTTTCTTGAAGTAATTACGGATCCTGTCTTTCATCTTGGTTCTCCATTCAGAGAGCGCCGCCGTCGCGGGGCGCCCCGGTCTTTGAGGATGGGGGCTCCTGGGCGTAAGGGCACCCCCCCGGCGGCGGTCCCTGTTCAGGCGCGGGACCGCCCGGAACGAACCGGACGTTTCCCTTCCCGCTCAGTTCATTCATCAAATCGGTGGTAGAAGATTTCTTTGCCGTTGTGAAATTCGACAGCAGCCGCGACAGCCGGAAAGAACCGCAGTTTTCGCATCTTCGACGCCAGAAGCGCCATTCCCCGGAGCGTTCGAGAAAGGAGCTTACCCGCCCGCACCTTTTACATCTGTATTCGTATAACGGCATCGGACATCCGTGGCTGGCTCGAGGCCTGTTCGGCTTTCGGCTGATTAATTCGGATTATCTATGGTAGTCGGACTTTATTTCACCCCAGCTCATCGAGTTCATGTCAGAGCAGAGAGAATCGCAGATCGCGTACATCTCTTCTTCCTCGAAGAATCCCGATTTCCTGTAAGCGACCTTACCCTCTCGATCAATAATGTAGTTGGTCGGAAGAGACATGGACCCGAACATATACTGTGTGAAAACAAGGGCGTTGTCATCCAGACACATGAAATATTCGAGATCCTCGGGGAAATGGTCATGCTTCCACTCGCGGATCGTTTCAATATCATCCGAGAAACTCAGGGCGAAAATTTCGAGGCCGGTGGGATGTAAAACGTCGAAAAATGTATTCTGAAGAACTTCCAGTTCCTCTGCGCAGCTTATTCACGTCGAGGACCAGAAATTCAGAATAATCACTTTCCCGAAGGAGTCGCTGAGCGTTATCATCCCCAGATCCGCCTCTTCAACGGTGAAATCGATGGCATCATCCCCGATATCCGGAGCGCCGAGGGCGGGCAGCGAGATAACCAGAAGTAACGTGGTCAGCGCGAAAAACCTCTTCATCGAGATACCTCCATTCTTACATGTCGAATGCCCCGGCGGTGTTTCTACCCCGGGAACGGCCGGTTCCAATGCTTTTTTTTGCAGGGCAACCGGTCAGCAGGCCGTGCAGAAGAATTCTAGCACTTAATGTTTATTTCCTCAACCGGCAAGTGCGACGGGCGGCCGGCGCAACTCGTGGCGCCGGCCGCTCAGCTTATCAATTCGGAAATCAGAATCACGTTGAGAACGAGAAGCATAAGATTCAAAGCGCCGAAAAGACCAATCAGAAACCGCAGAATGTTTTTATCGTTCATCACCAGTCCTTTCCCATCGTTTCACAAAAGCCGGTTCCGCATCCTGAACGCATCTGAACCCCATACTCTCCACCTTCCGGCTCGGGGGAAGCATACGCACGTCGGAGCAGCGGAGGTCGTCGGCGGCGCTTTCCCAGGAACCGCCGCGGACGTAATACATTTTAATTGGCTGCATTCTGTTTCCGCCCGGTACTGCATGCCGGGAGTTCCAGGCGTAAATCCTCCCGTCCCGGGGATCGATTACACCCGTTCCGGCTGAAGCGGTCCATTCCCTCGCGTTCCCCCCCATATCGAAAACTCCTTCCGGAGTCGCTCCCTCCGGGTAGCTGCCAACGGGCGCAGGGCCGGAATTTCCATCGTCATGGTCCAGATCCCGCCACTGAAAAGAAGTCCGGAGATCCGCATAATTGGCCCTGGTTCCGTCCGGCATTCCGTTTCCCCAGGGGAAGATTCTTCTTTCCGCACCGCGAGCGGCCCATTCCCATTCTTCGGCGGTCGGAAGCCGTTTACCGGCCCAGGTCGCGTAAGCATTCGCCTCATGCCAGTTCACACCGGTCACCGGAAAGTTCTTACCTGAAACGTTACCACGCCCCGCGGGCGGCTCTTCATCCCGACCCGTTTCCGTCAGATATCGTTCATACTCTTCGTTCGTCACTTCGTAACGATCAATGAAAAACGGTCTGATCCTGACAAGCCGGTACACTTCGTCTTCGAACCACACGCGCTTCGATTCGGTAATCCTCCCGATATAATTCTCAGACATCCGGCGGGCGAGATCGATCTCCTTCTCGGTGGATCCGAACCAGAGCTCTCCGCCCGGAATATAAATCATACCTTCCGGAGGATCAGGCGCAGTTTCTCCCGGTGCGGGTATCCCGCCTCCGCAGCACCCGAGCAGCGTCGCTGCAAGCAGCATCCCGAGTAGCCGCCACCCTCCTGCAACTCCGGATGATACGAATCGCCTTCTCCGCGCATGGTATTCAATCTGATTCACGAACAGACCTCCAGCCGGGTGAATCTCGAGTATATTGCGGTTACTCCGCTCATGCCACGATTATTAAATATGCAATATGCGCCGTCAACCGCCTGTCGAACGAATTTTCGGATTTATTCGGTTGCGCTAAGCATCGTTTACTGGTAAATTACAATGTTTGTTTTCTGAAGAATCACGGCAGTCCGACAGGCTTTGAACGAAACTATATAATCTGTAACGACAGCCGGGGGTTCAATTCTGATGCCAGCTTTGAAAGGAACTGAAATGAATGGAAAGATGGTAACAATAGAGGGTAATACCGCCGCATCCACGGTCGCCCACGGCGTGAGTGAAGTTATCGCGATCTACCCGATAACGCCCTCATCCCAGATGGGTGAAATCGCTGACGAGTTCTCGGCGGACGGGCAGACGAATATCTGGGGCACAATCCCGTCGGTGACTGAAATGCAGTCTGAAGCCGGTGCGGTGGCCGCGGTCCATGGAGCCCTTGTTTCCGGAGCGCTCTGCTCGACCTTCACCGCGTCCCAGGGGCTTCTCCTCATGATTCCGAGCATGTTCAAAATTGCAGGCGAGCTTCTGCCGGTGGTTTTCCATGTCTCCGCCCGCTCAGTCGCCTGTCAGGCCCTCTCGATTTTCGGCGATCACTCGGACGTGATGGCGACCCGTTCGACCGGGTTCGCCCTGTTGTGTTCGAACAGCGTTCAGGAGGTGATGGACCTGGCCCTGATCGCCCATAGCGCGACCCTCGAAACCCGGGTGCCGTTCGTTCACTTCTTCGACGGGTTCCGGACTTCCTCCGAAATACAGAAGGTGGAAGAGGTCACCCAGGATATTATGCGCGAGATGATAAGCAATGAACAGATCGAAGCTGTCCGGAACCGCGCAATGTCCCCCGATCATCCCAAAATCATGGGTTCATCGCAGAATCCCGATGTTTATTTCCAGGGCCGCGAAACCGTTAATCCGTTTTATATGGCCGCGCCCGGTATGGTGCAGAAGACGATGGACAGATTTGCCGGAATCACCGGCCGCAGATACAACCTGTTCGATTACGTGGGCGCCCCGGATGCGGAGCGGGTAGTGATTATGATGGGTTCCGGAGCCGAGACGATGCATGAAGTGGTGAATACGCTGTCGGCCTCGGGTGAAAAGGTCGGACTGGTGAAGGTGCGGCTGTATCGGCCCTTCAGCGTAGAACATTTTGCTTCCGTTCTTCCCTCTACGGTCAAATCGATTGCGGTTCTGGATCGAACGAAGGAACCGGGGGCGGTCGGCGAACCGCTTTACGGGGATGTAAGAACCGCTGTAGGCGAAGCTATGGAGCGCGGCCTGTTCAAACCGACCGGAGGTTATCCGACCATCGCAGGCGGCAGATACGGTCTCAGCTCGAAAGAATTCACCGGCGCCATGGCGAAAGCCGTTCTCGACAATATCCGTCTCGACCAGCCGAAGAATCACTTCACCGTCGGCATAGTGGACGATGTGACCGGGTCGAGTCTCGACTACGACCCTTCATTCGAAAGTGAAAATGCCGGCGGCCACAAGGCGCTGTTCTTCGGACTGGGGGCCGACGGTACTGTTGGGGCGAACAAAAACTCGATAAAGATAATCGGAAAGGCCACGGACAACCATGCCCAGGGCTATTTCGTTTACGACTCGAAGAAAGCCGGAGCGGTAACGGTTTCGCATCTGCGGTTCGGTCCCGACCCGATCAGGAGTACGTATCTGGTAAGCTCGGCCGATTTCATCGCCTGTCACAATTACTCCTTCATCGAGAAATACGGCATGCTTCAGAAAGCGAGGCGAGGGGCCACCTTCCTTACGGCAAGCCCTTACGGGCCGGAAGAAACATGGAGCCGCTTCCCGAATGAAGTGCAGCAGCAGGTCATCGAAAAAGAAATCCGCGTATATGTAATAGACGCTATCAAGATCGCGAAAAATCTGAACCTGGGATCCCGCATAAATGTGATCATGCAGACGGCATATTTCAAAATTTCAGGGATACTGCCGGAGACCGAAGCTATCGAGCTCATAAAAAATGCGGTGATTGAGACATACGGCTCGAAAGGTGAAAAAGTAGTTCAAATGAACATCGACGCCGTCAATACCGCTCTCGAGAGCATCCAGCAGATAGATTACCCCGGAGAAGCGACAAGTCAGTACCGGATGACACCGCCGGTACCGGAAAGCGCTCCGGAATTCGTAAAGGAAGTAACGGCGGAGATTATAGCTGGACGCGGCGATGAAGTGCCTGTTTCCGCAATGCCGGTTGACGGCTCTTTCCCGCTTTCGACGACTCAGTACGAAAAGAGGAACATCGCAATCGATATTCCGGTCTGGGATCCGGATATCTGTATCCAGTGTGCGGCCTGTTCATTCGTCTGTCCTCATGCAACGATCCGCGTGAAATACTATGATCCTTCGCTCCTCGCCGACGCCCCTGCGGCATTCAAAACCGCAAGCGCCAAACCGAAGAATTTCGCAGGTATGAACTGGACCGTCCAGGTAGCCCCCGAGGATTGTACCGGATGCGGTGTTTGCGTCGAAGTCTGTCCCGCCCGCAAGAAAGATGAATCTGGAGCAAAAACAGATATCAGGGCTATCAATATGACCCTCCAGAGCCCACTGAGGGAACAGGAGAGCGTGAATTACGGCTTCTTCCTCGGGCTTCCCGAGATCGATCGAAAGCTGATCAAGCCGAATACGATCAGGGGCAGCCAGCTGCTCAGGCCGCTGTTCGAGTATTCGGGAGCCTGCGCCGGATGCGGTGAAACGCCTTATGTCAAACTGGTCACCCAGCTTTTCGGCGACAGGGCGATCATAGGAAATGCGACCGGATGCTCCTCGATCTACGGAGGCAACCTGCCCACCACGCCGTACTGCACGCGGGATGACGGCCGGGGGCCGACGTGGAACAACTCCCTGTTCGAAGATACCGCTGAATTCGCTTTCGGCATGAGGCTCTCCCTCGACAAGCAGCAGGTATTCGCGAAAGAGCTCCTGACCCGTGTCAGAGAAATGAACGAAATCGGCATAAGCGGTCGTGGAGAACTGTTTGATAGCCTGGCCGCCGCTGATCAGTCCACGCTTGAGGGTATCGAAGCTCAACGAAATCGCGTAACCGAACTGAAGGAAATCCTGAGTGGGAGCAGCGAACCCGCATGTCGCAAGCTCCTCGAAGTGGCGGATGCCCTTGTCAACCGTTCCGTGTGGGGTTTCGGGGGTGACGGCTGGGCGTATGACATCGGATACGGAGGTCTCGATCACGTTATCGCCCAGGATAAAAACGTAAACCTGCTGGTGCTGGATACGGAAGTCTACTCGAACACCGGAGGTCAGGCTTCGAAAGCGACGCCGCTCGGAGCGGTCGCCAAGTTCGCCGCGGGTGGCAAACCGATATTTAAAAAGGACCTCGGACTTATCGCCATGAGCTATGGTCATGTTTACGTTGCGCGCATCTCCATGGGCGCCGACAGGAACCAGACCGTCAAGGCGATCTGGGAAGCTGAAGCGTATGACGGGCCCTCCATCATAATCGCGTATTCACACTGTATCGCCCACGGAATAGATATGACGAAGGGGTTCGATCACGGCAAACTGGCGGTCGAATCGGGGATGTGGCCTCTCTACAGGTTCAATCCTTCAATGACAGCCCAAGGTAAAAATCCGCTCACCCTCGATTCGAAAGCTCCCTCGCGGGAACTGGAAGAGTATATCTATGCTGAGAACCGGTTCAAAATTCTTCGCAGGAACGACCCGGATAAGGCGAAAGAGATGCTCGAAAGGGCGAAACGTGAAGTCGCGGTCAGGTGGAGATACTACGAGCACCTGGCCGCCATGGATTACAGCATCTGAATCTGTAAGTCCTGCTGCGGATAAAATAACTAACGGCCCGGAGGATTTTCTTTCGGGCCGTTTTCTTTTTGTGAGGGGGAGCCGTGCTCGATTGCCCCAGCGGCTTCAACGGGCGGGTTTTCGTCGAGGGTCGAATAATCGAGCTCAGACCCCATCATCGAATGAGGAATAAGAAATATCACCCAAGTAAGGATTACCGCCGCCAGCACGGACGAACGTACGAATTTCCCGCGGCGCGCGATAAGAAGCGCAGCGGTCCAGCCGAGCATCGAAATCAGCGTTTTATTGTCGGTTAGATCGTGACCGAAAGGGAACCCGGTCCAGAAAGCTCCGAAAGCGTACTTCTGGACGATCGGACCCAGTATCATTCCTCCCAGCAACATGGAGAACGCCGCGGGTACGGCATATCTGATGGGATTGCCCCTGTTCTGCAGCGCCTCCAATCCGGCGCGGGTTCCGAAAAGAAGAGAGAAGAACATAAAAAAGATATGAAGCACCAGAATCCAGCCGGGCACATCTCCCCTGAAACGGATCACGACGTTCCTGTCCGGCGGTAATGTCACCTCTCCTTCATCGGTAGCAATTTTTACCCTGTAATCCAATTTACCGGCGGGCGGCTGGTGGGGCAGCTCGGCGAACAACCTGCCATCCCGCTGTTCCATGGGAAGAGTAATCCAGGATTCATCCATTTTGTGCCGCTTATATTGGAGCTTCCCTTCTATCCCGGGAACGACCGGTATCTCGACGATCTGGCCTCCCGGTCCCCCATGGCTGGCCGGAAACGAGTATTCCAACGATTCGCCGGCGACTTTCTGGAGCCCTTCCACGGGATATGAAGGGCCCGAGCTTTCCTGATATCCGGCCGCGAAAACAGTAATCGCGATCGCGACAATCCACAGCAGAACTCTCACCGCCAGGGAACTTTTTTTTATTTTCGAGCCGATGGGCATCCGTAATCTCCTCCGGTCGGAATCATCCAGGGTGGACAGATGAGATACACACCATTTCACCCGGCCGAAAATATACATACAACCGGCTTAAATGGCAACAACATGCACTCGCGGAATATTCGCCCGTTTGTTGTCCCGGTTTCGGTTTGTTTTTGCTCATCCAAAAAATAATAATCAAAATTGAATTTTTTATCGCTTTTTTCGGAGAAACGACCCATTTCTGCCCTCTTTATAAAGTGGAGGTGAAAATTATGGGTTACGGAAAGGTTATCATTGCTGATGACGAACCGCTCCTGGTCCGTCTGCTTGAGTGCGTGCTGTCGAAGAATGGGTGGGAAACCGTTACCTGTACAACTGGCGAACAAGCCGTTCTTGAAGCTAAGATCATCAGCTCGGGCAATGCCGATTTAAAAGGTATTCTCTTTGACCTGGGCATGCTGAGCGAGTACGGAATGGTCAGAACCAGAGAGATTCTCCGAAGCTATTTCCCTGGTGTCAAGCTGATAGCCATGAGCGGTGATGTGCGTCATCCAGCGATGACCGACCCGGAAAACAACGGTTTCGATGCGTCCCTGCCGAAGCCGTTTACATCCGAGGAGTTGATTTCTCTCTTCGGTAATGTGTTCGATATCTGAATCTTCGGCAAACGAGGAAAGGTTCAAGCTCCTGAAGGTTCCGGTTATCGGGTCAGCTTTCGCATTTCCTCTTCAACCGGTTGAGCCTGTGGCGCAGGCGCTCCACGGTTCCGGAAGAAGTCCTGTATCCAAGAAGTTCAACTCGCGCGATTCTGCGGAATGCGCCGTCGACAACCTCGAGCGCCTTGTCCGGCCTTCCCTTCCGGTGCTCTTCCGCCTTGGCGAGTTCCTCGTAAGGAAACGGGTCGAATCCGGTAGTGAAAGCCGCCATTTCCTTCCATAAAATCATCGCCTCGTCCAGCCGCTCCAGTTTCTTGAGAGACATGCTCCTCAGTTTGTGAATATCCCATCTCAAAGCGGTGTTTTCCACAGGGGGGAGACCCGACAGGAGCCTCTCTACTCCATGAAACCGGCCCAGGGAATACAGGGCCCCCGCCAGTCCGAAGAGCTCGACAGGGCGCAGATTCGCGGTCCAGTCGCGTCTTTCAGTCAACAGGCCGTTGAGGAACAGGGCGAGAACCGCGAGGCTGGCCATATCGATTCTGTTATGCGTAATCACCCGCACTATATCAGCCACTACGCCTGTTCGCAGGTAACGATGGTAAGCGGATGGTATGAGCGCTCCGTCTATGTCGTCCGTCCTGGAATAATCGAGCACGGATCGCTCTATCGTCTGAAGAGAGCACGACTCGAGGGAGCGACGCCATATTCTTCGCGATGGATGGAGCAGATCGAGATGGGCGAATGAAGGAAGCGGATCCTTCATCTTATATAGCCTGAACCGGGACGCCACAAGATGCGCATCGAATCCCCGCCCGTTGAATGAAACGAGCATATCCCTGTCGGTTCCCGCTTCATCCAGCAGGTTGCTGAACAGCCTGAGCGCTGCGCGTTCTTCATCGTAATCGCGCATGAAAACCTGGTGCACTTCGAGTCCCGCGGATGTGAAATAGGCGATTCCGATCAGAAAAGGTACGGTTCCCGCCCCCAGGGAGAGCCCCGTGGTTTCCGTGTCGAAAAAAATAACCCTTTCCGGGGTGTAGTCAAAAAGCAAAGAGAGGGAGCTCGAAGGTTTTGCACCGCTGAATCCAGCCGAAGCGCTCCCGGGCTCTTCCTTCGGCTGCGAAACCGAGCTGTCTGAAAGCGGCAGCCTGCCGTGGGCATTCTTCGGATCGATCAGGGCGCGGGCGTGAAAACAAGCGCCCTCCGACGAAGAAACCAACTCGCCTTCCACCCCCGGCAGGGCAAGCGGTAACCGGGGAGCGGGACGCACTTTGCGCAACCTCTTCTTTTTGTCCGCTTTGAGAAAGGGATCGAGGCGCTCAATACGTTCTCTCAGTTTTTTGTCATTCATTCGAGCCGCCGGTGATAAACTCGAGCAGGGCGCGGGCGGTCCGCTTCCCCCTATCCCCCACTATCAGCTCCGGTCCGACGCAGGAAGGACAGCCGGAAGGGCATTCACACTCTGTAACCCTTTCCAGGGCTCTCTCCACCAGGGATGGGAACTGGCGGTAAAGACGCATGGTGAAACCGACCCCGCCCGGATGGTTATCGTAAATGTGGACTACCGGCAGACCGTTGAAGGGAGAACGCACCATTGAAACGGCGCGGATATCACGAGGATCGCACATTACCAGAAGCGGCGCGAGATTTTGAAAAAGCCCGGCGATTCCGCGGAGGCCCCCGCCGATATCGGAGAAATCTCCTGCGTTTTCGGGCGGATCTAGACTGTACCAGAAGGATGTCGTATGCATCTCCTGGGGAGGAAGCGTGATCCGCCCGGTTCCGAGGTTCTCCCGGGTATCGAATTTTATTTTTTTATACATGGGGGTGATCAACGTGACGGAAACTTCTCCCTCCGAGCGCCACCCCCGCCCGAAGGGTTCCGACCTGAACTCGTCGATTACGCGGATGTCCGTCTTCACGTTCGCATCCGTATAGTAATCCACCGAAACCTCCCGGACATAGGCCACCTGGCCTTCCCAGTCGAGGTGTTCTACCTGGTAGGTACCTCCCTCGTGCATGTAAACCGCGCCTTCGTGGAGAAGCATGGGCGCGCTCGGAAAGTCCACTTCCCCTATCACGGCGTCATCCGCATCCCGGTTTATTATCACGAAATTCTCAGGGGAAGCCGTCCGCAGGCTTATATCGCCGGCAGGATATGACTCCGCGCTCCAGAACCACTTGCCTGCGGTACGGTGCAGCACTTCGTGCTCCTCGAGATAACCCAGGCACTCTCCGGTGCCGTCCGGAAAGCGGTCTTCTCCCTCGCCGAAAGGGATCTCGAAGGAACTGCACTTGATGTGGCTCATGAGTATGACCAGATTATCGGGATCGAGGGCGCTGAGCTCGGGGGGGAGTCCGAGCAGGTAGTCCGGGTGGGCCGCCAGGTACTGGTCGAGCGGAGAGCTGGAGGCGACCATGATCGAAGCGGAGACGCTCTGTCTGCGGCCGGCTCTTCCGGCCTGCTGCCACATGCTCGACACAGTGCCCGGATATCCTGCCAGCACGGATACATCCAGCTCGCCTATATCGATGCCGAGCTCGAGGGCGTTGGTGGACACGACTCCGCGGACGGAACCTTCCCTGAGCCCCCGCTCGATCGCCTGCCGCTCCCTGGGGAGATACCCGCCGCGGTATCCGCGCACCCATGCCGACGGCTTGCCCGAGCGCGCCATGGTATCTTTAAGATAACGCGCTATCACCTCCGTGTTCAGCCTGCTTCGCGCGAACACTATCGTCTGGATACCGTTGGCCACGAAACGGGCCGCCACCGCGGCCGACTCCTTCACCACCGATTTCCTGAGACCCAGCTCGGCGTTGACCACGGGAGGGTTGTAAACGATGAAATGCCGCTCTCCGGCGGGGGCGCCGCTCTTATCGACAAGGACGGTATCTTCTTCGAGAAGAATAGACGCAACCTCCTCCGGATTGGCTATGGTTGCCGACGAAAAGAAAAAGCGCGGCGATGATCCGTAGAAATCGCAGATCCTCTTCAGCCGTCGAATCACATTCGCCATATGACTGCCGAATACGCCCCTGTAGTGGTGCATCTCGTCCACTACGACATACTTGAGGTTTTCGAACAGTTTGATCCAGTGGGTATGGTGCGGAAGGATACCCGTGTGAAGCATATCCGGGTTGGACACCACAATCTGGCCGGAGGATCGTATCGTGCGCCGGATGTTGCCGGGGGTATCCCCGTCGAAGGTAAAAGTCTTGAGCGGCACATCGAGCAGCCTGACGAGTTCATGAAGTGAAACAAGCTGGTCGCGGGCGAGGGCCTTCGTCGGGAAAAGATAGAGAGCCCTGGCTTCCGGATTCTCGAGGATGGTAGTTAATACCGGAAGGTTGTAGCAGAGGGTTTTTCCCGATGCGGTCGGGGTCACGACCACTACGTTCCGCCCGGAAAGGGAAGCGGATACCGCTTCGGCCTGGTGGCAGTAGAGTTCGCGGATGCCCATCCGCCGGAGGGCTTCGATGATCCGGGGCGGTATTCCTGCGGGGATCGGCGATGTTTTCGCCGCGCGCGACGGAATGGTACGCCAGGCGGCTACATTCCTTTTAAATCCCGGATCGCGGTCCAGGTACTCGAGGATCTGCGAGAGATTCATCCGGTTCTGTCACTTCATCCGCTGTGGTGCGGAATATATCAAGCTCCCCGATACCGTAACGACAGGTCACTGGGATTTGAAATGCCTTGCCTGTTCCAGCTTCTTCCGCTCTTCCGGTGTAAGGCTTTCCAGGCCCTGGGATGAGATTTTTTCGAGGATCGGATCGATCTCCTCCTTGTAGAAAGCCGCTTTCTTTTGTACCTGCTTGCGTCTTTTCTCATCTTTTCTGCGCCTGGAAACATCTTTAGTCTTTCTGAAAATCCGTTCGAGGTCTACACCCCTCCGGCAATACAGATATCCCAGGCCCATCCCAGATATATGTGCCAGGGCGCCTAGCTGATAGCCGTATGACGTTACCACGGTGTACAGCTCGATAAACCCGAAAAGCAGCACCGCGTACCTGGCCTTCATCGGAAACAGGAAAAAAACGAGGATCGTATTGTTGGGAAAAAGTGTGCCGTACGCCGCGAGGAGAGCGAAGATCGCCCCGGAAGCACCTACGATCGGGATGTGGGACACTGTAAAGAGGGAGAGGATCGAAACGATAAGCCCCGCTCCCGCTCCGCACAGCAGGTAGAACCAGAGGAATCTCCTGCTCCCCAAAGCGCCTTCGACGGCGCTGCCGAACCACCACAGGCAGAGCATGTTGAAAAGGATGTGAAAAAGCCCGCCATGGAGAAAAAGATAAGTAAAATACTGCCAGACGAAGAATTTTTTCAGGGCCAGGTCCGGTACCAGCCCGAACATAACATCGATACTGCGCCCCCCGCCCGAGAAACTCAGCAATGTCTGGAACAGGAAAATACCGATAGTGATAATCAGGAGACGGCGGACCATTCCGGCAGGCGACGGTCCGAAGCTTATGGTTGTCTCGCGGTAGATGCTCATTTTCGAACGACTCCGCGGCCGGTTACGGCTTCAGCCTGGTTATCGTCCGAGGAAAGGGAATGGCTTCCCTGATATGGCGGATACCGCAGAGCCAGCCTACGGTTCGCTCTACCCCGAGCCCGAATCCGCCATGAGGAACCGAGCCGTATTTCCTGAGATCGAGATACCAGTCGAACGCCTCCAGCGGCAGTTCCTGTTCGATGATAGCCTGGTGGAGAGTATCGTAATCGTCCATACGCTGTCCGCCGCCGACAATTTCCCCGTATCCCTCGGGGGCCAGTATATCGACGCCCAGAGCGAGTGTGGAATTCTCCGGGTCGGGCTGCATATAGAACGCCTTGACCTCTCGAGGATACCTGTGCACCGAGAGCGGTTTGTCATACATGCGCGTTATGATTGTCTCATCCTCGGCACCGAGATCGCTTCCCCATTCTATCTTGGAGCCGGCGCTTTGAAGCTCTTCCACTACTTCTGTATAGCTCTTACGGATGAAAGGAAGCGTCACGGCTTCCAGGGGTGTTTTATCCCGCTCCAGCCGGTCGAGAGCTTCGGAACAGTTTTCGAGAGTTCTCTCGACCAGATATGCGACATATTCCTCGGCCAGGTCGATCACGCCGTCAAAATCTATGTATGCGACCTCGGGTTCGATCATCCAGAACTCGGTGAGGTGCCTCCTGGTTTTCGATTTTTCAGCCCTGAATGTCGGGCCGAAACAATAGACTTTACCGTAAGCCAGGGCTGCGGCTTCCATGTAAAGCTGACCGCTCTGCGTAAGGAAGGCCTTCGTACCGAAATAATCGGTCTCGAACAGGGTGCTCGTCTCTTCACATGGGTTCGGAGTGAAAATCGGCGCATCAATGTTGAGGAAGCCGCGGCTGTCGAAGAAATCGCGGGTAGCGCGGATAACCTCGTTGCGGACCTTCATGATCGCGTGCTGCCTGGGAGCGCGGAGCCACAGGTGACGATAGCCGAGCAGGAAGTCGGCGCCATGCTCTTTCGGCGAAATCGGGTACTCCTCCGCCACGTGATAAATGTTGCATGCGGTAACAAGGAGCTCATGGCCGCCGGGAGCCCTTGAGTCTTTCCTGACGGTACCCGTAATCTCAAGAGAGGATTCCCTGGTCAGACCCGACAGCTTTTCGAACTCGTCCTCGCCCATATCTTTTCGGGCGGCCACAGCCTGTATCAGGCCCGTTCCGTCCCTTATCTGCAGGAACTTGATCTTGCCGCTCGATCGGATGTTGTACAGCCATCCCCGCAGGGATACCGATTGATCGACATAGTCGCCTATCTTTCTGATTTCTGTCTGAATTTGACCTGTCATCACCCTTCAACCTCGTCATCGCTCTGAAGCAGTTCCTTTATCTTGTCCTTGAGCTCATCAATATTCGACGACTTTATCAGGTACGCATCAGCCAGCCAGGAGGTGAAATCGAGTTTATAGCTGGAATAAGCCGTGTTGAGAATGACCTTCATTTCACGATTTTCCTGGATGATTTCCTTGAGAGTTTCGATTCCGTCTTTCCTTTCCATCTTGATATCCAGAACAACCAGATTGATCTTGTATTCTCCCGAATTTATGATATCCACCGCTTCGTCGCCGTCGGATGCCAGAATCACCTTGTGACCGTCATCCTCAAGCTCAACCCTGTATAGTTCGCGGATATTCTTTTCGTCATCGACAACCAGGATCGTTTTCATAGGACACCCCCGGGATTTGACATTGACTACACTCCGGATGCGGAATTAAAAAGTATATCAAGGATCACCTCATGTCAACCCCGCCGCTTTGAGACCCGCCTGCTTTGCGACCGGAATCGCGGGCTGCGGTCCCTCTGTTCGGCGATGTCCGGTCAGAATGGAATTGACCCTTCC
This sequence comes from uncultured Gemmatimonadota bacterium, assembly GCA_964394085.1. Lineage (GTDB taxonomy): Bacteria > CAYMWF01 > CAYMWF01 > CAYMWF01. Next base: position 131,362 of record CAYMWF010000001.1, on the reverse strand, counting down.
CTGCACAGGGATTATACTTTGTTTTTTCGAGTTCGACGCTGTTCATGCGATAGAAAGCGAACAAGGAGTGAGGGCAATGAAGATTTTCGGGTTTCTTTTGATTCCAGTGATACTATGCGGGTTTTTTATGGATGCTCATGCTGAATGGGACAGAATCTGGGTCAGTACTTCTTCCCGGACGGCAATGCACCAGGCCCGCGACATCATGACGATAGATTATGCGGCCGAGCTTAACCGATCTTTCCCTCATTTCGAGGTGGAATCGTTCCTGGTAACGCCCAGCCTCGTGAGCGCGGTGCTTTCGGATCAGAAACTTAGAAGCCTGACACGATATGTACAGCCGGTCGGCAGATGCTCCGTGCCGGGGGGCGAGAATCCTTACGAAGATGACACTATCGTGGATTCCGGTTCGAACGGCTACACGCCTAACGATCCCGAATACGGCAAACAGTGGGGGCCGCCCTGCCTCAGCTCGGAGATATACTGGGATTATGTCAAGGGTGACAAATCGATAGTCATTTCTATTATTGACACGGGTACCGATTACACCCACGACGACCTTCAGGGGAACGTCGATACCGCCAACGATTACGATTTCGTGAACGAAGATGACGATGCCATGGACGACTACGGTCACGGCACCCATTGCGCCGGCATCTCTTCGGCCGTTATCGACAACGGCATCGGAATCGCGGGGATGTTCCAGACCACCATCCTGCCGGTGAAGGTGCTGGACCAGGCCGGATACGGTTGGTGGGACGATGTCGCCGCGGGTATCGACTGGGCCCGGACCCACGGCGCCGATGTAATCAGCATGAGCCTCGGCGGGGGACATGACCCTGTGCTGGAGCAGGCGTGCCAGGCGGCATACGATGCAGACGTCCTGGTATTCGCTTCGGCCGGCAACAGCGGTCCGTTCTGGACCAAGAACTATCCTGCATCATATACTTCCGTAATCGGGGTCGGCGCCGTCGGCGGATTATTCGGCGGTAACTGCGACAGGGTCGTTTATTTCAGCTCCCGCGGTTTCGGTGATCATACCAAGGAGGGCAACGTAGAAATTTGCGCTCCCGGGGTCAGAATTTACTCATGCTATCCAGGTGATTCATATACGAACATGGACGGCACATCGATGTCCTGTCCCCATGCCGCCGCTGTCGGCGCCATGTATAAAAGCCACGTCCCGACCTGGTCTAATCTGCAAATGCGCCTTCATATCCAGGCGCATGCGGACAATATCGGCAACCAGTTCACTTCGGGATACGGCCGTATCGACCCGTGGCCTTTCGAGGATTAAATTCGCTCCGTCTCTGCTTTTAAGGAGTTGCCTGTTAAGCATATTCAACTCAGCTCGTAAGCGATTTTTCAGTACCATCCGATATCCTGGTAAGATTTTTCCCCCTTCATTTTGAATTGGGTGTTTTTTCGCACGCAGCATCGAAAAAAACCCCTTTCTTTTAATCACTGCTTGTTGTAAAGTAAATCTTGTTTGATGGTGCTTGTTCTAGTTGATCCCATAACGTGTTGTTATTCAATCTGTTAAGAGGCATTACGAAATACTTTTCTGCTTTTTTCACCCACATTCCGGCTTCGGCATACAATATGCAGTAAACCGAAAACGTTATGAAAAAGCTGACAAAAACTTCAAAAGCAGACAGACCTAAAGGGCGTGATGCAAGTATGAAAACGACGAAAACCCTGAAAATAGCATGCGGGTTGCTGACCAGTCTCGCGCTGGTTCTTCCGACCGGCAGACTGGCGGCTGAAAACCTTTGCGTACCTGGTGAGTTCCTCACAATCCAGCAAGCGGTGGACTCAGCGGTTTCAGGCGATTCCATTATAGTAGCCCCCGGTGAATACCGTGGCGAAGGCAACCGGGACATCAGAGTATCCGGTGCTTTGAACCTGGTTATAGTCTCCAGCGGCGGCGCCGAAGCAACCATCATCGATTGCGAAGCCAGAGGAAGAGGTTTCATTTTCGAACAAGGCAAACCGGCAACCCAGATCCTGGATGGATTTACGATTGCAAACGGCTTGACCGAGGCAAACGGCGGAGCGGTTCATATCGAAGATTCTTCGCCGAGTCTTGTCCGCTGCACCATCGAAAACAATATTGCCGAAAAGAGCGGAGGAGGCGTATATTGCAAAGATTCCGAAGCTCAATTCATCGATTGCAAAATCGCTAACAATATATCGAACGCCTGTGACGACGACCAGGGCGGCGGCGGTATGGCGTTCATCAATTCCTCACCCTTCATAGAAAACTGCGAAATTTCCGGGAATGAATCGGTCGGTATCGCCGGGGTGAAAAGATACGGCGGCGGCGGCGGAATCTTCCTCCTTTCGAATGGTGAAGGTCTTACCGTTATCACGAATTCCACCATCACTATGAACCGCGCAACCCACTGGACCGGCGGCGGCATCACTGCAGCGCATTGCTCCTTCTATCTCAAGAACTGCTTGGTCAACCGTAATACGGCAAGCCGCAACGGTCACGTACCGAGCCTGGACACCGGCGGAGGTATTACACTCTTCAATTCCTCGCCTCTCATCAAGAAATGCGTAATACGTGAAAATGTAGCCTATAACGCTGGCGGAATCGATGTAAGCTGCAACTCATCACCGATAATAATAAACAGCATCATCTCGGAGAATATCGCAGATACAGACGGGGGCGGCTTGAGGATAAGCGAGAATTCGAACCCCATTCTCGCACACTGCACCATCGTCGGCAACCTTGCAGGCGAAAAAGGCGGATTCGGCGGCGGTATCAGGATAAACACGAATTGCAGCCCCAGAATCATCAACACCATCATCTGGAATAATAAAAGGGTCGACACCTCGGACCAGATTTATTCCAGTTCTAGCAGTGCCGAGGTTATTTACAGCTGCATAGAAAACGGCTGGCTCGGTCGTGGGAATATCAGCTGCGACCCGCTTTTCACCGGAGAACTTCATCTCCAGACCGGTTCACCGTGCATCGACAGCGCGGTAAACCTCCGCGAAATTCTGGAAGACATGTACGGCAACCCGAGACCGGACATGGAAGGCGGTAAAGCCGACATGGGCGTCGAAGAATTCAACAAGACCAATTCCATCACCGACCCGATTTCAATAGTCGGTTCGATGATCGATTCTTAATAAAATCCATCTGGCGGAATACGGGCATCCGAAAAGGATGCCCGTTTCTATTTCGGGTGGAATTGCTCGGGTGGTTCCGAGTTTCAACCGTTGTCGACCCTGTATCCCCCGTAAAGCAGCCACCTGTTCATTTCCTGCAGCTCATCCTGATTTATCTCCTGGATTTTACCCCTGTAGCCCGGATAGAGACGATTCAGAAAATCAACCAGTATACGGGCGGTGGCGCCCCAGATTACCTTGCCTTCGTAAGGGAAGAAAAAACTTGAATGAGCGGCCCCTTTGTAAGAAAACCGGGTTAATCTGAACGGATTTCCGCTTTCGAATATCCTGAAGGGTACCGAAAAAACTTCGGCGATTTCCGCCTCGGAATGTGAAAGCCTTGGGTTGAAATCTATCGAGCCGATAAAAGGAAAAACCGTAAAGCCGGTTACGGTGTAGGTCCTGGGCAGACCTCCGAGAAAGGTGACGTGGCGTCTCGGAAGACCTATTTCCTCCTCGGTTTCTCTCAGCGCCGTGTCGAGAAGAAATTCGTCCCCTTCCTCCCAGGCCCCTCCCGGAAAGGAAACCTGGTTCTTGTGAGTATCGACTTCACCGGTTCTCAGGGTGAAGAGCAGCTCTGTTTTTCCGTCCGGACCGGGATGGAAAAGCATCAACACTGCGCTGGGGATACCCCTGAGATCTTCAATCTCCTCATGGGTGATAAGACGGTCTTCGAGTACATGGCGCACATTATCGAAAAAAGTATCGTTCATATCCAGCCTACTTCAATACCACCAGGCGGGTCCGTGCAAGGATTTCCGGCCCTGATTCCAGAACAACCGCGTAAACACCTGAACCTACCGCGTGCCCGGTTTCATTCCTCCCATTCCAGGTTATGGTCCGAAGCCCCGGCAGGACCGATTGATCGTCCAGCAGGCGTCGCACCAGCCGACCCGAAATATCATATATGGAAATCCGTACGGAACGGCGGCTCTCTCCGGATATCCTGTAACGGATCAGCGCCGACGGATTGCACGGATTCGGATACACATCCATGCTTCCGCCTGCAGGAGCCCGGGGTGCCTGTCTCCCCCCGTCAACATCCGAAGAGATTTCGAGGATTTCGAGGACCCGGACCATCAGGGAATCCCGGGAGGTGGACCCACCGGTGCCGGTGACTCCTTCGAATCCGAAACCGAAGAAGACGGTTCGAGCCCCTGTCGATTCATCTACAGCCAGGAAAGCGCCCCGCCGATCGGCTCCCCCGCTGTAACGCAGCAGCGGAGAAGTCCGGGCCCCGCCGGCGACGGCATCGGGGGAATACTGGTTGTTGGCTCCGCCCTGGCCGATAATCCAGAGCTCCACGTCATCCCAGCCACCGGTTTCTTCTCCGAGCAGGATATAGTCATCGGTATCGGAAATTTGAAGGGTGACATCCAGCTGTTCCCCCAGGAAAGAAACATTCTCAGGATCATCCGCCACCCCCTGACCCGTAAGGAAGAGCTTTCCCCCGCCGTCGAGGAATTCGGTGATTTCGGCGCGATCGACGGCGGGAATGGTTGCAGAGTCGGCATCGCCGGTGAACCAGGTGACCAACTCGAATGCCAGAAGCTTGTTGTATTCTACGGGTTCATCTTCGCCGGGGACGAATATGTTCGGAACGATTCCCAGGGCACCGAAAGCATCCGTGTAATATTCTTCGTAAGCGAACCCTGGATCCGCCGCGACGAGCAGGACTGAAGAGGCTCCCACACGGATCTCGCTCTCCAGGTCGGTGTCGAGGAGGTTGGGATCGGCTTCGACGGTGAGGAGGAGTGTCACGTCGGATACGCCTTCCCAGTCTCCGGGAACCGTGAAAAGGAAAGGATTGTTTTCGTTGCCTGCGGTTCCACCAGGCTCCAGGGCGCCGAAGTCGGAGTGATCGTTAAAGATTTCAAGGCGGGGATCCGTCGATGAAAGCACGCATTCCAGGGAGGAAGCGCCGAGGGCTCCGGGTTCGAGGGAGAGCAGAGCCGTTACCGCGACCGTGTCTCCCGGTGCCAGAGGATAGCCTGGATTCACCGATATATCCCGGGCGGTGAGCGATTCCAGCCGGATCCGCTGCCCGAATCCGTGGCGGGCCAGAGCGCTTCCAATTTCACTGCCGTGCGGGGTGCCGTTCGTCAGGGTGGTGTCGTCGTCATCCATAGAAACGATAAGGGAAAAGTAAATCGTTTCATCAGCTGGTTCAGTAAACTTCGCGAAATGGAACAGGCTGTCGGCATACGCCGTCCCCGCGGTCTCTCCCATGGTTGCCCGGAGATTTTCGCGCATGTGCCAGAGAGCGCCGGCGGTTGCTTCTCCGACGCAATGAGGTTCTCCGCCGCACTCGGGAGCCGGGTAACGCCGATCATTGTCGCAATCGCGGATCAGGGTGCCCGCGCCCTGGTAATTTTCAGCAAGCACCGGGTCGTCGGTGATGGTGGCGGCGATGTAGTCGGCGGTTCCCTCGTCCCACGAAGACAATGGCCATTGCCAGGCTGAAAATATCATGTCGTTCATGAAATGCCCGTATTCGTGGTAGATCACATCCCGCATGAGCGCAAAGGAGAAACATCCGCCCCCTTCCGGGAAAAAGAGCATATATTCTCCGTTCCAGAGGGCGTTGCAGACACCGCCGGGTTCTTGGACGACGGCGGCGAGCTGGGTATCGACTGCGGCGAACGCGGGATCGAGCGTTTTGATATACGAATAAACAACACCCAGGTGGTAAAACAGGGTTCGCTCCTCCAGCTCCGAATTCGTATCGTCCCAGGCTGCGTCGACCGTATCCCCGGGGAAGGCATCCACTTCAAAATAAGGAAGGGTGCCGCTCGAATCGGCAATATCGAACCAGGGACCGTCCATGTTGCTGATGAGAGTAAAGGGGCCGCCGCCGCTCACGATTATTTCGAAAGCCCCGTGCTCATCCGTTATGGCGGGGTCGAAGGGCTCGCAGGACACCTCCAGATACCGGAACGGACGTTCCACCGTGTCTTCAAGCGGATCGTTGATGAGGATCGAGCCTGTAAACTCGCCTGCAATCGAGCCGGTCCGCGTGATATCCACAGATTCGATTATCCTGCCCGATGTAGCGTCGACCATTACCCGCCAGGCCCGGTGGTTCGACGGCGCGAGGAGAAACAACCTGTAAGCGGGTCTGAAGGTGCAGGCGCCCGGTTCTATGGGAAATGCGCCCAGAACCGGCCGTCGGGTCGAACGCATCCGGCGGCCCGTGGCCTGCTCAAGAGCCTTCACTGTCCGGGTTTCAACCGCTTCGGGTGACAGGACTGGGGGAGAGGCCAGGCCGGCGCAAGGTACGAAGGAAGACGCGAGCCAGGTAAGACTCCGTCCCTGCAGGAGAACAGAGACTCCTGTCCCGAAGGCGGGCAGTCCGTCAACAATCTGCCTGAAGGTCAGAAATCGCCACCGTCCTGCATCAAGAACCCTTGCGAGTTCCAGCCGCTCCGGGTCGATGCCGAAAAGCGCTTCTTCGGCTGCTAATAATCTCAGGACACCGGACGAGTATTCTCTCCCGGTGAAAGAGCCTGTAACGGGAACCGGGATGTTGCCTCCATACAGGAGGGCGGGTGCGGATCGGGTTTCGGACCAGTGAATGCGGAAGTCTTTACCGTACCTTTTTCTAAAGGAGTCCCACGCGGGAAACGGTGCCGGTGGATTGGTCGATTCGAACCGGGTCGACTCTTGATGAAAAAAAGCCGCAGCGGTCTCCCCATCAGCCGTGAACGCCCCGGCGCTCCGCACCAGGGGTGTGCAGGCAAAGAGCGCCAGGAAAAAAATAGCAGCTTTTGATCTCAAACTGATTTCCATTATTTTAAACTCCATGCGGATGCGAAAGTGCGGCTGTCAAGTATGATTCCCCTGCGCATAGACAATCAGGATGAACCAACTTCAGTTGCCCTGTACCCTCGCGCAGCTCAACGTGGGGGCGTCTACCTCGACGCGCCGATCGTCAATCTTCGAGTTATGACAATCCCGGGCACGAGGGCACCTGATCGGACATGTCTTACCGCGGGTTTTCGGAACCTGCATCAGCACGCGAAGAAACCGGGCAAGTATAACAACGATTGTAGCCCCGCCGGAGAAAAATTGAAATCACAATTCCGCATTTGAGTTAAACCGGGAAGGTTTCACTTCTCCGATGCTGTCAAATTCGCGCCGGAGACTTCAGAAAGCTCCTGGGACGGGATCATGAAGGAGGGACGAATTCTTGCTCTGATGTTGCTGGAAGAAAGCTGTCGCCCTTTCCCTGGTATCCTGTGCCTTTTTTCTTTGCCGGTATGATGCCGCCTCGCCGAACGGTATCTCCCCGCCGTCGGGAGCGGCATGAAAAAATTCGACCGTCGGGTAGGCTCCCCGCACCTTCAATTTGCCCAAATGTATATTCTTATGACACCGGCTGCAGCTTGTTGTCAGGTTGGATGGTTCGTTGCTCCCCCCCTTGGAGAGCGGGACGATGTGGTGCACCTCGAGATACTTCGTGTGCGGGCACCCCGGTGTTGTGCAGCGGCCGCGATCACGCTGAAAGATCCGTTTACGCAGTGCTGCCGTTACGAGCTTCCTCTTCCTTCCGGGAAGGGAACCCGGTTCAACGGAAAAACCTCTCTTTCCGCCGTTACCGTTATGCCCCGACGCGGTCCCGGCTTGTTCATAAACGGTCCCATCGCATAAAGCCTGCTCGACCAGCGACTTCGGGGCGTCCTTCTCCCCCCGGTCTGTCACGATCCTTCCACGCCTGCACTCCGGGCATTGGTGAATTACCACTTCATATGGAGACTCCACTACCGTCACAGTAGAATCCGCATTACCCGGTTCAGGATCAGATCTTCCTGACTGGATATCATCCATGAAATTCCTGACGAGTTGAATGAGGATCTCTTCTCTCTTTCCGGCACCGGGATTTCTTTTCTTCCACTCGACAAGAAACCTGGTGAACAGAACATGTTCCTCCGGGGTGAAACGGAGAGTCACGCCGAGCTTCGGGATCTCTTCCCTGACAGCGCCGTTCCGGAACACGTGTTCCGGTTCGGTGGCCGAAACCGCTATTGATTTTTCCAGGTGCCATTCTCTCTGCCGTCGGGCATTACCCCTTGCACCGCAATGGATTACGCCGTTCGGGGAAATCTCACCTCCTCCCATGTGCAGAGATTTTGCCGCATCGGATGCTGATGCCCCGTTCAGAAGGCCGGCAGGATAAATCCCGGATTCGGAAGCTGATTTATCGAACGCGATACTACCCGCTGCGAGGGAATCCCGCTTCTCTCTCGCCCGTTCACGCTTTTTCAAGGCAACGAGTGCTTCGAGTTCACGATTCGTGAGGTCGACCGCTCTTGTTAACAATTCTTCTTCGGTGCGCGGTGATACAATCTTCAGGAGTTCCCGCACCTTTGTCCAGCCGATGCGACCGGCCAAAAAAGCTTCTCTCACTTTCCGGAACCTCTCGAGCCTCTCACCGATGTAGAGCAGGTATCTGGCTTTCCTGTCGCTGAATCCGCAGGCAACCGCCGCGTAGTGAACCGCAGACGAATAACCCAGTTCACGGTAAAGCTTTCGCTCCTTCAACTCTTTCAGGTAGAAGGCGAGCACGGTTTCATCCCTCTTTACAGCTTCAGCCGCCTTACGGATCCTCCGGTCCACCTCACGGGCTTCGAGATCATATACAATTCGATGCTTCACCTGTATTCTCCTTGTAGAAGTCGCAAATCCTGTCTTTCGCCGAAGGCGAAAACATATAAATATAAATACATATATATAGCGAATACGCGCGGCTGTCAATTCCTGTTTTAGTGATTAGTGAAAAAAGTTAGTTCCAATAACAATCTAATTTACATGAAGTTATGCCGCAGCGGGATGGCAGGTGGCAGGTTCCGGCCGTCGAGAAAGGCAGTGACTGTTTTTATGATACTTTCGCGCTACTCGGTTACACCGATCGAAAACAGCCGGGTTAAACAGGATAATTCTGTTCCGGGAAAGCAGGCCGAGGGATCATTTCAGAACCACCAGCTTGCGCGTAAATCGTCGGGGAGAACCCGGCTGCTCGAAAAGTTCGAGAGCAACAAGGTAGACACCGCTCGCCGCCTTTCCACCCGCACTGGTAAGTCCGTCCCATTCGGCCGAGTATTCACCCGGAGATTTTTCACCTTCCGACAAGCGGCGGACGATCCGTCCGGCTGTATCGTATAAAACCAGCCTGTAGCGGACGCACTCATCGCTGGATCCGCCCGGCAGGCTGAAACGGATCGAAGCCCGTGGATTCACCGGGTTCGGCGCGGGTGAAGCCAGATCCGCTTCGAAATGCTCCAAGGCAGCAGGAGCCACGCCGGTAGAATCAACCCGTATCGTGAATGCCTCTGTGTCCGTGTGGGGCGGCTCGGCCGAATCGATCACCGTAATGGAGCATGGGAATACTCCTGTCTCTTCAGGATAACCCATTATCCTGCCGGACAGTCCGTCGAGGGCAAGCCCCGGAGGCAGCGAACCCCAGGGAATTTCCCATTCATACGGGATCAAACCGCCATCCGCGTCCAAAAAAACCAGGTAAGGTTCACCAACGGCGCCCTGCGGGAGCGATTCCGTGGTTATCTCGAGCTTCCCGAGGTTCCTCGAGAGGATCCAGCCCTCCGGATCGAGAATCACTTTTTTCACCTCCCCGGGGACTGTCACCGTGAATCCCTGCGAGGCCAGGGAATCGAAAACCGACAGGGTCGTATCGCCGCCGGCCTCGAACTCGACCAGGAGATCCACCGGCATCCGGAAAATGTAACCATCCTGAAGCTGCTCGATCGTGAGATTCAGCGTATCCCCTTCCTGGCGCCAGTCCAGGTAATACCACGGCCTCCCCTCGGTAAAGACCCACTCCTCGAAAAACCAGTCGAGATTCTCGCCGGTGAATTCCTCGCACAGATCCATGAAGCGGAAGGTGTCGGTATTACGGTGCCTGAACCGCTCGTCGCGGGCGTAATAATACAGAAGATCCTTCAGAATATCGCCGCCGAGCACTCCTCGCAGCATATGCAGCACCCAGGCGCCCTTATCGTAAACCGTATCGTTCAAGAGCTGATCCGGGTCGTAAACGGTGCCGGGGAAGCTCCCGTCGAGCGCTTTCATGTAATCGAGGTAAGCCTCGTATCCATCCGTCGATTCGACGAAAAGGGCTTCTGAATAAACCGCGAAACCCTCGCTCATCCAGATATCTTTCCAGGTGCCTATGGCGATCATATCGCCCCACCACTGGTGCGCGAGCTCGTGAGCGAAAATATACCGGTAGGCGTGGGTGCCGGTTATGAGGCTTGCACCGATGCTCACCATGGTCTGGTGCTCCATCCCCCCCCCGAGAGGCACCTCTACGAATCCGAATTTCTCGCCCTGGAAAGGATACTCCCCGTAATGCTCCTCGAAACAAACCAGCATGTCGTTCAGGTCGTGGAAATCCGCGACCGCCTTCGCCTCGTCCTCAGGATAAACGTAGTGCACGATTTCGAGGGAATCGCCGCTGATCGATGGATACTTGTCGTGGATTTCAACGTAATTCGTCGCGGCGGCCATGATCAGGTAGGTAACGATCGGGTAGCTCACAGACCAATGGTAGGTGGCTGTGCCGTTATCGTTTCCGGTGACCCCGACCAGGCGGCCGTTCGAAACGGCGGTCAAGGTATCGGGCACGGTAAAATAGATTTCAGCCAGCGCCTTGTCGGTGAGACGCTCGTGGCAGGGCCACCATCCGGGAGAGTTCCACGGCCAGCTCACCGTGGAGACCAGGGGAACTCCCTGGTGGCTGGACCAGGTGAAGCCGCCGAAACCGCTGAACTCGGGGCTGCCGTGGTAGGTCACTTCTCCGGTAATGGTTTCGCCGAATCCCGCCGGGGATGGCAGCGGTATGTCGAGCCGGTCGGCTGCATGCACAAAATCCGCACCAGCCCCGCCCAGGATAACTCCATCCACAACCATATTATCGAACAGGTCGAGATGGACGGTATCGAGTTTGGAGGTGCGAACTTCAGCCTCGAATCCGCATGTGCCCGAAATCTCCTGTGCATCAAAATCGAAAAAGATATCGAGAGTGTAGGACAACACATCGAGGCCTGTCCGATCGCCCGGAGTCGACCCCGGATTCATTCCTTCGTCTATCGCTCTACCGGACGATCCCGCCGGATGAGGCCAAGGGATTCCCTGTTTTCTAACCCCCTTCGCTGCTTCGACCGTGCCGGTGAAATCCGGGTTTCCGGAAAGACCAGCTGCCGAAGAATCCGCGAACATTCCCACAATCAGGAATACGAGTAAAAACAAGACCGGGAATTGAAGCAATCTCATTTCACACCTCTCAGGTTCCCGCAAAACAAAGCTCCCCCATCGAGCACTGTAATGTTTTTTCCGCTTTTGAAACCGACGAACCTCCCATACCGCGCCGGACCGGACCGGCAGAGACAAAACATGATTACATCATATCCGCACCTTGTCCACAGTTTGTAGAACCCCGCCGAATTGTTGCGGACGGCTTCATTTGCATCCGAGCCGATCCCCTGCTAGAATTGGAAGAGGCGAATAAAGGAGCCGTCGATGCCTTATTCAGTAGCCGAATCCTCCCGCAGGTTTGATACGGCCTTCAAATCGTTAATCATTTTTCTGCTTCTCCTGGTATCCGTCTCGGGCTGCGGCAGTCCCCGCGACAGCCTTTTCCTGGTCAGGGAAACTCAGTTGAAGGAGCTTGTAAAGTTCTATCACTCAAGTCGGCTGACCCGTCTCGAGGCCGATGCCAGGATGGACCTTTCACTTTTCTATTACGAACACGGACATACCGGAGAAAGCGCGACAGAAGCGTATTCAGCCGCTCGATTGTATGAACAAACCGGTCTTTCCTCGCAGCGTTTCAACGCATTGAGAACCGCCGCGGTATCGAAACAGGAAGCAGGCGATATTACCGGGGCGCTGGACCTGCTCGACGAGCTCCTCGTTTCAGCCGACAGAGAAGATAACGACCCGTGGAAGCGGGATTGTTACAGGTTTCTGGCAACCATCCACCAGTCGAACACGGGAGAGATCGATAAAGCGATCTCATATATCGAGAAAGCTTTGTCATCAGCCCGGACAGCCGGCAATTGCCATTCCGAGCTCGAACTCCTGAACGATTTCGGAAGTATCCTGCAGACAAAAGGCGACCTCCTCAGAACGATCGAGACATGGACAAGAGCTCTGGAAATCTCCCGGATCACCGGAAATTATCAATCGGAAAAAATCTTCCTCGAACACCTGGCCAGCTCCACCGAGACTGCCGGTCTATCTGAAGAAACGGAATTCTGGCTGGCGGAGGGGATCGCCGCATCAGTGAAAACGCGGGATATCCTGGGTGAAATGTCCTTCCTGCTGACCCTGTCGAGGGTTCGCAGGGAACGCGGGGATATCAAAAACGGGTTCGAACCCGCCCGGCAGGCCCTGACGCTCTCCAGCAGGGCGGAAATGAAAGAGTTACAGGGTGCAGCCCTGAAAGAATTATCTCTCCTGCACAGGCAGGTCGGTGAGTATGATTCCTGTCGGCAGGCGCTCGAACAGGCAGCCGATCTTTACGAAAATGCGAACCTTCCCGGGTCACAGGCCGTAATCCTGCAGGATCTGTTCGATCTCGACATTGCGGTGGGGCGTTCCGAATCCGCGCTCGATTTCGCCCTGGAGGCCCTCGAACTGTACGACGATCTGCATGACTGGACGAATGGCGCATCCCTGGCCGCACGGATACTTCCCGTTTTCGCCGAGATGAAAGGAATCCGTCAGGCGGAGGAGTTCTTGCGTCCGCGGATTCAAGCTCAGCGAGATAGAAAGGACCGAACGGGTGAGGCGTCTCTCAGGACGGGTTTGAGCTGGGTTCTACTGGGTGAAGGAGACCTGGAAGGCAGCCGAAGGGAAGCCGAGGCCGCGCTGGAAATATACGAAACCGGCGGCATGCTTCTTCAACGGTTGAGCACCTTGGATCTGCTTGCCTACATTTACGAGCGGCAGGCTGACTACGAAGCAGCCATCGAGCTTCGCTCCGCCATAATCTCCATTCAGGCGGGTTCGGGTTTGAAGGCGGAAGAACTGGCGCAGCGGAGCAGATTGAGGGATCTCTATAATTCGACGGGCGATACTATCGCAGCGGAAGCCGAACTGCGTCGTATGCTCGAATTAGCCCGTCACACCGGCAACTCGCTGGCGGAAGCCGGGGCGCTCCTGTCACATGCTGCGACGTTCCAGGCAAAAGGCGACTATGACGGTGCACTGGAGGCATTACTCGAGGTGGAGCAGCTGCACCGGAGGGCCGGCGATTTGCGCGGGCTTGCTGATATCCGGATGCGAGCCGCCGCCCTGTTCTGGGAAACCGGCGTCACAGACAGGGCCGTAGACGCCTGCACCGAAGCCCTCGAATTATATTCCAGAATGGGCGACCGGAGCAGAAAACTCAATTGCCTCAACATTCTGGGCTCTTACTACCAGGATTCGGGACAACTCGGTAAAGCCGAAGATACCCACCGGCGCGCCCTCGAAACCGCGGAAACCATCGGTCTTCCGGATGGAATCATCTACTCGTTGAAGAACGTCGGCAACGTTCTGACGGCCCGGGGCGATTATACGGGCGCTGCTGGAGTCTATACCGAAGGTGCGCGCAAAGCCGAAGCCGCATTCCTGCCGAATGCCGAGCAGGAGCTCCTGGAAAAGTGCATCATGGTTTACGACACTCTGAACCAGCCTGTGCCGGCCGGTGACCAACTGGTAAAACTGGCGGAGCTGAAGCTGAGGCGGGGGGATCCCGGCGGAGCCGCACTGTCGTTTAGCGAGGCGGTCTCCCGTCTCACCGCTGCAGGTGAAACCGCCAGAGCGGCAACGCTCGAAAAACGCCTTCTCGAGATCACCGGCAGCGATTCCTCGAGTGCCGCACCCGAAAATCCGGAATAGCTCCTGACAACGGACCGGCATAATCCAGGTTAGGTCGAACAAGCGAGGTGAAATTTGTTTTTAAAATCCCGCAGGGAGAAGGGAAACGGAGATAAAGCCAGAGGAAGGGAGCTTTTCGAGCCGGATATCCTGGCCCTCACTCTGCACGGCCGCAGGGATGTCGGTTCGACCGGGCACGCTCACGCCAGGGATCATATCCTTACCAGGATGACGGAAGTGGGCTTGAAGCCGTTCCGCGGTGATTCGTTTATTCTTCCGTACAAATATGGCGGCACGAGCTTCTACAACCTCGCAGGTATCGTGCCGGGCGACGGCAGCGGGAAAAAAGCCGGGCCGCTCCTTCTCGGAGCCCACTACGATACCTGCGGCCCGTATCCGGGTGCAGACGACAATGCATCGAGTGTCGCGATTTCCCTGTATATCCTGGAACAACTGGTAGAGTCGCCATTGAACAGGGATCTGATAATGGTGTTCTTCGACGCTGAGGAACCGCCTTATTTTTTCACCGAAGCAATGGGTTCGATCAGATTTTACCGCGATCAGCTGACCGGCACGGGCGGCGACACCCCGGTCGACACGGCGTTATCGCCGGTCGAATTCGCCCTGATCCTCGATCTCATCGGCCACGACGTGCCGGTGCCCGGCATAGAAGATCTGCTCTTTCTTACCGGCATGGAGAGCCACAGCACCCTCGGAGGAGTTCTCGAAGGCATGGAAGTGGACGGGCGCATCCGGATAGTGCCCGTCTGCAACAAATACGTCGGGGATATGAGCGACCATTACATCTTCAGAATCAGCAATGTGCCCTACCTGTTCGTTTCGTGCGGACGCTGGCCCGCATACCACACGCCGAAAGATACGCCCGACAAGCTCAATTACGGAAAGATGCTGGCTATTGCGGATTTTCTCCGGACGCTTCTCGTGGAGGTGGACGGTCAAAAATTCCCGCATGAAGACGCCGGTTACGATACGACTCCGCTGGAACTCGACTTCATGAACGCGGCAGTTGGAAGCCTGCTCACGTCTATCGGCCTGCCGCCGCCCCGCACCAGGATGGAGATGGAGCGCATTATCTTCACGCTTATGCACAAGTTCGGAATATGATGATTGATCCGGCCGGCCGGTAGAAGCCCCGGTTGTGCAAGAGTTTCAGAATATTATCGAAGCGAGGATAAAAGAAACCACTCCGACGAGGGCAATCCAGCCGTTTTCAGGCCAGTCGCGAGGTTCCTGCGTTTCTTCGCCCCCGCGTTCCTCAGTCGGAAACTCGCGCCAGTCATCGGCCCTTCCGGGTTTTCTCTTCGCCGGCGCGAGGAGAAGCACGAGCAGGCCGAACGGCCCGGTGAGGAATGAAATCGCGTACCCCCTGCTGGCGAAATCCCCCTTCATCTTCGCCGTAATCCCTCCGGCGATTATGATCAGAAAGTAGATGGTCGACGCTGGCACCAGGCCGAGACCGGTCACCTTCAGAACCAGGGCAAGAAGAACCGCCAGCAGAACCACGGTCGCTATAAGCATCATCTGGCGCAAAACTCGATCACCTCTCAATTCACGCCGAACAGCTCGACGAGAAACAGTGAAAGCGCCGGTACGTACGTAATTATCAGGAGCGCGACCAGGAGGATCCCCAGGAACGGGAGAGCCGCCCAGTACAGCCTCAGCACCGGTTTTCCGAACCTGAAGCTCGATATGAAAAGGTTCATGCCCACGGGCGGCGTTGCATAACCCATCTCCAGGTTGGCGAGAAAAATAATGCCCAGGTGAACGAGGTTGACATCGTACGCCTTGGCTATCGGAACTATCAGGGGCACCACCACCATGAGGGCCGAAAAGATGTCCATCATGCAGCCGACCACCAGCAGGAAGACGTTCAGGAGCAGGAGGAATGCGTATTTGTTCGTGATATACTGCCGGATGAGATCGAGAATCTGCATCGGCACTTCGGCGTCCACCAGGTAATTGGTGAGCCCCATGGCCGAACCCATGATAATCAGGATGCCGCCGACGAGAATCATGCTCTCCCGGATTATTTTGAAAAGCCCCCGGGGTTCGATGTCCCTGTATATGAAAACCTCCACGAGAATCACGTACGCCGCGGTGATCGCCGCAGCCTCCGGCACGGTGAAAATTCCGCCGTAGATGCCGCCGAGTATCACGATCGGAAGCGGAATCTCCCACTGGGCTTCCCGCGCGGCTTTCAGGGCCCCCGACCACGAGAATTTGTATCTGGGCACCTTGTTGCGCCCGCCCGTGAACACCGAGTAGAAGGAAAGAAGCAGGACGAGAAGCATCCCGGGCAGGATTCCGGCCATGAAAAGCTGGTCGATGCTCGTGGCCGCCATGTAACCGAAGATGATGATAGGAAGACTCGGCGGAAAGAGCAGCCCCAGGCTTCCGGATGTTGTAAGCAGGCCCAGGTTGAAATTCTCCGGATAACCTTCCTTCTGCATCGTAGGGAAAAGGAGCCCTCCGAGGGCGATAATCGTCACCCCCGAAGCGCCGGTGAATGCGGTGAAAATGGCGCAGGCCACGAGAGCCACCACGGCGAGGCCGCCGGGCATCCACCCCAGGAACGCACGTGATAGATTGACAAGACGCTCGGGGGTGCGGCTCTCGCTGAGCACGTAACCCGCGAAAGTGAAGAGGGGAATCGACGGAAGGATCGGAGCGGTGCCCAGCTTGTTGATTTCAATGGCGAGCACGCTCGTGCTGATACCGTCGCTCGAAAAGAACAGTATTGCGAGAACCGCCAGTATGATAAAAAGCGGTGTCCCTAGAAGGGCGAAGAGAGCGATAAGGATGCCTGTGACGGCTATCATGATACGGCTCCCTTCACCTCATCGACATCCGCGGGTTCTTCCTCTTCGCCGAAAACTCGAAGGTGCGCTATGACCCTGTAGAAAAACCTGTAGGAGATTACCCCGAAACCAACCGGGATTATCACCGCGATCACCCATGAAGGCACCCCGAGGAACCGCACGTCTCCGTATTGCCACTCGTCGTACAGGAATGTCCAGGCCGCGTTTGCCAGGATAATGGAAACGATCGATCCGGCCAGATCCGTAATGACCAGGACGGTGAGTTTCGAGTTGCCAGTAAAGAAACGGGACAGCGCATCGATGCTGACATGACGGCCCTGGCGCGTCGCCATGGTCGCTCCCAGGAAAGCTATCCATAGAACCAGGCTCCGCTGCAGGGGATCGACCCAGGGTATTCCCGAGTTGAAAAAATTTCTCAGGATAATCTGAAGGATCGCCGTGACGATCATGGTTATCAGGAGCAGGCCCAGCAGTCGCGACTCCACCTTCAGGGCGAAAGTGGCGCAGGATTTGACGATGCTGAGACCTTCGAGGAAATTCCGGACGATACCGAGAGCCAGGACGATCGACCCGAGAAGAAGCCCGAACTTCCATCCCGGGGAGAATATTGTGAATAAAGCTTCCAAGCGGCTAATCGCCTTTCAGGCCGGCGCGGTAATCGGCGAGAATCTTCTCGACCCGCTCCTGGAGCTCTGGCGGATACAGTTTCCCGGCCAGCTTCCCCCTTGTAGCGAGGCTGACGGAATGAAATTCGGCGCGTCCCTGCTCGTTCACTTCAACCATGCCGATTCCGTTCTTCTTCAGCGTTTCAATCGACTTCCTGTTGTCTTCTATCGTCGACTCGGCCAGCCGGGTGAAATGCTTGTCGCAGATACGGCGCATGACCGGCTCGAGCTCCTCCGGGATGCGGTCCCAGGCCTTCTTGCTTACAATGACGGCGCCCACGCTGTTCGTGACCGGGTAGTCCGTCATGTATTTCACCTTCGTGAACCACTGCAGACCGACGCAGGCCATCGGCGAGATGTAGACCGTATTTATCATTTTCGTGCTCAGACTCATCAAGACATCGGTAACCGCCAGGGGGATCGGCTTGATTCCGAATTCGCCCATGAATATCTCGGCCAGGGGATCGCCCTCCCATAACCATACTTTCTTATCCAGAATGTCTTCTTTGCACGCAACGGGTTCCTGGGAGTAAAGGTAAACGAAACCTACATTGGCCCAGCCGAGGAGGACATAACCCTCCTTTTCAAAATACTCTTTGAAATAGCTGTCGAGAGTGTCGACCACTGCTCTTACTTCGTTGTAGTCATTGAACAGGAAAGGAATCTCGAGCACGCGCACCCGCGGGAGAATCACTCCGAGGCCGTTTCCGGTGAATCCTCCGCCGTGGAGCTGCCCGGCCCGCATCTTCCGGATTACGTCCCGCTCGTCTCCCTGGACCCCGCCGGGATAAATCTTGATCTTGACCCGACCGTCCGTTTCAGCCGTCACTTCGTCCATCAGGTCGTGCATGATGTTCATCCACGACGAACCTTCTGGGGCAAGGGTGGCTATTTTCAGTGTAACGGGCTTTGCGGCGTCGCCGGACACCGGGAACAAGAGTGCCGTCACCGCAATTGCTATCAGGAATCGTTTCATTACTGTGTCTCCAGTTCATCCGAAAAGAGAACGAAAAATTCAACCGAAATGGTTTTCAAGTCCGAGAAGCGCAGGGGCCTCTCAGAAAAGGTCCTCTTCTTTTTCGAGAAGCGCACGCGCCTGCTTCTTGGCCAGAATATTTATGAACTCCATCCCCGGAAGGATGTTATTGTCTGCTTCGAGCACGATACCCAGCTGCTCTCTGAAAAGTTCGACATCGAGAGATTGGACGGCCAGGTATTTAGCGTAGAAGACCCGCGTAAGAAGCATCCCGCCGCCGGAAATTTCCAGGCACTTTTCGAAGTGGAACCGGGACTTTTCGTGGTCACCTCCGAAAAATGGAGAGCGGGAACCGTAGAACGCTCCGAAAAACAGGTGGGGTCCGCCGTAGAAATAAGTTTCATCCAGGTAAAGGGCCCGTTCCATCAGTATCTGGACCCGGGAAAGGTTCGCCACCGCGTCCGGGTCGTGCAGGTTCAGGAACAGCCAGCTTCCCCAGCAGTTGCCGGACCAGAAGAGCAAACCTACTTTGGATTTGTCGATATCCCCGACCAGGGCGCTGAATTCGTCGAGAGAGGTATCTTCAGCCATCGATACCGCGTTCTCCCCCCACAAACCGGTCAGCGCATGATTCCGTCCGGTCAGATACAGGGTCGAAGCTTCCACCCTGTCTGCTTCCTCTACGTAACCCATCGAGAATCCGTAGTAACTCTGCGCGGCCAGCTCGAGAAGAAAGTCGTCCCTGGGTGCTCCCTCTATGAGGCCTTCCAGGATGAGAAGCGAACCCGGGAGTCCGTACTGGGGCACCAGCATCGACTCGCATGAATATGTGGCCGTGACCACTTCGTTCAGGGTGGGGCGCATGAGCCGCGCGGTCATCCTGCCCTGAAAACCGCTGCAGCCCGATAGAAGCTGCATCGAAAAAATGAATATTGCCGCGAGGCAAATACCCTTCGCGGCAATTCCGCTTGCTCTGGAGTTTTTCATCCGTTGTCTCCGCCGGTCGGCCCGTATCGGACCGCGCCGTTTTTTCCGATTCGAGATAAAAGAAATTCCGTTGCCGCGATTTCAGTGAAGTCAGCGCGACCGCGCATATTCGAACAATCCGCCTGCACGATAAATATCGAGCTGAACGCTGCTGAACGGTTCGATATCCCCGATAGGCTCTCCTGAAGACACCTTCGTAAGACGTCCGCTCTCGAGCTCCAGCTCAACTTCTTCCAGATCGGAAATTAAAGCGGTATCGATCTCCCTCACTGTCACGATAGGGAACCCGGAGTTGATCGCGTTTCTCTTATATATGGCGCCGAATGAGAGTGCGAGAACGCACGTGACACCGAGAGATGCGAAACAGTCCACCGCCTGCTGACGGGAGGAGCCGGATCCGAAATTCTCCCCGACCAGAACGAGATCACCGGGGCGGGTTCTTTTCGGAAAATCCCTGTAACCGTCCAGATTGCCGAAAGTATATTGCCCCATTTCGTTCTTGTCGGTCACGGCCAGGTGAGCGTTATGATATATCATGTCGGTATCGATGTTGTCGATGAGTTTGCCGTCGGTATCCTTGACCAGGTGGATTCGCCCCCGGAGTCTGGTCGGTTTTTCAGTCATTTTTTTTCTCCCAAGGTCGATTCCGGAGCTTGGCTCCGGGTTCTGCCCGCCGTCCGGTCCGGTCCCCACCGGATCGTGCTTACAACACTTCGTCCGCAGTCCCTATACGCCCCAGCAGGGCGCTCGCCGCTGCGGTGGCGGGGCTGGCCAGAAAAGTCCTTCCATCGCCCTGTTTCCCCTTGAAGTTGCGGTTCGATGTACTCACCTGCACCTCGCTCTTCCCTGTCATGCCGAGCTGTCCCGAAGCGCAGCCGCCGCATCCGCTGTGGCTCACGATGAAACCGGCGTCGAAGAGGGTCTCGACGATGCCTTCCTTGAGACAGCGTCTGTACACATTCCTCGTCGCGGGGGTGACTTTCGCCATGACTCCTTTAGACACCTTGCGACCCTTGACCATTTCGGCCACGGAAGCGAGGTCTTCGTACCGGCCGTTGGTGCAGGAGCCGATAAAGATCGAGTCGACCTTCGTATCACTGAAGTCGGCTGCAGGCGCCACGTCGTGGGGTGCGCCCGGCTGCGATACCAGCGGGACCAGCCCCGCAAGATCGATTTCGATGGTTTTCGTATAATCGGCATCAGCATCGGCGCTCAGGATCCCGTTGCCGCCCGTGACTCCGGTCAACTCACCCAGTTCTTCCATGAGCAGCGCGTCCGGTGGAACCAGGACGATAATTGCACCCATTTCAGTGCCCATGCTCGCCAGGGTTATACGCTCGTGAAGCTTCATCCCTCCCACCACATCGCCATACACCTCCACGGATGATCCGAGCGCCCCTGAAGCACCCATTTCACCCACTACTTTAAGAGTGAGATCCTTGGCCTGGCACGGGAAGGAATAATCGCCCTTCAGAATCAGCTTGATCGACCCGGGCACCTCGAACCAGGTTTTACCGGTAGCCCAGACGAAAGCGATATCCATATCTCCCATGCCCTGACCGAACGCTCCGATCGAACCCATAATATTGAGGTGCGAATCGGTGCCGACCACGGTAGTGCCGGGCCGGGCGAGTCCTTCCTCAACCACTACGTGGCTCCCGATGCCGGAATCAACGTCGTACATGCCGATTCCGTGCTCTCTGGCGAAGAGCCTGCAGATATGCTGATTGTTCGCATAAGGGATGTTGTTCGCCGGCGCCACGCAGTCGAAGGTGAAAAATGTTTTCGCCGTGTCGGTGACCGAACCCGCTCCGGTTCCGAACTCCCTCTCGAGATTCTGGACTACATTGGCTCCGCCGAAGTCGCGCGCCGTCCGGACATCGATCTCGATCCAGACGATTTTTCCGGGAGCGACCTCTTCGCTTGTATGAGCCGCCAGGATTTTCTCTACCAGTGTTTTACCCAAAACAAATCCTCCCGTACCGGCAAAACGGAACATGACTCCTGTCGCGGAGAAGCTGCGAACCCGATGTGGGATCCGCAGTCTCATTCGCGACGGTAAAAGCTGCCGAAGACCGGCTGTCGCGGAGAAGCTGCGAACCCGTTGGGATCCGCAACTTCATACGCGACTTTGAAAGCTGCCGAGGACCGACTTTTAACAGAGCTCGGCGACAGCGGCCGTAACATCCGAAGTCGTTGCGGAACCGCCCATGTCGTACGTGCGCTGTTCACCTTTGGCCAATACGGTCGCTATGGCCGACTCGAGCCGGGCGGCTTTTTCATTTTCACCCAGCCAGTCGAGCATCAACTTTGCCGAAAGCAGCATGGCCATCGGATTGACCTTGTTCATGCCCGAGTATTTCGGGGCTGAGCCGTGGGTCGGCTCGAAGACAGCATATTCGTCTCCGATATTCCCGCTCGACGCGAATCCCAGACCGCCTACCAGCTGAGCGCACAGGTCGGAAATAATGTCGCCGAACATGTTCGACGCAACCAGGACGCCGTAGTCCTCGGGATTCTTCACCAGCCACATGCACATGGCGTCGATGTTGGTCTCCCACAGGTCGATGCCCGGATATTCCTGCGCAATCTTCCTGGCTTCACGCACCATGAGTCCGCTCGTCTCACGGATTACGTTCGGCTTTTCAACTACGGTGACAGTCGGATAGCCGTATTTCTTGGCGTACTCGAACGCCTGGCGCACGATACTGCGGCAACCCGCCCTGGTGAAGATTCTCGTCGAAATCGCCATATCTTCACCGGCGGTTCCTTCGAACCGCGCCATCTTCGGATGGTTGGCGGAGAGGACGTCGCGCACGGCGTCGGGCACCGGGTGGAATTCCACGCCGGCATAGAGCCCCTGGGTGTTTTCCCTGAAGACGACCAGGTCGATTCCGTCGCGATAGTTGAGAGGGTTGCCATCGAAAGCCTTGCACGGCCTGAGATTCGTGTGCAGGTTGAACTCCTGCCGGAGCCTGACGATCGGGCTGAAATAGATGAGACCTTTATCCTGAAGCTCAGGTATCAGCTCGTTTGCGGCTTCTTCTTTCGGCTTCGATGTAATCGCTCCGAACAGGGCCGCATCGGTGGTTTTCATCATCTCGATTGTCCGGTCGGGAAGGGGGTTCCCCTCCGTGCACCAGAATTCCCAGCCGATGTCACCGTGAATGTACTCGGCGTCCAGCCCCAGCTTGTCGAGGACCACCTTCATTGCATCCATCACATCGTTACCGATACCGTCGCCGGGTAACCATGCTATACGATATTTCTTTGACATTTAAAATTCTCCTTCTCGATCTCAAATGTTTCGGCTTCTCTTCCGAAACCTTACCGCATCACGCTTTGAAAACCGCGGTCTTCTGCGGTAGTAAGACAACTAACGAAAAAAATAACCGGCTGACCGGGTCAACCATCCGTTCCGAGTACTTTCCTCGTATACGGAATGAGCCCTCCCGATTCGAGAATACCCAGCACAGACGCCGGGAGAGGGGGGAAAGTGAACTTTTTCTCACCGGAGACAATCAGTTCACCCTTCCGGAAATCGATATCCAGTGTATCACCGGACCTTATCGATTCTATCGCTTCCGGACAAGTCACCGCGGGAAGCCCCGCATTAATCGCGTTCCGGAAATATATCCGCGAAAAAGAAACCGCTATAATCGCCGAAATTCCAGCGTATTTCAAACAGAAACTCGCCTGCTCTCTCGAACTGCCGCAGCCGAAATTACGTCCGGCGATAATGATGTCACCTTCCTCGACCTCTTCAGCGAAATCGGGATCGAGGTCCTCCAGGGCATGAGCCGCCATTTCAGCTGGATCTGTAACAGTATATGTATATTTCCCGGGAAAGATGACGTCGGTATTCACATCATCGCCGTATTTCCAGACTCTTCCGCTCATTCATTTACTCCTGTGGATTGTTCAGGCTCGGAGAAGCGAAGCTCCCCACCGGAGCCGCCGGTTTGCAGAGGTTCCCTCAGGACGGAAAAACAATCGTCCTCAAAGGTCTCTGAAGTCGGTGATCTCCCCTGTAATTGCGGCCGCCGCTGCCGTTGCCGGTGAAGCAAGGTACACGAACGCTTCTTTATTACCCATCCGCCCCTTGAAATTCCTGTTGGCGGTGGATACACAGACTTCACCGGGGGCGAGAACCCCCTCGTGAGCGCCTAGGCAGGGTCCGCACCCCGGATTCATGATCATCGCGCCCCTGTCCGTGAAGAACCCGATGAGCCCCTCCGACAAAGCCTTTTTGAACTCCGCCACAGACGCGGGGAAAATGAGCATTCGCACTTTCGGGTGCACGTCTTTTCCTGTCCGCTCGAAAACATCCGCCGCAGCCCGCAGATCCTCCACCCTGCCGTTGGTACAGGTTCCGAGGAGGACCTGTTGGACCTCGGTTCCGGCAACCTCGCTTACGACAGCACCGTTATCCACAGTATGCGGTTTCGCCACGAACGGCTCCACGGTCGACGCGTCGTATTCGAGCACGCGCTCGTACTCGGCATCTTCATCGGGACCTGTCTTATCGTAATTAGCTGAGGCCGCTTCAACGAGGTAGTCATCGACCTTGGAATCGGCTGCGAAGTACCCGATCTTGGCACCCATCTCCACAGACATGTTTGAAATCACCATGCGGGAATCGAGACTCCAGCCGTCCACAGCCGGGCCGGAAAATTCCACCGCCTTGTAGAGAGCGCCGTCGGCTCCGATATCCGAGATGAGCTTCAACATCAGGTCTTTCGTCGTCAAGCCCTCCTGCAGCTCACCTTCGACCACGACTTTATACGATTCGGGTACCCTGAGCCAAATCTTGCCGGTAGCCCAGAGGGCCGCCATTTCGCTTCTTCCGATACCGGCGGCAAAGGCTCCGAGGGCACCGTAGGTTGTAGTGTGGGAATCAGATCCGAGAAGAAGCATTGATGGAAGCACGTGCCCCTTCTCCACCATCACCTGGTGACATACCCCCCCTCTCCCGATATCGTAAAACGATTCAATACCCTGGGTTTCAACGAATTCGCGAATCACCTTATGGTTGGTGGCGTGCTTATCGTCGGCGGCGGGGATGCAGTGGTCGAGCACCACGACAAGGCGCTCCGGAAACGCCACCTTATTCACTCCGAGAGAGTAGAATGTCTTCGAGATTGCAGCGGTATTGTCGTGAGTCAGCGTTGCATCAGGCGTCACCTCGACGATCTCGCCCGGCTGAACAGTCTTACCCGCTTTTTGTCCGAGGAGTTTTTCAGCAAAAGTTTGACCCATCGGTCCATGTCCTCCATTGAATCTCCGCATCGGAATTGAACGGTGTTTATCGCGAAACACCGCACCGGTGAGACGGGAAATTAAACGAGCGGTTCGTGTAACGGCTCGAAGTTCATGAAGTCTGCATGATGAATGAGACAGGCTTCGGGGCTTCTTTTACCGCCGGCATTCTCTTTCGAATGGATCGCGATACAGTGGAGCACCTCTGGAGGTATTCCCATGTCGAATGCTATCCCCACTCCGGAAAATGGATGCCGCACATATTTCCCCATATGCGACTTTACGAACTTACCGTCCACTTCTCTGTATTCGAGCAGCTTTCCTATATCGTGAAGCAAAGCGCCCGCGATGAGATAGTCCCTGTTCAGAGGCATGGTATCACCGTATACAGTCTCGAAAACCGTAGCGGCGGCGGCCGCCACCATGGTTACACCCTTCGTATGCGCCAGGAAGCTTACTTCAACATCCTCGATGAGCAGCGTGAAGGGGATCCTGTCCAGATCTTCGGGTTTCCATCCTCCGAGCTCCATTGTCTTGACCCAGACCGAAAGCACCTTTTCCTTCAAATCCCCGTCTCCGATCAATTCGGCTTCGGGAAGAAGTTCTCTGATTGCTCCTATCATATATACCTCCGAAAGAAGACGGGCGCGTCACGCCTGTTGTCGCGCCCACGTCGACACCTCGGTAACCGAGAAAAAAATGAAAGGAATATTAGTGACAACAGGGCCTGAGTGTCAAGATAATTCACCTGCAATCGAGGCATAACAGCATACCGAAGAACTGATTGTCGTTTAATGCAAACCGCATTCCCCGAACGTGATCTTGTCTGCTTGACAGGCTGAGGGAGCCGCTATACTCTCGGGGCACCTGAAAGGAGCCCTCAGTGACCCGATCTGATACCGCGAAAGCCCGTCGTGAAGATCTCGACAGGTTGCTGGCCCTGGACCCTGAAACTCTGGCTGAACTGCTTCTTCTACATATCAGGACTGTTTTCAGGGTGGATGGCCTCTATTTCCTCGGCATCGAAAAACGATTCGGAACCGAAGCCGCCACGAGTATAGACAGGGAGTGCTGGGAAACAATGGGGACCCTCGAGGCCAGGGCGCTGAAAGTGCTGTATCCGCCCGCCGGCACCCGTATCGAAACTTTTAAAAATGCGCTTCTCGCGACCTCCTGGTCACTCGATCAGCCATACAAGGAAGTTGATTTCCAACCGGAGAAAAACCTCTTTGTCTACCGCGTTAAAAAATGCATGACGCAACATGCGAGGCTGAAAAAAGGTCTGCCTGTATTCCCGTGCAAACAAGTTCGTGAAGGCTACCTGCGAAACTTCACCGACGAATTCGACCCGACCGTAAAACTCGAGAAGGCTGTTGCCCCTCCCGATCAGCGCCCCGACGGGTTATGGTGCGAGTGGGTATTCACCGAAGGAGAGGACTGACCCGTGGAAACGAACGAAGCCCGCGACACCCTCAAGATGATAATGATGGAGCTTTCTATCGAATTCGGAGACTTCACACTGAAATCCGGAAAGAAAAGCAGATATTACATCGATGCAAGACGGACCACCCTCGATCCGGAGGGAGCGCGACTGACCGGGATCTTGATGCACAGACTCATCAGGGAAAAATTACCCGGCACCGCCTCGATCGGCGGTCCGACCCTGGGCGCCGACCCGATCGTTGTCGCCACCGGAATCGCAGGTCTCGAATCAGGATCCCCACTGCGCCTCTTCCTTGTTCGGAAGGAGGTCAAAGGGCACGGCACCCGCAAAGCCATAGAAGGGCACCTCAGACCGGGAGATTCAGTAGCAATCGTCGAAGATGTGATCACTACCGGAGGTTCCATCCTCCATGCCATCGAGGAGGTGGAAGCAGCGAACGGAGTTGTAGGCGGCGTTTTCGTCCTCGTAGATCGCAAGCAAGGGGGGAAGGAACATCTCGAATCCCTGGGATATCCCGTTCATTCGATTTTCACTATCGATCTGCTCATTCCTCCTGACATACTCGAAGGCTCTCAGTAAGGCAGCAGAACAAGCATACCATGTAATAATCCTGAGCCGACGCTTCTCTCAGGCAAATCTTCCTTTTATCAACGAAAATGTCTGGTAAACCCCGAGGCCGGCCAAGCTGATAATACCCGGCATTAATGCCACACCGTACCGAGGTTCGGTATGGAGCGGCAAGAAAATCATTGTCAGGTATAAGAACAATAGCCATATCGGGCCCATAACCGTTTTCCCCATCCTGTCACAGGATAAAAATGCGACTATCCCGAAAACAAAATAGAACACGAAATACACGCCGGACGGTTCATCCGAAAAGTACTTATCTGATTTCCAATTCTGATACCACAACCGCGGCACCCTGGTGAACCAGCACTTAAAACATTTTACAGGATTGCTGCGAATCCTGTTCATCGCCTTTTTCCTGAAGATACGATCATAGATCCTTATATCGAGAGTGCCGCTCATTAGCGAACCTCCAAAAGCGTCGCGCAGCGATTCAATTCTTTTAATCTCGTTTTTTGATTTGAATTCCTCTTCGGGATATTCGTCCCAGCCTCTCCAGTTTTCCCTTGTTTCGAAGGTGCCCAGGAACAGATTGAATCCGAATCCTCCTGTCGAAACAGGTATCAATTCGTTAAAAACCAGGTAATTTCTTATTGTCCAGGGGGAGATGACCAGAAATGCACCAAGAAGAATCAACAGATACTTCTTACGGAGTTTTATGAAGGCCGAGCGTTCGATAAAACATAAATAGACTGATAACACCAAGAGGAAAGGAATATATTCGGTCCGAGACAACGAAACGAGGCCGAACGTGGTTCCGGTCAACAGCCAGATGATTCCCTTATTGCGCCGTAATCCGAATGCACAAAACAATATGAAGCAGGAAACCAGGAACGTGGTCACCGTCTCCGTCAATAAAGCCCTGGTGTAGTAAATGTTATAAAAACTGAAGCAATACAGGAACGCCGAAAGAAAGGCCGGCCATAAAGAGGCAGGATATATCAACACCACTATAAGGAAAACGACCAAACAGACTGAGGCGTCCAGAACGGCTTGGACGATACGTACTTTATCCCAATTCCTGTGCCAGTCCTCAATCACCTTCATGTCAGATTCGCAGCATAAGTACTTATACACCGCAGAAATAAAAAATGGGTATACGGGCCCTCTGACGATCGCAGGCTCGAGTCTTGATCCGTCCACTTCACCTATGCCCAGTTCCAAGCCGCGCGTATCTCCTGAAAAACCGTATCCCCTTGCAAGGTTGTAACCAATAGTGTGGTAAAGAGCCGAATCCGAATAGGGACCTAAACCATATATGTTTTCTACCGGAGGATGATAAATCGAATAGATCCTTATTATCAGAGCGGCAATAAAAATTATCCCTAGGCAGAAACCCAAAAAGGGGCCTTTTCCTTCCGCCACTTTTATTTCTTTAAACGTCACTTCAGTTTTTCCCTGTGTGAGGCTCCAAATATTAACTATCGCCTCTAATGGTCCTCCGGATTGTAGGCAGCAATCATCTCGCGTTCAATACGAATCAACTTGTTTTGACAGTTTTTCACTATTGACATGGCTGCGCAAGCAAATGATAATCCCGAGCTTCAAGCCGTCCCGTTCGGATACTTGCGCGGCAGGATGCAGTTGCGTGGTTTTCCGGATATAAAGGAGACTTCGTAGATGGAAGAAAGCCAACGAACCGCGGATAAAATAAAGCGGAAGGCGAAAGCCCGGGTTGACATCGATGCGAAGTGGTGCAAAGGATGCACCATCTGCGTTCAGTTCTGCCCCAAGAATGTTCTGGCCATGGACGGCCTAGTCGCCGTGGTGAATAATCCGGATGAGTGTACAGGATGCGAGCTCTGCGACGTTTTGTGTCCCGACTTCGCCGTTACAGTTCATCGCCTGGAACCCGGCCTTTCAAAAGGGGAGTGAGCGATGCCAGCAAGTAAACTGAGACTGCTGTCGGGCAACGAAGCCTGCGCACTCGCGGCCATTCATGCGGGAGCGCGTTTTTTCGCGGGATATCCGATCACGCCGTCATCCGAAATTGCCGAGAACATGGCAAGGATGCTTCCAGCGGCGGGTGGCTCGTTCATCCAGATGGAAGATGAAATCGCAGCTATGGGCGCTGTGATCGGCGCTTCTCTCGCCGGCGCCAAATCGATAACCGCAACATCAGGTCCGGGATTCTCTCTCAAGCAGGAGAATATCGGTTACGCCTGCATGACGGAAGTTCCGTGCGTTATTGTAAACGTTATGCGCGGAGGCCCTTCTACTGGCCTGCCGACGCTTCCTTCCCAGTCTGATGTAATGCAGGCGAAATGGGGAACCCACGGTGACCATCCGATTATCGCCCTTGCTCCGGCTTCCGTTCGGGAGACATACTTTCAGACAATCACCGCGTTCAACATGTCTGAAAAATACCGGGTTCCCGTCATCGTCCTTCTGGACGAGATCATCGGCCACATGCGCGAGCGGATAGAGATCCCGGACCTGGAAGAGCTTGAGCTTGTCGAGCGAGCATCGCCGACCGTTCCACCTGAGGAGTTTCTTCCCTACAAACTCAGTGAAACCGGGTTGAATCCGCTTCCGGCGTTCGGTGATGGATACCGGTTTCACGTCACGGGGCTCTGCTACGACGAAACCGGATTTCCAACGAATAATCCGGTCGAGATCGCCAAGATGCAGGAACGCCTGAACTCTAAACTGTCACATTATACCTCCGAGATCGAACAATTGGAACTGACTATCGACAAAGGCGCGAAGATCGGAGTATTCGCATACGGCTCTTCTTCCCGATCCGCCAAACATGCGGCCACAATGCTGAGGGATGAAGGTGTGCCGGTCGGATTCCTGCGGGCGATAACCCTCTGGCCATTCCCCGAAGAAGGCGTGAGAAAGCTGGCAGAGCACGTAGATGTAATCATCGTACCCGAGCTCAACCTCGGGCAGATGAAATTGATGGTCGAGAGCTCGAGCTGCGGATTGGCTGAAGTAGTTCCCGTCAACCGTGTCGACGGAGAACCGCTGCCGCCGACGTTCATTCTCGAAGTGATGAATCGTTACCGTTGATGAAAGGTTCGTAAGGAGAAAGCCGATGCTGGTCGATTACTCGAAGTACATGCGAGAGGCAAAATTCCCCCACATCTGGTGCGCAGGCTGCGGGCATGGAATCGTAATGAAATCGATAATTCGAGCCATAGATAAAACAGGTATCGAAAAAGACGATATAGTTATGGTATCAGGAATCGGATGTTCCTCGCGAACGCCGGGGTACCTCGATTTCAACACCCTGCACACTACCCACGGAAGGGCGATAGCCTTCGCAACGGGTGTAAAGATGGCAAAACCGCAGCTGAATGTAATAGTGGTGACCGGAGACGGTGACGCGACCGCCATCGGCGGCAATCATTTCATTCATGCCGCACGCCGCAATATCGATCTTACCGTTATCGTCTTCAATAACTATATCTACGGCATGACGGGCGGTCAGGGCTCACCCACGACACCGTACGGAAAGTTTGCAAGCACGTTCCCTTACGGCAATATCGATCCGAACTTCAATATCCCGATGCTTGCGGAGGCGGCTGGGGCAAGCTTCGTGGCGCGGGGAACATCTCACGGCGCCAGAGCCCTGGATAAGATGATCGAGAAAGGCATCATCAAAAAGGGATTTGCCCTTATTGAAGCGTTCAGCGCATGCCCGACTTCTTACGGACGCAGAAACCGGCTCGGCGACGGCGCGGACATGCTCAGATGGCAGAAAGACAACTCGGTCTCTCTGAAAGCCGCCTCACGTATGTCTGCAGTCGAGCTCCAGGGAAAAATCATTACAGGCGTTCTGGTCGATCGGGATTTTCCCGAATATACCGAGGAATATGAAAAACTGAAAAAGAAGGCGCTTCTTAAATAACGAGAGGGTAACTGAAGATGGCCACCAGATACGAAGTGAGACTCAGCGGATCCGGGGGGCAGGGGCTTATCCTTGCAGGCGTAATCCTTGCGGAAGCCGCCGCTATATATGATGGCAAAAATGCTGTGCAAAGCCAGAGCTACGGCCCGGAAGCCAGAGGCGGCGCCAGCAAAGCTGAAGTTATTATCAGCGATGGAGATATCGATTATCCTAAAGCCACGAGTCTCGATCTCCTCCTGTGCCTGACCCAGGCTTCGATGGACAAATACCACAGGGATATGAAAGCTGGAGCGATCGTTATCGTTGATTGCGATGCTGTGAAAGATATTCCGAATCTATCAGGTGTGAAAATCTACTCAGCGCCTCTTGTCGCAACTGCTACGGCTAAAGTGGGTAAAGCCTTCGTGGCAAACATAGTATCCCTCGGATTCATTGTCGGAGTGACCGACATCGTTTCGAGGGATTCGATTACTCAGGCTGTGCTGGGTCGGGTACCGCGAGGAACTGAAATGCTCAACCAGAAAGCGCTCGATTCAGGATTTGACCTGGTGCCGCAACACTAGAAGACTCTCCAACTCGCGAAACCCGGCCTTCCACCCCATTCTAATATTCCTGGGCATGTCCGAACTGACCGGACATGTCCGCCATCCGGTTCCACAATTCCTCAACATCATGGGATACGATTACAAGGTCGTGCTTACGACCCGATAAATCCTTGACATGGGCTTTGAGTGTCGCTTCCATCGTGAAGCCGAGATCCAGGAAGATTTTCCGTACCCGTTCCTGCTCACCCATCGTCTGCACGATTATTTTGTCCAATCCGGACTGTAGAGCTAGATGGAAAATCTCTTTTGCCATCAGCGTTCCGAGCCCTTTTTTTCTCATCACAGGATCAACGAGCATACGAATTTCACCAACATGAGGCGACCAGCCAAAAGATGTCCGGTTAAGAGACGCGTCGGCTACCACCCTGTCATCCAACCATGCCAGGATGGGTAAAATAACATCATAATCGAGTTCATCCACCCACTTCTGGATGACTGAAGGATTGGACGTATCTTCTCTCATGTAAAGCTTGTCTTCCGGCGACAGCATCTGGAAAAACTGGACGAGAGGGTCTCGATCGCCCGGAATCATGGGTTTGAGCGTCACCTTCTGGTTGTCCAGCAGTGTTACTTCTTTAGGATAACCTTCGATCAGCATGTACTCCTCCTTGATATCTGCATGGTGTCATTGATAAGACTATATCAGGATACCCATCGCATCAAGTCTTTAAAGATAAAAAGAAATCTGTTGATAGCAATGCACGCTCTTGATTCCATCGGCTTCCCGCGATATTATCCGAGCCATGAAACGGTTGCACCATATCGCCATCGCGGTTGAAAACCTCGAGGAACTGGTCGAAAAATACAGCGCCGGACTCGATATCGGCGGAATTTCGGTTGAGGAGGTTCCGTCACAAGGCGTCTATCGAGCCATGTGCCGCCTCGATAACAGTAATATCGAGTTCGTGGCACCATTGTCGGATGATTCGCCGATTACCCGGTTTCTCGAAAAGACGGGAGGAGGTTTGCACCATATCTGCATCGAGGTGGATAACCTTGCGGACGCCATTAAAGGGGTAAAAGACGCCGGATTCAGAACAATCGGGGAGGAACCTTCTCCGATTGGACACGGACTGGAAGCTGTCTTCCTGCATCCCGGAAGCTCGGGCGGGGTTCTTCTCGAGCTCGTCGCACGTGTGAAACCGAATCACTCTCGAAAGACCGGACCGGACGATCCCGGAGAATGACCGGTGTCAGTCTGATATTAGAACGGCAAGAGACAAACTGCCGGTTCTAGCTTTTTTCCTGTTCCCGTCCTCCCATTTCGATCAGATCGATTCCAACCCTGCCGGCAACATCCAGTATTCGATCACACCGGTAGAACTCATCGTAAAACACTCTGCGTATACCAGAGTTAGCAATCAGTTTGAAACACTCCCAGCATGGGCTCGCCGTGCAATAGATGTCCGCATCTTCTATACGCACGCCGTTTCTGGCGGCGTGAATGATGGCATTGGCTTCGGCATGGACTGTAGCGACGCAGTGGTCGTTTTCGATATCATGCCCCGCTTCATCGCAATGCGGCATCTTCCTGATGCTTCCGTTGTACCCTGTGGACAGGATGGTTCTTTCGCGAACAATTACAGCGCCGACATGTTTCCTGTCACAGGTGGATCTGGTTGCGACCTGGTGCGCAATTTTCATAAAATATACATCCCAGTCATCACGGCTGCTCATCTTAAATCTCCTCCAGGTCGTATTTGTCGATCTTCCTCAGCAAGACGACTCTGTTGAGCCCCAGCATCCGTGCCGCCCTGCTCTTGTTCCATCCCGTTTTCGAGAGAGCCTCCCCGATCTTTTTCCGTTCCAACGTTTCCACAGCTTCTTTCAAGGTTTCCGCTCTTGCCGGTTTCGGCCAACCGCCCCCCGAAAGCGAACCTGATGATATAGCGGAATCATCATGCCCATGAAACAATCCCGGTTCAATCACTCCCCCGTCCGGTGTAAGGGCCACACCTTTCTCCACCGCATTTTCCAGTTCCCGCACATTTCCCGGCCAGGAAAAAGATTCGAAATATCTTACTGTATCCGGATGATAGCCGGCGACATTTTTAGCAAGTCGGCGGTTACTCTGCACCAGGAACTCCTCAAGGAGGAGCGGAAGATCCTCTTTCCTCTCCCTGAGAGGCGGCAAAGGAACGTGAATTACGTTTATCCTGTAGAAAAGATCCCGTCGAAATTCCCCTTTTTCAACCAATTTTTCAAGATTACGATTGGTTGCGGAAATCACCCTGACATCGAATTCCCGGGGTTTTGTCTCCCCGATCCTGACAACTTCCCTGTCCTGCAGCACCCTCAGCAGTTTCGCCTGCAGGTCGATACTCATATCTCCTATCTCATCGAAGAAGACCGTCCCACCATCCGCCGCCTCGAATATCCCTTTTCGGTCCTCTTTCGCATCTGTGAAAGCTCCTTTTCTGTAGCCGAACAGGATACTTTCAGCCAGGTTGGCCGGCATCGCCGCGCAGTTCGTCGCCAGAAAAGGCTTATCCGCGCGTGAACCGCCATTGTGGATAGCCCGGGCGACCAATTCTTTTCCCGTGCCCGTTTCTCCGCTTAGCAAAACGGTGATCTCTGTTTCAGCCAGTTT
The DNA here is from genome assembly GCA_964394085.1 of uncultured Gemmatimonadota bacterium. Classification (GTDB taxonomy): domain Bacteria; order CAYMWF01; family CAYMWF01; genus CAYMWF01. The sequence continues at coordinate 97,452 of CAYMWF010000001.1, read as the reverse complement.
TTCAACAACCTCAACGACCCGTCGCATTCCCGGGGAATTCGCCGCAATCCTGTTCAGAGCATACTTTTCAACAACAGACTTTGTAAGAAGTTTGTTTTCCTTCAGTACTGTGGTGTGATGGAGGGCGTTCCGAACAGCCATGGCTGCGATGGCCGCGAGCGCCGCGATAAAATGGAGATCGCTCGAACCGAAAGCACGAGCCGGTGATCGTGAATCGAGATAAAACGTACCGATGAATTCTTCTCTTGATATCAGGGGAACACAGATAAATGAAGTAATGTTCAGACGAATTACGCTTTTATTGTCCTTGAACCTGGGATCATCAGCCGCGTTTTCACACAGGATCGCTCTCGGATCTCTCATGCTCGAGTCCATTACCGAACGCGAATACCCATCCGCATCGAAAAGGGTAATGCCGTCTATACCTTTGGCAGCCGCTCTTTCCAGCTTGCCGTTCTCTTCATTCAGGACAAAGACCAGACCCCGTTCGGCTTTGGTTTTCGAGACAGCAATCTCAATGAACCGCTCGAGAATAACCCCTGGCTCAAGAGATTCGCCAAGAATTCTTCCAGCCTCGTACAGAGCGGCAAGTTCTTTCCGCCCCTGCGGTATTCTGAATGGTTTGATTTTTTCGAGATCACCTGTTTCCGATCCTCTCGGACACTCCAACTCCCCGGATTCGGATTCCTCCGGGCGAGCCGAACTGTAACCTTCCGGAAGACCGATCGACTCGTAAAGTTTTCTCGCCTTCTCCTTATACCCGTTTTCTTTCTCATGCATCTTCTAATATCCCCAGCGTTTCGTACGTTCGCGCCAGTTCGAGCGGGGCACCCATCGATTCGAAAAGCGATTCGGCTTCGTGAAGTTTTTCAATCGCGCTGCTCATCCTTCCCCGCTTGACAAGGCATATTCCATAGTCGAGGAGAGCCCGTGCGATCGAATATGGGTTGGCTGCTTCCCTTGCTGCTCGGACAGCCTTCTCGAAGCTGTTTTCAGCCCTGTGGGCTGCACCTGTCGCAAAATAGAACCTCCCGAACAACCGGTGTATATCCCCGTCGCTCTCACCGGTATCGGATTCCGAGGCATATTCCACTGCTTCTCCGAGCAACGACATGACTCTCTCTGATTGATCCATGTCAAGATAGAGTTCTGAAAGTCTGCACAGAATTTCTATCATCTCTGTAGAACCGTGCTTCCTCCGCCGGGCAAGCCCCTCCGCCCTCAGCAGATGCTTTTCCGCTTTTTTCAACCGCCCTATCCGCCTCGATAGCTCCCCAAGATTCGTCAGGTTGTTGATCAGTACCTTTTCCGGTATTTCACCAAACCGTTCCATCGAGGCGAGGAAAATTTTTTCACTCTTCTTGAATTCCCCCGTAATCATGAACAGGTACCCGATATTGCACAGGTTGAGAACAATCTGCCTGGTGCTGCGAATCCGGCTGTTTAAAGCCAGCACTCTCTGGAGCAGGAACAGGGAGCGCTCCCATTCCCCCTTCTTCAGCAGAAAAATCGCCTTATTGTTGACGACTTTGGTAAAGAAAGCGATATTCTTCGATTCTTGGCTGAGTCGGATACTCCGCTCCATATAGTAGAGAACCTTATCCAGGTCTCCTTTTCTATGATAGAGCGTGCCGATATTCGTATATAGCTGAATTCTTACTTTCTGGTATCCGGAAGCATAAGCCAGCTCGAGGCTTTCGAGAAAGACCTTCAAAGCCCTGTCGAGGTCGTTTCTGGCCAGATAGATACTACCCAGGTTCAGCAGGCATACAGATCTGCCGAGTATATCCCCGATCTTCACCCTTAGCTGGAGGCTGAGGGTTATGAATCCTTCTCCCTTGTCGGGTTCTCCACGCTGGACGGCGCAAAGTCCAAGACTTGTGTAAAAATTTGCTGTAGCGAAAAGGTCGCCGGCCGCCCTTGCGAGCTTCAAACCTGTTTCAAAGATACGCTCAGCTCGATCGAACCTGCCTATGTGTAGCCACGCATGACCGAGTCCGCGATGCAACCGTGTATTCCCGACCAATTCGATACTCTTCAGCAACCGTTCGACCGCAAGCAGTTCTTTCTCTCCCGCTTCCCTCTCCCCGGTCACGTGCATCATAATCCCGAGATCCATTCTGGCCAGGGCATGGGGAACCGGTGCCATATTTCCCGAACAAGCCTCGAGCAGGATTTGTTTAGCTTCAAGCTGTTGCCCTCGTTCCCGCAGGATGTCCGCCCTTGTTTTCAAAGCCATGCTTCGTGTGCGGGAGGATACCCCCTTCTTGGAAAAGAGCTGGACGAGACAGCTTTCCGCATCCTCTTGTCGTCCAAGCATGTTCTGGAGAAATGCAGTACGCTCCAGAAGAAAATGACTCAATGATTTTTTAACCGGTGGAGCAGTATTCAGAGCACTTTTATAATACTCCAGAGCTTCGAAGAATGCCGAGGCTTTCATTGCCCGGCCCGCTGCTTGAATAAGGAATGGTACCGCTCTTGTTGAGTCGAAACCGCGCGAGAAATGATAAGCCAGCTCTTCTGGACTTACCGTGGCCGAGACCTGCTCTTTCCGCAGGCAAAGCAATTCGGCAATACGATTGTGAAGTTTTTGTTTCTGTTCAGGATTCATTCCGGTTCTGACAGTTTTTGCATAAACCGGATGCGGATTTCCGACCTCCAACTCTTCACCGATCCTGACCAAGCCTTTTCGAGAAAGAGTTTCGAGAAGGATATTCAACGTCTCGGCCGTATATCCCGTAAGCGTTTCAAGCATACTCCGGGTTACCGGCCGGTCGAACAACGCTACAATTTCGAAAAGGCTTCGTTCATCACCCATGAGAGATGCCGTCAATTTCCCTGAATCGGAATCTGTTTCTTCCCTTCGCCGGCTTAAGGGTTTCGACAGGACAGCACAATCATCTTCAATCCGCACGGCTCCGTGATCTACGAGCATGGCACAGAGATCGTTAATCAATAACGGTGCACCGCCCGAATCGGCATGCAGTTTTATCCCGAGTTCCTCTGACGTTTCGCCTGTTTCGAGCAATCGTCTTGCCAGTTTCCTCGTTTCGGTGAGGGATAACGGCGAAAGTTGGAGGATTGTCGCATATAGCAGTAATTCTTGATCTGCTCCGAGAGAATCGATATCCGGTGCTGACACCGCAAGTAATATCCGTGAAACATCGATATGTCGACCGAGGTAGAAGTAAACCTCACGTGATTCCCTGTCGCAAAGGTGAATATCATCAATAAGGATAGCCATGGGGAATCTTATCGAAACATCCGTAAGAAAACGGACAACGGCTTCATAAACCATAAAGAGCCGTTCATTTCTTGCACCTTTCACCAATCTATCAACCCCTGAATCTTCACCCGGATACATCGATTCTTTTATCAGTACGCCCACCTCCCCCAGCTGGGCTTCCAGGGCGATATCGTTGCTGCACATCCTCTGAATCCGTTCCAGGATACCGGTCACCGAAGAAAAAGGAGCCTTCTCCCCACTCCCCTCCCCTCTGAAAACTATTATACTTTTTAATCGGGCCAGGACTCGCAGCTCATCGAGCAGCCTGGTTTTGCCGAAACCTTCAGCGCCGGTGATGGCCAGCCAGGTGCCGCGACCTTTTTCCAGACGCTGCAGTTTTTCATTTATTTTTTTCTCTTCTCTTTCCCTGCCTGTAAGGATGACTCCGGCAGGGGAGAGCGGGGAAGGAAATGAAAAATGACCCGTAAGATCTTTTACCAGAGCACCTATGGAAGGGGGACGTTTATCCGGTCTTTCCGCCAGCAGAGAAAGAATAGCAGATCGATATCTGCCACTGCAGCTGCTCTGTGCGAGGGTTTTCTCCCGCTCTTTTTCGGCGGCAGGAGGATTCCGCCCAGACGCAAGCATAAAAAGAAGCACTCCAAGCGAAAACAGCTCGGACTGCTTGTCGGGCAGCCCTCCGAGTTTCAATTCCGGTGCCAGGTATGCTGGAGTACCTCCCCTGAGAGAGGTTTCGGTTTCATCACCGGCTGACAGTCCGAAATCGATCAGAACAGGTTTCCCGTCACATAAAAGCAGGTTTTCGAGCTTGATATCTCCGTGAAGATGATCCTGGGAATGGATATACCTGAGAATCTCCAGAACCCGTATTGTGAAATCGTCGAAGAGGTTCGTAGGCAGAGGTACAGGCACCGGTTCACCGCGTATCCGCGCCATGACCAGGTAGGGAACCCCGGATGGGAACACTCCAACATCGAATACACGGACAATTGAAGGATGAGAAAGACGGGCAAGCATTGCGAATTCACGAAATATTGCGCTGCCTGCATCCCGCGAGAATCGTCTGCCGGGTAAAATCTTAACCGCACAGTCACTTTTGTCACCGAGCCGTTCCGCAGCGAATACTTCTCCCCCTCCCCCCTCGCCCAACCGGGACAGGATCCGGTATCGTCCGTCGATCAACTCGCCTACACCCGGGTGTGTGTGCCCCATGATTTCCTCGTAAACAGTAGTTCGCCCGGCTGGGTTTTCACCATCCAAATGACCGTGTGTCAATATTACAGAATATCCTCCTATAATCAAAGCAAGTTCTATTTGATGGAGAACCCGGCGATGATTCAAAGAAAAAAAGTGATGAGGTTGCCGATGCAACCTCATCACGTGACAAGTTCAGATACTTCAGGATTGTTCAGTTACTTCAGGTAATCTGACCGGATGAAATTTCATCTCCTCCGGGAGGTCAAGCTTGATACCGGTAAACGAGCGGGATGAACCGGTACATCCCACCCGGCATCCAACAGCACCTCCTGATAGATAAACCTGTCAGGAGTTTCGGTTTCCGTCGGGAAGGCAAAAGGTGGAGGTGGAGGTGGTGTCGACGACCAGACCTTCCCGGGTTCGACCTTTGGAATCAAAACTGGAGGATGCGTAACTCCATGCCCATCATCCCCTACAGCTGGCGCAATGAGCACGACTACGGAAATTAAAACCACTGGCAGAACACTGCTAGACAACTTCATTACTTGAACCTCCGATTGAATCTGAACTGGTCCATACTATCCTTTTTCCTCTATATTCAATTTCGAAAATTGTTTTTCTATCGCAGCGACAACAGGAGAACCGGATAAAAAAGAATCTCTGAATTCTTCGCTTTTTATAGTACCGGCATAAGTTTTTGCCATTTCCATCGCTTTTCTGACGTGAGCCTTGGCCTTCAGCGGTTTTTCCGCGTTTTCAGCGAGACGTGACCGGACAAGCTCGAATTTAACTTCAAGGAGCGGTATCGGTTGCGGCATTCCTTTATTGATCCGCTCTGCTTCTTTCAGGTATCTGTCAAACCCTTCTTTCTCGCCTGGTTCCTCCATTTCCACAAGATCAAGGGTTAAATCAAGTAAAAGCTCAATCCTTACGAGAGGATTCATGCATTCCTCTGATATTTCAAGAGCCTTGAAGTGAATATTAAAAGCCTCCTCAGCCGAACCGCCCCTGCTATCGCGGTGGATGTTCCCCATAATCCCGAGGAACATAAACCGATCGTCCTCATTGGATTCTTCCAGGCTCTCTAAGGCGGTATTCTCGAATCGCGCCAGCGCGGCATCATCATTGCCCTTATAGAGATCCAATTCGGCCCTGAGAGCCGGATAGACAACTTCGAGACGCCATTGATCTTCGATCTTCTCCGCAAGAGAACACATCATTTCGATCGAATTCTGCGCACGTTGGAACTGGCCCAGATAGAGATAAACCTGGTAAAGATTCCTTTGGAAGACGCATTCCAGGATCGAATCAGTTTCATAACGTTTCGAGGCTGTTTCGAGGGCCTCTTCCATCTTGCCCAGCAGACTCTCAGCGGTCATGATTCCAGAAAGGCATAAATTAATCGCTTCTCTGTTACCTGAAAATTCTGCTTCTTCAAGCGCTTCTCTGTACTTCGATTCCGCTTTCCGGAGTTCACCGGTCATCAAGGCATGGATACCCTGGATATAATAGTTCTTCGCCAGCAGGTTTCTGTCTTTCGGTTCATCGAGCCGCTCTACAAGTGTTGCGACCTCAGATACGATTCTACCGGCTCCGCTTATATCTCCCAAGAGCCACCTGACATTGAATATCTGGGTAAGGGCGTTGATTTTGGGTTTTACGTCTTTCAGGTTACTGGATAATTGTTCTGCTTCTGCAAGATCTATCTCTGCATGAAGCGGCATTGCCAGAGTCACGCGTTTGTTCGCTTTTTTCAGGAGCAGGTGTATTTTGTAAGGAACAGTTACTGTCAATTCTTCAAGGTTGAAAGCAGCAGGATATTCTTTTTTACCGAGCCTTTTATCGATAATTGTAATTTCAGCATCTAAGTCTTCTATTTCCTTGAGTGGACACGGTCCTTCCTCTCGTATCTCGTTTTCTACTGCATACCGGATTTTTTCCTGCCCGATAGGATTCCGTTTTTTCATAAGTTCCACGACACGAATAACGTCGGAGGTAAGCGGAGGAAGTGAATCATTTCTGGAATCAGTAACACCAAGCAGGTAATTCAGGCTTATCTCGTAATATTCCGCAATCATCGGAATCAGATCCAGGGGAGGATTGGATACTCCTTTTTCCCAGTTCGACAGAGTTGCAATCGATATTTTACGTTTAATTCCATTCTCAACCAGCCGGCTTTCCAATTCACTGGAAACCTTTTCCAGCGTCCACCCCTTCCCGCGCCCCTTGCGAAGAGAATGCAGTCTACTCGAAAACTTTCGCTCTATTCTTTCGAGGCCGGACAAAAGAACCTCCATGTCACCCCTGAAGATATATTAAAGTATTTTTTGAATACTTGCAAGTTCTGATTCCACTCTACTTAATTATTCGACCTGATATTTCCTCCACTAGACCGGTTTTTACATTCTCGGCAACAAAATTAGTGCCCATAACGATAAATAAACCCCTTCAACAACGGGTAGTTACATATTTTTCAAAATTATTTTGAATTTTTCTTGCATTTTTCTATTTTCCTTGTTATAATATAATTGAACGTGGAGATTTGAATCTCCACCAACAAAAATCCGACTCAGTATAATCACCTGCAGGCTGCCCGGCAGAATCACCCGGGCGCTGCGGGTGACAAAAAGAATGAAAAACGAACGAAACAAAAGAAAAGACTACGCAGGGAGAGCAGGCACTTCTGAAGTTCTTCTCGCGAGAATACCATCAACCAAAGAGAGCATGGGGAGATCCGCCGATTACACACGGATTAGCACTAGGATCGAGCATGGAACCATCGCCGGTACATCAAGCATACCGGACGGTTACGGCATGACTTTGTCTTCTTCGACCTTTAGGGAGTTACCGGTCTGCCCGGTGAATACAATAGGGGCCGGACACCCTGGAGAAGTCTTTTCGTGTGCGGCGGTCTCCCCTATTATTCAATACCTGAACGGAGCATCCTGATCGTAGGTTCGGGTATTCCGATGTAAAATAAACATCGGATCAGCCAGTAATAAAATAGGGCTTTGATCCCTCCAGACCCCATCAACCCAGTCGTGCCCCCCGCATGGGGGCACCCCCCCTTTAAAAAAGATAATAAGAGAATTGTAAACTAGCAATAAATAATTTAGACACC
>CAYMWF010000001.1:38322-89877 GCA_964394085.1 uncultured Gemmatimonadota bacterium | reverse complement strand
TTTTTTTTTGATAATTTAAATAGGATAAAATTTTAATAAATTTGGGTTTTTTTCCCCCAACCCCCCATCAACCCTTTCGGCCCCGCTTTTGGGGGGCACGACGCTTTTAAAATCGATCTTCAGAGAATTCTAAACTCGCAATAATTCTTTTCGACTCCTGTAACAAACTGCTTCACTATTGTCGCAATATGTATCACCCTATTTCAGGGTACAACCAATCAGAACAGAAAGAAGAAAATAATACCTGATGAAAATCAAGTGAGTTACGCCGGTATCGTTGTATCCGGTCGATAGGCAAAGGTTGGCATGATGGTTGCGATGCTCGAGTATCGAGCTTGCAGATCGTAACTGACGGATACCGATGAAGCATCCCACTAAAACACGCAGACTTCATACACCTCGAAAATCCGGCGGAACTCTACGGACGAGGAGTGCGGAAAAACTATCCAAACCCGAAGCTGAATGGACCAGGCTCCCATCATCCCGGAAAAACGATCCTTATTCTCCATCCCTCCGGATTTTCAGACGATTCTGATATCGACTTGAAACTATATGGAATTCGAGGTTGAGCACTTCAGCCGGTCTGAGGAATGATTCACCGAGCATTCTACCGGCGATGATCATCTCGTAACTTCCCGGTTCCGAAAATACAGGACTGTCGAGTATATAGGTAAATGTGCGATGTATGTATTCTTCTCCCTCGACAGTAACCGATCGCTCATCAAGAAAAACAGCCTGGGATAATTGTCCGGGCTGAACGACATATATAAATACCGGTGTAGTAATTCCCCGGTTTCCGGGCTTACCCTTCAGAAACAGGTCTACCCGAAGAGTATCGCCGAATTCCAGATAGAGCTCGCCGGATTGGAACATTTCCGGATCGAGAGCCATCTCGATCTCTTCGACCACTCCCTTCACTCTTTTGAAATCGGTTCTGTTCAAGGACCTGACCATCTCGATCATTGCAGCTGTACGGGTCGTATCTAAATGATTCTCCAGACCTCCTAGCGGAAAAGTACAAACAATCGTCTCTCTGTTCAGGGATTCGAGATCGACGTTTTGTACACCCCGTGCAACAAACGGAGGCTCTTCGGGGCTCATGGCGATCAGCACATTCTGAGTTGAAGGATCAACAGCCGAAATCTCGTCCATGAACAGATCAGGTCCGTTTCCATGGTCGAAAGGGAAATACATCGTCTCGAACGGCACTATCATCATTGTTTCGACATTAGTCGAGTCTCCATCCTCGACGGCGGAAATGCCGAAATACTCTGGAAAGTCCGGATAGGCGGACAGACAGCTCAATGCAAAATCATTACCTTCCACAAAGACTTTTCCGAAATTATCCAGGTATTCGCGAAGTATATCCATTTCGGCAGGATTCACCATGCCCGCAGCCTGGCTCCCCTCACGCCAGCCGAGTGAAACGAAGAGCGCCGGGAACTCTGACGGATCAAGATCCCTGAAAAGCGTTTGTGATACGACAATCGAGTCTCGAGGTATTCCCGCGTTGCCAAGTAGTTTCTCAAGTTCCAGTGCAGGCTCGGTCAAGAAACCGGAACCGTCCGGATCATAGTATTGCCTGTTCTGATCGTTATCCCATAAAAGGACTTTCTGTTTTACGCTTCTGATATAATATAGCCTGCCGAGACTCGTATCCGCATAGACCACGTGTGCGGCATCATGTTTTTCATCGTAAACAAGGGTTGGAGTTCCCCCGGGCCAGTCATAGTTATTCGACAACCTTCTTGGGTTCAGCAGGAGGTTTTCCGAATTCCTGAAGGTCGTTCTGTAGACCAGCTTAGCCCGGCCATCCCGGCTTTCGCGTTCATCCAGCCATATGCATCCGGTCTCTCCACCGACGAGAACTATTGATGGACTGGATGAAATCTCATGTTTTGGGGTGCGGCTGAAATCGAGTCCTTCTTTATCAAATGTCAGACCGCCGTCGTTCGAATGGAATACCCTTACAGTAACGCATGAATCCTGTATTTCATAAACGGGTGCAGCAATACAAATCGTCTTGCCCTCGCTGTCCGAGGTCAGAGACGGTCGACCGGCTTCCGGATAGTCCCTTGTAACTTCGAGATCGACAGATTCGAACTTCAACCTGACCCGGTTCGCTCTATTGGCGAAAACAGCCTTTCTAAATGGTGGATAGCCGTTTCTCGAACTCCGAAAACAAATCAGGACATTTTCTCGCAGAGGATCATATCCCAAATCGCTCATTTCCACGCTGTACTTAGCGTTGCTGGCCTGGACGGGATCGAGGAATGTTTCGCCGCCATCCTCCGATCTGGTAACGAATACCTGCCATAATCCACGAGCCTGCTGACGGCTTTCCCAGGATATAATAATATCCCCGTTGATGTACCTGATAGAAGGGTTCCTGTACTCAGTACCTGATTCGTCCGCTACCATGACAGGTGAACTGAAGGTGTCGCCACCGTCGGACGAACGTCTCAGGACGATAGCCTCCCTGCCGATAATGCCGCATATAATCAATCGCTCATACACTATCCAGGCATTGTCTTCGGATATGGCGATATCGGGATTGCACGTTTCAAGTGTTCCCTTGTGAAACATGGCGATTCCGGCTGAATCGGGGAACATCCCGGCGTACGTAATCAGGCGAGGTGTCTCGAAAGTAAACCCTCTGTCAGCCGATCTCGCCAGGAAAATTTTCTTTGAACCGAATAGTTCGTAATCCCATGTAATCCAAGGGTTGCCCGACTCATCCAAATCTGCTGCCGGATTAAAAACTGCGAATGTACTATCAGGATATGAGGCGAGTGTCCTTCTCAGGTGGAAGTGCTGGGAGGAAGATTCAACACGTCCTCCGGTTACAACCAGAAGAAAACCGATTACGAGGATTGTTAAAGTGTTCTTCAGAGGTAACACCGGTTTCCCTCCCTTTCTTTTCTATCCTTTTCCCTTTCGCACATGAGGGAAATTCCGTCGATTATTCAAAGAAGGGCTTGCCTATCAATTATGATCTTAATTACCCATGAAATCAAAAAAATTCTGTCAAGGCTGTATATGATTCACCCTATTGAAACATTATGCAACATCGCTGCATCAATTTGTTACACTTTCTGTAAACAGGAATCGAAATATTGCGGGTTTCAACCGGGAACACTTCTTGCGTATGTCAGTGATTAAAGGAGGTTTGAATGAAAAACAGAAAACTCAGGACTATTTATGCGGCGTTAATCGTTCTTGCGATCCTGCCGGGCTCTCCGTTCGGCGATCCCCCGAAACCCGGCGGCCCTGCAGAAGGAATTCCCGATCTGAACCTGCCTTCGTTATTAGAATATATTAATCGGCTCAATCCGCCCGACGATGGTGTCATTCTTGAAGAATTCGAACTTGTTCCGGTGCCCGCCGATACAGTCCCCGGTTTCTGGGAAGTTGGAGGCTGATAGCTCCGTTCCCGGCTTGAAGCATCCATCGAATCCCGATCCGTCTCACTCACCCGCATTACCGGCAGTTATGTCACTCACGCTCGTCTTCATCATTTCTCTTTGATTTCATCCCAAGGTAAAAAATGGCCAGGGCGATAGAATCCAGAGACATCAGGAAGCATAGAAACAGCAGATCATACGGCAGGTCTATTACCCGAGTCAGGTTCAGCAGTATGAAAAAAAGAGTACCCATGCCTGCTCCTTTCAACTACCGGGATTCGACGTGGTGAAATATGTAAACATCGGAGGGTCTCCGATCCCGAGTTGGAATTTCATACTCCCATTTTCCGCATATTCGAGTTTCACGCTGCCATAACCTTCAAACCTGAGACCCGTCTCGATTCCCCAGGTCATGTGAAACTCATCGAATGTCGGGAGAGAGCCAGTCCACGCATGCCCCATACTGGCGAACAAAGAGAGTAATCCGTGATCTTTCCAGAACGACCACCAGTTGAGAACCGGCGTTTGATAAACGGCTTGAAGAGTTGCAATCCTCGTGCCCCCCGCCTGATCGTGCGAACGGGCGCTGAAACCTTTCAGGGATTTGTCCTTCCCGAAATGAAACCGTTCGTGCAGTGGCAAGGTTTCTCCGAAGGAATATTCGCAAGTAACAGAAAATGAAAGAATATGGTCTACGGGAAGAACCAATCCATGTATGAGAGATGTGGAAACGGTAAGATAATCGGTCGATGACCCGAGTAAGGACAAACTCTCACGGGTTCTGGCGATCAAGGTCCAGCCGACGGTCTCTTTAGTTCTCCAATCGAAAGCCGCTTCTTGAGACAGGATAACCAGTCTGGCCCAGCCGTACAAACCCTCCATTTCGTCGAAAAAATATTCATCGGTCGACTCGACGAACATTTCCTCCAATTTCACACCTAAAGAAGTGGTAAAGACCGATGTCCATTCCCTTTTCGCTCCCACTACCCCGGAATAGCGCTTTTCAGTGTAGCTTCCTTGAAATGCTTCATCTTCCTCGTAAGGGAAAAGGCGTTCTTCAGCGATATGATAATTCAGGTTAAAGGTAAGATCTACATTTGATCGGTAAACCCAGGGATGGGTGAATGTAATGCCGCCACCGAATCGCATCTCGGAACCCGATGCTTCGATTATCATCTGCCGTCCCCTGCCGAAGGGATTTATCAACCAGGCGCGCGCAACGCCGTATAAACCATATACCGGTTCATAACCGGATGTGAATGTCCGCTTGAAGTCCGCCTTATGTTCGGTTACCGGGATGAGTATGAGAACCGTGCCCTTCCTGGAGCCCGGCTGGGGGTAAAGACCCGCCTGTCGAAAAAACCTGGATTCGTTGATTCGACGCCAGGAGCGATGCCCCTCCTCGTCGGTGAACTGATCCCCTTCGGTGAAAGTCAGGAGTTTGCGGATGACCCAGTCTTCGGTCTTTCTGACACCAATGATCCGTATCTCCTCGATTTCTCCCTTTTCTTCCCCGCAGAAACCCGGCAGGTTGAACGCGGATAGAAGAAAAAAAAAGCTGAGAAGACGCACTATGCCCAGTTCACTTGGCATAAGCAACCGACTTGACTTCCCTGATCACAGTCACCTTGATTTGGCCGGGGTACTCCATCTCCTCCGCAATCTTCCCGGCGATTTCCGAAGCCAGCACCTCGCAAGCAGCTTCGCTCAATGTCTCGGGCCGGATGATAACCCTGATTTCTCTGCCGGCCTGTAACGCATAAGCCTTTTCTACTCCATTGAAAGAATCGGCAATGTCTTCGAGCTTGCTCAGACGTTTGATATAACTTTCGAAGATCTCCCGCCGGGCTCCCGGCCGTGATCCGGAGATCGCATCGGCAGCAGTTACCAGCGGTGTCAGGATGCTGGTGTTTTCGATATCTCCATGGTGCCCCCTGATCGCTTCGAGCACCATGTCTTCCTGCCCATATTGTTTCGCTTTTTCATACCCGATTTCTGTATGAGTTCCTTCCATATCCCGGTCTATAGCTTTACCGATATCATGCAGTAAGCCAGCTCTGACAACCAATTCTCTAGGGATATCGAGGTCGAGTTCCGCTACCATAAGGCCTGTGAAAAGAGCGACCTCCTTACTGTGCAGCAGGACATTCTGCCCGAAGCTGGTTCGATATTTCAATTTACCGAGCAGCGCCACCAGATCGGGGTGGAGATTCTTTATTTTGAGCTCCTTTAGAATCTCGCGTGCAGTCCTGAGCATCTGCTCGTTGACATCAGCACGTTTACGCTTGATCGTCTGCTCGATGAGCTCAGGATGAATTTTCCCTCCGCTGATAAGCTCCTCCAGGGATAATCGCGCCACTTCCCGCTTGATCGGATCGAAGCCCGACAGGATTACTGCTTCAGGGGTATCATCGATGATGACTTCTATTCCGGTCGCCGCTTCAAATGCCCTGATGTTCCTTCCTTCTCTTCCGATTATCTTGCCTTTCATTTCGTTGTCAGGAAGATTCACCACCGAAATAGTCGACTCGGCGGTATGGTCCGCGGCGCACCTTTGAATAGCGAGAGCGATGATCTTTTTGGCTTCCCTGGTTGCGTTTTCTTTAGCCTCGTCCTTGATCTCCTTGATAATCTGGGCGGATTCGAAGAGCGCGGATTCGCGCAGATTCTTCATAAGGATATTCTTGGCTTCGTCGAGCGTTATACCGGCTATCTTCACCAGTTTGTTGTTTTGCTCAGTGATTATTCCATTCAGATTCTGCACGAGCGTTTCATGTTTCTTTTTCAGAGCGAGCAATTCCCGTTCTTCCCTTTCGATCTCCTCCTGCTCCATTGAAAGCTCTTCGAGTTTTTGATGATACCTTTTCTGCAACCCGGTCAACTTCACCCTCAGGCGTTCATCCCTCCTCCTGATTTTCTGCTGCTCGTTTTCCATTTGACGCTGTTGACGCATCAACTGTTCTTTGCCCTGAATCAGGAGTTTTTTCTTTTCAATCTCAGCTTCTTTTTTCGAATTCTGAATCAGGAGATCACACATTTTTTTCGTCGAGCGTTTCGTAATGATCTGGTAAAGCACCGTCACGCCCCACCCCATGAGTAATCCCCCGGTGATCAGCAGTATATATGTTGGTTCCATCTATAAAATTCTCCGGTAAAACTTTCATTGAATCAACACTGTACGCATTCGCGAATCTACCATGATGCCTCTCAGCGGTCAAACTACAATTCGCCGCTGTTTATGCAAGTGGGGAAATAAAAAAGGAGCCGTCAAGGCTCCTTTCGAATCTCTGCTGAAAAATTTATTAGAGGACGGCACCCATCTCTACGTAGTACCGGAGCCTGGAGCTCCTGGTCGGGTGACGGAGTTTTTCGAGCGCTTTCGCCTCTATCTGACGTACGCGTTCCCTGGTAAGCTGAAAGATCAATCCGACTTCATCCAATGTTTTAGGATTATCATTGTTCAAGCCGAATCTTAACTTGATTATCTTTGCTTCCCGTTCCGTAAGCTCTTCGAGGAGTCGTCCCATTTCGTTCTTCAGCAGACCGCCGTTTACCTGTTCTGCGGGGGAATTCGCTTTTTCGTCTCTGATGAAATCGCTTAAACAGCTTTCAGCCTGTCTGCCGATTGGACGATCGAGCGAAATGGGTTCAAGGTTGTAATGCTGGATTTTCTTTACTTTCTGTAACGACAGATCCGTATAGTCAGCCACTTCTTCAAGTGTAGCGTTGCGGCCAAGATCGCTTTTCAGCTCTTTGTAAGCCCGACCGACTTTCGAAATCGACTCAGCCATGTGAACGGGTATCCGAATCATGCGCGACTGGTCCGCAAGAGCTCTGGCTATGGATTGGCGGATCCACCAGGTCGCGTATGTTGAAAACTTGTAGCCCTTTTTATAGTCGAATTTTTCCACCGCTTTCATAAGCCCGCGATTTCCCTCCTGAATGAGGTCCATCAACTCAAGTCCGCGATGGTTGTATTTCAGAGCAATCGTGATGACCAGCCTTACATTGGCTTCCACCATGATTTTTTTCTGCTTATCTATATCGCTGAGATATTGTTCTATACTTTCGAGGCTTTCAGTCAGTATGTGGCGTTCGCGGGCTATAATCCTGGATTTTCTGGATCCATTCTGGCCGGGGGCGGGCATCGAGCGGCTTCTTTGTTCATATTCCTTCAGATAAGCAAGAAGTTCCGTCACCTTGCGCCAGTTAAGATTAAGCTTGAGCAAACCATTACAGAGCGACCCCTGGATTTCTTCCGCCTTCTTAAATCCCCCGTTTCTCAACGCCTGCCAAAGACTCTTCCGCTGTTCCCTGGTTCTTGAAATGATCCTGAGAAGGCGTTTCCGCTCCCTCTCGTTGATCTTCAGGTAATCGGGATTCCAGGTCGGAACATCAAGAGTCGTTATTTCGTCCGGTTTGACCTCTGACAGACGAAGACTGTCTTCGATCTCGTCAATGCGATCAAAAATGCATGTATTGCGGAACAATTCTCTCTGAACACTACGTCGAAGCCGGTGCAGTTTAGATGCGACTTTGGTTTCGCTCTTCTTGTCCAGCAGCTCAATTTTTCCCATTTCGCGGAAATACATCCTCACAGGATCATCGAAGCTGATATGCCGTAATTCTTCTCCGAACAGAGGTTTTCCTGATCCGTTCAGCGAATCGTTATTATCATCTTCGTGCCTGTGTTTTCCGTTTCTCGGCGAATGCCTATCACCGTTTTGCCGGTTGATTGAGTCGCATCCGTTGAGAGGTTCTTCCGGTAGGTAGAATTCTGATAAACTGTCCATTGTTTTTCCCGCTCTGAAACACCCGGTCATTATAAAGAATATATACGCTTCCCCTATTAACGCAGGAATTATGCCATGGAGTGTTTTTACCGGCCCGACGATCCGAAACTGTAAGCTATCATTGATAAACGGTATAATATAAATGGGTTATGAAGAAATGCGACTCCTTCGAGTTCCGGTGAGCGGTGTAACTTTTTGCACTCCGGAAAACATGTTTGGGGATTTTCCCCCAACCATGAGGTTTTTGGCCGGAAGCAATGACGCGGGAATAATTCAGCGATGTCGAGTGTGTCAGAAAACCTGGAACGTGCAACAACATCATGTTAATCTTGTATTTTCATGGCTGCACGGTATCAATTAACGGGGGTGATTAATGGCGGCTCTCACGGAACATCTCTGGGCGTGGGTAAGAATCGTTCGACCTCTTATAATAGTAATCTCGGTATTCGGGTCCATGGTTGGAGCGATCAACGCCGCGTCATTTCTGAACGCTCCGATGGAAGCCGGCCTTGTATGGTCCCTTGTTGCGGGCGCTGCCCTCCTGGCAGGGGGGCTGATGGTGCACAATGATTACACGGACTATGCTTCTGATTGCGTTAACAGACCACATAAACCCATTCCCTCGGGAATAATTTCACTGTCTACGGGTAAATGGGCCGGAATCGCAATGCTGTGGGCATCGGTCGCAGTCGCGCTGTTCGACCCCGGGACATCAGGATTCAGCTTGAACTTCCCGTGCGCCATTCTGACCGTTGCGGTAGTTATTTCGGGCATTTATTACAACAAGTCAGGAAAACACACCGGGATAGTCGGCCACATGATTGTCGCATTCGGCGTAGGTGCGATTCCTCTCTGGGGCGCTCTCAAGCTTTTCTCCATCGACGGTTTGATTATTTTACCTCTGTCAATCCTGATATTCATCATGGAAACGGGGAGGGAAATAATGGTTTGTGTCGGCGATTACGAGGGTGATGTGGCCGCGGGTTACAAGACGACGCCGATCAGGCTGGGAAGACGAAAGGCAATGCAGCTCGCTCTCGTATTCTACATCGTCGCATTCGCCCTTATCGAACCGGTTTACTCAGGTGCAGGAGTCTGCGCTCCGGTATTCTTCTGGCCCTACAGAGTGGGTGCATACTTGTTCTTCACGATTCTATTCGTCACCTGGATACAGACATGGCGCGTGATCGGCTCGGAGGATTCAAAGAAGATTTTCCGGGCATTTGAACTCTATATAAGAACGGGCACAAGGATTGGTGTCCTTTTATTCCAGGTTTTTCTCTTCGCAGACGGATTCATTTAAATTCAGAATAAAACTTGATGAATATCAGTCGTTCCCGAAACAGCTACAACGCTCTGGTTCATTGGAGCACTTCAGGTTTCATCCTGCTTTCTGTTATAGTCTTCGCAATATTCAGGATGAGAAGCGGGAACGTGCCATTCCTTCTGCAGGCATCCTATCTGGCTATAGCACTCCTGGTGCTGATTCTTCACGGAATTCTTACGCATGGTTCCAGGCGGCTCATCACCTCGGCACTCGTCTTTACCCTCATTCCCCTATCCGCCGAGTGGATTGGTGTGGAAGGAGGCTGGCTGTTCGGATCCTATTATTACACTAACGGAATGGGACCCTTGTTCCCATTCGGGGTACCCGTGGCAATTCCGATTCTCTGGTTCGTGATGGGATACTGCATCCACCATTTTGTTGAAGCCTGCTTCTCCGACGGGAACCTGCTTTGGAAAATTCTGATTTCGACCTTGCTGCTGGTCGTATGGGACCTTGCTGCGGATCCGGCGGCGGTTTCCTTCGGCTGGTGGGTCTGGGAAGGAGCGGGAGGTTACTTCGGAATCCCGATCCGTAATTACTTCGGCTGGATGATAGTGGGAGTCATGTCTTTCTCTGTACTCTACCTTTTCGGAGGAGAAAGAACTTTCAGCGGACCGGCGGGAGGGAACAGAATTCTCAGGGCAGGTCCTTCCCTGGCAATGTTCTTCATATTCGGCAACAATTGTGCGGGGGCGATGCAGCGCGGAGAAACCGGGGTAGTGCTCGTGTCGTTTCTGGCGATGCTCCCTTTTCTGATCATCTACCTCTCGGGTGAGCGAAACGCCCGGTTCGTCGCAGGGCAAGCAGGATAAAAGACATCTGGACCACCCACCCGCAGAACGCCGGCCCCGGCAGGTCATGCAGCAGACAGAAAAGTGCGAGGAAATGGGTAAACAGTATGATTATCGCCAGGGGCAGGTGACGAAGAATCGGGGATAAGAACCTCGTCTCCCCGGCAAGGTAACGGCAAAAAGACGCATACCCAGCATAGATGAAAAAAGCCGTTCCGAACCAGCCGGCGAAATTGACTGCAGGTATTCCGAAATATCCTCCTTTCATTTCCCAGCTCCAGGCTCCCAGGGCAACACAAATCGGGTCTAGAAAAAGGTCCCACGCGGTACAGGCCGCAGCAGCCAGAATACAGAATAAAAAAGATCTCACCCATGATTTGAAAGCTTCGTCCTCATCCATTATAGCAGCCGCAGCCTGAAGCCCGAAATACGCGGTTACGTACCATGCCAGGCTTATATACAGCGGGATACCGGGCAACAATCTGAACCCCAGCTGTTCTGTATATGCGTAAGCGCCGAAGACGAGACCCTGCGAAACACCCAGCGATTCAGTAAGCGAGGGAACCAGAAGCGCTGCGAGAACGAATGCGGCCGACCGTTTCCAACCGGTTCTGATCACGGAATGCAAAAACACGATTGCTACGACTATCAGGCCCTGGATTTTCGTGTAGAGAGAACCTATGTCGAGCTGTGTTCCGAGTCTTACTCGGGCACCAATCACTGAAAATATGAAAATTACCAGGAGTACAAAAAAAGCCTTCGTCAGCAGGCTGTTTCGTCGGGAGTTGGTTTCGATGTTGTATTTCCCGGACGTTCCTCCAATCCCGTTCATCTTTTGCGGCTCTCTATGACGCGCCCGATGATCGGCTGAAGGATTTCGTAAACTTCGGGATCGATTGCGTCAATATCGCTTATGAATGCGTCATCGAGCACATTTCCGCACTTGCAGCTCCATTCGGGATTTTGCGATATCAGCCGTACTGTTTCCTTGATTACATCCTTGGCCGTCGCCGCATTTTTCTTCAGAATTTCCAGAACGGCTCCGGTTGTGACGTCGTCTTCGTCTTCATGCCAGCAATCATAGTCGGTAACCAGGGCCATGGTCGTGTAGCACATTTCCGCTTCTCTGGCGAGTTTCGCTTCCTGCAGGTTTGTCATCCCTATGACATCGAAACCTCGATTTCTGTAGACGTTCGACTCAGCGCGCGTGGAGAACTGGGGACCTTCTATGCATATATAGGTGCCGTTTTTATGAGCCGTGGCTCCAACCGCCTGGCAGGCTGAGTAAAGAGCGCTCGCAAGCCGGGGACAAACCGGATCCGCCATCGAAACATGAGCAATGGCCCCACGACCGAAAAATGTGGGATTTCGTCGATAGGTCCGGTCATAAAACTGGTCGGGTACAACGATGTCCATCGGTTTGTATTCTTCCCGAAGGCTGCCGACGGCACTTGCCGAAATGATGGCTTCGGCTCCAAGTTTCTTGAACCCGTAGATATTCGCTCTGAAGTTGATTTCTGTCGGCATAAGCCGGTGGCCTTCTCCGTGCCTTGGCAGAAAGGCAACCTGCTCATCGCCTAACCGGCCGGTGATATACTTGTCTGAAGGTTCTCCGAAAGGTGTGTCTATCCGGACCGCCTCCCTGTGGCTGAACCCCTCGATGTCGTAAAGCCCTGATCCGCCGATTATGCCTATCATTCCATCCCCTTCCTTGGGAAAATTCCGTTGATCTCAACCATCTCGGAATCGGTGGGAACAGGAAACTCCAGACGAAAAACCGTACCGTACTCATTCGATTCCGCCGAGATAGTTCCACCGTGTTCCCTGACTATATTGCCCGAGAGGCGCAGCCCGATTCCGGTTCCATCCTTTTTTGAGCTCCCCGCATCTTCGAAAAGGCTACCCATCATCGCGAGAGGTATCCCCTCGCCGCTGTCCGCTATGGTTACCTTTACGGTGCGGTTGTCGGAGGAATACCGGCTCTTGATCTGTATCGTCCCTTCTTCCCATGCCATCGCCTCCGCTGCGTTCTTGAACAGGTTGATAAACACCTGCTCTATCTGGACAGGGTCGAGCAGGAGAAACGGGATTTCGGATCCGGCATCGAAATCCAGCTTTATCCCCCCGCACTTTCGATGATTAGCGAAGAAGTCGACTACGGAGCCGATCAGGTCGTTGATTAAACAGGGTACTCTGGCAGGTTCGCTGCGCGAGGTTTCAAACAACCCCAGGATGCTTCGCGACATCTGCTCGAATTGACCGCGCACCTGGTCTATCCTGGAAACCAGTGACGCATTTCCCATGTGAGAAAGCCTCATCTCTATAATCTGAAGGTGACCGGCCAGGATTGTTATATAATTTTTCCATTCATGTACCGCGTCACGGGCCAGAAGGCCCAGGGAAACGAGCCGGTCCCGTGTCTCCTCGTCCTCATCCTGCTCCTGCTCTTCTTCTTTGACGAAAGCGACCAGAAATGCATTTTCATAATCCGGGAGTAAATCGAACTGCTCGAAAAGAACCCGTGTTTTCTTTCCTCTGATCGGGAGCTTCACAAGAAAGCGCGTACGCTCCGCCGAGAAAAGGGTGACGGGGCATCCTGAGCACGGTTCGGTTTTATTCATTATCAAGACATGGCATAACGGAGAAGTTTTGGGATCGCCGAAATTAGATATGAATTTATGGTTGCATACAATGATTCTATTTTCAGAATTGACGATAAATGCCGGATGAGGGAGAAGATCGATCAGCTTGGCGAGATTCGAAATCTGATTTTCAATTCGCGCTCTTTCGCGAATCCGGATCAGGGCTTTAAACGAATCACCTGGCTTATCCTGCACAAGACGGCAATTTGTTTGAAACTCACGATTTCCCCTGATGAAACGTCCCTCGTAACATGGCAGGCGTTCTTTCAGCATCAGGGTAATGGTTTTGCGACACCATTCGAAGAGCGGATCTTCGACAATACGGACCGGGGGGAATGAGGCCCCAGGGGAAGTCCGGAACAAATCCCTCCCCTTCCGATTCACATATACAATTCTTCCCGATTCGTCCACCAGCAGGACTACCTCGGGCGATTCCTCGATAATCTTTTCGGTTATTCCGGATGGGTACAAACCGTCAACAGAGAGTTGTGGTTCACCCCGAACGTCGCCTTGTTCGAAAGAGCTCTCTACAGAGGGCATTCTTCTCCCCGGGTATTATGATTCAATCCCGATTAGCGAGCATGTAGATAAGATCGGTGCAGGCCGAGGTTATCACCTCACCGGTTCCTTCCCCATGGAGGGTCGCACCCGATTCGTAACCTCCCTGCCAGTATTCTTCCGCGGTTGTAATGTAACCGATATGACCGTTGGCTAATCCGACTACAAAGGCATCATCGAATCCGAGCGCTTCCGCGTAATCCTTAACGTCGAGGCCTACCTGCGTTATAGGTTCTCCGGGCATCGTAACAAAAACGGCTGAACCGATCCTGATCCCGGTGAAGTTGGTATTGTCCTGTTCGACGAGACCGCTCAGATAAATTGCGAACCAGTATAAAAACTCCATGTCCTCCGCGAACATGGCGGGTCGAAAAAATGGAACCGGAAGATCGATGAATTTATGAACGCCGTCCAGTTCAAGACTGGTTTCAGTCGTGATTCCGCTTCTGATGTCCAGCACCATGGAGCCCAGCTTTTCTCCAATACTCTCGGCTTCTTCCCAGTCGTCACTCCCGGTGCCCCCGGTCGGTGCGACATCACCTTCGGCGCCGTTTGTGAACATCGCGATGACACCGGGCAGCTCGGCCTCCACGTATCTCTCGGCGTAACCCATGTTATCACCGCTGAACCAGAGGTTGTCTCCACCGAGAACCGTCCCGTGAATGGCGAAGTTGAAAAGCACCGCCTTGGGGTCTCCATCGACGGTGTCGACCCTTATCAGCCCGATTTCCGAGTCGAGCACCGGGTCGTCGCGCCTGTTCTTCGAAATCCCCAGGTAGTCGGTTCCCGTACCGACGCCGACCCGGCAGGGCTCCAGATCCGTCACCGCATCTTCGATCGCATAGACGACTTTCTCGACCATCGGATCGAAAATCCGATGGTCGAAAAGATCGACCGTAACCAGGTTCCAGAAAAAAGTATCGGCGGCGTCGCCGTTGCCGCTGTGCGAGTGGGAGCCGCTCAGAATGAGATTTTCCCTGGTGATTCCGAGATCGGCTACACGGGCCAGGACCGATTCATAGATGAACTGGGTCATGCCTATTGCGTCAACGGCCACGAGAACGACGCGCTTTTCACCGTTATCAATCACCAGAGCCTTGGCCGTCAGATCATCATGCGTGCCCGAACTCGGTTTGTACAGTTTCGAATAAGCGAACGGATCCTTAAGCGGTTTGTAACTGAATGGAATATTCTTCAGTCGATCTCCGTAACCTGAGAGCGGGCATCCCCTGGGAGGAGTAATGACCCGGCTGGATGCACCCGCAAGAAGCTCATCACCTTTCCCCGGCAGGCCCTGAACCCTTGATGGTATGAGTTCCCTGACCTGGTTGACGACCGCCTCCCGCATTTCATAAGTCTGTACGGCATGGTCGACCAGAACCGCCTTCGCAACCCCTCCTCCCCCCAGAAAGTCGACGAGATTGCCTGCATTTTCAGCCACGGTTCCGTTGTCATGGAATTGTCCGGCGATGGATAGTGAACCTGCCAAGAGGATCAATACTGCAGGGACGAAAATTCTCATGATGATGCTCCTTTCCCGGGGAAAAATACCGGGACGCTGGTTGTCTTACTTGGCTACATTTTATACTACCCGGACCCGATATGCACACAAAATATTACGTCGCGGTTGGGAATTTCTCACCTTGGTGTTACAATTTCCGGTTCAAGGACTTTGCGTCGCCTTCAGTTTTCACGACGCCCGCTGGAATCGACCATATCAGGAGCGGCGCACCGCACCAGGTCATTTCGGAGGATACAACGAATGAAAATTCGAAATATCTCTTGTTTAACGCTACTCGTCTTTCTCGCTCTATCAACCTGGGCCGCCGATGAAACCGGATCATTACCGTTTTCGGTCTCCGTGGATCATTCGGACGTGATAAAAACCCGATGGGCCGATCCGTCGAAGTCGCCGATGTCATACGAAGAATGGCGAGGGTCGATCTCGCGGCCGGGACCGCTTGTTTCCGAGGAGATGTACACGCTGCCCTCCGCCGGGAGAGCGTCCGGTAAGGGCGATTACGCCGGCATCCTGGTGAATGCGGAACTGTATCCCGATGTGCAGGAGGCGGTATCGGTTTACGCCCGCGACATAGCCGCTTCCGGAACACGTCCGGTCGTAATGACGGTCGAGGGAGGAGAGCCGGAGGAACTCAGGGACCTGCTGGGTTTCCTTCGTGACGGGGGTATGATCGGCGCAGTCCTGATCGGTGATTTTCCGGTGGCATGGTATGAATACGGCGGCGAGGAGTTTCCATGCGACTATTTCTTCATGGATCTGGACGGGGAGTGGAGCGATTCCGATGAAAACGGACTATTCGACTCCCATTCGAAAGCTACGGAACCTGAAATCTGGATTGGAAGACTGACCGCGTCGCCTCTCAGGTATACCGGCGAAACGGAAGCTGATCTGATCAACCGGTATTTCGAAAAGAATCATGATTATAGACGCGGTGAAACTCTGATCGAAAAGCGCGGTCTAATGTACGTCGACGATGACTGGGCCGTATGGGGCTCATCCTGGGCGTCGGCGCTGGCAAGGTGCTACCCCAGGGTAGTTCTCGAGCGGGAGCGGGATACGACCAACCCGGACGATTACAGGTCGCGGCTCCCCCTCGGCTTCGAAGCTCTCCAGGTTTGCGCGCATTCGAGTCCCGAGCTGCACCAGTTCACTTATGACGGCGGATATACGATAGGCAATATTTATTTCTACGAGATTATTTCGCTGTTACCCCGGGCCGTGTTCTATAATCTTTTCGCCTGTTCGAACGCCAGGTTCATCGAAAGCGACTACATGGGCGGATGGTATATTTTCAACGAAGGTCCGGGGCTTGTGGCGGTCGGTTCGACGAAAGCCGGATCCATGCTTCATTTCGAGGATTATTACGAGCCCCTCGGAGCGCATATTCCGGCAGGGGAGGCTTTCCGGTTATGGCTCCAGCGATGGGGCGTCACCGATCCAGGCTGGTTCTATGGAATGACTTTGCTGGGGGATCCCCTCCTTTCCGCCTCCGAGGGCCTTTATTTCAGGGATACATCCGCGGATGACGGGAACGGTCTCGGCGACGGGGACGGTGAAATCGACGCCGGTGAAACGATCAAACTCACAGCGAAGGTAATCAACAGGTCAGGATATTACGCTGAAGGGGTGGAAGGAATCCTGGAAGCGTCATCAACTCACCTTCATGTTACCGGCGCTACCGCATCCTTCGGAAATATTCCGGACGGCGAACTTTCAGATTCGGACGTGCCGTTCGTGCTGGAAATTGAACCGAATGCTCCCGATTTAACTCCCGTGGAGTTCCGGCTGGACCTGACCGGGAACGAAGGAGACTCCTGGACCACGGTCTACAGCGATACCATCCGCGCCCCGGTGCTCGATCTCTCCGGGTCGCGGATAGTAGAAATATCGGGCGACGGCGACGGAGGCGCCGATCCCGGCGAGACGATCGATCTGTATCCCGCTATAGCCAACAGCGGCCACAGTACGGGCTGGAATATCAATGGATCGCTGCTCCTGTACGATCCTTACATCCATGTCAGCCAGGAGAGCGTTGAATTCGGTGATGCGGCGCCGGGCGACACTGTTGAATCGCTGTCGGGTGTTCGCATCGAGATAGACGAGAACTGCCCGACCCCGTACATGGTCACGATGCTGTGCAGGATCGCCGGCGATTTCGGTTATGCCTCCACCGCGATCCTGAAGCTTCAGGCCGGCCACCACCCGCTGCTTCTCGTCATCGATGATGCAGGGGCGGGTTACGAATCCTATTTTCTGGAGACTCTCGATGAACTTTCGATCGATTGTGATGTTCTCCGCCGCGGAGAGCGCAGGCTCGGAAACCTGGCGGCGGATAATTTCACCCAGATCATCTGGTATACCGGCGACGAGGATACCGGCACCCTCGATGAGGAGGACCGGGAGGATCTGGCCCTGTTCCTCGATGCCGGGGGAACTCTTTTCCTGACCGGGCAGGATATCGGCAAGGATATCGGCGAAACCGATTTCTACCGGGATTATCTGCATACGATCTTCTACGATGACAACTCATCCAACCACGGGATAGCCGGTGTTGCGGGTGACCCGCTGTTCGATGGAAGTCTGTTCGTGATTACGGGCTCGGGCGGCGCGAACAACCAGGAATCGCCGAGTATCGTGAAACCTGCCGGGGACGCCCAGATTTCTCTTGAATACAGCTCCGGCGGGGGCGCGGCCGTTACGTGCGAAGCACCCCACAGGATCATCTACTTCGCGTTCGGTTTCGAGGCGATAAGCACAAAAGAAGACAGGCTGGATGTAATGGCCAGGGTGCTCGATTTCGGAGGTCTTCCGGTTGAAGAGAAAAACACCGTCCCCGCGCCGGATCAGGATGGAATACTGGGTATCAGGAGCGCCGCCCCCAATCCGTTCAATCCCAGAACAATTGTTGTTTTCGAACTGAAGGAAACCCGTGAGCTCGACATCGCCGTTTACAACATGGCCGGGAAAAAAGTGAGAAGTCTCGGAAGGGGACGGTTCGAGAGCGGTGTGCATTCGATAGTCTGGAACGGTGAAGCGGATGCCGGCAGGCCGTGCGCATCCGGGGTATACCTGTTCGACATCCGAGGAGGCGGCCTGCAGGCAACGCGCCGGCTCGTGATGCTCAAGTAATCGATCGTCGATCATCTGCACCCGGCGAAACGGGACGAAGCCTCCGAACCCGGCCGGTTGGCGGATGTCACCGGATCGGGAGACCCGGATCGCCGGGCGGCTCTGACCCGGCAGAGAGTTCTACTCCGGAACGACCATCTTCAACTGGTCGAGAAATACTAGAAGGTCGGACGGTTTATTGATCCGTTTCCAGCGGCCGGAAACACTGAACATCTCCTCGTCGGAAACGCCGTCACCCGCCGATAAAACACTACCTGCGCCGAGCCCGCAGGCATCCGCCGTCCTCGTCACCCAGGCCTGTTTCCCGAATTCCGGGTGCCTGCCTTCGGATATCCGTATCCTGAGATCGAAAAACTCCCCATCGCCATTTTTCTTGCTGAAACTGTTCGCGATTACTCCGATCCATCCGGGAGTCCTTAAGGATCCCGCAGCAGGGAGCAGCCCGGATATCGATTCGTAACCCGTCGGGATCTCCTCGATCCCCAGGTTCCGCAGAATCCGCGTACAAAGGTAATCGAAGCCGGCGGACAGGACGATCGTTGTTATGTCGGGAGCATCCCTGAGATAAGCCAGAAGAGGTTCAGCCTCGGGAAACGGTTCGATCTCATCGAGAAATCCTCGAACATCTCCGGGGGTCAGACCGTGCCGTATCCAGACGTTTATATCCTCTTCGCAAAACCGGAAATAGTCGATTTCACCCGCGAGATACCGGTTCAGAATCGGGATTCCGGCGCTTTCCCACAAGCCCGCCCGTTCATAAACATACTGCCATGGGCTCGACACCCTGGCGATGGTGCCGTCCATATCGAGGAAACAGAGCTTCACGGGAGATCGGCTTTCATCGCGGTCATGACCTTGTCCCGGATGAGGGAGACCGTTTCTTCGGCCTTTGCGAGAAGCTCGCTCCCTTTCTTAACGTATGATTCGACGAATTCCGCGTCTTCGATGCCCGGGAGGTTGATAAGCACGTTATAGTAGGCGCCCTCGGCCCCGGCTTTCGCCATGAGTCCGGCGACCCCCGCATCGGAGATCGAGTTGACGTTGCCGATGTCGACCATCCTGTTCGCGAGAGCCAGCACTTCGATGGAATCCTCGAGGACCGACATCGGTACCGAGGTGGCTCGTTTCGTGGCATCCTGGATCGCCTGGTTTCTGAGGGCTTTCTGCTCGTCGGTTTTTCTCGGCATCTTGCGGCACGCCATCAGGTCATTGAAAGATTCGGTATCTTCATCCACCCGGGAAAGGAGCCGGAGCCGGAGTTCCTGGGCCGATATCGAGAGGGCTTCGGCCTCGACTTCCACATTTTTGTAATCTTTTTTGCCCCACGTCAGAGTTCCGACCATGGCGACGAGAGCCCCGCCCATCGAGGAAGCCAGGGAAGCGACGCTGCCCCCGCCCGGGGCGGGCGAGTCTGAACCCACTTCTTCAACGAATTCTTCCGTAACCATGTCGACCAGGCGGCCGCCGCGGTTCCCCACCCGGTACTCGATGATTTTCTCGTCGGGAATGAAGGGGGTGATGGCGCTCAGGCCAAGCGACTCGATTGCGACCCGTACAAGCTCTCTGTCGGTAACTCCCCTGCAGGCTCCCTGTTTCTCGAGGTAATACAAACCGGCGGAGCGCATCGCCTCGAGGGGGATCAGGCCGACCAGTTCGGAGCCTGTCACCCGCAACCCGAGTTTATCGGCCTCGGCGCAGGTGAGGTCGAACGCCCGGTGGACCGGGCTGACCGTGAAATCGGTCAGGTTCATTGTCACCTGGGCGCAGTCGTATTCGGGGATGAACCACCCGGTCGCCTTGCACTCTTTGAGGAGTCCCGGTGTAAATACTTTTTTCCCGGCGGCGTCCCTGACGATCTTCCCCTGGTCGTCCCGCTTCACCCTGCCTTTTTCGCGAAGGGTGAATCCGATACGTTTGGCGAGCTTGGCATTTTTCGTGTTCAGGTTGATATTGTAAGCAATCAGGAAAGGGCGGACACCGGTCACCGTCGCTCCCGACCGTTCATTGAACTCCGCGGGGCCGAAATCAGGAGCCCAGTCAGGATCTTCGAACCTGGTGGCAAGCCCCTCGTATTCACCTTTGCGGACGTCGGGGAGGCTTCGTCGATCCGGCCGGGTCGCGGCCTGCTCGTAAAGGTAAACCGGGATTCCGAGTTCGTCGCCCACCCGGCGGCCGAGCGCCCGCGAGAGCTCGATACACTCCTCGACGGTGACGCCGCTGACAGGGATGAACGGACAGACATCCGTGGCCCCCATGCGCGCGTGGGCACCCTTATGAACCGACATATCGATGAGCGCTGCAGCTTTCTCTATGCCCCTGAACGCCGCTTCCACGACGATATCGGGATCTGCAACGAAAGTGACCACTGTACGGTTGGTTCCCGCACCCGGGTCGACATCCAGCAGGCTGGCGCCGTTCACCGAGGCAATGGCATCGGTAATCTGTTTTATGATTTCTTGGTTTCTTCCTTCGCTGAAATTCGGAACGCATTCGACGAGCCGCATCATTTTCTCCTGTTTTTCTCTGTTACATTCCGGCGGTCGAGCCTGAGCCGGTGCTCCGGTTATCGAGCAGACATCCGGATTGACCGGGCCGGATACGGTTCCCCGCCGGGAAAGGGAAACGCGATAGTATAAAAATTGACTCCGGGAATGCAACCGAAATTCCAGCGGATCCGGGATTTCCTTATTTTCCCGAACGCCTGAGGAAAACCGGCTGATATTTCCTGCTTGACTGTTCAGTCGACGGAAAGTAAGATGCCGTGATTTTTGTTGGCATTAATCGGCGGGTGACTATGGAAAGCGGAACATTCAGCGGGGTCGACGGCATAACAATATTCTACCGGAAGTGGGAAGCGGCGGAACAGAGGGGAAGTGTGGTTTTTTCCCACGGTCTGGGGGAACACGGCGGTCGGTACTCCGATTTCGCCGGGTATCTTTGCGATAACGGATACTCGTGCGCGGTAATGGATCACAGGGGCCATGGCAAGTCGACCGGCAGGAAGGGGCACACAGACAGCTTCGATGCTCTTGCATCGGATCTGAATTCTTTCCTGGAGCTGATCAGGGGCGATGATTCCGAAAAACCTTGTTTCCTTCTCGGACACAGCCTGGGCGGCCTCATAGCGCTTTACCTCGTACTCGAGCAAAATCCCGAACTCAGCGGACTCATTGTTTCCGCACCTCCGCTTCTGCTCCGGATGCCGATACCCGCGGTCAAGGAATGGGCGGGCAAGCTGCTGTCCGGTATACTCCCGGCCCTGACCCTGAACAACGAGATCGATCCGGCGATGCTGAGCACCGACCCGAAGACAGTCGAAGATTACATCAACGACCCGCTCGTTCACCCGAAGATAAGCGCCAGGTTATTCACAGAAATGCTCGCGGCGACCGACCGTATCAACTCGGCTGCGATCGACTCGTTTCCCGAATCTTTGTTTATACAGGGTGAGGACGATCCGATTGTAGATCCCGACGGAACCAGGCGCTTCCATGAAAAACTGGACGGGGATGTCAGCAGGTTGATCACATATCCCGGTTTCCTTCATGAGTCGCTCAACGAAAAAGGTCGCCGGCAAGTTTACGAAAATATCCTTGAATGGCTCGAATCAAAAAATAAAACCTCCGGATCAAACTAGAATCCAGCGTCACAGGAGTATTGTATGATCAAGAATATCCCGGTATTTCTCTTTATCGCGATTTTCGTCACCGGCTGCGGAGACAGGGAAGAAAAGCAAAACGGTTTCGAATTCATTATTGATCAGGAGAAGAAATCCCTCGGCGTCGACGACTCCCTGCACAACGATCCAGGGTTCACACTCGAAAATGAGCATATCACCGCTGAATTGAATGAAGATACGGATGATAGTCCATTCGAGACGGAAGCCGAAATTCACTCCACGAGCATTACAAAAATGGAATCAGATTCTACAGTGATGATCGAGGCTCTGAGGAACGTCCTGAAAACCACGAAAACATCTTATGAACTGCACCTGCAGCTCGGCAACCTCTACATGGCGCAGAAAAAAATCGCAGACGCCCGGCTGGAGTATGAAAAAACCCTCGAACTGAATCAGAACTGCAAACAAGCGCAGCTCAAGCTCTCCCGGCTGGTCGCTGATTTGTTAAACGGCGAGGATTACTTCACTGAAATGGACAGGCTGCTGAAACGTTTTCCGAAAGCGGCTTATCTTTACAAGGGGCTGGCCGATCGCGAACGCCGGCAGAGAAAACTCGACTCGGCCGTTGCGCATTACGAACAGGCAATCATGTACGCAGAGCTTGACAGTGCATTGATCTCCGAATATCACCGCACTCTCGGAATGGTACACAGTGGAAATAAAGATTTCGAAGAAGCGGCGGTAAGTTACCAGACCGCCGTGGAATTCAATAAGCACAACAAGTATGCCGTTCAGGACAAGCACTTGACTCAAAGCCGCATCCATCGGGGGAAAAGAGAGTTCGCCAAAGCCGCCGAGGAAGCCAGAATCGTGCTGGAAATGTTCCCCAATTCAACCGCAGCGATTTTTGCTTACTATTTTTCTCTGGGAATGAACCAGAAAGAATCCAAGGCTTTCGGGAAAGCCATCGAAAACTTCAAAAAAGTCCTGGAACTGATGCCGGGTGCGGGTAACGTGCATAAGCAGATCGGTGTATGCTACTATATGACCGGAAGCTTCGATGAAGCCGTTTCCCACCTGAAAAAAGCGCTTGCCGCCAAAGAGGACGATGAGGGAGCCCATTACTACCTTGCCAAAGTCTACGAAACCAAGGAATGGACAAAACTCGCGATGGAAGAATGGCGATGGTGCATGGAGAATTCCAAAAACCCCAAGATCGCGGAGGAAGCCGGAGTTCACCTGTACCTGCTCGACTACCTGGATGAAGCCGATAAGTAGTAGACAGAGAGCCAGGTTACACGCTTAGAACTCTACAGAACGGCCTGGATGGCAGGTTCCTTTCCCGTACCGCGGAAGCAGGGAAACACCCCCGGAAAGCTTAAATCGTAAGTGAGCCGGCCACCATACAATTCAAGAAGAGAGCGACCCGCTCTCTTTCTGTTTGTACAGGCAGTATTTCTGGCTGGTCTCGCTTACGGCATGTCAGGTGCCGTCCGTTCACCCGAATTCAACGATAAACTGAATCCGTATACATTCCTCTACGTCAACGATCCCGTTTCATGGACTTCGCCTGCGCCCGGGGCTTCGAGCTGTGCCAGAGTCGGGATACCCTCCAATTTCGAACGAATCTGGGAGCCGGTCGATTTATTCCACCGGATCACGATAGGCCCTTCCGGTGTCAGAGGAGCCCGACCCGTGTCAACAACGACCGGGGACGACTCCTTCCGGATTCTCGTAATCGGCGATTCAGCCGCTTTCGGCTACTTCGTAGATGACGATTTCGTCTTTTCGGCACTGGCTGAGAGTATATCGCTCCTGGCACTGCCCCGGCTCCGGCTGGAAGTTCTGAATCATGCGGTACCTGGATACTCTTCCGAACAGACTTTACGGCAACTCCGCAACTCGATTGCCGACCTCCGCCCGGACATGATCATCTGCAGCGCCGGCACGAACGACGCGCGCGACACGGCAACGAGATATCCCGCTTCCTTGAAGCACTTGTCAGACCGGGAGCTGCTCCAGGCTCTCGAAAATGCCGCGACCGAAACGGGAGGGGATGAAGACCCGTGCGCGATTGTTGAGCGAACCCTGGGAAAGGAGATGCGGGCGAACCGGAACAGGAAATCCGGGCTTGCACGGGTGGATCTCAACTCATTCATACAAAATATCGAGAAGATTATCAAGCTGGCCGGAAGCGCCGACGCCCGACCGGTTCTTCTGCTGAACGGATTGATTCCTCAATACCGGACCGCCGCCGAAAAAATCACCGGCAGTTACGGCATCCCGGTTATCGACACCGATTCGCTCTTTTCCACGGCCCTGCCGGGCATGATAAGCGGAGCCTTATTCCCGCGGACCAATACCCGTATGACGCACCAGTTCAAAACCGGGATTATTTCGAAGTATCCGTGGCTCCGGTGCAGGATAGACGCAAGTCATCCGAATCCACTCGGTCATTACCTCATCGCACTCAAGCTGCTGGAGCTGGCCGCGGGTACGGATTTTTCCCCTTACGGTTTTGACGAAGGATTGCATGATGGTTTCGACATGATCTTTTCAGGAGACAAGCGTTCCGGCTGGCGGGCTCTCGCTTCCTCCTATCCCGGGAGCATTGAGCCGCTATTGAAAATCTTCGATGATGATCCGGAGAGTATGTACGAAGTCCAGGATCTTGAACAGTTGCTCAATGCGGGAGATTTTAATCGAACCGTCCTCCTGGAAGCAGCGGAAATCCAGAGACGGCTGGGGAAATACCGTTTCGCAGAACGCCTGCTGAACCACGCAGGGACGGAGTCTGAAAATAACCCGGGACCTGCCGGAGCACGCATGAGCCTGGCTGAGAGCAGAGCGGCCTGGGCACAAGAACGGTATGAAGAAGAAGTAAAACCCGTTGAGCGTCTGGACGCAAACATCGTCTATCCAAAGAATCAGCGGCACGCAGCTTTAGCTGCAATACTGCCCGGATATGGTGCATTCTGAATATTCGCGACGAACATTATTATTTTACGGCTCCGCGTTTCCATTTGAATCGGGGAATTGACCCCAGGTTGTAATCAAACCGGAATTCTGATAAAGTCCGCATTTACCGTCCTCCCGCCACCTTCCGGGCAGCAGGGCAGGAATATCACCGGGTGCCGCCGGTCTGTTTGCTGGATAAGATCACGGTGGAGCCATCGAAATCATGAATGACGATACCCGGAAACGAGATTATTTCCTCATTGCAGGGATCATCTGCTGTTCTGTTCTATACTTTTTTTCATGTCTTCGTTATGGAATCAACCTTCTCGATGAAGGATACCTGCTTGATCCAGTCACCCGGGTCTTAAACGGGCAAGTACCTTACAGGGATTTCTTCCACCAGTACCCCCCGGGCAGATTCTATCTGTTCGCTTTCCTCTTCAAAATATTCGAACCGGGCATCCTCCTGACCAGGGTTGTCTGGATTACGGTAATCACTTCGTCACTGGTGCTCATGTACCTGCTGGGCAGAAAACTCATGAGCCGCGGATACGCCCTTATCCCGCCGCTCCTGTACCTGCTCGCCCCCGGCCCCTGGCAGAAAAGCCTGTTCGTCTTTTTCATTCTGCTCAATACGCTGATCGCGGCATCTCTCGCCACGGGACGCTACTCGAAAAAGCGCGTCGTCTGGATAGGGTTCCTGACCGGATTTACCTTCCTCTTTCGCCAGGATGTGGGTGTATACGCTTTCATTGTTTACACAGCGTCGCTGCTGCTCTCGGATTCATCGCCGAAGGACGGCGTCCGGGCCCTGGTCCTACTGGGAGCGGGAGCCTTGGTACCGGTTCTGGGAGCCGCGGCGTTTTTCCTCTCGAAGGGCGCACTTATCGATTTCATCAGCCAGGTGCTGTTTGCAGGCGCTGAAGGAGCGCGAAAAAACAGCCTTCCCTTCCCCCCCCTCTTTCCCCTTCTTCCACGGTCTCTCGCAGACCTGTTTGAAATCCCGAGCAGGCTTGCTTTTTACCTGCCACCTGTCATCATGGTGATAACCGCGACTTACGCGGTAGCCGGGATAAGAATCAGAGGCAGGCTCGATCAAACGAGGAAAATCCTCCTGGTCCTGGTTGTCATGTCATTTCTCGCCTTCAGGTTGAATCTTCTGCGAACGCACGTACTGCACCTGTTCCAGGTAGTCCCGATCCCGTCGATCCTTTTCGTTTTTCTGACATACAGGTTCATAAACCGTCTGGACAGGGCCGGTGACCGGTTGCTCGTAATCCTGTCCAGGCTCACTTTCGCCGGATTGATCCTGTCGTCAGGATTGTTCCTGCTCAAGCTGGGTCATTTCCCGTTCCCTAATTCCATCATGGTTCGGATCCGTCAGGACACCCCCGTCAAAGTCGGGAAAGATATTCTCTACCTGAACAAATTCCGGGCGGACAACCTGTCCCGCTTGACAGACTACGTAAAGACGACGGTCAGGGAAGGGGAACCGATCCTCTGTATTCCGGATATCCCGATTCTTTATTTCATGACCGGGAGACAGAATCCGACCCGTTACGAACTTTTCCGGCCGGGGCGATTCAAGGATGAGTCGAGCCAGATCGAAAGTATCCGCGCCCTTGAAGAAGCGCCGGTGAAGCTGGTGGTCTTCAATCTGGAGCAGATAGATGACGGCAGGCCCAGGCGGCGGCTGTCGGGCCATGCTCCTCTAATCGCGGATTACCTGGTTCGCAACTTCGTCCCCACGGCCAGGTTCGGCTCTTTCCAGGTTCTCGAACGGTCATCTCCCCTCCCCGTTCCCGAAAATGTTATCCTGATCACGGTGGATACACTCCGTTTCGATCATCTGAATCCCTACGGCTATCGCCTTCCGACCTCGCCGAATCTTTCTGAATTCGCTACCGAAAGCCTGCTGTTCCAGCGTGCTTACTCACCGGTACCGAAAACAAGGCCGGCAACGGCTTCCTTGATGACCGGGTTGCCCTCATGGGAAAACGGAGTCAGGTACAACAGCGACACGCTGAAGGCGAACCCTAGGACCATTGCTGAATCGATGAAGGAGGCCGGTTTCAGGACTCTGGGAATAGTGTCCAGCCCCCTGTTCACCGCAGGATCCGGATTCGAGAGGGGATTCGACGTTTATGATGACAACCTTGACGAACCCGTTTCGGCCGGCGGGTTCCGGGAAAGGAATGCGTCCCGCACCACCGAAGCGGTCCGTTCCCTGATCGAAGAGGAACTCGCGGCGGGAAATCGATTTTTCGCCTGGGTTCACTACATGGATCCCCACGGTCCGTATACACCGCCGGCCGGAAGCGACTCTCTGTTCTACGACGGTCCGGGCAGGATGCTGCCGGACAGTCTCATACCCGGGTACCAGAGACTGGAGGGTATTCGGAACAGCGGACGCTACAAGGCTCTGTACGACGCAGAAATTTCTTACGTAGATTCAGCGATCGGCGACTTCCTGGACTTTCTGGAAAAAAGAGATCTTGCCGATCGGTCCTTGATAGTGCTGACCGCGGATCACGGCGAAGGACTTGGAGAGCACGGGTATTATTACGAGCATGGTGCATCTCTTTACGAACACCAGGTGAGGATTCCCCTGATTGTCAAGTTTCCCGGGAGCAGACTCGCGGGTAATATAACTCTGTCCACCGTGTCGCTCCTGGATATTTACCCCACAATGAAGTGGTGCGTGAATCCGGCATTTCGAAAAGATCCCGGATTCGGAGCGAACCTGTTATCCCTCGCAATTCTGAAGGAACGGTCAACCCACGATATCTTCCTGGAATCGGACAATACGGCATTCGGCGGACATGAAAAATTGTTCGGAGTCGTGCGGGACGGAAAATGGAAGCTGATAAAACACCCGGACAACAGAATAGAGGTGTATGACCTGTCGTTCGACAAGGGAGAGCAGTTCGACATTTCAAGAGAATGCCGCACGGAAAAGAACTCTATGCTGGAAGCCCTGGAACTTGCCGGAGCGTACCGGGGCGGGAGATGAATCACGGTTGAAAAACTTCCATTATCCCTTGAGCAGGATAAAGACGGTTCAGGAGGACCTGCCGGTCTCCCCTTCGACATAAAGTTCAGGTACGGCCTCGCCGCGGCGATTCTGGATTCGGGGGAATCGGGGAGGATGAAGGATCCGCTCATCCTCGATCTCGGGGGACGACGGAACCTCGCTTCCTCCTTTTTTCCGTCGGCGCGTTGTATCAGCCTTGATCCGAAAGGCTCACCGGATGTCTTCGGAACGGGCTTCCTTCTGCCTTTTACCGACGGCTGCTTCGATTTCACCATCATCCTGGATGTTCTCGAGCATGTGGATCCGATCGAGCGCAAGGATCTGATTTTCGAAGCTGTGCGGGTCACCTCCAGCCGCCTTATTCTCGGCGGACCGTTTAAAGACGATCGCATCAGCAGGGCGGAAAAATTCCTGTCTGACTATACAGGGCTGATGAAC
The DNA here is from genome assembly GCA_964394085.1 of uncultured Gemmatimonadota bacterium. GTDB lineage: Bacteria > CAYMWF01 > CAYMWF01 > CAYMWF01. Next base: position 61,662 of record CAYMWF010000001.1, on the reverse strand, counting down.
GGGGGCGTTCCCGATCGAAACCTCGAAGAGCATTACGCTCTCGGTCTTCCGTCCCTGACGGATGTAAAGGAGACGATGGAGACGGCGGCCGGCGCAGATGTGCAAATCCTTGACGGCATTTCCCTTGGCTGGTGGCTCATCCTTATGGTCATGACGCATCATATGACGCGGTTCGGAGAGCTAGCGTCGTCTTTCTCTTCTTTGATCGATGTGACCCGGCTCAGGGGCCGCCCCTCTTATAATTCTTTTTTATCGGTGCCGCTTGGAAGGGATAAAGGAAAAAGCGGATCTTCAAAAACGCACATCGCCGGATGGGAACCGGGCTCAGCATCCCTGCAGACGGGGGACAAAGGAATAGAAGAGCTTGCCGCTCTTCTCCTCCAGGAATCACGAATTAAAGAGCTCGAATCGAGAGAAGCCGAATACCTGGGCCATCTCGAAGCCCTTGAAACCGAGAGGGACGCCCTCCGGAAAGCGATGCATGAAAAAGACAGGCATCTCGCCGAACATGGGAAATCACTGGCCGAACACCGTCTGGCGATCGAGAAGCTTTCAAAATTCAGGGAGCGGATTCTCGGAATTCCGGGAATGAAGACGGCCTTGAAGATTGCCGGAAGCATGGGAATCAAAGAAACGAAAGGATGAAGATTCTACTTGCCGTTCATTCGTTCCTGCCCCGCCATGTCGGAGGGACCGAAGTTCATACGGACCAGCTCGCAAGGTGTCTCGCCGAAAAAGACCACGACGTGGCTGTCTTTACGCGCGAAGACGTTCCGCGTCGCACCAGGTCACGTCTGAAAAGCGGTCGGCTGGCGGAAAACCTTCAGCTGCATGAGCTCCATTACAGTTTTTTTCCACTGATTCCAGCCGGACCTTCACGGTTCCTGCGGAGTTTCAGCGACCCGGTGACAACACGCTCGTTCTCGTTTCTCATCAAGAAGTTCAATCCGGATACCGTACACTTTCAGCACCTGGCCGGACTGTCTCTCGCCCCGCTCCGGCTGGCGGTGGATAGGGGTATTCCGGTCGTTGTGACTCTGAACGATTTCTGGTTCATCTGCCCGAAAATCAAGATGCTTGACAGGGACGGCTCCACCTGCGGCGGTCCTGATGCCGGACGGGCGTGCGCTCACTGTGCGGGTCTTGCGGAACGGATTCCCGCCGGCAGACCGGTTTCGAGGTTTACCAGTCTTCTGAACAGACCCTTTCAGGAATACAGATACCGCCAATACATTTCTGCTCTGAACCGTGCCGACGCTATAATTTCGCCTTCGCGTTTTCTTGGGGAAATGCATGCCGTAAACGGGGTGAGAAGAGAAATCATGCGCGTCATTCCCTACGGAATCTCGGTTCCGATCCGCCCGAACGACGGCAAAGCGGAACCCCGTGAAAAGGAAAGGCAAGATTTCGGGATAACAGATTCGCAGGTAAAACTCCCACACAGCCGCCGCGAGAAAAACCTGAATGGTCGGAGTCGAGAATTCGTTTTCGGTTACATCGGCAGCATCATCCCGGCAAAGGGCGTGCACCTGCTTCTGGAGGCGTGGGAGGAAATCCGGGAGCCCGGACTGAAACTGGAAGTATTCGGCGACGAAACCGTGGATCCCGTTTATTTCGACGGTCTTGCAGATAAAAAAGCCTGGGGCCGGATCGACTTCCGGGGTCCACTGGAAAGGAAGGATCTCGGAGCCGCCCTGGACCGGATAGACCTCCTCGTCGTCCCTTCCCTCTGGTATGAGAACTCCCCTCTGGTCATTCAGGAAGCGTTCTCACGCGGGGTGCCGGTCATCGTTCCGGGTCACGGGGGCGCGGCGGAACTGGCTCCGGAGGGCCGCGGGGGCCTGCATTTTATTCCGGGTGACGCAGGGACCCTGGGCCGCGTGATGCGGCGGGTCTCGAGGGACGGGAACCTGTATGATGATCTCAGGAGGAACATACCTCATGTTAATTCAGCCGAGGAACAGGCCCTGGTTATCGAGGAGCTCTACCTGGAGATCATCGCCAGAAGAATGAAGGTTGCTCGAAAGAACGGTCGGCACTGTCAAACAATGGAGCCCCGCGAAGGGAACACGGGTCAAGAACAGCCGGTGATCGGCGGAATGTCGGAGAAAGAATCCGGGCATCCGGCTCGAGAGAGGGGAGCGACTGAAGAAATCCTGCCGTTCCCCTTCAGACTGACAGTTGAAAACACTACCAGCTGCAACATCGAATGTTTCCATTGTCTTCGCCGCAAGGGCGGATATTCACACGGATCGATGAACCTCGATCTATTCAGAAAAATCTGCCGGTCAGCGGAATACGGGTTAAAGGAAATCCGGCTCAGCGTTACGGGCGAACCGCTCGCCTCTACGGCCATCAGGGAAGAAATCGGGATCATAGAAAAGAACCGCCTGGGACTGGCCCTGTTCACGAATGGTCTTCTCCTCGATAAAGATGATCTTCTCGATCGGATACTCCCGCTGCTGAACCGTATTACAATATCCGTGGACAGCGCTTCCCCGCGATTATACGAGATGATCCGCAAGGGGGCCTTCTTTCCGGACCTGGAGCGGAATCTCACCGCCCTGGCAAAAAAGAGAGGCGGTCTGCCGGAGAAACACCGGCCCGTCGCCACCATGGCGCTCGTTCTGATGAAAAGCAATTATCCGGAGTTGACGAGGTGGGTGGAATTCGGCGCTTCATTCGACATGGACGTGCTCGAAGTGTCAAGGCTCGTAGCGCACCTCCCAGGTTTGAAAGAAGAACTTGTGGGAACCGCCGATCCACCGGTTGCGGCCGCTTTATGCGCCGCAGCCGACAGGGCCGCGGAGCTGGGAATCGAATTTTACGCTCCAGGGGGCGGGGACTTCTCGATGGAACCGTCCGGCAGCTGCCCCTTTATCGGACGGGAAGCCTGGATCGATATAGAGGGGAATTTCCTTCCCTGCTGTTATCCGGCCGGAATCGTTCCACTGGGGAATTGCCGGGAGACCGGGTTGATCGATATCTGGCGCAGCCGGGAATACGCCGCCTTCGCTGCATCGGTTCCCGACCGTGAACCATGCAGCGAGTGTTTTCTCCGCTCCGACGGGACTCCGGCTCTTTTCGATCTGTCAGGAAAATGAAGATACTGCGTAAAAGGGTGAATCTCGCGGCTGCGGAAGCCGCCTTCCGCTTCGGACTCTGCGGGGGGCGTGTTCACGGTCCTTCAGAACTCTTCCTGGAAGTTTCAGCCAAGTGCCAGCTGCGTTGCAGGATGTGCGCCACTTCCTTCGATCCGCGGCGGCGGAGCATGAATGGAAGCGCCGATTCCGGTGCAGCGCCTTTCCTTACGCTGGATTCGATTGATCGCCTCGAGCCCGTTCTTCCGGGCGTTATCAAAGCATACCTCATGGGAAACGGCGAACCGCTCCTGAATCCCGATTTTCTGGAAATAGCCGGACATCTTCACGACCACGGAATCTGGACGACCTTCAATACCAACGGACTGCTCCTCGATGAAAATATTGCGGCACGTCTGGTTGAAACGGGTGTCGGCCAGGTGGTTTTCTCAATCGATTCGTCCGACCCGGACATCTACAGATCGATCAGGGGCGCTGATCTCGAAACAGCGGTTCATAATCTGCGTACACTCGTCCGGTTGAAAGAATCGGCATCCGCCGTCAGGCCGCATATAATGATTGCGGCAGTGGCGATGAAGTCGAACATCGGGTTAACGCCCCATCTGGTGCGGGACGGAGCCGCCTGGGGCGTCCGGGAAATACACCTGGAGCCGCTCCTTTACCAGAAAGATCCCGGGTATGAGAAGTTCTACGAATCAGAGGTAGTGAAAGCGGAAGACCTCGCCGCCGACCGGAACGGTATCGCCACTTCCATACGACAGGCCGCGCGGGAAACCGGATTGACGGTGACATCTCCGCTTTTACAGCAGCGACCTGAGGAAAAAATACCGGACCGGGGAGAAAAAACATGGAATTGCGCCGAGCCATGGACAACAATGTATGTCTCTTGGGAGGGTCGGATTCATCCCTGCTGCCAGAGTGAGACCCTTCTCGGGCACCTCGGTGAAAAGACAATCGCGTCAACCTGGCGGGGACCCCGGTACAATCGTTTCAGAAAAGAAATCAGGAGCGGTTCGTTACCTTCCGGATGTGTGAACTGTTTCAGAAACCGCAGGGAGAGAAACGAACTCACCGTGCTGCATGACCTGTTGAGGACGCACCTGCGGCACCGTCCGTGATCTCGCGTAGAATCAGCGACCGGTCGATCGGATGGCTATAACCATGTATCCCGCTGAGGAACAAATAAGGGATCTTTCGATAGTGATCCCGACATGCAACGGCGGCAACAGACTGTTAAGGGTGATCGAAACCATTCTGCAGCAGGAATGCAGCTATCCGTTCGACATAATATGCGTAGATTCCGGCACCATCGAGCACCAGCTCCATCTTATGTCCGGCTACCCTGTCCGGATACACCCTCTTCAAAACATCCCGTTCGATCACGGCCTGACCAGGGATTTCGGTTTTTCCATAAGTCGCGGAGATATAGTGGTCCTGATGACCCAGGACGCTGTTCCCGTCGGTAAACACTGGCTCACCAGCCTTGTCGAGCCGCTGGTCGCAAACAAAGCCGCGGCGGCGGCCTACAGCAGGCAGATTCCAAGACCGGATGCTTCGACCCGGGCGAAGGAAAGGCTGGCGGCCTGGTATGCATCGAACCTGGAGCCCCGGGTTCAGTTGATGCCATCCGGAAGAGACTTCTATTCACTCGGAGCGCGAGATAGGCTTGCCATCGTCGCCTTCGACCATGTAAGCTGTGCCGTGCGCCGCTCTGTGTGGAAATACATTCACCACGGGCCTTCGGCTTTCGGTGAAGACATCGCCTGGTCCTTCAAGGTGTTGTCCGCCGGATATGAAATCATCTATACACCCGACTCCGTGGTCGAGCATTCCCATGATCCGGGAATCGTTGAACTGTTCTCGAGGACATTCAAGGACCACCGGAATCTTCGTGAGGTACTCGGCGCCGGATTCATCAACTCGCTCCCTGAAGCGTTTGTTGTTTCCGCACGCGGAGTTCTTGCAGAGATTCTGGAAAAAACAGAAGAACAAGACCGGACGGGACCAAAAGACGGAAGAACAAGACGCGCCATAGAATCGTTCGTTTCAGCATGGGCACAATATCTCGGCTGCCGGCTGGCGGAGCGGACGGATGTCGACGCCTTTCGATACGCAAGATCCGTCGAGGGTTCGGTCAGCCTTCAGGCACTCTGTCCGGAGAAATCTGAAACCTTGAAAAAATGAAAATTCTCCAGGTTATCCATCAGTTCGTACCCGACCATATAGGCGGCGCCGAACTCCACTGCTACCTGCTGTCGAAGAAGCTGGCGGCCGCCAACGAAGTCATGATCTTCACCCGGTCCCCCGAGCGGCTCGGCTCGAACCGTTTAACCTACCAGGATCTGGCGGTTCTCAGCCTGGGAAAGAATGAACCCTCTCCGGGTATCCCTTTCTGGCGGAGCTTCGACGCGGAAGAAGGTTTCGAGCAGACTCTCAGGACTTTCGAACCGGATGTGATCCATTTCCATCACTTGAGCGGACTTTCGCTGGAGCTTCCCTCCATCGCCGCGAGATACAGAGTGCCGACCCTTTTCACCTGTCACGATTATTACCTCGCCTGCCCGAGGGGGCAGCTGATCAGGGAGTCCCTGAACGTATGCGCAAAACCGGAGAGAAAGACCTGCCCTGCCTGTCTGGAACCGGCAGGATTCCGCAGGCGCTGGCTCCCTCGTTTCTCGGCATACGGGCGTTATGCCCGGGCATCCAGGGGGGCCATTCGCGATATCAACGCATTTCTCGCCCCTTCCCTCTGGATGTTCGATTTTTTCGGAAAACATGTTGTACCGCGGGAGCGGCTGTATTATGTCGAACACGGACTCGACAATATCGAAATCCTGCCGCCCGTCCGATCGGAGAGCGTGAGGTTCGCATATATGGGCGCTCTTATTCCGTCGAAAGGAATCCACCTGCTGATCAAGGCTTTTCAGCTCGTGCCGCTCGACCGGATGGGACTCACCCTCTACGGATCCTTCATCCCGTATCACGGTAGTTTCGAGTATCGTAACGAGATTTCGAATCTGGCCGCCGAAGACCCGCGCGTAGTGCTGCACGGCCCGTTTTCTTTCGATGAACGGTCTGCTCTGTACCGGGAGATAGACGTTCTGATCGTCCCGTCCATATGGCCCGAAACCTACGGGCTTACAGTCAGGGAAGGGTTCCAGGCGGGACTCGAGGTGATAGCAGCCGATATCGGAGGTCTGAGTGAAGCATTCTCCGACAATCAAAGCAATCTGTTCACTCCCGGCAATATCGAAGCTCTCGCTGAAGTGATGCAAAGGGTGGCGGAGCGCCTTTTCGCAGGTCGTGAAGATACCAGGGTGCCGAAACCCTCGAAAACCATGGATCAATGCGCCAACCAGGTTCAGTACATCTACAACAAACTCGTCTCCGGGACTTGAAGCTTCCCCGCCCGGGAGTCTCGAATATCGAACACTCCGCTGCCGGACGGAACCCGCCGAATTCCCGATCGCGGCAGACGATCGGACGAAACAGCCGCCTGCGGCTGATCGATTCATTCCTGGTTCTCTTTCCGCGTTCACTTTTGGTAATGGTCTTCCTCTTAAATGCGGCGGGTTGCGTCGACGCTCCCTCTCCGGATGAAGCGACGGCTGTAATCGAGCAAGTGATACTGCTCGAGCCGCTCCTCGAGAAGAGCACGGTCAGGTATGCAACAAAAAATCCGGTTCCGGTACAGAGAACCGTGTTCGAAGCCGGTCTGGAAAGGAAGCAGGTGATCTTCCAGCATCCCGATTCGAAAATCATATTCCCGCCGGTGCCGGTTCACGGGAATGCCCGGCTCGAATTCGAAATCGCCGTCAACCGCCCGGCGATGGACCTTGCCGGTGACGGAGTTGAATTCAGGGTAGGCGTCCTGGGAATCCTGAGAGACCGGGTTCTCTTTTCCCGGTACCTGGATCCGAGAATCGACCCGGAAGGGTCCGCCTGGAGGAGATGCAGGCTGGATCTGAGCGGATTCTCCGGGTCGAAAGTCTCCTTTTTCCTGGAGACGTTGAACGGACCGGCGGGAGACGGGCGGAACGACTGGGCCGGCTGGCACGGTTTGCGGCTGGTGTCGCAGGGCGTGCGGGTGCCGCCCGTAGATACGGCAGCCAGACCGGTGCTCCTGTTGATTATGGATACCCTGCGGGCTGACCGGCTCGGATGCTACGGCGCTTCCGGCGTATCGACTCCGTCCATCGACCGGCTGGCGTCGGAAGGGGTTCTGTTCGAACGCGCCTATTCCCATGCGCCCATGACCGCCCCCTCTCACGCGGCGATCCTGACATCCCGCTATCCGCGCTCCCTGGGGGTGACGGTAAACGGTCACAGGCTGCCCGATGCGGCGCCTACCCTGGCGGACCTGCTTGCCGGACGCGGTTACCGGACTTCCGCGGTGATTTCCCTCTCGGTCCTCGGTAAAGGATTCGGCTTCTCCCGGGGTTTCGACCGGTATATCGACCTGGAGGGCAGGGAAAAATACTGGAAAAACGGCGATGAAACAGCCGACCTGGCCCTGATCGAACTTGAGAAGCTCAGAAACGAATCCTTTCTGTTGTGGGCTCACTTCTCGGATCCACACGAACCCTACCTTCCACGGCGGGAGGACCACGTTCCCGGCTCGATGGAGCTTACCCTCAATCTTTCGCCCGTCGAGGAGTTCCTTTTCAACCTGGACGGATCGAGCTTCGCCAGGTTCACGGTTCGCCCGGGTCTCTCGGTTCTCCGGTTCATTTCGCACAGGGAACCGGTTCCCCTGGGCGGCGGGAACGTTACTTATAAGGTGAAACATCTGAAATTCCTCTCGGATCCTCCGGTTACATGGAGCCGGGACGCGAACTGGGTCATACTCGAAGACGGACCTCACAGAAACGGCGCCTGGCTCGAGCATGACGGGTCGGTTATTCTCGAAAACCCGACCGATGGGCCGCTCACCGTCCTGATGGAAGGTGTTTTCAAGGAAGCATTCAGCATCGAAGATCTCAATGACCGGTACGACGGGGAGGTCGAGTTCGCAGACCGCCAGATTGGGCGGCTGCTCGATAAATGCAGGGAGCTCGGTTTCCTGGACAGGATGATCGTGGTCTTTACGTCGGATCACGGCGAAAATCTGGGCGACCACGGAAGTATAGGTCATGTGCACCAGCTTTACGACTCGCTGCTCAGGGTGCCGCTGATCATCCGCTACCCGGGAGTCCCGGCCGGGAAGCGGGTAGCGACCCAGGTCAGGCAGGTGGATATCCTCCCTACGATTCTCGAACTCTGTGGAGCGGATGCTCCGGAAAACCTGGAAGGATGCTCCCTGCTGCCGGTCCTGAGCGGCGCGGAAACCGAGGACAGGGTGGTTTTCGCGTCGACATACAGGCCCGAAGCGGCGCTTGACAAGAGAGCGATAAGGATCGATGGCTGGCAATATGTTATAACGGATTCTCTCGCTCTGGAAGAGCTGTACAGGGGTCCGCCGGGTTCGGAGTCGAACAACCTGGCCGACTCCCTGCCCGAAGTATGCGGCAGCCTCAGGAGCTGGCTGGACGACTGGACCCGAAAAACAACGCCGGAAAGTGCTTTCTCAAAAAGAGAAATATCAAAAGATGAAGCTGAGGGATTGAAAGCGCTGGGTTACCTGAACTGATGATTTTTTTATCGCGACCACCAGACATTCCGCGACGGCAGGCGCCGGGCGGTGATTGTATTGAACCGGAGTCTCACACCTGCAGGCCACCGGACATCGACGGCGCTCCGTACACCCCTGAATTGAAAGCTCTCTGGGCCGTGGTTCACAGGCTTCCCGATTGGAACCTCGGCGAGGTTCTGGATGAACGGATGAAACGGGGGGACATCGATCAGGCGGCATTCATCAGGCTCGCGGAAATTCATTCACTCGCACCTCTTCTGTATGACGCGGCACGGAACAGACCCGACGGGGAAAGCGTCCTTTCCGGGATGACCGAAGCGTTCAACCAGTATTTTTATAGAAACCTGGTCCGCCATACCGCCATCAACCGGGGTACGGCGAATCTTCTGAGGAGATTCAACGAAGAAAGCCTGCAGGTCATTCCCCTGAAAGGCATCTATCTCGCGGAGAAACTCTACCGGCTGCCGGCTCAGCGGCCTATGGATGACGTGGATCTCCTGGTCAGGAAGTCCGACGCACCCCGCGCCGAAGCAACCGCCCTGGAAGTGGGGTTCCGGCATATCCTGGATCCGCGGGAGCAGCGAAGGTACAGGAGGGAAGTCCACCACATCGCCCCGCTCATGCATAAAAAATTCGGGTTCCATCTCGAGCTGCACACCATGGTGGGAGAATCCGCAGGCCCTTATAAAGTCGATACGGAAGCTCTCTTCGACAGGAGCAGACCGGGATTTCTGCTGGGCGTCCCGGTGCGGCAGCTTCTTCCCGAGGATTTTCTCATCCACCTGGCCGTTCACATGATAAGCCATGTCAGGAACTCGCTTCTGCAGCTTGCCGACCTCAGGCTGTTTTTCGACTCCTGCGACTTTTCCCTGTCCTCGCCCCATTTCACCGGCCTGGCTGAGGAAGCCGGCGTGTTGACCCAGGTTTACTTCGCCGCATGCCTGGCGCTGGCTGATCTGCCGGGGTTCGCCGATGATCAGGACCTTCACCCGCTGCTGATGGAGAGACTGGATACGGATCGTATACACAGCGAGATAAAAAACGGCTCGATGCTGACGCGCCGACAATGGGCGACGGACGAGACGACGGAAAGACTCGGGATGCCCGCCCAGGTTTCAGCAGCCTATAAGTTCAGCAGGAGCGGAAGAATCCGGGCGGGAATCCTGGCGGGTCACCTGATCCGCCGGGCGTTCCCGGGAACCGCCTACATAAGAGAAAGATACAACCTGGAGAAAGCATCCGCGCCGAAAGCGGCCGCAGCGGTCCTCCTCCGCCCCTTTCTGATGGCCCGTTCCTGGCTCCGGACAAAATGGAATTGACTTCGAACACCGGTCTTCTATAATCCGGCTTTCCTTAAAGAGAGGATTCTGAATGACCATTCAGGCTTCCACCGCGAGACCGGAATCCACAGCCTCAAAACTCGATGTCGCTTTACGCTTAGTGGCGCTTGTCGGGGTTCTTTTCATCTTTTTCGTATCGATCAAGGTGATGGGAAGCTCGATGAAAGCGTTCACCGGAGGATATGCCGGCGATTTCCTGACCCGAACCGCGGCAAACCCTTTGATCGGTCTTTTAATGGGGATGCTGGTGACGAGCCTGGTCCAGAGCTCGTCCACGGTGACATCGCTGCTGGTGGGGTTCGTGGCGGGCGGCGTATTTCCCCTGCGGGTGGCTATTCCGATGGTGATGGGCGCCAATATAGGAACTACTATAACGAATACCATCGTGTCCCTCGGCCATATCAAGCGAAAAGACGAGTTCGAGAGGGCTTTCGCGGTATCGACGGTTCACGACTTTTTCAATGTCTGCGCCGTTATCGTGATTTTCCCGCTGGAAATTTCGACCCATTTCCTCGAAAGGGGCGCCCTGTTTCTTACGGATACGCTGTTCGGCACGGAAGTCGGGGAATTCCGCGGTCTACAGGCCGTTCTGAAACCGGTGGCCCACTGGATCATGGAAGTTTCCCCGAACGACTGGGTTTCGCTGTTTATCGGACTTGTAGGGCTGTTCACCAGCCTGACGCTCTTCGTAAAGCTGATGCGCTCGATGCTGCTCCGCAAGCTGACTCTCGCCATCGACAGGTTCATCTTCGGCAGGGCTTTCGTAAGTTTCGTGGCCGGTATCATGGTTACAGCGCTGGTGCAGTCGAGCTCCGTCACCACGTCTCTAATCGTTCCGCTCGCGGGTGCGGGTATACTTACGATCCACCAGATATTCCCCTATACCCTCGGGGCGAATATCGGAACTACGATCACGGCGCTGCTCGCGGCCATGGCCTTCGCCACCACGGGCTCGTCCAGCACATCGGGAACCGGGACACTCGGTCTTACCCTGGCAATCGTCCACCTGCTGTTCAACATTTCGGGGATGCTCCTGCTCTATCCCCTCAGGTTCATCCCGATCACTATGTCCCAGATGTTCGCGCGGTTCGCCACGAAATCGAACAAGGCGCTGGCCGCCTGCGTCATCGTTTATTTTCTGATTTACCTGGTACCGATCATGTTCGTTGTTCTCAAGTAATCGATCTTCAGGAGATTATTATGTGGAAAGAGCTGTTAGGCCTGGTCAAGAGTAAGGACGATCTTCTCAGCGAAGCATACGATGACTGCACCGAGATGCTGCTGACAACCAAGAAGATGTTCGGGAAAATCGTGTCGGCCATGAGGTCGGATGTGAGCGCGGATATCCTCGGCGGTCTCCGGGAAATGGACATAGAACTGAACCAAGAGCAACGGGCGGTGAGGAAAAAAGTGGTGGAGCACCTGGCTCTCAGCCATGGGGAAGGGCTCATCACGGGGCTCGTCCTGGTGAGCATCGTAATAGACCTGGAGAGGATCGGGGATTATACGAAAAACCTCGCCGAAGTGATCGAGATGGTGCCCGACCGGATCGACAATTCGGAATATACCGTCTTGATCGACGAACTCGTGGGGAGCACGGATAAACTGTTCGACGATACGCTCCTGGCCTTCCGGGACAACGACCGGGAGGCCGCGCGAAAGGTGGCTGTCTGCTTCGGTGAATTGAGCCCGAAGTGCAACGCGGAGCTGAAGAAAGCCTTCCAGTCGGCATCCTGCCTGGACACCGTCCCCAAGGAAATGATGGCGTACGTTCTGATCGTCCGTTACATAAAACGGGTTTCCGCGCACCTGCATAATATCGCCTCGGCCACGGGCGGCCCCTTCCACAGGATCGGGTACAAATTTCATGACAGGAATAAGAAGTGACCGGCCGGCTCGAATAAAACCGGGCTATTCCCGAGGCAAATGGGAAGCCGGGTTCCAAATATACATTCAGTCACGTAAATGAAGTCAGGCATCCGGATGGACAGAATCTATAAACGCAACCCCGACATGGTGTTCCGCGACATCTGCGACGAGTACCTTCTCGTGCCCGTAAGGCAGAGCGTCAGCGACATGGACGACTATATATACCGCCTGGACGAAATGGGCGCTTGGATCTGGCGGCTCCTGGACGGAAGGCGGAGCGTCGGCGGGATAATCGAAAAGGCGGCCGCCGCTTACGATGCCGACAGAAGCGAGATAGAGCGGGATATACTCGAATATCTCGAGAACCTGGTCGAAGCCGGCGCCGTTATCCTCGTGACCGGCGGAACAGAGAACCAAACCTGATCCGGCGCAGTCGGCGTGTCCGGCACATCCGTCACCCGTTGATCCTGCTTCCCTGCGAACCCGATTCAGGGTCCGGGCTTTTTCACCCCGACCGGACGGGATCAAGAATCCATGAAAGTTGAGCGAAGAGTTTCACCTTATTCCCCCGCGGACAGGGAACCGCTCATCGATTTTCTCTCCGGGAGACCTGCGGAAGAAAACGAGGAGCTGAGGGAACGGACCGCGGCGTACGTGGACTGGATGTACCACGCACCCAGGACCGGTATAAGGAAAGGACCTCTTCTCCTTCTTCGGCGTGGTGAGGATATCGACGGAGTGATGGGCTCCATCCGTCTCTGCCTGGCTGCAGGCGGAACCGTCGGAACGGTCAACGTCATCAGGGATTTCAAGATCTCCCGCAGCGGAAGGGGCCGGGGGATCACCCTCGCCCGGGAGGTGCTGAATTTCAGCGATCCCACATGCGGCCTGGCGAACGAAGTAGCTCTCGAGATCTGGCGGCTGGTTCTGCGAAATTCCGATTTTTTTGAGATCTCTCCCTTCGAGGTCATGGCCCTGAGAACGGCGGGTTCAGGATCGGGCTCGATGCTCTGGAAAGCCGGTTCGAAACTCGTTCGAGGAAAGTCCGGCCGGGGCGGCGGGGTATCGATAGACCAAGTAGAGTCTGTCGAGGAGGAACTGGACCGAGAGGAACTGAACAGGGTCGCGGCCACCTACCCGGTCTGCGTATTTTCGAGTCCGGCCATCCTCGAGTGGAGGTACCGCGAGCAGCCCGGCGGGCCGTACAGGATTTTCAGAATAAGCGAGGGAAAAAACTGTCGCGGCTACATGGTTATGCACACCTACGACGACGCAGCGGGCAGGGCCGCGTCGGTGGATGATCTGCTGGTGCCGGCCGGGAAGCTCCGGCTGTTCATGACGGCAATCGAATTCGCCAGGGCTTTCGCCTCGCGGGAAAAAGCCGAAAGGCTTCACATGGCTCTCGCACCGTTCGTCAGGTTCAGGAGACTGATGCGGCTGGGAGGGTTCCGCGCCGATCCCCAGTTCCTCCCCGCTCCCATGTTTGTAAACAACGGCCTTCCCCCGGGCGTGTCTTCGTCTCTCTTCGGCGACAGGGACGGCTGGTTTTATACCCTTGCTCTGACCTGACAGTTGACGCACCGGATGACGCTTTTCCGGCAGGGGAAATCTATCCGGACCGTCGCCTTCCGATACCATCGAGGAGGCGGGTGTCATCCTAGGCGGGAATGTTGAAGGGACTCGTTCTTATTCGAGCATCTCAACCACCCTGTATCCCAGCGATTCCACAGCCCCGTGCAAAGTTTCGGCATCGTAGCCGGTTCCGCGGATAACTGCGGAATTTCGCGTCTGGTCCACTTCCGCCTCATCCACGCCGGGGCACCCTTCGAGGGCCCTTTTCACGCTCGCGGCGCAGTGGCTGCAGGTCATTCCTTCGATCTTCATTGTCACCGGTTCGACTCCTTCAGGTTCATCAGACTTTTTACCGGCCGTTACTCGTCCTCCGGCCAGTTTCGGGCGGATCAAAGCGTGCCCGACAACCGCGAACAGGGCGATCGTCGAAACGGTTTTGATCCAGGCCGGAAGCATCGAATGCGTTCCGGGGGAAGGTGTAACCCCCTCGATCCTGAATATGTAATCGAGGGCTATCCCCGAAAAAAGCGCGGATATCAGCACTGCGCCCAGGTAGATCACGGTAGTGCGTCTTCCCAGCACCGTCCAGACGGTGGTGACGGCTGCTATATTCGTTGCCGGCCCGGTCATCAGGAACACGAGGGCGGCGCCCGGTGAGACCCCCTTGAGGATGAGGGCGGCGGCGATCGGGACCGACGCCGTGGCGCACACGTAGACAGGCAGCCCGACAAGCATCATCAGCAGCATGGCGGGAAGACCGGATCCCAGGCTTCCGGCGAAAAAATCGTGGGGGATCGCGGCGGAAATCAGCCCCGCGGCGACCAGGCCGGTCAGGAGAGGCTTTCCGATGTCGCCCGGGAGGGTGAAGAACCCGTATTCGACTGCGCGGGTCACCGGCCCGCGGTTTCCTGAGGGGGTTTCCGACTCGTCCACGGAGCAGCACCCGTCGCTGCAGGCCCCCGAAGCGGTTGAATCAGCCGCGGGATTCCCCGGGGGGACTCCGGCTGTCGAATCAACCGGTGAAACCGGCGGCGGCGATTCGGATTTATCGAAGAGGACGGCCGCGAAACCTCCGAGGAGTCCGGAGAGGAGAGCGGCCAGGGGTCTGAACGCGGCGTACAGCGGCCCCAGGAGACTGTAGGTGACGGCGATGCTGTCGACGCCGGTCTGCGGCGTGGAGAGGAGAAAAGAGAGGGAAGCGCCCTTGCTCGCGCCGTTCCGGCGTAGAGAAGCCGTCACCGGAATCACGCCGCAGGAACAGAGAGGCAGCGGAATTCCGAAAAGCGATGCTTTTACTACGGTGCCCGCCGAACTGCCGCCCAGGTGCCGCTCGACGGTTTCCCGCTTGAAAACCACCGACAGTATCCCCGCCACGAGAAAACCGAACAGGAGGTAGGGCGACATCTCGCCGACCACGTCCCAGAAACCGTGAAGTGTCGATAAAAAAAATTGTTCCGGCATTCAGATATCCTCCGGAAAAGCGACGCCGTCCATCTCGCCCAGAATACCTGGACGGGTCAGGGCGAAATCGTAACTGACCGGGTCGTCCGGGCGGAAGACTTTCAGCGCAGAGGTAATCTCTAGAGCTGTTTTTCTGTCCGCCTGGTTCCTGGCCGTGAACCGGAGCCGCTTTCCGATTGCGTGCATATGAGTGTCGAGGGGAACGATCAGCCTTGAGCGGGGAATCCCCCGCCACCCCCCCGGGTCCACCTCATCGACTCTTACCATCCAGCGAAGAAAAAGATTCAATCGTTTACATGCGCTGCCGCGGGCCGGGTCGGGGAGCAGGTGGGAAAGGCCCCGTCCGGGCGAAGGTCCGGTCAATGCGCGCCTGAAATGCGACAGCGCGGGGAAAACCGTGTCATCCGACCGGTCGAACCCTTCGAGGAAGCAGGCGTTGAGGGAACCGTGCGTCCGGATAACCCTTGAAACACCGAAAAGCATTGCGGCCAGGTCTACGCCGCCGGTGAAACGGTGCTTGAAGCCGCTGAAAAGGTTCTGAAGCTCCTGCCTTTCCGCTTCCCTTATGAATTCGGCGGGTTCCGGAATACGGGCGAGAACCGAGTCTACGCTTTTCAGAATCTGGCGCACCCGCCCGTAAGCGAGAGAAGACGCGATAAGGGCGACGATTTCACGGTCCTCCGGTTCGTTATACATGTACAGAAACGTGATCGGATCGCCGGCGGCGAATTCACGCCTGTGATACCGCGAAAAAAGACCGTCGAGGAAATGCTTCATTCGCGGATGTCCGGCGACGGCGGCCGCGGCGGTTTCGGGAGAGCCGGGTGTTTTTTTCATAATATCGTATCCCGGCGCCCTTATTCGTTGACCACGTCGAAGGGCAGCCAGTCGAAACGATCAAGCTTGGAATCGGCTTCGAAAACCAGAGCGCCGCTCGAAGGCGCGCCGGGCGCGGTAATCGTCATCTCGATAACCGTTTCCTCGCCGGCGAAGATTCCGTGATCGGTGAACCCGCCCAGCTCAACTCGGGCGCCGGTCGGGAATTCGGCGAAGAAGGCGCCGTCGAGGATCACCGCTGCCGGCGAGTTGTTCTTTACCGAAAGAGACACGTCCACCTGCTCGCCCGGAGCGACCATGCGGGAAGAGGCCCGGAGCACGTAGTCGATAATCTCTCCGCTGTCACGGGCGATATCGGTGCCGGGAGCGATGATTCCGGCGCCGCCGTATAAGAGGCTCCTGTAGGCCCGCTCATCCTTCAGGTGATATCCGAGGAATGAAACCATCTCGCGTTTCGTCTGCATCTGGACGGCGATTTCGTCCTGTGTCGGAATGATTTTGTCGATGAAGGTCCTGTGCTCGGCCCTGTTGAAAATGATGACCCGTTTGGGAGCCGGGACGATTTCGTAAACAGGCCACTGCATCTCGTCCGGAGGCGCGACCGTGTCCAGGGCCCCGCCTATAAGAAGCACCGGTTCGCGGATATCTTCGGCTATCGTGTAAAGCTCGCCCAGGAGGTCGTAGGGAGCCATCGGACAGGCCGCTTTGATCCTGTGATCCGATTCGAGCAGCCACAGGGCAAGCCCGCCTCCCATCGAGTGGCCTGAAACACTCATCCTCCGGAGATCGAGGAGCCCGCTGTATGGAGAGTCCTGATCAGACTGCTGCTCTTCCACCCAGTCCACTGCAGCGGTCACGTCGCTGAGCATCAGCTCCTGGCTGGTGAAGTTGTAGTAATCGATGTTGGCTACGAAATAACCGTGGCTTGCCAGATGCCCGGTAATCCAGGTGTATACTTCGGGGGGGCCGCCCCAGCCGTGACAGAAGACGACAATGGGCCAGGGGGCGCATCCGGCATCAGGCGCAGCGCCGAAGCCCTCTTCCAGGGCGGGATAACTGACGACCAGGCGCCTGTTTTCGAACTGGGTTCTGATCCTGTTTTTCACCCAGGTGATCTGCTTGCCGGCGAAGTACGGACCCGGTTGACCGGGATCGGCGATGCCCGAATCGGCTCTGACCGGAAGGAGCGACCGGCCATCAATTTTCGACGCCTTCATATCTGCCGCAAAAGAACCGGACACCGTAAAAATGATTATTGCGACCAGACCCAGGAATGCTCCCCCTGAAATCCTTCTGCTCATGCTCAATCCCCCTTTACCCACCGTAATCCGGTGCTCCTTTTGTTGACCCGGGGTGGAAACTTCGCGATACGGCCACGCCGCCGCGCTCAACTTCCCGATGCGGAGGCAGCGGGATGCTCCGGCACCCGAGAGATCAGGCCCGTGCGATGTGATTCTCGCGAGATTCGCACCAGCGGTCGTTGGTTTTTCTCGACAGTATCGCGGATAAGCTGCGAACGCGAAGCAGCCGCCGGCTGGAGCCGACCGAGTCTCAGTCGCCGTCCCCGCGAATCGCCGATAAGCTGCGAACGCGAAGCGGCCGCCGGCTGAAGTCGACCGAGTCTCAGTCACCGCCCACTCGAATCGCGGATAAGCTGCGAACGCGAAGCGGCCGCCGGCTGAAGTCGACCGAGTCTCAGTCACCGCCCACTCGAATCGCGGATAAGCTGCGAACGCGAAGCAGCCGCCGGCTGGAGCCGACCGAGTCTCAGTCGCCGTCCCCGCGAATCGCGGATAAGCTGCGAACGCGAAGCGGTCGTCAGCTTCATTCGCGATATCAAAAGCTGGCGAAAGCCAGCTTTTGATTAATTCTAAACTTTTTCTGTAAACTATCAAGGGAACATCGTTTTACGCGCCGACACAGAGGACAGAATCTTATTCCACACCCGGCCGAACACGCCGTCCCAACGGCAAAGGCGACATCGCGGACCTTTCATTCAATTGAATAAAATCGGCGGTTGGGGTAGTAATCAGATCTGTATCAAAGGCGAATGGGGGCTCCGATGAAATTCTGCGGCATGTTCCGGGTTATGAATGCTCTGTTTATCATTTCCTTGATTATTCTGGTTTTTACCGTCGGTGCGCAGGCTCAGACCACCGGGTTCTGGGGGGTCAGGATTCATTCCGAGCTCGACTGGAACACCCTGAAAACCGAGAATTTCAGGGTGCACTATCATGACGGTCTGGAAGAGATGGCGGAACAGAGCGCAAGCATCGCAGAGCAGGTCCGCCCCGTGCTCCTAGAGCAGATGGGAATGGAAGATACGCCGGCCATCGATATTTTCATAACGGCTGAAGACGAGATTATCAACGGGTTCGCGGTCTGGTTCAACGAAACCTTCATATGGGTGGACCAGAACGACGCGGTTCTTTTTCTCGAGGACAAGAAATGGCTGTACCAGGTCATCGCCCACGAGCTTCAGCACATCGTGTTCATGAACGCGGTGAAAACCTGGATTCCGGAGCCCTGGAACCTGCTCATTTCGGGGACGCCGGGGTGGTTCATCGAAGGCCTCGCCGAATATTACACCGAAGAATGGCGACCCTACCGCGCCGACCTTTCACACAAACAGCATGTTTTCGAGAATGAAACCGACGACATGGATCCTCATCACGACGGATACTCCAAGGTTCTGCTCCTTGCCGAAAATTACGGTGATTCAACAATCGTGAAGATCGTTCAGCACCGGAGCAAATCCGGCCTATTCAACTTCAGAAAGGCGTTCAGAAAAGCCGCCGGAGTTTCGGTGAACGACTTCGAAGAGGACTGGCGCAGGACGATGAACGCGTATTATTACAGCTACAAGGCGCAGAAAGAAGCCCTGGATGAAACAGGCCGTATGAGCGTGCTCCCCGTCGACATGGCAACCGGATTCGCGCTCTCCCCCGACAGCTCGAAAATCGCCATGGTCGGACGGGTGGACGAGGAACAGAAAGACTTTTCGCTGATCGTGGCCGAAAGGAAAGAGGGCGACGACAGAGCCGAAACGGCCTCGACCGGTCTCTTGCCGGGGTTCGGCGGCATCTTCGGTTTCGGCGAAAAAGACCGCGCCGGACAGGTGGCGAAGAAATACAGGATCCGGGAGCTGGATCACGGCCGGTTCCACCCCGCCCTGAGCTGGTCGCCCGACGGCGCGGAGCTCGCCTGCTCGAAATATCACTTCGGCGAAAACGGCTCGATGATCTGGGACCTGAGGATTGTCGATGCGGAAACCGGCAGAGGACGCTGGCTGACCCGGAGCGGAAGGGCGACGTATCCCGCCTGGTCCCCCGACGGGAGCAGGATTTTGTATGTCTCCCATCGGAAAGGCACGTCGAACCTCTTCGAAACGGGCTCGGACGGCGGAGAGGCCCGACGCATCACGGATTTCCCCTACGATACGCAGATTCTCACCCCGGCATGGTCGCCCGACGGCTCCAGGATCGCCTTCGCAGCATCCGGTCCGGACGGCAATTGCGACATCTTCATCCTCGACCGCCGGGACGGCGACATAACCAGGATCACGGACAATCCCGAGGTGGATTACCTGCCTGTCTGGCACCCGGACGGTTGCAGGATAACCTATACATCCCATGCCGGTTCGACGCCGAACCTTTTCACCGCCGATCTCGAAACCGGCGAATCGATCAGGAACACCGACGTCGGCGAAGCCCTGTGGAGCGTTCAATGGACCCCGGGCGGCGGCACCATCCTGGCCGCCACCCTCGACGACGTCGACTCGGTCAGGATGGTTCAAATCGATCCCGGCCGGACGGCGACCACGAAACCGTTCGAGATCCGCGACAGGTACGTGAGCTGGCGATCGAAATCCCCCGACATCCCGCTCGAAGACATCGATCCCGGCAGGCCGGTCGAGATTCTCCGCCGGGAGGAGTACCGCTTCTACAGGCACCCGAGGCATCTCACGTCATTCATCCTGCCTCTCAACGTGCTGACGGCGGGCACAATCTGGACCGACGCCCTGATGAGGCACGTGCTGACCGTAACCGGCGGAACCACCTGGGATTTCGAGGTGCCTTTGTACGCCGTGAGTTACGCCAATGCCGCGAAAGGCCCTTACTGGGGCGTCGACTGGTTCAGGAACACCAACTGGAGCTTCAGGTATTTCGACGGCAGCGACAGCGGTCTCCTGGAAGACTTCGACGGATGGCGGATCTGGGCTTCCGAACCGTTCAACTTCGGCAATTCAATGAGCTCGAACCACTCGCTCACAGCTTCGATTTCATTGTATGAACGGGATGTCAGGAAGGTCGGCGACCTCGATATCTTCGGATATCCCGAATTCGGTTCCGAGCTTCCTTTCGAACCCGAGGAAGGAAAGGAGGGGCTGGCGACCCTTAATTACCGGTGGCTGAATCGCCGGCCTCACGGGACGAACAGCTTCCTTCCGAAGAACGGATGGGGCATCGACCTGAAAGCCGATTTCGCTGACGAGAGCCTTTACGGCGACTATACGTACAGCCGCTTCACCGGTGATTCTTTCTTGAACATCGGGGCCGGACGAGGCGCCTTCTACTTCAGGGGCACAGGAACTGCGCTGTACGGCAGCCCGCCGGCCCAGGAATACGTTGGATTCTCGAATGATTTCCCAGTTTACCTTTTCGGGAATGCGGGAACGCCGTTATTTCCGGAGAACATCAACCCCAGGGGCTGGGACGGGCTCCGCCTCGGCGACCGGATGCTGTTCGGCACCCTCGAATACAGGTTCCCGATGATTTCATCGCTGCCGATCGAAATATTCGGCGTCTCGGCGGGTGAAATCACCGGCGCCATCTTCTCCGACTTCGGCAACGCGTGGTACTCGGGAGACGAGTCGGAAGATCCGATCGCGACGGCGGGCGCAGAGGCGAAAATCGCCGTTACGATCGAGACCTTCCCCGTCTTTTTTATAGCCGCCGGGTATGCCCAGACCCTCGAAGAATGGCGCGACCAGACCTGGGAAAATTTCGACCCCCGCCTCTACGTCCGGCTCGCACTGGTGAATCCGTTCTGACATCCGCTCAGCGGCGGAATTCGACCGCGGCGCTGAAATCTCGATGCTGCAGCATCGCGATCTCGTTACCAGGCACCGAAATACCCTCATCGAACCGTCACAATCACGTTGCCGCGACGCCGCAATACCGCTGCCGCGACGCCGCAATACCGCTGCCGCGACGCCGAAGTTACATTACAACAGCTCCGCCATCCATAAATTGAACCGGTTCAGAAGGATGAGCTAACTCATGTCCCTGATGGTTTCTTTGTAGTCTATGCCGCGCTCTTTAAGACCTTTCAGCAGAAACTCCACGCACTCCGTGTGTCTGCCGACGTATTCGGGAGGGGATACGCCTTTTCGCGTGTAAAGCCCCCGGGCGAGCATCCGAACCGCCACGGTGGCGGTGTAGCCGGTGGTCCTGGCCATGGAGTGGGTTTGGGTCTTTCTGTCGTACCTGTCGAAAAGATCATAGTCGTAGCGGACCTTCTTCGAATCCTTCACCCCCTCGACAAAAACCTTCATTACGGTAATGTCGGTATCCCCTTCCTCGAGCTTCCACTTTGGGAAAAGCACCTTCGCGGTGAAATCGAGGGGGCGGATCCGTAATCCTTCGATTTCTATCGGTTCCTTGCTGAAGAAGCCGGTTTCCCGGAGCACCGCGATTTTTTCGATGTGACCCTGGTATCGGAGGGTTTTCTCCTTCATATGGGGAGCGTCGATGGTTTCGGCCAGGGTGCGCAGGCCGTCGCTGTTGAACGCCTCCAACGTCCCCACGCCGGGGAAGTTGATGAGCTCCGGATCGCTGAGCGCCGGGCGGGTGACGAGAACGCCGTTCTCCACGTAACGGGCGGGGCGCGTGTATTCCTCTATGACATCGAAGGGGGAGAACACCGATTTATACTCGAACGGCCACTCCCTGATCTCCGGCAGACCGCCTACGTAGATTACAGCCGTTTCGGTTGAGTCGAGAATGGAATCGACGTAACCGATCAGGATGTTGCTCATGCCCGGGGCCACGCCGCAGTCCATCACGGCGGTGACGCCCATCTCCACGGCCAGGCGGTCCAGGCCGAAAGGATCCTCCGGGAAAAAGGCGATATCGATGACATCCCTGCCGGCCTTGATCACGGCTTCGAGGGTTCTGTATCCCATGAAACCCGGCACGGCGTTAATCACGAAGTCGAAGCCTTCGGCAAGCGTCGTCACGTCCCGGGGATCGGACAGATCCTTCTGGATGGTTTCGACAGCCGGATGCTCCGACTCGACCCTGTCGAGCGCCTCCCTGCTGAGATCCACCAGGGTGACCCGGAAAGCTTCGTCCTTGCTTAAATCAACGGCCATCGGCCCGCCCACGAGGCCGGCTCCCAGAACAATCACTTTATGAGACATAAAAGCCACTCCATCATTTTAAAACGAGGCGTGAAAACTACCTGAACGTTGCAGGTATACCATGCAACAAGCCGCCCGGATATCCACCGTACCCTGAATCAGAAATCGATTGAAACCGCCAGGCAAAACGCCGCGCAAAATTCTATCCGCATAGAATCTCCCGCGCAACAGGAATACCTTCTACTTTTCTCATATGGTAAAAGTCGAGATCCGGGAACGTCCCACCCAGGCGGAGTCTTCCTTCGTGGTTATGTTTGTGACACCGAAGGCACATAAGTATCATATTAGATGGGTCGTTAGAGCCGCCCCTCGAAAGCGGAACGATATGATGTATTTCCAAAAACAAAGAGATTCCGCACCCGGGAACTCGACACACACCCTTATCTCTCGCGAATATTTTCTTGCGGAGAACCAGACTTACCGAACGTTTCTTTCTACCGGGCATCCCTCTTGCGTCGACCGTATGTGCCGCCCCGTCGCAAACAGCCTGCTCATAGAGAGAGTCTTCGACTTCGAGCATATCTCCATGTTTGCCTGGAGCGGTATTCTTTCCGCACTCCGGGCAGTGCTGAATTATGATGGAATAAGGCGAATCGATCATCACGGAGGAGGGTCCATTTTTATCATTTTCCGCAATTTCGGAACCTGCGGCCACCCCGGCAACAGCTTCGAAGACGACGCCGGCCTCGGCTTCGGGAGCGACGCGGAGCCCGGCTTCGGCTCCGTTCCCACCGGCGATTAACGCAGCGTTACGGGTCGATGCATCGATGGTGGATCCGGCTCCGACTCCGGGGCAGATGCAGATGGCGCGACCTTATCCGAGACGATGAAGCTTTTCCGCGGTTCCGGCGACGGCTCCGATGCTGCTGCAACTGGATCGACCGCCGTGGAAGTAGTTGAATAACTCCGGTCGGGAGTATCGTCGTGGAAAACATCGGCGTTGAAGAAGTCTCCGCCTCGGAGCACCGGTCACCCGCGGAAGAACCGCCGCTTCGGTGCTGCCTTCAACCGTGGAAAAGCCGCCGCTTCGGTGCCGCGGTCACCCGCGGAAGAACCGCCGCTTCGGTGCTGCCTTCAACCGTGGAAAAGCCGCCGCTTCGGTGC
>CAYMWF010000001.1:0-38222 GCA_964394085.1 uncultured Gemmatimonadota bacterium | reverse complement strand
AAGAACCGCCGCTTCGGTGCTGCCTTCAACCGTGGAAAAGCCGCCGCTTCGGTGCAGTGGTCCCCCGCGGAAAAAGAATTGCGCGAATTCGATCGGAGCGGGTAGAATGAGGCCGCTTCCATGTTTCCCTGTTTCCTTTTCTCCCTGTTTCCGGGTGAGTGTATGAGGTTGTCATGAACGTTCCGATACCGCTGCTCATCGTTTTCTACCTGGTATTCCCCGCTTTCGTCATTCATTCCTGCCGCAAATCGAGCTTTCTGGATAAGCTGGGGGCGGTCGTGATCTGCTACCTCGCGGGGATAGCAATCGGCAACATCGGCATCCTGCCGCCGGACGCGGGCGGGCTTCTGGATACCATGTCGGGAGTGATCATCGCCCTTGCCCTGCCGCTCGTCCTATTCTCGATGGACATCCCCCGATGGATCAGGCTGGCCGGCAGGACGATTCTCTCCATGCTGTTCGCCACCGTGGCGGTCCTGATCTGCGCGGTAATCGGTTTCCTCGTGGTGATGGCGAAACTCGACACGGCGTGGCAGGTGGCGGGAATGGCCGTGGGCGTCTACACCGGGGGCACGCCGAACATGGCATCGATCAAGACGGCCCTCGGGGTCGAACCCGACCTCTATATCATCACCCACACGTACGATACGATCATCTCCGCCGTGTATCTCGCCTTCCTGATCACGGCGGCCCAGCGCCTCTTCAACCGCTTCCTTCCCCCGTTTAAAAGCGGAAACAACCGGACCATGGGGGAGGCTGCACCCGGTCCGGACGCGGCGGACCCGGATCCGAGCGCCGCGGACCCGGGAGGGGTCGACGAATTCCAGGGTATCTTCTCGAGGCGCGTGGTTCCGCCCCTCCTCGGAGCGTTCGGCCTGTCGATCATCATCTTCGCCACCGGATTCGCCGCTACTTTCGCGGTGCCGGAAGATCTCGGGGCTTCCACCGCCATCCTGGTCATCACCACCCTCGGCATCTGCGCTTCCTTCGTACCGCGGGTGAGGCATATCGATAAATCGTTCCAGCTCGGCATGTATCTCATCTATGCCTTCTGTCTCGTGGTGGCGTCGATGGCGAACCTGAGAATCCTGATCAACATCAACTGGACGATTCTCCTTTATATAACCTTCGCGATCTTCGGCAGCATGATGATCCATGCGCTCCTCTGCAGGCTCGCGGGCATCGATACCGACACGTTCCTGATCACGTCGGTCTCGGCTGTCTGCTCGCCCCCCTTCGTGCCCGTGGTGGCAGGAGCGCTCAAGAACCGCGAAGTGATCATATCGGGACTCACCACGGGAATCATCGGCTACGCGATCGGCAACTATCTCGGCATACTGACCGCCCAGGTGCTGCGATCGCTCTTCCAGGGAGGATGACGCGATGGATCCTGGGATTTCAAGGATACCGGCGAAGGGCCGCGACAGGCAGGAGATACTCGCCGAGATGGAGCATTACCGCAGCGGCGACGTCAACTACCGCGACGGCCAGACTTTCAGCCTCGTCTACTACATGGGCGAAGAGCACAACCGCTTCCTGAAAGAGGCGCACAACAAGTTCTTCTCTGAAAACGCCCTCAACCCGATGGCCTTCGAGAGTCTCAAGCGGTTCGAAACCGACGTGATCAGGCAAACCGCCGCCATGCTCCACGGCGACGAGGGAACGTGCGGCACCATGACATCGGGCGGCACCGAGAGCTGTCTCCTCGCGGTAAAGACGTATCGCGACCTGGCCCGAACCCGCAAACCCTGGATCAGGAAGCCGGAGATGGTGGCGCCCGAATCGATCCACGTCGCCTTCGAAAAGGGCGCTTCCTATTTCGGCGTAAAGGTGAAACACGCCCCCCTCGGACCCGATTTCAGGGTCGACGTGAACGCGGTTCGAAAGCTTGTGAACCGCAATACCGTTCTGATCGTCGGATCGGCCCCGAGTTATCCGCACGGCGTAGTGGATCCGATCGAGGAGCTGGGCGGGATTGCCGCCGACCGCGATATCCCTCTCCACGTCGATTCATGCCTCGGCGGCTTCCTGCTCCCCTGGGTGGAGAAGCTCGGATACCGGGTGCCGGTATTCGACTTCAGGGTGCCGGCCGTGATGTCGATGACGGCGGATGTCCACAAATACGGATACGCCGCCAAGGGCGCATCCGCCATCATCTACCGGAACGTCAACACCCTCAAGCACCAGATGTTCGTTTATGAAAACTGGCCGGGGGGGATCTTCGGCTCCTCCGCCCTCCTCGGCACCCGCCCCGGCGGCTCCATAGCGGCGGCGTGGGCGGTGCTCCAGGCGATGGGCGAAGAGGGCTACGTGGACGCCGCCCGGGTGATTATGGAAACCACTAAAAAGATGATCGACGGAATCAACGCCATCCCCGAACTGGAAGTGCTCGGCGAGCCTCACATGAGCGTCTTCGCCTATGCATCGAACACGAAAGACCTGAATGTATACGCGGTGGCGGACCGGATGGAGCAGAAAGGCTGGTACATCGACCGCCAGCACCGTCCCGAGTGCCTCCACGCCATGGTGACCCCGGCCCACGCCGCCTCGGCCGATCGATTCCTCGACGACCTGGCCGAAGCGGTCGACTTCATCCGCAGGAACCCGGAGCTCGCCACTTCGGGCGGCGCCGCCATGTACGGAATGATCTCCAAGGTGCCGCTCAGGGGGATGATCAGGCAGCAGGTGCTCAAGATGATGCTCGACATGTACGGCCCCGACGGCAAGATGCCCGATCTCGAGGGGAAGGAAGCCCCCGACCTGGCGACAAAAGCCGGCATCCTCTTCCTCAAGCTCCGGGAACGGTTCGGCCGCCGCCGGCGTTGAGGGGCGGGTCGCCCGATCGCCACGGTTTCAAGTATTTGAAACAGGAGATTTTACGTGAGTGAAGAGGAAAAACCTGTGCGCGGAGCGAATCTCATCTACGGGCTCGAAGACATCCCACCGGCCCGCGTGGGATGGGTGCTGGGGCTGCAGCATTACCTGACCATGTTCGGCTCCACGGTGGCTATACCGCTAATCCTGTCGGAGCCTCTCGGCATCGAAAATCCGGCCGATCTGGCGGCGCTTATCGCAACCATGTTTTTCGTCTCCGGGTTGACCACCATTCTGCAGACCACCTGGGGCAACCGCCTGCCGATAGTCCAGGGGGGCACCTTCTCGTTCCTGGCGCCCACCATTGCCGTCTGCTCGATGGCCGCCCTCGGTAATGCCGGCTGGGAAGTGCGCATGCAGCATGTGCAGGGAGCAATCATCCTCGGAGCCCTCTTCGAGATTGCGTTCGGATTGTCTGGAGTCGCCGGCAAAATGCGGAGGCGCATAGGCCCCGTCACCATCGCACCGACGATAGCTCTCATCGGTCTGGCCCTCTTCCCTTTCGGGGCTCCGAAAGCCGGGCAGGACTGGCTGATGGGAGGAGCCACAATCGTTCTCATCATACTTTTCTCTCAGCATCTCCGCACCAGGCGCCGGATGTTCGAGCTCTTCCCGATCCTGCTGGCCATAACAACTGCCTGGCTGCTGGCCTATCTCGGAACGGTGACCGGCCTCTTCCACGACGGTCATCCTTCCCATGTCGACACATCCAAAATCGCCGCTTCTCCGTGGATTAGAATCCCTTATCCCTTCCAGTGGGGCCTCCCCAAGTTCACCGCGGCCGCCCTCGTGGGGATGCTGGCTGGCTACCTGGCCTCGATTATAGAATCTGTCGGTGATTACTACGCGTGCGCACGCCTTGCGGGAGAGCCCAATCCGTCGGCCCGCCTGATCAACCGCGGCATCACCTTCGAAGGGATAGGCTGTTTCATCGCTGGAATCTTCGGCACAGGCAACGGGACGACCTCTTACTCCGAGAATATCGGCGCCATCGGACTGACACGCGTGGCTTCGCGCAGGGTCGTCCAGTACGGCGCCGTGATAATGGTCCTCCTCGGCACCGTGTCGAAGTTCGGAGCACTCTTCACCACGATACCAGACCCGATCGTCGGAGGCATGTACTGCGCCCTCTTCGGCATGATCGCGGCGGTCGGC
Source organism: uncultured Gemmatimonadota bacterium (assembly GCA_964394085.1). Taxonomy (GTDB): domain Bacteria; order CAYMWF01; family CAYMWF01; genus CAYMWF01. The sequence continues at coordinate 34,193 of CAYMWF010000001.1, read as the reverse complement.
ATATCGAACCTGCAGTTCGTAGACCTGAACTCCACCCGCAACCTCTTCATCATCGGTTTCGCTTTCTTCATGGGGCTCTCGATGCCGCAATACTTCGCCGCACACCCGCTCGACTTCGGCCCCGGCCTTTCCTGGCTGGCCGACATGCTCTCGACCATAGGCAAGACGGGGATGGCGGTGGGCGGACTCTTCGCCTTCATCCTAGACAACACCATACCGGGCACCGACGAGGAGCGCGGCCTGATCGACTGGGTGAAGTAACCGGATTTCTTGCCTGAAGGCGCCTTTATCCGGATTAGTACTTAATGCAGAAGTTCACAACGCTGCGTCGATGAACAATCAAGAATTTTCTGGTTTGTCGGATAGCCGCACCACGCGCCGCCAGACCTTACGGTGAGATTCGGCAGCGGGTGATAAGTCCGGGACCATGAGTGCCCGCAAAACACCCGGAATCGCTTGCAGCTGAATCGCGATGCGAGCTGTAACAGGATATCCCCGACCGCCTTACATGAGAAAAGGGCAGCCAGTCGTTCGCCGGCGACCTGCCTCATGCACCGTCGATTCTCTGAAGGGAGGTACATCAGTCAGATAAATAACTTTGGCAGACGCATCAAGTGTTTCCCTTTGCTCTCCTGCCAGATGAGCAGCCACTTCATCTCCCGGCGAATGTTGTCAAAAAACTTCCCACGATTCATTCAGGGCCGGCCTTTCTTACCGTCAGGTGACGGATTTGTTTTGCCGGTGTTTCTCGAGGGTATTCGAGATACATTCAAGCAGTGCGTCGAACTTGAATGGCTTGGTTATGAAAGCGGCGGCACCGAGTCTGAAAGCTTCCTCCTGCACATCCAGCGTTGCGCTTGCAGTAAACATAATGACAGGTGTGCCGAAACCGCGGGTCTGGATCCATTCCATAAGTCCGAATCCCGTCTCGTAAGGCATCATGTAACCCGCGAGGACAAGAACCGGCCGCTCTTTCAGGAAGACCGCCTTCCCGTCCCGTCCATCCGCAGCAGTAACCACTGCGTAACCTTGTTCGATGAGATACTCCTCGATTACTTCTCTCAAACGGAGAGAATCTTCTACGACCAGGATTTTTTCCGCAGCCATGATTATTCCCTCCTTCAGTGATTATGGTTACGCTGTACAGAAACAGGGGAGTTACGCTCAAACAGGAAGAGGAAAGCGATTCAAAACAGCCACTCGGACACCGAGCCGGTGCCGTCGTAATTTCCACACGACCGTGAGGATCGTATCCCGGCTGCCGCCGGTATCACATTCCGGAATCCGGTTGTAAAATTTGTTGCATCTCGGTTCGGGATGCAGTATAATTATATCTGCAGTTCAGACAGTAAGTGAGTAAATCTGACTTTTCCGGTTAAATTGGATCTCGGGTAATTGATCAAATTTTAAGTTACCGAGGATTAGGGACCTTCTATGGTCGCGTTCGGAACAAAGCCTCGAGAGTATGTAGCTTTCCGATTCGGTTTCGAGGAGTTACTTCATAAGTATAGAGAACCGGATTTTCACGTGTTGCCTGCACACTTAGGCAATTGAGGATTCAGGTATGTAACAGATGAGTTGAAGTTCAGGTTTTGTTTCATGGAGGGCCATGATATCGGAGGAGGTCTCTATCCTCTTCCCGCTTCAGTCGGCGTATTTTGGCCAGAGCTTTCTTGCGAGCCTGTTCCTGCAATGAGAGCAGTATCTCGCTGTATTCCAGGTGACTGAGGCGGGCACATTTGTCATCGCAGTAGACAAGGATATATGGAGTAGATGGAAGAAGGCGTCTTCGGATATGGAGAAGCGGTTTATTAGCCAGTTCCTTTTTTTGCTTCCTGAGTAAGAAAAGCTGAATGAGATTGAAAGTTAGAAGCACAAACAGAACCTGGCTGGTTACGAGGGAGAAGGCTCTGGATGTGAAAGCGGTCATATCGGCAAAACATTTGAATTGCCGGAATCGCTCCTCGACCTGTGTTCGAATCAGGTATTCTGAACGGGACTTGTCTGGCGCCGATGTTTCTCTAGTATCGAGCAGCAGCCATATTTTCTGATTTCCGTCAGCGAAGGTTTCCCGATTATATATAATCTGAAGCGGAACAGTGCAGGTCGACCAGGATGTAAAACCTGAAATACCGCCGACCTCTTTTGAAACAATGGTCTTCCCGGGCACTGGCGGCGGTTTGTCCTTTGCTTTCTTTTCCAGGGTTTTTTGCCTTGTGGCCTCCCTCTTCCTGATAACCTCGGGCTTGAGTTCCTCTTCCTCCTCCGGCTCCTCAGGCCGAGGCCTTTCCCAGGGGGAAAACTTCACCTCGTCTAAAAGCCCCATTGCATCTGTATAGACGTCCATGCTGCGCTTTACAGGTATGAGAAAATCTACACCGTGTTCTTTCTTGAAATAGCTGATTCTCTCTCCGTCCAGAAAACCGCGGTCCAGGATAATACGACGCACTACCCTTGGGCCCACCGACCGGATGAAATCATCCAGCAGTCTGTAAAATACCGGCAGCTCTCCGGTCTTGCCGGGAACAACGCGAAACCCGGATACCAGAAAAAAGTCCAGGTTCTCATCCACATATAGAAGCATGACTAGACGATAGCAGCGACGCCAACGATACTTGCCGGAACGGATATCGCTCTTCTTCGTTTTCTTCGGGTCCACCGGATGATTGTGTTCATCGAACAATAAAAGCGATGACTTCTCATATGCGTCGTTGTCCGGGACGAATAAATATGAACTGTCTCCTATGAAGTATCCGCCCGCTTTGTAAAGCCTCCGTTTTTTCCAAAGCTTCGACACATCCTCGTTGAACCAGCTCTGGACCTTGACGGCATCCGAATCCCTGCTGAATTTGCGTAGAAAATCCTGGTCGCATGGTGTTTCGCGAGGATAGTTATTCTTGTCGTTGAAACCTGGGCAGGATATACGGATGTCGCCGGAATCCTTATCCTTTACCTTTGTTCCCACCTCAGGGCCGAAAGCCTCGAGCATCCCGCCACACCGGACAGCGTATCTGTATTGGGAAAAGGACTGCAATCCATGAAGACGCAGCGATATATTGCTCGCCAGACTGAACCATAACGGAACCTCTGACTTCTTTCGGGGATTCGGATAACTCGCGGCCATTGATTTCAAGATCCGCTGCGCCCCTATGAAACGGAAAAAATCCGCCTCGAAAACCTCGTCACAGGAATCCAGATAGTCGAATTCCCCTTCACGAAGCTTCTCAAGAATGAAACCACGATCGTGTTCGTAAAGAATCACTTCAGTCATCGAGTTTCTCTTTCCGCATACTTTCCATCTCGTCCATTATCCGAACCATCTCGCCCTGAATCTGTCTCAATCGCCCACGGGCTTTGCGGATCCGTTTGTATCGATTCACCTTTGTCTGAATCTCAACAAGTCGTCCAACCGGGACCACCCGCATCCTCGTTCGTCCGCCATGGCTCGCGCTCAGAACCATACGAGTGTGCTTATCGCCATCAGCACATTTGCAGGTCTTCTTGCCGCATTTCGTTTTCAATTCATAGACAGAACCTTTCATCACCGGAGTATCAGATAAACAAGGCGTTATCAATTCCAGTGTCTCCTTTGACAGATTGACGAGGTTCTGTCTCAGCCTGCTGAATCGTTCGCGTTCTTTCTTCTTCTTTATGCTCATAGAGCCTACAACATAAAGATTCAAATCCGATTGTCAACAAAAAACTACTCTTTCTCAAAATCAGCAGTTCCAGAATATTGCCGTGAAAGGAGCTATAAGAAAATCTCTCAGAAATTAAAAGCGGTTATGGGTAAGAGTAGGAAAGCCTGCAGGATGGGATTAGCTACTGTCTGAACTGCAGATAATTATATCAAACAGGTATCCAGTTCGGCGGACTCATTACAATTTCCCCGACACGGATGTGTAATTCCGCTGCCGGCGCTCCGAGTGGAAATCGCGTCGTCCGGCGGAAACAGCTTCGAGCTCGATTATTTCGAGCCGCAAATAGGAGGATAGCATGAAGAGATCTGCAACCATCCTGCTCACCGTCCTGATGGGCTGCCTTCTGGCAGGTCCCTCGCTGGGGTACGAACTTGTATACAGCACGGATGACGTCCTCGCATCGGTAGGTGTGAAGAGCGCTCCGGTGGAAACGAATCCGGCCCTCGACGCGGACCTGATCGATTCCTGGGACGCAGCGAGCGAATACAACTGGAGTCTCAACGCCGATTTCGCATGGGGGAACGTATTCGATACATACGACATCGACGAGCCCTATGTCGTAACGGAGCTCCAGTACTATGCCGCGCCGACTAACGGGGTGGGATACGACTTCTACATTACCACCGACGCCGGCGGCTGGCCGGATGACGACAACCTCACCCTCCTCTTCTCATCGAGCGCGCTCTCCGGGAACTGGGAGTGGATCTCGATCGACGTCGCCGACGCCGGCTACGTAGTAGAACCGGGCCAGATCTACTGGTTCGTCCGCACATGCCCGATCGGCGGCTGGCCGGGATTCACATGGGCCAGCGCCACAAACTATGCGCCGCCGGTGAATCCGCCGGTGAAGATCACCATGAGCTTCCCCGTCGGCGGCTGGGGCGACTGGGTCGCAGACTGGTGGATGCTCTTCAAGGTATTCGGTGATCCCGAGGGAGCCGGGGGCCTGGAGGTGTTCGCGGAGGGCTACCCGGCCACGGTCGGACTCGGTGAGGTTCTCGACTTTACGGCCGGCGTCAGGAATACGGGCGGTGAGACCGAAGTATTCGATGAGGCCATGATGCTGGTCTCCGGACCGGCCTCGGTCACCAAAACCCTGTACTCCGGTCCGGACGTAAATGTTACGCCGGGTCTTGAGCTTACCGCACCCGTGTCGCAGTACGTACCGCCTACCGCGCCGCTGGGTCTCTATGACATCACGCTCGAAGTTCTCGATGACGGTCTGTTGATCGCGGACACATCCTTCGAGGTCGAAGTCGTCCAATAGCCGGATTGCCGATAGACGGATTGGAAAATTAAGAAAAACGAAGCCGCTTTCTCCTGCCGGAGGAGCGGCTTCGATATATCACCTCGATATTCAATAGTCTCACCCGTTTCAGCCTACCTTTAGAATTTACTCACGATTACACAACATTGCCGTTTTGTGATAGAGGATACCCTGTTGCCGTTTTGTGATAGAGAATACCCTCCTTCCAAGCCTTTGCAGTCAGGAGTTGATGGGGGAGCGCCTTCCCGCCCGAAGGACGATAGCGGAGTCATCCGGGGAGGGGTTCTGACAAGAGGTTTCTTGGAACACGTGTTCCATTTCATTCTTCTGAAAGTGCTCTAATATGCCTACTGGGAACAGGGGAAGTGACGTGGCGCTACTTCCCGAGCGGAGGAACGGAAGCGCTGATGTTTGGGGGATAGGGATGCTGCGAGCAGGTGCGAGCAGCGGGAGGCGGCCCCAGCGAGTTTCAGCGCTTCCCGGAGCGAGGGTTAGTGAAGCAGGATGATGCAGCGTGCTCCTGCGGGCGGGAAGGCGCTCCCTCAGTAAAGTCGTACTGATGCCCCTTTCCAAACCTTCCTTCACCGGGATATTCGACGGGACGGTCGGATTTTTTGTCTTTTTTGTTAATTATTTCTTATTTTTGTCTTTTTTAGCTTTCAGAATACTGAAAATTGCCGATAGACGTTAAAGGAATAATTTTTTAGACCTGATTTTCGAGGTGGAGAAGCGAGGTTTTACAATGAATAGATGCCTGATTGCAGGATTGATCCTGCTGCTGAATACATCCGCAATTGCCGGCGCTGTTTTCGTGCCCTGGGATTTCGACACTATCCAGGAAGCGGTCGACAATGTTTCGAACGGTGATTCGGTTCTGGTCGGCGAAGGCGTTTTTACCGGCGAGGGCAACCGCAATATAAGCATGGAGGGGAGGTCGCTTTATATCGGCTCGACCAGCGGCCGCGACTATACCACTCTGGATATCGAAGCGGGCGGTTATGGTTTCATCTTCGTTTGCGGTGAAGACAGCACGTCGATAATCGAAGGCTTCACCGTAAAGAACGCGTACAATCCGGGATACGGAGGCGGATTGTACATCAGCGGCGGGTCCTCGCCGGTGATTCGCGGCTGCAGGATCAGCGAAAACACCGCAGGATACGGGGGAGGATTGTACTGCGCATACGATTCGATGCCTCTCCTCGATCGCTGCATCTTCATGAAAAACAATGCAGACGTAGGCGGGGCGATCTGGTGCTATTTCGCATCCCCCAGGCTCGAGAACTGCACCTTCACCGACAACGACGCCTTTCAGGGTGGAGCCGTTGGCTGCCAGACCTGCGACCCGGTGATTCTGCATTGCACCTTCACCGGCAACACGGCCCTCAGCGGGGGCGCCCTGAAGCTGTACACCGCATCCCCCGAGATAACGAACACGATAATGTGGGGAGACGAGCCGCAGGAGATCTTCGGATACGATTCGAACCCTACGGTTTCCTACTCGGATATCCAGGGCGGCTGGCCGGGATTCTTCAATATCGATGCCGATCCCTGCTTTTTGAGCGACACCGATCTGCACCTTGCCGGAACCTCCCCCTGCATCGATACCGGAGCGGAAATCGGCGTATTCATCGATGTGGACGGTGAAACCAGACCTTCCGGATGGGGTTTCGATATCGGTATCGATGAATATATCTCGGGCGGACTCGCCCTGCTGACCGAAAACTTCCCCGACACCGTCCAGGCGGGTTCGGACCTCGCGTTCCTGGCCGTTGTCGAAAATACCGGCTCCGAAGAAGCATCCTTCGACGAAGCGGTTCTGTTCGCCGAAGGACCGCTGAGCGAAACGATTGTGATCTATGATGGGGCTCCGGTTCGAATCGCTCCGAGAGCTTCCATCTCCGGATCGATATCGCTCCACGTGCCGGCAGTGGCTCCGACGGGCGATTACATCATTACTTTAACCATCTTCAATTTGAACGAGGAGATCGATTCGACGGTTCGAAACCTGTTTATCAGCGAAGCTCCCTGATACAGAACAGCCACGACTTCTCCAGGAGACCACATCTTGAAAAACAACGTGACAACACCCGAAAAACCAGGGAAACGTTTGACCTCCCGGATGATTTTCCATATAACGCTTCTTCTGCTCCCCTGCTTCGTTCATGCCGCTGTTCCCGATGCTTATGATCTGAAAACGGCTCCCTCCTGGTCCTATTCGTTTCTCGAAGGTTCCGGTTCCTTTTCCGAAGAGGAATCGCTTCCCGAAAGCGGCTCCCTGTTCAGATGGATTCTGAACGGCTCGGAATTCGAATCCGGCCGGATTCCTCAACTATTCCTGGCTCACCTGGACGAATCGCTTGAATCCTCGGACGGCGAGGTCCCTTACAATTCGGTATCGACGGAATTCGTTCCCGGAAAATTCGGTTCAGCCCTGCTCCTGGAAGAAGGCGGTATGCTCGTATATGAAGGAGCCGGCAATTTTTCTGTTTCAGAGGGAACCGTGGAGTTCTGGACGGCTCTCAGGTATGCACCGGAAGACACGGTATACGGAAGCAATCCCCAGATCCTGTTCGGCTTCGCGGCCGACCATGATAATTTCCTGAACGTCATGCAGAGTCTGGATACCAGGGTGCTCTACGCCGGCGGAAAATCCCAGGGGCTCACCCAGAAAGCGACTTCACAGAAGGCCTGTATCCGGCACAGATCTCCAGGTGAATGGTTTCACGTGGCGATGACCTTCTCGGAAAGCTCGAACCTGCTCAGGCTGTATATAGACGGCTTCCCTCGCGGTGAAGGACCCTACTCGCCGCCTGGAGATACGGAGGGCAAAATCAGCATCGGAGGCCGGGCGACGGGCAGTATATGCGACTATTATATCGACGAGGTAAGGATCCTGGACGAAGCCCTGGATGCGGAAATCATTGCGGAAAACGCCGGAAGAACCAGACCTTTCAGGAACGACGAAATCCACCTCGATACGGATCTCCTCCAACCCGGAGACTCGCTGGCCTTCGAACTGACCCCCTGCAACGGTTTCGAATACGGAGCTCCTGTTCTCAGCGAATCTTTTACATGGAATTCCCCGCCGCTCCACGATATCGCACCTTTCAGCATGATCCTCCCTGCGGGGTCGACCTCTCTGGATGTCACAATCGAGTCCTCCGACCCCGCCGTTGTGAGATACAGCATCGGAGCCCTGACCCCCTTCGAAGGGATGACCGATTTCGACGACGGCGGCGGCACCAGCTCTCACTATACGAACCTTCCCCTGCCATCATCCCCGATAAACACGCACCACGTCTATTTCAGGTGCGATCTCGATACATCGTATTACGCCCACCGGATGTACCGCGTCCTGCCTTCATCCGAGCCCGACTACCCCAGGACGTTCAACCTCTGGGGCGATTTCGAGGATCATTCCCAGGAGAACCTGGAACGACTCTCTCGGATCGATCTCTGGCTCGGCGTCAAGCACTGGACGATTGATGAAATGGCGATAATGCGCACTCTGAATCCATCGATCCGGATACTCACATCGGTGAACGCCGGCATGAGCAACGCTTCGACTGATCCCGATCTCCTGCTTAAAGATGTTAACGGCGAGCCGATTGAACCCTGGCCCGGCGTCTACCGTTTCAACATGACACGCCTCGATATAGCGGAGATGCAGGCGGACCTCGCTTACCAGTACGCCATGGATGAGGAAATGCCGTTCGACGGGATCTTTTTCGACAATTTCTACGTGGACCAGTCCTGGCTTACGGAGGACTGCTGGGGTAACCCCGTCCAGGTGGATGCGGACGAGGACGGGCAGCCCGACGATCCGGACTCTCTCGATGCGGCCTGGCGTGCCGGAATGTTTCACGAAATCGCCGAATTCAGGAAACTGATGCCCCATGCTCTGGTAACGGGGCACCTCAGAGGCACCCTCACCGACCAGGAAATGGCCGACTATTTCAACGGAGAATCGATCCTGTTCCTGACCTCCGACGTCATCGAGGGAAGAAACGATTTCCCCCTTCTCGACGACAGATATAAAGGATGGTTCGAAGTCGGCATCGAGACGCCTATCACCACCGTCGAATCGGCGCCACACGACCAGATCTCATACGGCTACGGATACGAACCCAAAACAACCGCCCCCGCCTCCGTCTGCGAATTTGCCAGGACATTCTATCCGCGGATGCGTTTCGGGCTCGGCGTGACACTGATGCGCGACGGTTATTTCGCACACGAGTTCGGCGATGCATGGCATGGAAACGACTGGTGGTACGATGAGCTCGATTTCAACTTGGGACAGCCGGCCGGTGATTTGTTCATCGCCTCCTGCAAGAACTACTTCCCGGTAGAGCTCGTTGAAAACGGCGGTTTCGAGGAAGATTACATCGAAGACGACTGGCTGCTGTACGTTCAATGGTTCACAGGGTCCGATGCGACTATCGAAAAAGACTTCTCGGAACCGTTGACCGGTGAGGCTTCGTGCAGGGTGACTGTCTGGGACGCCGGAGAAGGCGAATACTGGCATGTAGCGCTGGATCAACCGGAACGCACTATCACGGAAGGGACGAGATATACTCTCAACTTCAGCGCAAAAAGCGACCCGCCCCGAACTATCCGGACGCGGACCTGCAAGCGCGACTCCGTCCTCGTGAATTACGGGCTGTTCGAAACCCTGGAGCTCTCTTCGGAATGGCAGGAATTCGAATTCGAATGGATTTCACTCACCGACGCCGGTGACTGCCGGGTCCAGTTCCTGCTGGGCGACACCACGGGAACGGTATGGTTCGACGATATCTCCTGCATCAACACCGTCCCGCGAGTGTTCGGCAGGGAATTCGAGAACGGCTCCATGTACCTGAATGCTACGGAACAGAAGGAAGATGTGCGCCTGGGACAGCCGATGGTCCGCATTTCCGGAGACCAGGCTCCGAAACGGCAATGGATCATCGACAACGGGGATGAAGCATTTTCGGTTACGGGGGGCTACACTCTCGAGCAATACGATACGGGTCAATGGAAGGCGACGGGACCATATTATCATGACTGGGACGAAAACTGCGCCGTCCTGGACGCAGGCAGCGAAGGGACCTTCGATCTCGATATCTTCGAACCGGACGACTACGATTTTCATGTCTGGTGGGCGGCCGCGCCGGAAATTGCCGAACTTAGCGGGAGTGTGTCGGTTGCACTGTACGCCGGTACGGAGCTTCTTTTCGATACGACAATCGATCAGACAACGGGCGGTGACGGATGGGTCTTTGTGGGCTCGGCGTTCCTGGATTCCTTCCAGGAGAACAGTCTCGTCATCAGCTCCGGAGACGGCCCCTGCATCGCTGACGGGATCTTCATCGAATCAACCGCAAGGTACAACGACGGCTCTGAAGCCGACAGTCTCGTGACCCTGGATCCTTTCGACTGCGTTATTCTCAAAAAAGCGACCCCGAACGGGAATACCGATCCCCCGATCCATGTGCGGCCGGCCAAGAAAAAATTACGGAACGCCTCGGGACGGATATGGAACCGGGTCAGGACCGTGAGAAATAGAGGCTGACATAATCGGCGCTTCAGCGAAAATCCCATATCATCCAGTCGAGAAGCTGCAGACTGCCCCGCATCAACGACACCGCAGGCCTGTATAACGGTACGCGGGGTCCGGCTTCCCGCACGGCGCGGAACCATTCGATCCCCTCTCCCCCGGGCTCCAGGATCAGCTCCAGGCTGTAGAAGTGAACCTTGCCGACGCCTGCGGCCTTGATCCCCCTGGCATCGGCGCGGGCGCACCGCGAATCGGCGTATCCGGGATCGCCCACTACACCCAGATCGATGCAGCCCCGTCCTCCCCAGAGCCTTTCTATATCCTTCGAATAGTCATAAACGAGATACGCGCCCATATCGAATCCGAATATATCCCGGTAATGGGACCTGTACACCATCACGGATATTTCGTCCCACGGGACGGGAAGCACCGGCAGCTGAAGGGCATCCTGCAGATCGTGGTCGCCGTCCTGAAAATCGTCCAGAACCTGGGGGAAGGTCACGCAGTGAACCGAAACTCCCCTCGCATGGGCCGATTCGACCAGGTCGGTATAGACGGAAACCGCGTATTCGAAGGATTCTTCATCCATGTTGCGGGCGAGGATATACGCCGCTTTCAGGAACTGCCCGTTCTCGAGCAGCTCGGTCAGCAGGCGGGATTGCTGGATCGGGATCTCCATATCCACGCATATCCAGCGGACATCAAGCTGATTGGCCTCGGTCCAGTCGAGAAACCTTTCCGAAAAAGCAAACATCTCGTCGGCGCTTATCTCGGACGGCCAGTATCCCAGCTCCACGGGTAGCACGAGCCATGCCCTGATCTCGACTCCCGAAGCGTTGCATTCCCGTATTAGCGACATCAGATCGGGATCCGAAAGGTCCTCCTCCCTGATATTCAGGTATATGTCCACATCCTGTTCCACCAGGATGTCCATCCATCCTTCTATCTGGTGATACGGCCCGCCCTCTCCCGACCAGGCCGCGAGCTCGACGGCAGGCAGCTCAGCCGGAAAGCAACAAGGCAGCAGCAAAACCAGAGCTGTTTTGAGAATGCACCGGAATTTCATGAAAAACCTCCCGTAATCCGTTCGAACCTGCATGCACAGGGGCCGGTCACCGGGTCGACAACAGGCGGCGATCGAGACGGCAGGCCATCTCGTACAGCCCGGTCCGCCAGACACCTTCGCCTTCGAGCCTTACCAGGATGTTGCCCCGCAGAAATTCTATTCTGCCGAACTCCGATTCACCGCTTGACCGAACGGAGAAGCAGACATCGCCCGGGCCAGTGCAGCGAACCTCGCCGAAAGGGAGAGCCGGCGGAGGCTGAAACGCCATGGTCCGCGGTCCGCACAGCCTTATCGCGAGGTATCCCGCGACCGCTTCGCTCGATCCGCCCCTTACAATGGACAGCCTGAAAGTTCCCTTCTCCGATTCGAGCAGGTAATAACGTTCGGAAAGATGTTCGCCGTCGATAAAAAATTCGCGGCTGATGCTTCGCGAATTTTCGAGAAACGGGAACAGTGAAACCGGGTCCGGATGGACATCGAACCTGGTGCCGCCCACCGGCCAGCCTTCCACGCCGTATGCTTCGAGAAGCGGTCGGGGGATGTCACCTGTTCCGTAGGCCGGTGATCGGATAGCCAGAGTGCACTCTACGGGAGGATCCGTATTGCTCGAGGGAATGTCATCCACAACGCCGGGTCTGTACAAACTCCAGGGAACCCCGGTCACATAGGTCATGTCGACAGACGGCTGGTCCGCATCCCTGACCCAGTAGTGATCGTTCACGGCTGCGTAATCTGTCAGGTCGCCTGATACAACCGTTATCGTCGTTGCCGTGTTGTCCAGGATCTCGTATTCGGGATAAGGTTCCGGGCTCTTGCTGTCGGTGTCGGGATTGAGCAGTTTTCCAGCGAACTCGCCGGGAGCCCAGTTCTGCGATTCATCGGTAAGGACGGTGGATGTCAGGCCCGTGGATACGGCATCCCCGTCCGGGGAGGGGAACAGAACGTAAGTGTCGCGGTTCCCGTCGGTATCGGCCTTCAGGGTCGCGTCCCAGATGATCGCATCAGCACCGCCGGACGGACCCGCGAAAGCATGGTTTCCGAAGCTGGTGCGGGAACAGCTTCCAGAGGTGCCGTCCTGATACACAACTGCGTCATCCCTCGCGGACCAGCCCTCGTGAAACGGATTGTTGCAAAAATCCTCCCCCCTGCCGATCGGATCTATGCAGTTGAGATATCCGAAGGCGTGCCGGGTGAATCCCCAGAACAGGCTTCCTCCCGAGCCCAGAAACTTCAGATCGCATCCGAGCAGGTTGCTGAAAACCACCACGGCGGCAGCGCCGTCGTAGCAGTTGCCCACCCTGGTGATTGCCTGCCTGATGTCATCGATCATCGACGTGAGATCGACTGTCCAGTAGTCATAGTTGTTCGTCCAGGTATACTCGGAAGCGCCGCCCCATATGTCGTATTCGAAGACCGGGTATTCGAACACGCTCTTTGTAACATAAGTCTGGAGACTTTCCTTTTGGACAGCAGGGATCCCCTCGCCGACGAGGACGAGATCAAGGGCCTCGGACCAGGGATTGGAGAAGGTTCCGGGTAAGACGCTCCACGGCGGGGACGGATCATCCAGAACGGTGTATAACCTGTGAGGACCAGAAATATTGAGAGCTGTATCCGGTTTTTCCATGCCCGGAATGTCGCCGGCCATCCATTGAAGGTAAAAATCGTAGATGCCCAGCCGGTCGGGGAGCGGTCTCGAAATCGAAAACATCACCGAATCGGCCCGGCCTTCAGTGAAAGTTACGGTCTCCGGTTCAACGACTCCACGGATCGGATTTTCCCGGTCGGCCGGCCGCAGGAGTGCCCAGACGAGGGCTGATTCAATGTGAGGCGGCGCTTCGAACCAGGCGCAGATCCGGACACCTTGCTCACCCGATTTGAACAGTGCCGGATTGCTCCGGATATCTTTCATCCATTCGGGCTTATCATAATCCAGGTAGTAATTCTGCCTCAGGGGAACCGCACTCGAACCCTCGAAATCGAACATGAGTGCAACTGCTTCGATTCCATCCGGCAGCTCCCCTGCATCTCCTGCAGACGATCCCGGCGCCGCAGCAGCGGCGACGAGAAGGGCAGGCAAAAAGAAATGTGTAAAACCGGTGATCAGGCGTTTTTTGAAGTTAAACAAAATTAACCGTTCCCTCCGCGCCGATCTGATACCGTCGGGGAAACCTGAAAACATCAAGTGTTAAAGGGGGCGTGCCCCTGCTTCTCTTCCGTTTCCCCCGATTCGGGACGCGAAAGTATTATAACCCGATTATGCAGGTGGTCCGCCTCTGCCGGTAAGAATGAGCAGGTTACTCTATATCGATTGTCACTGCCGCAACGTACAGCTGCGAGCGGTCGCGATTTTCCAGGTAATTCGTGAGAAAAAAGTGAAGGTCGGGTTCCACCAGCCTTCTGAAGACCTCTTTTCCGTTGAGTATAATCGTTATTTCCCGGTCGAGATGGAACATGTCGGGATGCGCGAACAGGGTGAAGCGAGCCAGACGTGAGCTTTCGATGAATACCGTGTTTGCACGGAAAGAGGTCTTTACTGCGGCGGACGGGCGGTCTCTCGGAAAGAGGTAGTAGTTTGCGGGTTCGGGAAGGCGTCCCGACAGTAGTACTTCTTCGTTTCCGCGGAGAACGGTCGTTTCAATCGGGTCGCCCCGCTCAACCGACTGCTTGAAAACGTTGAGATCGTCGATATTTTTGATCGCCATCGTTCCGCACCTGACGATCAGGTCACCCGCCTGGAGTCCCATTTTGGCGGCGAGGGTTCCTTCATCTTCGACAAGGCTCGCGACTTTCACCCCTTCCCCTTCGTAATCGCTGTCGGAAAAGAAGCCGAAAGTCACTCTTTCATCAACCATTGAGACATTCGCATCCGAATGCCAGTCTTTCGCGTCTTCAGTCGAGATTCTGTCTATCCTGAACCACCTGAACCTGCCGAAATCAGAGGTTGCGGCGCGCCATTCGAATGCAGCGGGGAATGGATTCCTCGGATGGCGCATGAAGAACCGTGCTATTCGTGGAAGTTCCGCCTCCGCGTACGTGAAATCGTGCCCGATGCCGTGGTACTCCCTGTAGAAAATATCGCCGCCGGCGTTCCTGGCCATGTCGACCATGACCTTCATCTTATCCGCCGGATACAAAGCATCTATATCGGTATTGACCACGTAAAGAGGCGATGTCCCCATGTTTTCAGCATAAAGAGGGAGCTTTCCGTCGAGACTGCCGACACCCATGTGACCGTTCAGGGGGGCGAACGCGGCGAAGTAGTCGGGAAGGACCATCGAAAAGAGGTATGATGCCGACGCTCCGTCCGAAAATCCCGTCATCCAAACCCGCTCGTCATCCACGTTGTAATCGCGCTTCGTCCGGCGGACGATCGAGAGGACATTATCCATTCCGACCTCATCCCACCAGGTTGCGCCCGCCTGGCCGTAGGGAAAAACCACCAGCCACCCATATTCGGCCGCCACGGGAATAAACGGATTCTCCGCGACATATTCGAGCCGTTCTTCGTAAATCTCCTCCCGGCTGACGCCGCCGTGGAGGTAAACGAGAAGAGGAGTCCTGCGGGAAGCGTCATAACTCGCGGGCACATATGTGATGAACGGGCGCTCCACCCCGTCGGAGCAGGTCCGGGTCTGTTCCAGGAAATCGCCGCGAACCGCCGGTGACGGAGACTTGTACTCCTGTATGAAAGCCGCGACCTCTCCGATATCAGGCTGCGCCGCAAAAACCCGCCCGGTCAACCGTTCTGCTTCTCCGGTGTCTTCCGTGTCAAGCAGCCTGGATAGATCGGCCTTCCAATCCGCCGCGGCCTGACTGCAGAAAACCAGCATGAGAAAGGCTGTAAATGAAAGTATGGCTCTCCGGGAAAATCGACCTGGAATCATGACTATTCTCCGTTTCAACCGGCTATTTCTATTGCCGGGGCGACACCGGAGCCGGTATCATCCCGGGTGCGACCACCTCGCGCCCACATCCCCACGGGTTCCTGATGCTCAACTCGGCAATACAACACGGACAAGGTATAATGAAAAGACGCGTGCATGTAAACAAAGACCTTGCGGAGAAAATGCCATGCCCGAACCGTTGAAAGACATGTTCTTCACCCGCGATTCAGTCAATCATCTGGCGGAATCGATTAAACAGGTTTATACGGAGTTCGATACCAGCCGGTTCCTGGGCCTGATTTATGACGCGGACTGGGAAGGGAAGGCGCTCAAGGAGCGGATGCGTCATACAACCCTGTGCCTCGGGAAAACTCTCCCCGAATCGTTCGGAGAGGCTCTCGAAATTCTGAAAAAGGTGATTCCGCATATCAAAGGTTTCGAGGTAATGACCTTCCCGGATTACGTAGAGGTTTTCGGCCTGGATGACTGGAAATCCTCCCTCCCCGCCCTTGCCTTCTTCACCCGTTTCGGCAGCGCGGAATTCGCGGTAAGACCCTTCCTCGACCGGGATCCGTCGAGAATGATCGCTTTTCTCGAGCGGCTCGCCGAAGATCCCGATCCATCGGTGCGCCGCCTTGCGAGCGAGGGCTGCCGGCCGAGGCTTCCCTGGGCCATGGCGCTTCCCGGGTTCAAAAAAGACCCGTCTCTCATCCTTCCCATACTTGAAAAACTGAGGGATGACGAGTCCGAGACGGTGCGCAGGAGCGTGGCCAACAACCTCAACGATATATCGAAAGATAACCCTGAGACGACCCTCGACCTGTGCGAACGCTGGCTGGGTGAATCAGAATCCGTAGACAGGGTAGTCAAGCATGCCTGCCGGAGTCTCCTGAAAGCGGGTGATAAACGGGCAATGAAACTGTTCGGTTTCGGCGATCCCGGAAATCTCCGCATAACCGGCCTGGAGGTGGAAAAGGCCGAAATTCCGATCGGCGGAACGCTCTTCTTCAATTTCATCCTCGATGTGGCGGGTTCGAAAAGGTGCAAAATAAGGCTCGAATACGCCGTGCACTACAGGAAGGCCAAGGGAAACCTCTCGAGAAAAGTGTTTCAGCACTCGGAAAAAGAATATGAACCTGGGGAGTATCCCGTGCGTAAAAAGCATTCGATGGCGAACATGTCGACCAGGAAGCACTATGCCGGCGGGCACCTGGTGTCTGTGATCGTCAACGGCGAAGAAAAAGCCCGGTGCGCTTTTGTGCTTACGGACGGGCACGACTCACAGAAAGTCGATAAATGAAATTACCCTTTGTTTTACGCTCTTTGGTCTCTGCTGCCTATGTCTGTTTTTTCCTGCATCCGGCACCTGCATCCGCGATTTCCACCACCATCTCCAGAACGTCAATCCCCCCGACCCTGGATGGCAGACTCGATGATGAAACGTGGCGGAATATCACTCCCGTCACAGGGTTCGCGGAATATTATCCCGAAGAGGGTGCCGAACCCGAGGAAGCGACGGAGCTCTACCTGACTTTCGATGAAAACAACATCTATGTCGCATTCCGCTGCTTTGATTCCCGTGCGGCGGAAATCCGCGCGACCATGACCCGCCGGGACGGTTGGGAGAACGACGATTGCGTCGGGTTCGCCATCGACACATACAACGCCGCCAGGGAGGGCTACCTGTTCAACGTCAACCCCTACGGCATCCCGAACGACTTCATCTGGCATCACGACGGGTTCATGGACAGCGGGTGGGATTCGGAGATCAGGACGGCGGGTCTTTTGGACGAGCAGGGATACTCGATCGAAGCGGCGGTACCGTTCAGCTCACTCAGGATGCCCGATTCCGAAGAGCAGGTCTGGCGGTTCTACGCACTGAGAAATGTCAAGCGAAAGGGCGCCATGTATGTCTGGCCGCCCCGTACCCGTGAAATCCACAACCTCCTCGCCCAGGGAACCGAGCTTCACGGAATCAGCGGCATCGAACCGGCCGGGAAAGTGGTTCTGATTCCTTATATCTTCGCCGCGGACAGCAGGAGCGTCGCCGATCCGCCGAGGAACCTGGACGCCGGGTTCGACCTGAGACTAGGGTTGACTCCGAGTGTTCTTTTCGATCTGACGGTGAATCCCGACTACTCACAGATTGAAGCCGATCCCGACAGGATCGAGCTTTCCGAAAGGTATGCCCGCAGGTTTCCGGAAAAACGTCCCTTCTTCACCGAAGGGACGGACATTTTCGCCACTCACCAGGCTCTGCTGTATACGCGAGCCATCGAGAATCCCGTCGCAGGTTTGAAGCTGACGGGGAAAGCAGGTTCCTGGAGATTCGGCCTGCTTTCAGCTCTCGATGACAACCCGGACGACGGCGGTTCCGCTCTGTATACGGTTGGACGGGCGAAAGCCGAACTGAGCGGCGAGTCCTCCATCGGATCCTTCTTCTCTTCCAAGGACTATACCGGCAGCGGCGACTGCAACAGGGTCGGCAGCGTCGATGCGGTCTGGCGGTTCAGGGATATTTACTCCCTCAAGGGGCAGATTTCTGGAAGCCGGACAATGTCGGGGGACTATACGGCGGACGCACTCGGCATGAACGCCAACTTCGAGCATTTCGGCGCCGATATGTACAATTCGGTATGGGGTTCGGATTTTCCGGGGAACTTCGAGGCGCACGCGGGAAGCATGTGGGAGCAGATCGGCGTCAGGGAGGTCGGAACCCACAACGGATTATTTTTTCGGAATCCGACATCATTCCTCAATATCTTCGAAATTCACGGAGGGATGAAATTCCACTTCGATGACGAATGGAGGAGCGAAGAGGAATATTTCTGGACATCCGTGGAGGGAGCTTCGGATATCATATGGTCGAAACTTTCGTACAACTGGAATCACGAGATCGTAAACGAAAAGGATCTGAAGTTCGGAAGCAGTACCCTGGAAAGCTGGGGAAATCCCTGGAGCAACCTGGAGTATTACGGGTCGCTCACCCTGGGTAACGCTCCCTGTTACGATGAAGGGATTACCGGCTGGCGGAGCCGGGTGATCGGCGGTCTCGCCCTCAAACCGGTTCCGAACCTCGTATATAACTTCAACCTCACCAGGGAAGATTTCTACCGGGAATACGAAGGCCCCCTCAAATACATACAAACCGTAGCCTGGAACAAGCTCTCGTTTCAGGTTCGCTCCGCGATGTTTTTAAGGGGCATCTACCAGTATAACAGGCTGGTCCAATACGGAGAAGAAACCACGGGCAACAGCGCAAGCATCCTCTTCGAATGGGAGTACAGCCCGTTGAGCAACCTCTATATCGGCACCAACTTCCTCGACTTCGCGGAATTGAAGGATCTGACCGGCAGCTGGGAAGTCTTTTTAAAGCTGGGATACTTCTGGCGACCCTGATCCGGCCCCCTGCGGCCCGCCCGCTTCAACTCTCGGCTTCCTTTCCCAGAAGGACTTTGCAGAACCCGCGATAAGTGAACGGTATAATTCGACGTGACGATCCAGGGTGCGGTTCAGGTCGTATTCCCGGGTTACTTTTTCCCGGGCCCGTCTGCCGAGCCGACCGGCGAAGCTTTCGTCCTCGAGAATGGCGGCCGCCGCGCCGGCGATTGCTTCATGGTTCTTCACCGGAAAGAGGAGGCCGTCCCTGCCATCGGATATCACTGTATCTACGCCCGAAACAGCACTCGCGATAACGGGGAGTGAATAACTCATCGCTTCGACAAGAGCGAGGGGCATCCCTTCCCAGTATGACGGTAGAGCAAACAGGTCGGCTGCGTGGTAGTAAGGCGCCGGATCGGGCACGAATCCCGCCAACCGTACCGAATCGCCGCAACCCAGCGAAACAGCCAGGTTCGCCAGGTTGTTCTGCTCCGGTCCATCGCCTGCGATGACCAGCAGGATACCCGGGATTCGTCTGCGGAGTTCACCTACCGCTTCTACCAGGTGCTTATGCCCTTTATTCGCCACCAGCCTGCCCGCCGAAAAAATGATCTTCGCTTCTTTTTCCAGTCCGATCTTTTCACGGGCCAGGAGCCGGGTTTTCATCCTGGCCGTCTCATCCATTCCATCCGGCAGGGGCACCCCGTTCGTTATTACACTGACGTAGTCCGGTTTCCAGCCGAGATTTTTCATCAGCGCCCATTTGACTTCGGGCGAGACGGCTACATTCGCATCGGCAATACGCGAAAAATGACGAAGGAGAGTCAGCCGGGCGGAGCGCCGCAACCCGGCGGTCTCCGAGAGACGCTCGACCGGAAGGAGGCTTGTGGAGTGGAAAGTTATTACCGACGGGATTCCGAGGCTGCGCGCCGCCGCAGTCGACAGCATGCCTGCATCGACCATGTGCCCGTGAACCACGGCCACTTTTTCTCTTGTGAATATATGTCGGAGCTTTGACACGATGCGTACCAGAGACGAAATGAATGAGGGGGCGGACTGCACGGAACGTCGTGACAATCCCAGCAGTTCGACCTTGACGCCTTCTCCGATAATCTTGTCCGTAAGGTATCCACCCTCGAAACCGACCACGATGGGGATGAATTCGTTCCGGGCTGCAAGCCCGGCCGTGAGACGTCTGACAAGTATCTCAGCTCCCCCGGGGGGCAGTTTCTCGAGGATGTGCGCGACGACCGGTTTTTTACCGGGTGCCGGATGCCGGGAAACGGTATTTACAGAATCGGTCATGTATAAGGCCATACCGGAAAAGAGCCGGTGAAATTCAGGAGCGGGCTTTAGCCACCATATTGAACAGCCTTACGAACTGAATCTCCCAGTCTCTCCGTCCCTCTTCACGGAACTCGCACATTTCAGGTTCGAGCCTGCCCGCTTCTCTACGCAATTCCTCGATACCCTCGCGGATCGATTCCCGTGTCGAATCGACGTATATAGAACCTTTCGGAAAGAATTCGTGAAGAAACGGCCAGTCGGACGTAATGAGAGGTTTGCCGATCGCCACCGCCTCCGCTCCGCCCTGCTGCATGGTGAAATCCCGGGTCGTCAGAGACATTATTCCGTCGACCGACCTGAGGAGACCGGTGTACTTGTTCTCCGGAAGGAATCCCGTGGTCACGACGTTGGCCGGCAGCTCATCCTTCCAGAATTTGGGAAGCTCGTTCTGATCTCCAGTGACATAAATATTCGTTTCGGGTACATCCGCAGCGGCCCTTATTACCTCTTCAACAGGTTCATCCGGTGAAAAGGTGCAGATATAACAGATATTGAAACCTTCCCTCACCGAATAAGGTTCACCTTCAGGCAAAGCAAGAAAAGCATCACCCATAATCAGGGCGTGAGCGCCCCAGGACCTGATTATGCTGCTCCAATGGCTGTTCGTCACGATATTGGATATCGCCTGCCTGGCCAGGAACCTGGTCAAGGGAAGACCGAAGTTCCATTTCTTGGCGAATGCCGCGCTGTGGTGATCGAGTACGAAAACCGCTCCGGAAATCAACGTGTATAAAAAAACGACCGAACCGCAGAAGAACGGCGGATTCTGCACGTGCACGGCGTCAGGCCGTTCGAACAGTAGAATATAAAAAGTCCGGAACGCCTGAAAAACATATTTGAAAGGCGCATGGAGAAAAGATTTGAACTTCAGGAAATGGATCAGGTAATGACGGGTCCGGAACTCTCTTGCGATCATTTCGCACCTTCGGCTGTGAGGCGCCCAGGCGATGCTCAACCAGTAAGTGTGGAGCTGATCGATTTCGAAAGACGTATGCAGAGGATGGGATGCTCTACCTCCACGTGTGAAATAATCGGGCCAGTATAACTCCGCCATCTTTCTGAGGTGTTCAGGCCAGACCTCCTGACCGGCGACATGACCGTTCGTCGGGACCTCCGGTGTTACGCGGGTATTTCCAGCCGATTCAGCGACCAGAGCCCCAGCTTGTTCTCCCAGATGGGAAGCGACGGCATCCCGTCCTCCCGGGCGCCAAGCTGCAACATACCTGGCTCCCGTTATCTTGTCGGCCAGATGTAAGGCCCCCAACCGCCCGGGTTTCGTCGTGACAAGCGAGAGGCTGTATGTTTTCTCCAGGAACCGCGCCGCAATCATCGCTACATCCCCTGAACGATCTTCCACGGCTCCGTGGATTTCGTGAAACCTGCTTCTCTTGAGACTCATGGCGCACCGGACAGCCAGGTCGAATATCCCGAGGGTTGAAATCCTTGATTCCGATTCCCCGTGCGGCACTTTCAAAAGGTTGGTCAATATATTGATATATCTCCTCGGCCGGAGCGCGAAGAAGAACATATGTGCTTTCAGCGATTTTACAGGTTCGATACGGCGACGGTGATAATCGTACAGGCCCGGTTCGGAGCCGTGGACATCACCGAAACTCACCGAGATCAGGTCCACCTTCCATTCCCGCAGCAGGTCGAGACCCGTCCTGCTGCAAAAATCGACCTCATCCGCGGAGCGGTCCGATGCTCCGGCCCTGTCTATTATTACAACAAGCCCAAGGCGCCTGCCCTGCAGCATGAATGTATTCCTGCTCTTCACCCAGTCGACTCCTCTATTCGACCCGGTAGACTCATTGCGGCATATCCGGAACGATTTCCCTTTTCAGGAACCCTCAAAAGTTCAGGCTCGCTGAATCGGATAGGTGAATTCTCCATCTTGAACCCGGTCAGACACCATGGCTTGCATTCGGCCGTCATGGATCGTATTCTTTTCAGCCGCAAACAGGAGCGCAATGATGAAACTAGTAAGACTTCAGGGAGAATACGGCTGCGGTTACCATCCGAAGGATGAAACAACCCTGTACGGATCGGAGAATATTCTCCCCTCCGGTATCTGCCCATGGCTCTATTCAGCGATCTATCCCTACTGCCTCGGGCTTCTATACGGCGCCAGGTTCACCTACAACGAGTATGGAGATTCAGATACCTGCTGCCCTGCTGCTTCAGGAGTCGACGTGGTGGTGCGCCGACGACCGAACGACCGACCAATAGACAACGGGATACCGGAAACCATGGAGTTTATTGTATTTGCCGAAATTATAAAAATCCACGGTTTTTGCCCGGCGGGCCATTCCGAGGGTGACAGGTTCATTTTCCCATCCTGTTTGAAAGAACGGTTCCTGTGTCCCGCGGTTTTTCACGCGGCATTCCCGCTGTCGAAAACCGAACCGCCGCAGTGTATTGACCCGCAGCGAATCCGCTGTCCCGATACAAACCAGCCGATAGCTTTCCGGCTGGACGAAGCGGATCCCCACTCCGGCCACTCGCCACCTGCTTACGATCCGAAGCCGGAATAATTACCGTCAAAAGACTCAATCCTTTTTAAGTCGTTCAAGGGTTTCCATAATCTTCTCCGAGATTACGTGTGGCTCGAACGGTTTGATGATATAGTTGCTGGCCCCCGCCTTGAGCGCTTCTATGATATTTCCCCTCTCCGATTCCGTCGTAACCATTATCACGGGTGTCGAATCACCCAGAAGCCTGATGCGGCGCAACGCGTCAATCCCCGTCATGCGCGGCATATTCCAATCCATCAGGATCATATCGAATTCACTTTCATTTACCGCAGCGACTGCTTCCTCGCCGTTCGACGCGGTAACGACCTCGGCATCCTTCATGTCGCTCAGTGCATTGATTATTATGCGCTGGATTATCGGAGAATCATCCGCCACCAGTATTTTCATCGACTTCCCGCCTGATCTCCGCCGTCTTCGCAACAGCGGTGCTGCCACAGAATGTCAACTTCATGTTAACCCGTTTTACTTATTGTCGGAATCGAACAATCCGGCTTCAGATTTTGTTCGGATTCCTTGCGATGGACTATACGATTCCGATTGAATCGAGAATCCTGCAAACATGCGCAAGGTTAAAGTGTTGGCGGGCTGAGACGACATGAATATCAGGGGTTTAACGCCTTGACTGGCATCCCCGGACAGACAATCTGAACAGGAGAGTACCGGATGTTTCGAAGCATTTCATCCAAAGTATCGTTTTCGATTCTTCTTTTTATTTGTGCGACCGGTGTATTTACCGGTTTAACCGCGCTTTCGGCTTTCAAGTCTTTTACAGACAGTGAGCTGGAGCGGTATGAAAAAGAAAAATATACTGCGGCTGCAGCTCACCTGAACAATCTGACCGACCTCGTCCTATCCCAGGTAAACATTTATCGGAGGCTGGCCGACAGCGGAAAACTCGGCGAAGATGAAGCCAGAGCACTGGCGCTCTATTCGATCAGGGATTTGCGTTATAACGGCGGTGAAGGTTATTTCTGGGTTCAATCGTCCGAGCCGGCGGAGGCAGACAAGATCAGGATGATCCTCCATCCTCTTCACCCCTCTCTCGACGGGTCGGAAATTTCCATGCTGAAACATGCCGGAGGTTCGTCGGGAGGCGAGGTTAAAACCGCGGAGTATTTCTGGGCGGGCGACGAGAAAGAAACTGTTACGGGAAAGATCCCTTTTTACATTTTCGCGAACAAGGTTGCGGGAGATTTCGGTGAAGGTCTCGTCGGATATTCGAACTCCGACGCCACGGATCGTGAATCTCCCTCGGATTCGGAAAACTGGAGCTATGTGAAAAGCCTTGAGAACTGGGGATGGGTCATTGGCACCGAACTCACGGACGGGTTCTTTGAAAACGCCGCTGCAGCCAGGGAGAGCGAACTCGCAGGCGCAGAGGAATCAATGGCCATCTCTCTTCTTCTTGCGGTTCTGGGAACATTCGCACTTGGTTCATTGGTATCCATATTCGGAGCAAGATGGCTTTCGGACAAGCTGCAGGTTCCGGTGAGATGGATTGAAAAATTCCTGTCGGGAAACGTGGATTTGTCGGAAAAGCTGGATACGGGATCCCGGGACGAAGTCGGAGACCTGTCTATTCGGATCAATGAACTGGTCGGGAAGGTCAACGGGATTTTCACGGATATTTCAAATGCGTCGAGTTCACTGACCTCATCAGCAGGAGAAATGTGCACTACTTCCGTCAACCTCGCCCGAAGCGCAGAGGAAATGCATGACAAAACCGACAGGACCGTCGAGGTGGTCAGCGAGATGACCGAACATCTCACGGGGATGGCATCGAATGCCGAAGAAACATCGGCTAACGTGAACCAGGTAGCCGCCACGACAGAAGAAATGTCTCAAAACATCAACCAGATCGCCACCGGTGCAGAGGAAATGTCTTCAATTATCAACGCCGTTGCGAACGCGATCGACGAAATGACCGGTTCGCTCGGTGAAGTGTCATCAAACTGCTCAGACGCCGCCGGTGCCAGCAACGAAAGCAGTAAAAAAGCGGGTCACGCCACCGAGCAGATGTTGAACCTCGGAAAATCAGCGAAAGCGATCGGCAAAGTAGTGGATATCATCAACGAAATCGCGGACCAGACCAACCTGCTGGCCCTGAATGCCGCCATCGAAGCGGCCAGCGCGGGTGAGGCGGGTAAGGGCTTCGCCGTTGTAGCCAACGAGGTCAAGGAACTCGCCAGGCAGACCGCCAAGGCGACGGATGAGATCGCGAGTCAGGTGGAAACGATGCAGCAATCGACCTCGGAAGCCGTGGATGTGATCGAGGAGGTGGCGGCAAACATCGTGCAGGTCAACGAACTCACAAACAGGATTGCGGCATCGGTAGAGCAGCAGACAGCGACGACCGGGGAAATAGCGAGAAGGATCTCAACGGGTGCCGAAGCGGCCAACAACATTACCCACAGTGTCCAGGAAATTTCCCTCGGGGTGGGTGAAGTCGCTCATAATTCCGCTGAAATGGCGGTCGGTGTGAACGGGATCGCTGAATCCGCAGCGGCGGTGGCGGAAGGAGCCGGCGCCGCCAGAGGCTCCATCCTCGACATGAAAAAAGAAGTAGACCTGACCCTGGCCAACGCCGAAGTGTTCCTTACCACCTCCACTGAAGTAAAAGATCTGATAACCCGGCTCGGGGAAGTAATCATAGACGATATGAAATAACCGTTGTTTCTAACTGCGCCGCGTTATCGAGAGGCCGGGGGTACTTTTGAAGAAGGAAGAACAAAAAAAAGCGGATCGGGAAGCCCGGTTCACACTGCCCCGTGAAATCGAGCGGGAGCAGTTGCAGGAGGTGGCGGAATCTCTGCTGGCATCTTTAAAGGAAGCGGCGCCGGACGGTGTGCTGGTTCTCGACGTATCCAATTCGAGCACTGAGGATACCGTATTATTCAGGCTGGCCGCGGGTCTGTTTAATTCGAACAGCCTGTTGAAAGCCGGTGTCACCCTTGAGCCCGAATCCGCAAAATCGGAAATCCCCTGGAGTTTATTCGGCGATTTGTGGCGGAGCAATATAGACTGAGTGGAGAAATCCCGTGGACGGAATCGATCCTGCCCTTTTCGAAGAATTCATTATCGAAGCGCGAGAAACCCTCGACCAGGCCGAAGCCGATTTCCTGCTGCTGGAATCGGAGGGGGATTCCGGTGACCCTGAAATCGTGAACAGGCTTTTCCGCGCTTTGCACAGTATAAAAGGGGGATCCGGCTTCTTTGATCTCGAACGGATCGGCAGCTTGAGCCATAGCATGGAAAATGTCCTGTCCGGGATCCGGAATGGGAAAATCTCCTTGAATTCAGAGCTTACCAGCTACCTGTTCTTCTCGTTGGATTTGCTTAAAAGGATGGTGGGCGATCCCGGCTCAAGCAACGCAGTGGATATCGACAAACCGCTGCAGGTGCTGAAAAGCTTCGCAGAACATGAGGAAAAGCTTTCAACCGGCATTGAACAAGAAGCGACTTCCAGCCCTGAGGAAAATACCGAAGCCGGTGATGCCGGTAATTCAAACGAAAACCCGGAGGAGTCGAACAGGCGGGATGCCTTCGAAGAAACCGCGGGCGCATCCGTTCTCGAGTCTGTCGACCTGGCGAAAAGGAAGGAGCTGGCCAGGTTCGGTATGAACCTGTACCGCCTGGAGATTCCCCTGGCCGACAGCATCGAACAACGGGAAATGAGCCTGGCGGGCTTCATCGACGGAATCTCGGAGCTCGGGGAGGTACTGGCAGTCGAACCGGACGTGGATCAATCAGGTGGTCTGGAGACCTGCGCGGATGACGATTACAGAATTACTTTGGCCGTTGCCACCGTACTCGATCCGGACCTGGCACCCGCCGGGTTCGACATTCATCCCGACTATATCGAAAAAATCCCTCTTAATAATCCGAAAAGCCCGGCTTCGATCAAGCAGGCTTCAACTCAGCCCGGCGACGGAAAACCGGATGCATCCCGGGAAGAAAACTCCGTCCGGCCGGCAGAACCGGTAGAAAAAATCAAAACCCCGGCCGAAGAAAAGAAAAAATCGGGGGACGTTCAATCCTGGGAACCGCCTGCAGCGCCATCAGGTTCGATCAAAAAACCGTTCAATCCATCTTTGCAGAGGCCTGAGGATACCGTGCGTGTAAAAACCAGCATACTGAATTCCCTCATGGAAATGGCGGGAGAGCTGGTTCTCGGACGCAACAGGCTGTTCCACATCATTGGCAAAACCGGCAATGATACTGACGGATTAGCATCAGCCAAAACCTCGTTGAGTGCAATAACGACAGGCCTGCAGCAGGAAATCATCAAAACCCGTCTTCAACCGATCTCATCACTGTTCGGGCGTTACACCAGGATGGTTCGCGATCTATCCCGGAAACTCGGGAAAGAGGTTGCCCTGGTTACAGAGGGAATGAACGTGGAACTGGACAGGGCGATCCTCGAAAGCCTTTCCGACCCGTTGACCCACCTTGTGCGGAATGCCATGGATCACGGCATCGAACCTCCGGACATCCGCGAAAAAGCCGCAAAACCCCGCTCCGGCACCGTTTCTTTAACCGCATACAATGAAAGCGGCGTTGTCGTCATCGAGATACGGGACGACGGCAGGGGGATCGAGCCGGAATGGATCGTCTCCCGGGCCCTCAGTAAACGGATCGTCACCGAAGACTTGATAGACAGGATGTCGGATGAACAGATCCTCGACCTTGTGCTGCTGCCGGGATTTTCGACGGTCGAGGAAGTCACATCCGTCTCCGGACGTGGCGTCGGCCTCGATGTAGTAAAAACCAACATCGAACGGCTCGGCGGAGACGTGGAACTCGATTCGACGCCGGGAAGGGGCACCGTCGTAAGTTTGAAACTCCCGCTCACCCTGGCCATCCTGCCGGCGCTGCTAATCAGTTCCGCGGGTAAACGGTTCGCTGTTCCCCAGGGCAGCGTCGAAGAAGTAATAAGGCTCGATCCCGCTGAAGCCGCGGAGAAGGTGGAGCAAGTGGGGCAAATGCAGGCGCTTCGACACCGGAACAATCTTCTCCCTCTTCTGGACCTCGCCGATATCCTCGGAGTCGACCGATCATTCGGGGGTGGAGCGAATTCAGACGCGGAGATCCGGCGACTCCTGGTCCTGAAGAGCGGACGGCACAGGTACGGCCTTTTCGTTGACCGGATCCTCGATAACGAGGAGATCGTGGTCAAGCCCCTCAGCAGGTATCTCCGTTCTTTACCCTATTACTCCGGGGGTTCCATCCTCGGCGACGGGGACATCGTCCTGATACTCGATTCGGTCGGCATCGCTCATGCCACCGGCATCGATAAAAACGACTTAGCGCAATCCAGGGAAAAGTCTAACAAAAAAGCTGTTACCAACGACATTTCGAAGGAACTGTTCCTTTTCGACCCCGGTGGCGGAGAAATTCTGGCTCTCCCATTTTTTCAGGTTTCGAGGATCGAGCGTCTGGCGGACGATGGGATCGAGCGCATCGGGGACGTCGATTGTTTCAACAGAAACGGCGACTCCATGCCTCTTCTCGACATACGGAATCTCCTCGATTTGGCTTCAGGAGAAGGCAAGGGAGCGGCGCCGACCCATATATTGCTCCCGAGGGGATTGCGCCGTGCCGCGGCTTTCCCGGTGAGCAGGATCATCGATCCCGGGGGAATCATCTCCGGGTTCAATACCGACTCGTTCAAACATGACGGAGTTTTCGGAACCTGCTCCTTTGGAAAGAGGGTAGTCCTCCTTCTCGATCTTGACGGAATATCGAGACTGGCCGGCTTCTCCTCCGGTCTTACCTGCAGTGAATCGCTTCGCGGACTCAGCGTCCTCCTCGTGGATAAACCCGGTTTCTTATCGACGCTGCAGCGGATCCAGCTCGAAAGAGCCGGTATCGCCGTTACAGCCGTCGCAGACATCGAAAAAGCATGGCGGAAACTTCAGGATGCGGATATCGACACAATCCTCCTGGATTCCTCCATGATCGGGGAGCACGACAGCATGTTCCTGCACAGAATCGGGAATGACGATAGTCTGAGCGACATACCCCCGATCGCACTATTACCCGATGCCGGGCGTGATAGAGATTCAATCTGTAGAAACAGTGAAATTGATTCGGCCGTAATAAAACTCGATGGGACAGGTATTTTATCCGCACTCGAAGCATTATCCGAAGTCAGGTCCGGGAGGGCCGTATGACGTCAGAACAACTTATCACTTTCAGAATCGCCGGTGATCTGTGGGGAATAGATATACTCCTGGTCAGAGAGATCATCCACGGGATGAATATAACCGCAGTGCCGAGGTCCTTCGATTATATCCGTGGTTTGACGAACCTCAGGGGTCAGCTGGTGACTATCATCGATTTAGCCGCCCGGGTCGGGCGCTCTCAGGATGGATCGGCACCGGGAAGCACCTGTATTATCCTGAAAAAAGACTGTGAGCTCGAACAGGTACGTCTACGGGACGACTCTGTTATAAAAACCGGCGCCAATACAATAGGGTTGCTGGTGGATTCCATCGGAGATGTCATCAGGGCTGACCGGAACAAATGCAGCCCCGGTCCGATCGACCGGGGATCAGGGAACGCTGAATTCATTTCAGGAATTCTGCAGCTGGATGAGGATGTGGTCCTGGTCCTGTCACTGGAACATGTTCTCGAACACTCTCATGAAAAAGCGACCATTCTACGATAACAATACTCCCGGCGAGCCGGGCATTCTCGTTGTGGACAGCTCGGTGGCCTTCAGGAGCATTCTGCGGGATGTGCTGATGCATATGCCCGGAGCTTTTTTCGCCGGCGAAGCCGGTGATCACGAAGAAGCGATCCGGGAAATAAGGTTGAAGTCTCCTGATATCGTTCTCCTCTCGTCGGAGCTGAGCCTGGACAGCGATTTAGAGGCGTTGCGAAGGATTATCCGGTTGTTTCCGGGAATCAGTGTATCCCTCGTTTCGCGAAATGAACCGGATGAAACCAATCGGGCGATACTCGCCCTTGAGCGTGGCGTTCTCGATCTGCTGCCGAGACCGTCCGGGACTTCACCTGATAAAAACAGACGGATGCTCGAGCAGGGATTAGCGCGGCTGGTACGTCTCTATTTAGATAAGAGCCGCGGTGTTCCGACTGAAGATACATCATCCTGCGCCGGATCCCCGGAGGATGGGAACGCTGAAATTAAAACGGCGATACAGACCGATGTGAGAAAAACGTCGCCGCCTTCAAATGTCGAGTTCATAGTCATAGGTGCTTCGACAGGCGGTCCCAAAGCACTGATGGACGTTATTCCCGGGCTTCCGGCGAACCTTGCCGCTCCTGTTATAATCGTCCAGCATATGCCGACCGGTTTCACCGATTCCCTTGCGAACCAGCTTGACCGCCACAGCCTTCTGAAGGTCGTGGAAGCCCGGGACGGACATTCCCCGGTTCCGGGAGAGGTTATTCTAGCCCCCGGAGGCAGGCATATTAAAGTCGAAAGCAGGGAAGGAAGGATTCAACTGTCGTTGAAAGACGGACCCCCGGAAAATGGAGCCCGACCATCTTTCGATGTGCTCCTCCGTTCTCTCGCCCGGATTGGAAACATCTCACTGGTTACCATAACCATGACGGGCATGGGTGAGGATGGGGCCGACGGGATTTGTTTGTTTTCCAGGGAACGCAGTTACAACATCATACAGCAGGCGGATACATGCACCGTACCCGGTATGCCTTCCGCTGTTCTGGCACGTGGTGCGGCGGATGAAATTGTACCCCTGGATGAACTGGCCGGACGTATTTCGGCTCTCGTCGGTTCGAAACCTGAATTACCCGAGGTCATCCAGGGGGCGGGGAATGCGAAGGCAGGCTGACTATAGATAATGGAAATGAGATTACAGCTGATTGATACACGGATGGGTTACCGGCAAAAGTAACAGGGAAAGGGTTAGCGAATGTCCCTTGCCATGCTGACCGAAAGCGAATTCGGGTTGATTCAAACATTTATAGAGGACAGGTGCGGTATCGCCATTCATCCGAGTAAGCGTTACCTGATCGAAACCCGGCTCGCTAAACTCGTGGCTGAAAACGGATGCGGATCTTTCGGTGAGTTCTATGAACTGGCGAGCGGCAGCTCGGATCAGCAGCTTGTGGATGACATAATCGATGCGATAACAACGAACGAAACTTCATGGTTCAGGGACGGTGCTCCCTGGCTCACTTTCAGGGATATAATCCTGCCCGAATTCGAGTGTCTTGCAGCTGAGAATCAGGACAGGCATTTCCGGATCTGGTCGGCCGGTTGTTCAACAGGCCAGGAACCTTATTCCCTGGCTATGCTGATCTCCGAATTCTGTGAAACCGGGAAGAGAGGGAGCCTCACTCCCGACCACTTCCATATCCTGGGAACCGATATATCCCGCTCCGCTCTTACGATCGCCCGATCCGGGAAATATGATCGTATCTCGATGAAGAGGGGATTCAACGACGACAGTAATCACCTGAAAAGAAAATATTTCAGTAAGGATGAGGGTGCCGGCACACTTCACGAGAAGATCAAAAACAGGGTTTCGTTCAAGAAATTCAACCTGCAGCAGGACTTTGCGCTCCTCGGCCTCTTTCACCTGGTATTTATAAGAAATGTAACGATTTATTTCTCGGATACTCTGAAGCGCGATGTTCTGAGCCGGTTGGAGAATGTGCTGCTCGATCCCGGTTATGTTTTTTTCGGCGCTGCGGAAACACCGCTCAGCAACTCGGGGCGCCTTGAACGGCTCGTCCATGAACGAACATTCTACTACCGCAAGTGCCGACAGGGGAGTAATCCATGAAACAGAAAATCCTTGCCGTCGATGACTCGAGTATGATGCTCAAGATACTCTCGAGCGCGATCAAGACGCTCGATTTCGAACCCGTAAAAGCAAGGAACGGTATCGAAGCCATCTCCGCTCTCAAAAGGATCGGCGAAAAAACCGCTCTCGTTCTGCTCGACTGGAACATGCCGGAAATGAACGGGTTCGATACCCTTGTGAAAATGAAGAGCGACAGCCGGTTCAGTCATATTCCGGTAATGATGGTGACAACGGAAAGTAATCCTGAAAACGTAATAAAGGCTGTCAGGGCAGGCGCCAGCCACTACCTGACCAAGCCGTTCAGCCAGCAGGATCTCACGGTGCGTATCCTGGAATGTCTCGGCAGAAGCTCCGGGGGAGGTGATTTCTGATGGAACCGGATAAAGTCATTCAACCGTTCGTTGAAGGCACGATAAAGATGCTCGAGCTCATGGCTGGAGTTGATGCCAGGCAGGGGAAGGTTAAGCCTGGAGATTTCACCGGCAGCATTTGCGGTGTTATAAAACTCGATGGAGAAGCCTGGGGCGATGTGTCAATCTTTCTTGCAGAAGAAACCGCCCGGAAGCTGGTTACCGCGCTGCTCGGAACCGATCCCGGCAGTACTGATACTTCGACGGTGCTGGACGGCACAGGTGAAATGGTCAATATGATTTCCGGTTATGCAAAGGCGGCTCTTGCGGATACTCCATATTATTTCATCATGTCCCTGCCCGAAGTATACCGTATCGAAGGGGAACTGTCCGAGGCCAGACTGAGTGAAACCACTGTAGTTGAAACCGAGCTCGGCTCCATTGCGATTCTGCTGCAGGTTGAAACCGAAGCATCAACATTCCAGGCCGAGCAGAGAGGATGGGACGAAATTGACGGTTGATTGGACAGGATCCATGCTTCACCGTGGACGGGATCCTGCAACCTCAAAATTCATCGACTATTCCGGAAAATGACCTTCCCTCCAGTTTTTGACCGACATCCTTCAGCCTTGAAAGCGCCGTTCTCAAGCCGGCGGAGATATCTTTTCGCAGAATTTCCTCAATTAATAAAAACCCTTCCCGTACCAGGGCGGGGTCAGGGAAAATGCCGGGTTTAATAACTTCTTCGGAAGTCTGTCCCGAACCGATCGCCTGCGCCAGGCCGGGAAGCAGCGAATCGAGGAGAGACTCGATCCTTCCCGCAAGATCCGGATCCTCTTCCAGAACAGCGAGCAGTTCTGCTGAGTATGCATAGTAATCTTTTGCCAGAATTTTTCCGGTTCCGCTCCTGTACAGCACTTTATCGCGGAGATCCCTGAGAATGGACAGCTTCTCCGCGATACCGGGCTCTTCGAGAAGCCTCAAACCGGCGCCGGGCGTAAACCCGTCGGTTGCAGCTGCAGACAGAGGTCCGTCCTCGGAAGAATTCTCCGTGTTCTTTACAATCCAGAATTCGTCGAGTATCTCTCCGCTGCCGCTCGAACCCGAATAAAGGAATTCCGCCGGACAAAACGTCGCGGTTACCGACGTAATGCGCAGTTCGTTCTCAGTTACGAGGTCGGCGATAACGTAATGGTGCTTGGATCTCGAATAAACGGTCCAGTACTCGTAACCATTCATGTAGAGCCATCGCCCGCCGCCGCCGGTGACGACATAAATAGTACCTGTAGGATCTTCGTAGAAGTACTCTTCCAGGGTGGATACTTCCGTATCAAAAATCGGGTAGCTTCTTTCATAGAGGTGTTCATGACCGCTGAAAACGACATCGACACCGTACGTGTCGAACAGGGGGCAGAGATTGTCGCGGACACCGTGACTGCTGCCGTGTTCTTTTCCGGCGCAGTACGGCGGTTTGTGCAGGACGCAGATGATCCAGGATATCCCGGGATCGGCGGATGCGGCCGCAAGGTCGGAATCGACCCAGTCATATTGTTCGCTTCCCGGTGTGATATCCTCGTCCGAGTCGAGCATGACGAAATGGATCGGCCCGTAATCGACGGAATACCATTGCTCGTTGCCGGGCAGAGCGAACCTGCCCAGGTAAGATGTGCGCCCGAACCCGAGATCGCTGGAAAATCCCCTGGCCGTCAAATCGAAGGGAATATCCCGGACCGTGTCGAGATCTTCCACTTCGTGATTTCCTATACAGGGAAGGATCGGGCGCCTGGTCATATAGACCTGCGACAGGTCGAACCACCAGTCCCACTTCGGCTGAAACCCGTCGGCGCAGGCCAGGTCGCCGGTGTGAACGTGAAACAGGACGTCCTCCTCCGAGTGGTACGTCGCGACCGTTATCGAACCCGGGGACACGCCGTCGTCTCCGGCAACGGAGAAAGTGAATCCGCCGGTTTCAGGCGCTGTGGTGAAAGAGCATTCATCGCTCCAGATCGTGAGGCCGTCACCGCATTTATAATAGTAAGTCGTTCCCGGGCTCAATCCGGTGAGTTCCACATCGTGGATGATTCCGCTGAGCTGGTTGGGCGACCAGTGGTAGACGCCGTACGCGGTCCAGGGATAAACTCCCGGTTCCGTGCCGTATTTCACCGCGTGGAACATGTAGTTCAATTCGGTTTTCCAGGTGATCGTCACGGACCCGGACGGATCGGCCTGCTGCCATGTTGCATGAATCTGGGTCGGGTAAACCAGACCGTCGCCGGCCGGCCGGCCCGGTTTACCATCCGGGTTGTAAGCGGGAAGTCGAGCCGAA